>NZ_JADOUY010000006.1:0-181955 GCF_015752285.1 Mycetocola sp. CAN_C7
TGCGTCGGGGTAACTCAACGTGCTTTTCGAGTACATCTGACTACTCCCTGAAGAAAGAACCTAGATTCGGTGTCCAACTTTCGGGGACCACTCCAGTACTCCGCTACTACTTCCCTCTCTCGGCACGGGCACTCCGCGCCGATTATCTGAAGACGCTGTCCGGGATGCCGAAGGACAAAGCGCTCGCTCGCGGGATCCTGGCCGGAGCGTCAGCTGCGGCATCCCTCATCCGCTCGCGGCACGAGGACGGGCTCAATGCCCCGGTCACGTTCGATGTCGAACCCGCCGTTGGAGTCTGGCGTCCCACCCCGGATGCCTTCCTTCCTTTCGCGGTTCCCTGGTTGGGCTTCGTGCGCCCGCTGGCGCTCGAGTCGGCAACCCAATTCGAGCTCCCCGAGCCGTACCCGCTCGACAGCGAGGCTTACGCTGCGGATTTCGCCGAGGTGAAAGCATATGGCTCACTGACGGGCTCAGCGCGGAATGACGTGCAGACAGAGATCGCCCGGTTCTTCAGCGCCAACCCGGTACCGCAGTATCACGCGGCCATGCGTGACGCTGTGACACGACGGGGGCTGAACATCGTCGACAGTGCACGAGCGTTTGCACTGCTTGGAACGTCGACCGCCGACGCATTGATCACGTGCTGGCGTGCGAAATTCGACGTTCCCACTTGGCGCCCGATCACCGCTATCCGCGAGGCAGACACCGACGGCAACGATGCAACCGTGGCTGACCCCACTTGGACGCCTATGGTTCAGACTCCGCCCTACTCCGACTATGCAAGTGGGCACGCTTGCGTGACCGGCTCGACATCCAACGTCTTCGGATACCTCTTCGGCGAGGATTCTCTCGACATAGACATTCCGGCCCTTGTGGCTTCGACGACGACGAGGCATTACGACAGCACCGATGCCTGGGACCAGGATGCGATGGACGCACGAGTCTGGCTCGGACTCCACGTTCGTGCCTCGATGGGATTCGCGAACGAAGTCGCGCACAAGGCGTCGGACTGGGTAATTTCGACCCAGTTCCGTCCGGTGGGCTGACAGCAGGGACCGTATCGATCGAACGCCAGAGACCGGGATTGCGGCTGGTCTCGAGGGAAGGCGTCGTGAACCCGGTGCTTGAGAACCACATCAAGCTGCCGGAACGCTGGCGGACCGGCATCCCGCTCGCGTCCGTGCTCGTTGTCGCCGACGCCGCAGATAGGTCGGGTGCATGCTGACGGATGCAGTGCGACTGGCTTACGGGCAAAGAGCTGCGGAGTACACGGAGGCGCTCGGCTCGCTCTCCGCGATGGCGGAAGAAGACCAGAACCTCGTCTCTGGGTGGGCTCGAGATATCGGCGGCCCGACGATGGACGCCGGATGCGGCCCTGGCCACTGGACAAAGTTTCTGCACGACCACGGGGTGGCGGTCGAAGGTGTCGACATGGTGAGTGAGTTCATCGGTGGCGCCCCTGCCCGATTTCCTGAGGTTCCGTTTCGAGTCGCAACCCTCGAAGCGCTACCGGCCGATGATGGCGCACTGGCCGCGATCCTCTCCTGGTACTCGCTCATCCACACCCCGCCGCATGATGTGCCGGCGCTGCTCAACGAGTTCGCCCGCTGCATCCGACCCACGGGAACACTGCTTCTCGGGTTCTTCGAAGGCGACCAAATCGACGCCTTCGACCATGCCGTCGTTACGGCCTACTGCTGGCCGGTCCCGCTGATGCATGATGCTTTGGCCGCTGCAGGCTTCGAGATAGTCGAGACGCATACCCGAGTCGATCCCGGCCAACGCCCACACGCGGCGATCATCGCTCGCCGCCTCAGTGGCCCTTCCCTCTAAGCGTTCTTGTACGTCGTCGCTAACGCATCAGCTTGTGGGCCGGGGGAGTTGTGTTTGTTCACTCTCCGCGAGAGCAGTGGTCCGGCGGGCGGTTCCGCGATTGAGCGCCAGGTGCCCACCCAGAAAGCCGGCTCCTGCCACGATGGCGTTTCCTGCCAGGCTGAGCCCCGTCCCCAGGGTGTAATGGCCGAGCTTCCGCGAGATCAGGGAGCCGAGGAAGAGAAAGATGGCGGCGTCGGCGCCTAGTCCGTGCACCGCACCGATCCGACGCTCGTCGCCTTTTAATTCGGCCCAATCACTGGCTCCTGCGATAGCGGTCGGAACTGCCGCCGCCAGCCCAACTCCAACCAAAAGGGTGGCACCGCGACGTGCCTGAGATCCACCGGCCAGGTCAAGGAGTGAAGCGCTGACCCAGCACCCGAGGGTCAGGTCAGTGAGTAGCGGATGTACAGAGTGGCCAAGGTAGTTGGTCTGGAATACGCTGCGCCGTGCCCAGTCGAGAATCGGCCCGTACACCAGCTCCTGGGCGTCAGCCAACCGCTCTGAGAAGGGGCTATCGCCCACGGCCCGGGCTAGGCGCTGCGGCAGTGACGATCTGTTCATGATCGTTACCGTACGCCGACGCTTGGCGGCTGTATAGGGACAGCCGAGCCGATATCAAGGTCGTAAGGAACAGCGCGGCTCGGGCAATTTTCGACCCGCACCCGCGTACCCCTGAGATCGTCCGCGTCGACGTGATCGACCAGCAGCAGACGATCGCGAGCCAGATTCGCGTTCTTTCCTCCCAGAAGGTGACACCATCGGGGCCGATAGGCTGGCGCTCGTGATCGACATCCCCGATTTCGTGCCGCACGCACCGATGCCTAGAACTTCCATCGACGCCTACCGCGATCGAGTCCCGGGTGAGCTCGTCGACATCTGGGCGGAGCACGGACTCGGGAGCTTCGCGAACGGCTTCCTGCGGGTCATCGACCCGGTCCTGTACGCCGACGCGATCGGCGAACGGATCGGAAAGGTGACCGGCGACGGCGTAGCAGTCCCCATCATGGCGACGGCGCTTGGCGACCTCATCACCTGGGAGGATGACCGAAGCGTCGTCGCGATCCTCTACCGGAGCGCAACGACGACCGGCCTCGGCTCCCGCTTGACGTCGTTTCTGACCCCGGCCATCCGCTTCACCGGCAAGCACTTGTCCAGGACGCTTGCATGGCAGCCGTATCTCGAGGCCGTCGCGCTCCACGGCGAGCTGCCGTACGACGAGTCGTTCATCTTCACCCCGCTGCCCGCGCTCGGCGGCCCCGGCACGGTCGACACGCTGTTGCCCGGCAAGACCATCTCGGCGATCCAGGTCGCAATCGCCCTGCTCGGACCGATCGAGCATTGAGAAGGCTGCAAAAGACCACATCGAGCGCCGCCACTAGCTGTACTGACCGGAAGGTTCATTGAGCGGCTCACTCCTCCCGACCGTGCACTGGTCTGGCGTTCGCTGGGGGTTCTCCGACCTCGTGGACGGTATGGCCGCTGCACGCTGTCTTGGTTACGCTGGCTCGCTCGATGCGCGACACGGAGAACCATCGCATTGCGTCGCGCAGTCGGCACCACCCGACTAGATACCACTGGCCGTTCGTGGAGGCGAACAGCACGGGTTCGACGTCGCGGTTGGTCATGGTCCCATTTCTCGATGTGTAGCGAAGGCGGACTACTCGCTGCTCGGACATCGCTTCCTCCAGCGCCGAGCTGATTGCGCGCGAAGAGGGGGGAATCGAGTTGACCCAGACGCGGCCGGCCAGCTCGTCGGCTCGTGCTCGGGTTCTGGGATCGAGGACGTCCAGTATCTTCTGGATCCCGGCTGCTGCCAGATCGGCGTAGGGGGCATCGGGTGCAGCGGACACAGCCGCCATGAGCGCTACGGCCTGCGCCGGGGACAGGCTGACAGGCGGCAGGGACGCGCCTACCGCCAGTCCGTAACCACCGCCCGGACCTGGGCGCGACCATACGGGCGCGCCGCTGTTCTCGAGCGCAACGAGGTCTCTCTTGACTGTGCGCACGGACACGCCGAACTCTCTCGCCAGCCGCTCCGCGGAGTAACCCCGTGTTCGGTTCCGGCGCAGCATCTCGGACAGTGCATGGAGTCGTTCTGCTCGCTTCACTGTTCAGTCCGCATCAAATTCATGACATAAATAGTGACATACACCTGCCCATAGGGCCTGCGAAGGTATTGACATGACAACTACGACGAGCAGTCCGACCATCATTCTCATCGCCGGCCACTGGCTGGGCGCTTGGGCGTGGGATGAAGTAATTGAACACCTGAAAACCGACCACTCTCGGGCAATCGCGATGACGCTGCCTGGTCTCGATGGGGACGATCCCGAGCGTGCGGCGAAGACTCTCGACGATCAAGCAGCAGCGGTCCTGAACGTTTTCGCTCGGCTCGGGGTCTCCGAGGATGAGCCTGCGATTATCGTCGCTCACAGTGGGGCGAACGCTCCCGTCAGCCTCGTCCTTGACCGGCACCCTGAGCTTGTTCATCGGGTGGTGTGGGTCGACTCCGGCCCGGTGGCGACGGGAAGCGTCTTCGCCCCAGACCTCCCGGAGGATTTGGAGGAGCTTCCGCTGCCACCCTTCGACGTCCTCGCACAGCAGGCGAGCCTCGAAGGCCTGAGCGCAGAGGTCCTCGAGCGTTTCCGGGTCCGGGCCGTCCCTGAGCCCGGGCCCGTGCTTCGTCAGCCCGTCGAGCTCACGAGCGATGCCCGCCGCAAGGTCCCGACCACCTTGGTGTGCTGCTCGCTCCCGAGCGCGCAGGTGCTGGAGCTGGCCCGCGCAGGCCATGCCATGTTTGCCGAAGTCGCGAACATCGAGCACCTCGACGTCATTGACCTCCCGACCGGGCATTGGCCCATGTGGAGCCGTCCCCGCGACCTTGCCCAGGCCATTCAGTCAGCGGCTTCTCGAACCAACTGAGCTGCTGAAGCACCGGTCTGACGGGCACCGCTAAAGCAACCGGCTCCCACTGAACGTTTCCGTTGAGCGATCTGCTTGAGAGCGGCATCCGGTCGACTAACATTCGGGGATGACGAATCCAGCTCCGATCGGCGACGTGGCGATCGGTGGTGAGGCCATTCGCCTCGGGCAGTTCCTGAAATTCGCTGGCCTCCTCGATTCCGGCGGAAACGTGAAAGAGGCCATCATCGACGGCCTTGTGGCCGTGAATGGCGAGGTTGAGCGCCGACGCGGAAAGCAACTGCAGCTCGGCGACATCGTCAGCTTCGATGGACGCAGGGTTCGCGTCTGCCCGTGAGGACGGTCCCGCTCGCGTGAGGCTATCGGACGGTCGCACGTCGTCCGAGAGGCGACTGAAATCGGATCAGATAGCCGTCCGGATCGGAGACGACGAACTGCTGTACACCGGCTTCCTCGTCACCGGTGAGGTACCACTTGCTTTCGAGCTGCATGAACAATTCGACTCCGGCACCTGCAAGCGCATCGGCAATCCTGTCGGCGTCGGGAACGGTGATCTGGAGGTTGATACCTCGGCCGAATGGCGCTTCAAGTTGGGCGGCGACCCAGTTCCTGCCCACGCCGACCTGTTCGAGCATTACGTGCGCTGTGCCGAGCGCGATGTACGCGAACCGCTCTTCCGGTCGGGAGTAGCGGACCTCGAACCCGCAAACGCTGCACCAGAACTCGATGCTTCTATCAACATCGGACACAAGTAGCTCGGGAACCAACGCAGGATCGAGGTCACTAGTCACCGCCTCATCATCGCACCCTGGATCCTCAAGTCGATCAGATGTGGGGCCGCGACGGGATGCGAAAACTGTGGTTTGACCTCGGCGCGTTGCCCCGCGGCCGTGCCGCAGCATTCCCGAGTCACTTCGTTGGGTGCGCGGTGTGGCCGTCTGCTGCTCCTGACCTGAGCGCGCGACGATGAATCGTCACTTGCGCACCGCTGATAATTCCGCCTAGAACCAGGGCGAGAAGCACCGGGAGCGCGCCGATGCTCAAAGCGAGGGGGAAAATCTGGGTCGCTACCTCTTTCATCGCTCGAAGATCGCCGTCAAGGATGCGCATCCCAAGTGCGTTCCAGAGGGACGTGAAGAGTGCGGGCGTGATCCAGAGGGCGGCAAGAGAGATCAGCCAGATCCCTAGCCGATGGAGTGGGCGAACACCGCACCAGCCGAGCGCGGCGCCCACAATGATCGCCGGAAGCCAGCGCGAGATTGACGAGATCTCAAGCGAAGGACCGGCGGGAGCGCTGAGCATCGTAACTGCGTCCACGATCCAGGATGCAAATGGCACGGCGGAAAGGGTCAGGGCAAGGGTGACGGGACCGACGGCCCGCCGGGATGCCAGCCAGAATACGCCCTGCGCTAGCAGCGCGGCAACAACGGTGCCGCTCAGCATTCCGCCGAAGTAGAGCAACGGTCGAGGATCCGACTGCGTTTCGGCTATCCCCAGACCGTCGGCGACGGCAACGAAACTTTGAATGATGGCGATACCGTGGGCGAGGAGGAGGCCGGCAGAAGCCGACCAAGACGGCACTCCCGCCGCCCACCTGACGAAGCGTATGGTCAGGCCGGCGAGGGCTCCGCCGACGACCAGGATCACCGCTATTCGAATCGCGTAGTACTGGTTCACGGGCAGAAGGCTGAATGGCATGTCCTCTGGCAGGACGCTCGTCTGCCAGAGGTTCTGCAGCGGCAGTGTTGCGCCGGTGGCAAGCCATGGCGCGATCGGGAGCGCGGCCGAGACGAAACCTATCGCGAGTCCGACAACAACGGGAATGACACGGGCTGGTTTGTGACCGCCCATCAGAAAAGTTCCTCGATGATCAGCTTTCCGGCACGCGCAACCACCGAGTTGTCGTTGGGCGCGTCGGCATCGTCGGTCCGGGTCATCACCGCGATCGTGAGGGGAGTGTGCCCCTCCTGCCACACGACACCGGCGTCGCTCACGACCCCGAAGCCGCCCGCGGCGGTCTTGTCGGCGAGTTCGGATCCCGGTGGAAGGGCCGCCCCGAGCCGTTTGCCGGCGGTCGCGTTGCGGAGCATCCAGGCACGAAGTCTTGCCTGGCCAAGCGTGCTCAGCGCCTCGCCGAGCAGGACGGTCTCGTACAGTTTCCGGATGTCGGACGGTGTGCTGGTGTCGCGGAGATCACCGGGGATCGCTTCGTTGAGCTCAGGTTCCCAGCGGTCTAGTCTCGTCGATCGCGCACCGAGTGATGTAGCGTATGCCCCGATCTGCAATGGACCGCCGATGAGTTCGAGCAGAAGATTACCGGCCGTGTTATCGCTGAAGCGGAGCGCCGCGTCCGCGAGTTCCTCGACACTCATATTCCGATCCTCGTCAGCATCGCAGATGATGGAATTCTCGACAATCTGATCCTCACGGAACGAAACACGCCGCTTCCAGAACTCATCGTCGTATGCGTGGTCGCGCAGCAGCCGAGCGACCACGAGCGTTTTGAAAAGGGAGCACATCGGGAAGGCATCACCGCCTCGGTAGGTGTATGGGCCGCGTCCATGTTGTCCTGCGGCAACACCGATCGTGACGCCCGTCTCCGATTCGAGGTCGCTGAGCGCCCGGTCGAGGCGCCGGAGGCCCGGCCCCTTTCCGTGCTGCTTTTCCTCTGCCGCCACCGGCCTGCCAGTCGCGATGAGCGTGGTAGCGAGAAGTCCGCTTGCACCGAGCATGAGAACCCCGCGACGGGTCGGGTCGAAGGGCCGGATCTCCGGCTGAGATGAGGAAAATGGTTTCATGGCCCCAGTCTGAGCGGAGACCGTGATGTGCTCAAAGCCAAAAACGACGAGATTGATGTGACAACAGCATAATTAGGGGATGGATGTTCTCAGTGGTGCCCGCTCGTTCGTCGCGGTAGCCCGCCGACAGAGTTTTTCAGCGGCCGCGCATGACGAGCGAACGAACCAGCCCGTGGTGAGTCGACGCGTCGCCGCGCTCGAGACGCGACTCGGCGGAGCGTTGTTTGAGCGGAGCACACGTCAGGTGCGGCTGACGCCTCTCGGCGCTGCCGTTCTCGGGCACGCGCAGGCGCTGCTGAGCGCGGAGCGTTCGTTTCTTGATGCTGCAGAGTCCCATCGTCGCGGCACCGTCCGCCTCCTCGTACCTAAAGACCTGGATCCTGCCTTGTGGGCGGCTCTTCGGTTAAGAGCGCTGGGAGCGGGCACGGACCTGGAGATCGAAGAAGACGACCGGGAGCGACGTTCTTTGCGGTTTCGGCTAGGGGAAGCGGATGCCGCCATTCTTCCCGTCGAGACGGCACGTGCCGATTGGATGGTGCCCTTGGGGCTCGCACAAGCTACCGATCGGTTACGGCCGCTCACACTAACGGCTCTACGACCGACGCGGGCGCTGGGGCCCCGCGCAGCTTCGCGTATTGCCGTGTTGGCGGAGGATGCGTCGACGCCACTCCTTTCCACTGTGAGAGCCGCCGCTGCGGAATCCGGGTTGGCAGCGCACCAGGTTTACGAAAGTGCAGGTGTTGTCCGCGCGCTCACCGGAGCGCTCGCAGGCGACGACTGGCTCCTCTGTACCCGGGAGCAGGCGGCCGCGTGGCGAATGCCATGGTTCGCGGTTCGTGAACTCGGGGTGTCTCGGGCGTACCGGCTCGAGTCACTCACGCCTGACGCCGCGAAGCTGTTCGATACTGCCCTCCGGCAGGACATCGCTGCGGCGCTCGGCGGCGTCAGTGAAGAGCAATCGTGAGCATCCCGATGCAGGACTCCCGCGCGGGGGCGAGAGCCCTACGCCGAGCAGGTCACGTTCTTGAGACGGCGGGACTGTCGGGGTCCCTTTTGGTGCGGCACCTCGGCACGGGACACGAGCTCGCGCTCGACGCTGATCGCCCGTTTCCGCTTGCCTCCGTCGCCAAGTTGCCACTCGCCGCGGCCGCCCTCGACGCCGCACATCGTGGTGAGCTGGATCTGAGCACACCGGTGCGCATCGATGTCGCAAACCGATCCCTGGGCGGTCCGGGCCTTGCCCGCTTCACGCACCCGGCGGCGATCGCCGTCGGAGACCTCATTCGGCTCGCAATCGAACTCAGCGACAACACGGCAGCCGATGCACTTTTCCGCCTCGTCTCCCCGGGCAACGTCACAAGGTGGCTTCAGGCCATCGGGACGAGCGGCATCGTCCTTCGGCATCCGATCGGAGAGCTTTATGCTTCCCTTGCGACCCAAACGCGATCCCTCGACGCTGCCACGGTGCATTCGCTCGTTGTCGCCGCAAGTATCCAGGGGCATCCCTCTCCCTTGCCCCAACTTGATATCGAGCGCGCAAACGCCGGGACGGCTCGCGGGCTCGCCGATCTCCTCCAGATGCTTTGGAACGGAAGCATCGACGACGCAGTGGCAGCACCGCTACGCGACATGCTCGCCGCAAACGTCTTCCGACAACGCCTCGCGCCAGACTTCTCAGCCGACACATCCGCCTGGTACTCGAAAACGGGTTCTTTCGTCCACCTTCGTCACGAAGCGGGCGTGGTCGAACACGGGAGCGGCGAGACCCTCGTTGTCGTTGCGCTCACTCGCAGCTCGGTACCCGCCGTCATCCAACCGTCCGCAGAGCAGGCGATGGGTCACGCTGCGCGCATCCTCCACGATGAACTCGTTTAACTGAATTCTTCGCCCTGCCGGCAGTTGCGCGAGAGGCGTCATTTTTTGTGGCGGGTCTTATGAGTTCGGCGCCAGACGACGAGCAGCGAAGGCCGCCTCGACCTGCTGAAGCACCTCGACCGCGTTACCGGTGCCATCCTCCGCTGCGACTTGCTCGCCGATGGCTGCCGACGCGGTCGCGTACTCCTGCTGTGAGATCAGCTCCACGATTCGTGCCGCGAGGGTGTCAGGAGTCGCGCTGCGCAAGGGTAGCGGGCGTGGCCCTGCGCCGAGGTCGTGGATACGTCGGCCCCAGAACGGTTGGTCGCCCAGAACCGGGCAGATCAGCATGGGCTTCCCGGCACGCAGGGCGGCTGCCGTGGTGCCGGACCCTCCGTGATGGACGACGGCGAGTACTCGGGGGAACAGCCACTCGTGCGGCACATCATCAACGACGAAGACGTCGTCCGTCGATTGCGCGGCAACGGAGCCCCAACCGGTTGCAACCACGGCCCGCACACCGACTTCCTGGAGAGCCTCAAGCACGATTCGGCCGCGCTCTTCAGCTTTCGCACCAAATCCCATGCTCCCGAAACCGACATAGATGACCGGCCGACTGCCCTGGAGAAAGTTCAGGAGATCTCTTGGCGGCTCCCACGTCGAGGCAGTTTCTCTGAACCAGTACCCGGTGACGTGCGCCGTGGCGGGGTAGTCGCCCGGTACCGGGACGACGTGCCGGCTGAACGAATAGAGCACGGCTGCAGGAGCATCGCCTCGCATCGTCAGGTAGTCGCTGACCCGGCTCATGCGCCGCAGGCCGAGATGTTCACGACGAAATTTGTTGATCATTCCGCCGTACGCCAGTGCCGTGAAGCGGTTGAAGTGGTAGGTGAGCCGGTTCAGGCGCCACGGAAGCGGGCGCACGAGGAACGGCACGGGGAAGGCATTCGTGGGCGTGAGGAACGGAAGCGGAATGGAGGCGACGAAAGGGATGCCGAGACGCTCAGCGATGTGGAGGCCACCGAGGGCCTTGGGGTGCGCGACGATCACGGTTGGTCGGACTCGTTCGGCGATGTCCAATTGTTCGTCAAGCGACGTGCGCATCCCCGTCAACATTTGTCGAGCCAGCGTCAGGGCCTGCCCCGGACCGCGCAGTTCGGCCATGCCGCTACGCATGACCCGGTGCATCTCCGTTGCCATCGGTTCGAAGCCGACACGAGAGGAGACCGCATCACGGTACGGCTCGGGAGCCGCAAGCACGGCAACGTGGCCGGACGCACCAAGCCGCTCGGCGAGAGCAGCGAACGGATCAATGTCGCCTCGGGTGCCGAAGGTGAAGATAAGAACTCGCACGGCTCAATCCAATCGACGATTACTCGCCGACCAGGCTTCCCGGCACTCCTAGGCGCAAGACTACAACGTAGTGAGGCCACAGTCACGTGGGGGATTGGTCTGCGAATCGGCCGCAGAGAGTGCTGAGCATCCGGCACACGACCGGGGTGGTCGTAGCGTCACACCGCGTGGGATGCCGACCGAGGTATCTGGTGCCGTCGGATCGAGCTCAGCGGCTCTCCGATAATTCGGAAACGACCTTTTCGATGCCCGGAATGGCGATGCTGTGGCGCGCTGCCTGGCGGACCAGTTCCCCGCCGATCGCGTCGAGTTCGCTCAACCGGCCCGCCGTGAGATCAGCTTGTAGCGAGGAACGCATGCTTTGCGGTAGGCCCGACAGGGTGGCCGCGAGCGATTCGACAGTGTCGGACACGCCGTCGGCGACCTCGCATGCGACGACCTCGGAAAGGACAGCTTGAGTGAGTGCAGGATCCTTCTCGAGGGCTTCGCCCAGAGCGGTTTGCCAGTACGAGGTCAACAGAGCCAGGGGTGCGAGGAAGCGGAACTTGCGCCAGAGCACTTCCGCGTCGGTTCCTCCGACAGTGAACTCAGCAACGGTTTCAGCCAGGGCCCGCACCGACGCAAATTCCTTGGAATGAGAGGGCACCGCGAGACGGATGAACGGGCTCTTGTGCTCAATGGCCCCACCCGGTGACCGGCTCGCCTCGACCGCGATGCTGCCGGCGGAAACCGGGATGCCGTCAAGTCTCTCTGACAGCGTCTCTGCGTGCCCGACTCCGTTCATCAGGGACAGCACATCCCGAGGCGTGCCCGCGGCGATCAGGTTCAGGCTGTCGTCCAGTCCGAATGTTTTGACCGTGAGAATGACGCTCGCCCGTTGGGGAACGGTTTCGCGTGCCGGAACGAATTCGGTTCCACCGCCGAACATTGTGCTGGAGACACGGATGCCGAGGGAGTTGATCGTCTCGACTGATGCCTTCCGGCCGACGACAATGACGTTTTCCCCATGCCGATGAAGAAGCCACGCCAGAAGACCCCCAACTGCTCCTGGTCCGACAACGGCAATCACAGGTTTCTCAGTCACCCCCAACAACCTAGCAGCGGTCGCGGTCCCGACGGGGTCGGTCACTACGGCGGTGGGTCCCCTCCGGAAACGATCTGACAGCCGGTGCACTGCGAAAGTCGATGTCCGCCGAACGGGGGAGGTGAAAGCGTTGCTTATTACAGCGTTCCGTTAATTCACAAAGTTGTGTACTGTTCTGATCATGACGATCGCTGCCACCACCGCGACGGTGACCCACACTGCTGCTCTTGCCCGGCTGGGCCACGCCCTTTCGGACACCACGAGGGTGGGAGTGCTGCTCGCTCTGCGTGAGGCGCCGGCTTATCCTTCGGATCTCGCTGATGCACTCAACGTGTCGCGGCAGGTCATGTCGAACCAGCTCGCCTGTCTTCGCGGTTGCGGCCTCGTGGAGGCCGTACCCGACGGGCGGCGAACCTGGTACCGACTCGCTGATCCACACCTTGCCCCGGCACTCGACGAGTTGCTGCGCGTGGTGCTGTATGTCGAACCTGGCTGCTGTGCCGGAGACCGCTGCACGTGCGCATGACGACCGCCGCGCCTGTCCTCGCTGATGCCCGAAAGCACGTCCTTCAGCGCCGTATTCGGTGGATCGTGGCCGGGACGATTGCGTACAACCTGATTGAGGCCGTCGTTGCGATCAGTGCTGGGACGATTGCTTCGTCCGCTGCGCTGGTCGGATTTGGTCTGGACTCCACTATTGAGGTTCTCTCGGCGGCAGCTGTGGCGTGGCAGTTCACTCGCCGCGACCCGGAACGCTGGGAAAAGGGCACTCTGCGTGTCATCGCTGTCGCGTTCTTCGCGCTCGCCGCCTATGTGACGGTCTCTTCGCTGCTAGCACTCGTCGGTCAGGTCCGTGTCGAGCATTCCACTCTGGGCATCGTCATCACAGCCCTGAGCGTGCTCATCATGCCGTTCCTTTCGTTCGCCGAACGGCGCGCGGGCCGCGAGCTCGGGTCAGCCTCGGCTGTCGCTGACTCGAAACAGACCCTCATCTGCACCTACCTCTCCGCGGCGGTCCTCGTCGGCTTGATCGTGAACAGTCTGTTCGGGTGGTGGTGGGCCGACGCTATCGCGGGCCTCGTCATCGCCGTGTTCGCGATCCGCGAGGGCATCGAGGCGTGGCGAGGTGACGCCTGCGCCACCTCGGTCGGGATGCTTCTCGAAGACGAGCATGACGACCACTGAGCCGTGAAGCGAACATCGGAAGCCCCAGAGAAACAGTGTTGCGACGCGAGCCGCTGGTAGCTTGTGCCCTATGGCGGTCTCGTTCGAATGCAGCACGGAGTCGATGCTGGCCGTTGATCGCCTCTTCGACCTGTCCCGTGACATCACCGCTCACACGGAGTCGATGAGAGCATCCCGGGAGAGGGCCGTCGGCGGAGTTCGATCCGGACTGATCGGTCTCGGCCAGGAGGTCACGTGGCGCGCATGGCACTTCGGCCTGCCGCTTCGCATGACGAGTCGAATCACGGAGATGGATGCGCCGCACAGGTTCACCGACGAGCAGGTCCGCGGGCCGTTCACGTACTTCCGACATGAGCATCTGTTTCATCGGCACGGAGCAGGGACATTGATGATCGACCGGGTTTCGTTCGCGGCACCACTGGGATTTCTCGGCCGGGCAGCGGAGCGACTTGTCCTGGCCAGATACATGCGACGGCTGATCGAGCACCGGAACTCATTCTTGCGAGACGTCGACTGGTAGACAACCCAAAAAGTTGGGTCTCCTGGTAACTGTCGAACCAGATGATCGCAGCCAGAAACACGGATGCTTCGCGCTGTACGGCCGAGTATGGTTCAAACGTGGAGTTCGTCGAAGCAGATGGCGTCCGGATCGCCTACGAGCGGGTCGGGAAGGGACCACCGCTGGTCTTCGTCCACGGTGCGGCAGAGGACAGTCGCATCTGGCAGCCGCAGGTCGTCGAGCTGTCCGACGAATTCACTGTCGTGGCCTGGGACGAGCCTGGGTCCGGTCGATCGTCCGACCTTCCGCAGAGCTTCGGGTTGGCAGGCATAGCGGACCGGCTCGCGATCCTGATCGAAACGCTCGAGCTCGGGCCGGCACACGTCGCAGGCCAGTCTTGGGGCGGCACTGTGGCGCTCGAGCTGTACCGCCGTCATCCCGGGCTCGTCGCAACCCTGATCATGATCGACACCTACGCCGGCTGGAAGGGCTCGCTACCCGCAGCGGAGATACGTGCGCGGGTCGCAGACACCCGTCAGAAGCTCACTTCGCCTCCGGGGGACTTCGACCCGACGTTCTCCGGACTCTTCGCTGGCGATCCGCCGCCCGAGTTCGTGCCCCTGCTCGCCGCCATCGCCGCCGATGTCCGCCCCGCCACCCTCGGGTTCCAACTCGACATCATGGTTGAGGCCGACTTATGCGATCTGCTGCCTCACATATCAGTCCCGGCGCTGCTGGTCTGGGGACAGTTTGATGCTCGTTCACCGCTGAGCGTTGCCCGCCAGTTCGAAGGAGCGATCCCTGACTCGACACTTGTGGTGGTCGAGGGCGCGGGCCACCTGAGCAGTCTCGAGCGGCCCGGAGCGGTGAACAACGCCGTGCGCGAATTCTGCCGTGCGCACCCACCATCACATATGAAGTAGCGCGATACCGACGACTGTCGAAGGAGTTGCCATGGACGAGTCAACCAGCGGGACGGGATGGATCTCAGCGGCCGAGTTCCACCGGGCCGGGGGCATCTCCGATTGGCGCGTCACGGCCACAGGCCCGCAGGCCGTCTTCACCGCGTCCTCCCTCTCCCACGCGGCAAGCCTCATCGGCCCGACCGTCGCTGCCGCCGAGCGATTCGATATACTCCCGGACGTCGACGTGCGCCCCGAGGGAGTTGTCGTGCGCGTCCCGTATCGCAGCACGGATGGCATCCCCGCGGCAGCCGTGGAATTTGCGGCCACCGTGTCCCGGGCCGCCACCGACCTGCTGCTGACCGCCGACCCGTCGCTGGCGCAGTCGATCGGTATCTATGTCGCCCAGCATTCCCAGGCCGACGTGCGGCCGTTCTTCACCGCCGCGCTGGGTTACGAGGCCTTCGGCGACACGGATGCTGTCGACCCATTGCGCTGCGGACCGCAGCTCGCCTTCAACCCGATCACCGGCGACTCTGTGGCGAGAGGCCGGACGCACTTCGACGTCTTCGTGGCGGCGGACCAGGCTCAGGCGCGAGTGGATTCCGCGCTCGCCGCGGGAGGGCGACTTGTCGATGATTCGCATGCTCCAGACTGGTGGTCGCTCGCGTCGCCCGACAATCACGGCGTCGACATCGCATCCTGGACCGACACCGACGAATGACGTTTAGGCGAACTGCGCGTGTCTTTTCCCCGCAAAGGCTGATTCGTGAATCGAGTGTGCAGTTGTGGCCGGTCTTCGAGCCACTACTGCGCTCTCGGCAACGCGAGCGCAGAAATGCGTCGGTTGAGCAGAGGATTGGGCCATAGTCGAAGCATGCGAGTAGCGATCACCGGTGGAACCGGATTCGTGGGCAGTCATCTTGCGAGCCGATTTCCCTCAACCGATGTGGCCATAGTCTCGCGTAGGTCGGGTACGCCCATCGACGACGTGGACGCGCTGGCTCGAGCATTTGAGGGGTGCGACGCAATCGCACACTGTGCAGGCATCAATCGTGAACTGGGTGAGCAGACCTTCGACCGGGTCCATGTTCAGGGCACGGCTGCGGTTCTTGAAGCGGCTCGGCGCGCGGGTGTGCGAAAGATCGTCCTGCTCAGCTTCCTGCGCGCCCGCCCGGGAACGGGCTCGGCCTACCATGAGTCGAAGTGGGCAGCAGAAGAGCTGGTTCGTTCGTCAGGGATGGAGTACACGATCCTCAAGGCCGGAATGATCTACGGCCACGGCGACCACTTGGTCGATCACCTGAGTCGCACCATCCAGACGATTCCGCTCTTCGCGTCAGTCGGGCTCCGGGAAAAGACGATCAGCCCCATCCCGGTCGATGAGCTGGTGGGCGTTGTGGTCGCTGCTCTCGGCACCGGCCTCCGTAACCAGACCGTTGCCGTTCGCGGTGGCGAGACTCTGCTCTTGAGCGAGGCAGCTCGCCGAGTCGCGCGCGTGCTCGACCGGCGCCTCACCATCGTCCCGTTGCCCGTCGCATTCCACTCTGTCCTGGCCCAGTTCACCGAATGGACGATGAAGGTGCCGCTGCTGGCGAAAGCACAGGCGAGGATGCTGGCCGAAGGGGTCACCGATGCTGCGATGCCCGCCGCAGAGCTCCCGGATGAACTGCGCCCACGGCTCCCATTCAACGAGGTCCAGATCCGCGCGGCGCTACCGGAAGCGGGAGGTTTCCACTGGCGAGACCTGCGTATCAGCGGATCACGCTGACGAGATCGTCTTCAGGGAATGAGCCGGTCGGCACGGTAGCGATCGAACAGGTCGGCGAATGCCTGATCTGTCCGACGGAAGCTGAGGAATCCCGCGGCCCGGCTCTTGCCCATATCCGTCACGACTTCCATCTCGCGTCCGAGATCAGCATCGGTGTGCCACCACGATGCGAGCCGTGAGATATCGCTCTCGATCAAGCCATACTCGGCAGCGATAGCCGGCCAGTGCTGAACGTGCTCAGCCATCTGCATTTCCAGCGGCCGCGCTTCGCCTGCGAATCCGACGACCTGGTCTGCGGGCACGCCGAGGAGGTCGGCAAGCCGTGGCCACATCCAACGCCAGCGGAAGACATCTCCGTTGACAATGTTGAATGCCTCATCCCGCCCAGCAGGCTCGGTCGAGGCCCAGACCATCTGCTCAGCGAGGACTCCCGCATCGGTCATGTCAGTGAGGCCGTTCCATTGAGCCGCGCTGCCGGGGAAGACGAACGGCAGACCGAGGTGTTTCGCCAACGTCGCCTGGACGGCGATGGTCAAACCCATGTTCATCGCGTTCCCGACAGCGTGGCCGATGACGGTGTGCGATCGATGCACCGACCAGGTGAACCCCTGGAGTGCGGCGGCGGCGAAAAGTTCGTCCTCCTGCGCGTAGTAGAAGTTCGGGGTGTCGAGCCTGGCGGCTTCCTCCCTGAAGGGGGTATCGGGCATCTTTCCCGCGGCATACGCCTCGAACGGGCCGAGGTAATGCTTGAGTCCGGTGACCAATGCCACGTGCTCGAGAGGTGCATGTGCGAGAGCGGCGAGCAGGTCGCGGACCATCGCACCATTGACCGCGATGTTTTCGACCTCCGTGGCCTGCCGCTGCCAGGCGGTGAAAAACACGTGCGTCGGGTGTTCCGCCGCGAGGGCAGCTCGCAAGCTTGCCCGATCGCGCAGATCAGCGGCGATGCCTCGCACATTCTCGCTAGTCGTGGCGCGACGAGACAGCGCCAGCACCTCCCACCCGTCACGGCTGAGTTGATCGACGAGGGCCGACCCCGTGATGCCGGATGCCCCAACGACGAGGGCGGTCTTCGATCCGTTGGCAGAGTTGTTCGCGTGTGCGGTCATCCTCGCTACAAGATGAGAGCCGAACGATCTATTCCGCCCAGCCGCAGCTTGCCGGCGGGAACCCCTGCCTTCGCGATCGTTACCCTTGGGGCATGGAAGCAGACTGGATAGAACATCGACGCGCGAGCGATGGGGAGCGAGTGGGGTGGATGAAACCCGTCGACGAGGGATTCGTCGCTATCGATCTGCTCGGCCGCAGGAAAACGGACGTCGTGGACTGGATGCACGCGGAGGAAACTCTGGACGAACTTGGACTGGGCTACCTTGCCGACCCACATGAGTTGCGCCTCGACGGCGGAGGCTGGCTTCGGGTGCGTATCGCCGAAGTATCACCCGTCGCGATCCGCGTGAAGAAGGATGACTGGGGCGACATGAACGCGCCCCAGATCTATTACACCGTTTCATTTCCTGTCACTGAGGACCAGCTTCGCCCGCTGTCGCGGTAGCGATTCGGCTCGAGACGCCGGGCGTCGTCACTCGGGATGCTGGCTGTGGTCCTCGACGTCCGGTTCGGCCCGCATGGCGTCGGCGATCTCTTCCTCCGGCCGCGGCGCTATGGTCTCGTCGACCTCAAGCTCCGGGATGGTCCTCCCATCCGGATCGGGAGTGTGCCCCTGTGCGGAGTGCTCGCTGTGGTGAGACACGGGAATCCCTTCGGTCGGTGACATCCACAGCGTATAGCGCCGTGTGGCCATAGCCGTGTCATGCGATCATGTTCGGGTGGATATCCCTGACAGCTCGCGTCGACCAGACGTTACGACGGTCGAGATCGTCGGGGGTGCCGAGGCCCCCAGGATCGGGCTGCACAGCCCCGACCACCGCTGGGTGGACATTTTCACCGAACACCGGGCGCGGATTCGGAAGGCTCTAGCAGGACAGAGAATCGAGATCGAACACATCGGTTCGACGTCCGTACCAGGTTTGGCAGCGAAGCCGATCGTCGACATCGTCGTCGTGGTGGATGACATCACCGCCGAAGAGGATTACCTCGACCCGCTCATCGCCACGGGATACGATCTGCGAGTCCGCGAGCCGGGCCACCGTCTCGTTCGAACGCCGACACGCGACGTCCATGTGCACCTGTACGAGCGAGGTGCTCCTGCCATCGACGCGTACCTGCTCCTCCGCGATCGCCTTCGCACCGATGCAGGCGACCGTGCCCTGTACGAGAGCACCAAGAGGGCGTTGCTCAGTAAGCCATGGGTCGACATGAACGATTACGCGGACGCGAAAACCGACGTGATCGTCGCGATCAAGGAACGGGCGCGAGCAGAACGCAACGAGTGACGTTGCTCGCCACGCCCGCTGGCAGATCCGAGCGCGACGGGCAGGTAGCAGCGATAAACCCTGCACGTGATCCGCCCGTCACTGCTTCTTCAGCTCCTCGGCGAGCATCACGATGATGCCGCTCGGACCGCGGACATAGGTGAGTTTGTAGACATCCTGATAGGTCGCCACCCCGCGGAGCGGACGGCATCCGTGGCTGGCGGCGATCTTGAGGGCTTCGTCGATGTCGTCGACAGAGAACGCGACACGGTGCATGCCGATTTCGTTGGGAAGGGTGGGCTCTGTTTCGATGGCTTCGGGGTGGATGTATTCGAACAGCTCAAGGCGACCGTGGCCGTCTGGCGTTTGAAGCATCGCGATCCTGGCGTGGTTGCCATCGAGCCCGACAGCGGTATCTGTCCACTCACCGCTGACCTCGTCACGGCCGATGACCGTGAGCCCGAGGTCGGTGAAGAAGGCGATTGTCGCGTCGAGGTCGCGAACGGCGATGCCGACGTTCTCCAATGTGATAGCCATGCATTGCACGCTACCAAGCCGATCGCTCCAGCGGCCCAGAAAAGGCAGGCCGTCCGCTAGTCAATCGGCAGGAAGCCGGGGGACACCAGGAAGCGGTCGATCTCAACCCGTAGAGCGACGCGAGAAGGGTTGGGTCGTGGTTCGCGGTAGCGCGTGGAGTAGCAGGCCACGGCGCGCGCGACGGAGGCGTCGTCGGTCAGCACACGGGCCGTCCCTTCGATCGTCGACCAGTGTCGTCCGTCCACCTGACTGGCTGCGACCCTGTCGTCGCCGGCCAGGTGTTTCACCTTGTGCGAGCGGTCGTTGGTGATCACCCAGGCGCACCGCTGTTCGAGGTCGAGAGCGACACCGACCGGGACGAGGTGAGGTCGACCGTCAGCGCGCAGAGTGGCGAGGGCGCAGAGGTGCCGCTCGGCCCAGAAATTCAGGAGGAGCGGGGGAAAGGCCGCCCAGTCGGGTTTCCACGAAGTCACCCATTCATTCTCTCAGCTGGGCTACCGCTCGCGGCGCAGCGACCGGTTCCGGCCGCCGCTCCATCTGTCGCCAGGCGCCCCCGGCCAGGGGGCTCAGCGTGACGAGCGTGTAGAGAACGGCGATGATGCCGAAGGCCCATGCCAGACCGATCGTGTCTGCGGCAATGCCACCGAGCAGCGCCCCGAATGGCATGCCCGCCCAGGCTCCGGCATTGATCAACCCGAACACTCGACCCCGCATGTGCTCGGGCACACGTTCAAGCTCGACGGTGCCCAGAATGGGATTGATCGCTCCAGCCGCCAGGCCTGAAAGCGCGGTCATGGCGACGAGCACGGGCAGGGGTGCACCGACTGCGAAGGCGGCACTCGAGGGCCCACCGGCCAGCGCGAAGCACAGGGCGAATGTCACCCGGCGGGGAACGCGATGCGCGACGAAACCGAACACCACGTTGCCGACCAGTGCGCACCCGCCCATGACGGCGACGAGCAGGCCAAGCGCGGCGGCTCCTCCGAGCCGCTCGTGCGCGTACAAAGGCATCAGTGCAGAGCCACGTGCGGCGTCGAACAGGTTCGTGATGAGCACGAGGCCGACGATCAGCTTCATCAACGGGTCGCGACGAACCCAGCGAAAGCCTTCGGCCAGATCGGCCCAATACGACGCGCGGGCGCGGCTGCCGTTGACCCCGTCTGGCAACATCCCGGCTGACCGCGCACTCTGTGCGACCGGCACGAGCAGCCAGGTCAGGAGCGCCGAGACCGCAAAGGTCGCAGCGTTGACGAAGAGGGATGCCATCGGTCCGATGAGAGCGACCAGCAGCCCGGCGATCGACGCTCCAATGAGTCTGGCGAACCGTTCTGAGCCGTCGAGTAGTCCGACGCTCCGCTCGATCCGTATCCCCGCCCGGGTCGTCAACTCGGGGAGCATCACCCGCCGCGCCGTCTGACCGGGGGTGTCAAGCAGCCCTGCTGTGAACACCAGCGCCAGCAGTGCCCAGAACGGGAGTCCGACGGTCAGCGCAAGCGTAGGTATCGCCAGAACAGCGACTCCGCTGACGAGGTCAGCGATGATCGCAGCGCGCCGGTAGCCGATCCGGTCTACGACGACTCCGCCAAAGGGTCCGCCGATCACCACCGGGGCGATCGCGAAGAAGGCGGCAACACCCACTTCGACGCCGGATCCACCGATCGCGAGCACGTAGAACGGGATGGCAAACGCCGTCACGACGTTGCCCGTCTGCGAGATAGCGTGAGCGGCAAGCAAGGCGGTGAGCGAACCCACCGCCCGGCGGCTGCGCGGTGGCCGGGTTTCGGCTGATTCGGTCATGGCGATTCGTCGGTTACGGGCGGCGGTAGGCCTGATAGACGAGCACGACGGGTTCAGCCCCGTCGCTGGTCGCAGGATCGTGAGTGGCGCTCGCCTGCAGCCACCGTTCGGTCAGCGCCTCCAGTTCGGCCCGCATGGCGGTGAGCTCATCGACAGTGAGGCGCAACGATCGGTCGCTGCTCGCCCCGGCGGCCACCCACTCGCGTGGGAGCGTGGGTGTCGCATCGATGTACTCCGTGAACCGCGCGGCATACGCTTGCGCGATCGACTTTTGCAGACCCGACGACGCCATGAGCGTGTCAGGGTCATCGAGCAGTTCGGCTGGCTCCCAACTCGTCAGGGCCGTTGTGGCCCGCCACCACCGCTCACGGCGGTCGGTACTCGCGACATCTGCCGGTTCGATCAGATCGATCGACGCCAGCTTCGCGAGGTGATAGCTCACCGTTCCCGGAGCCTCGTCGACGACGTCACCCAGCTGCGCAGCGGTCTGTGGTCCCCGCTCGCGCAACAGCCCGAGGAGGCGAAGGCGCGTCGGATGCGCGAGCACTCGCATCGACGTTGCTGATGAAAGTGTGGTGCGCGAGGGGTCGACGGGAGTCATGGTTCCCACAATAGAAGCACAAGAACTATTGCGCAAGGGTTCTTGTGTTTCTGTTGGGACCGCGCCCCGTGCGCCGACCGTCGCGATCATGTGTATATTGTTTATCGATAGATTGACACCGATAATCGATAGGATTCGCATGGACCGCACCGCGATCGTTGCCCTGAAGGCGCTCATCGTCGTCCTAATCGCACTGCTTCTGGTGTGCCAGCTCTTCGTGGTCCCCGGACTCGCGTCACAGATGGTCCAGAGATCTCCTGAGGTGGGTTACCTCGAGACGCCGGGGATCATCATCACCGTGGGGTTCCTGCTGTGCGTGCAGGTCGCACTCGTCTGCGTATGGCGACTGCTGTCGCTCGTGCGGGCATCCAGCATCTTCAGCGTTGACGCGTTCACCTGGGTCGACATCATCCTCGGCGCGGTCGCCGTTGCGACTCTCCTCATCGCCGGATCATTCATCACCCTCGCTGTTGCCGGTGTCGCCTCACCGTCGGTCACCATCCTGTGCGCGCTCGGGATCGTTCTGGGCTCAGGATTCGCCTTGCTGATCGTCGTGATGCGCGGGCTTCTGCGCAAAGCATCCCAGCTCGAACAAGACCTTGCGGAAGTGGTCTGATGCCCATCGTCATCAACCTCGACGTCGAACTCGCGAAGAAGAAGATGTCGGTCGCCGACTTCGCTGCCGCAATCGACATCACCCCGGCCAACGTCTCCGTCCTCAAGAACGGGCGGGCAAAGGCTGTGCGATTCTCGACCCTCGACGCGATCTGTCGCGTGCTCGACTGCCAGCCAGGCGACATCTTCATGTGGGTGCCAGATGATGGCGGCGGCGCGGATGCTGCAGAAACGGTGACGGAGCCATGACCACTTTGCGCGTTCTACGGCCCTGGAGCACGGTCGCGATCTCCCACCTTCTCGACACCACGTCGTGCCCCGTCTGCGAGGTCGACGCGCTGGTCGATCGCCACTGCCGCAATTGCGGTGTGGAGATCACCGACGACCTGGCGGTCGAACTCTGGAACGCATCGAAAGTTGCCGCCGAGGCGCTCATCACGCGGCAGGACGTACTCGAGCGTGTGTACCGTCCTGCCCCAGCGCCCGTCGCGGCCGCCCTGCCGCCGATTCCCCAGCGGATGCCTGCAAGTCCCGGTGTGAACCCCGGCCCGGTCGCCGCTGCACCTCGGTCGAGCGCGACGGTGCAGTCGGTGCTGGCCGTCGCTGGTGCCGGCCTGTTCGCGGTCTCGGCGATCGTGTTCACCTTCTTCAACCCCGACCTCACTGACCGCGCCATGCGAAGCGTAATCGTCGGGCTGATCACGATCCTCTTCCTCGGCGGCGCCTGGCTGCTTGCTCGCCGCAAGCTGCAGTTTTCGGCTGAAGCCGTCGGTGGACTCGGCATGGTGTTCGTTGCCCTCGACGTCGTGGCGTTCTCCGAACTCGCGCCGATCGGCGTGAGCCCCTGGCTGCTCGCCGCCATCGGAACGCTTCTCAGCGGTGCCGTGATGGCCGTCGTGTCGACGCGTGCCCGCATCCGCAGCTGGCTCTGGATCTCACTCACCGGGCTCACCGTCGTTCCCGCGATGCTGGGATACGCCGGCGAAAGCACACTGTCGGCGACCCTCGGGCATCTGGGCGCGGCGTTCGTCGCACTCGCCTTGCTCGGGGCGACCCCCGTTATTGCCTCGAGATTCGACGGGCGAATTGACGCTGAGCGCACCACGCTTGTGACGCTCCAGATCTCCGCGACGGTTCTGGTGCTCGCCCAGATGTGGTCCATCGAAACCCGCACGACGCCCGAGTACTGGCTGACGATCACGGCGGTGCTCACGGGCCTGGCCGTGCTCGCCGCTCTCACCGCACGACAACTCGCCCGGACGTTCTGGAGTGCCCTGGCCGGTGCAACCGCGGCTGCAGCAGCCGTCAGCCTTCCGTTCGCTGCGGATCTCGGCACGCACGACGCGGCCGTCTGGTATCTGGCCGTGACCCCCACGGCGGGAGCAGCAGCGCTCCTCGCTCTGACGGTGCTTGTTCCACGGGTTCGCGCTCTCGGGCGGCACGCGTCCCTGGGCGGTGCGCTCGCCGTTGCGGGCGCGAGCGTGCTCCCGGCGGTTCTCCTCGCCGTACTCATTGGGGCTGTGACGGTTCTCACCTCACTCGGCGGCTCCGACCAGGGTGCGAGCGGGGTGCTTCCTCCCGGAGGCATCCTCGCCGTGGTGCTCGGTCTGGGTGCAATGTCTGCAGGACTCGGAGCATTCTCCGTGCTCGTCAGGCGGGCTGTCGCTACCCAGACGGATGCCACACCATCCGAAACCGCTACTCCGAAGCTGGGTGCAGCGACCGGCTCGATCGCGATCTGGCTCGCCGCCCTCGCGGGGCTGGCCTTCGCCTGCCTGCCCGCGTTTCCCGTGTGGTCTCGCATCGCGATCGCCCTGGGTCTGGCAGTGGTGGTGAGCGTGACGCTCGTCGCTCTTCCGCGAGTTCGGCGTTCCTCCCTGACCATGCGGTTGCCGCTTGTGCTCGGCAGCCACTTCGCGGTGCTGCTGGCCGTCGTTTCCTCCCAGGCCGACGAGACCGTGACCGTCGGCGCTGGCATCGCGATCGTCGCAGCCATCGCCGTTCTCGCGCGCACGGTGCCGAGCCCGGTGCGGTTCCTACACGTCGGCGTCGGGTATGCATTCGCTCTGTTCGTCTTCGCCACGGCTCTCGACCAGCTCGGCGTCGGCACTCTCGCGCTTCTGTGTCTCACGACGTCGCTCGCCTCGATCGGTGCGATCGGTGCGACTTTCTCCCGCTGGGTCGCGCCTCCCGCCTGGTACGCGATCCTGGTCGTGACGTCGGTGCCGTTCCTGATCGGAGTGGTGCAGGTCGTGTTCGAACGCAGCGGATGGACAGCGCTCTCGACATCCCTCATTTTTTTGCTCGCACTCGCCCTCCTCGTCACCCGGCGTCCCGGCCTCGGAATCGTGCTGCGCGCGATCGCCGCCGGTCTCCTCGTGCCGTCACTCGCTGTTGTCGTGGTCTGCCTCGGTGCGCAGGTGCTCCTCGGCAGCGCATCTCCGATGACGCTCCCGGTGATCGCCGCGATCGTTGCTCTCGTGCTGCCCGGCACCGGCCTCATCGGTTCGCTTCTGGTCCGCAGGGGCATCGGAGCCCGGGATGCGACGGCCGCCCGCATCGCGGTCGAAGCGTCCACTTTGCTCACCGGCGCGATCGCGGTCGTGCTTGCGCTCGTGCGCGTCGCCGCCGGGCTGCCGACCACGTTCATCGTCCTGGTCATCGTCGGACTCGGCGCCGCAGCGACATCCGTCTGGGCGAATCGTCGGTACGGCTGGTGGGTCGCAGCCGCCTCGTTCACCGGTGCACTCTGGTGCCTGTGGGCACTCGCAGGGATCGACGTGCTCGAACCGTACCTGCTCCCGCCGAGCCTCGTCGCCGCGACGATCGGCCTGATCCTCACCGCGCGGGGGTCCCACGTCGTGCCTCTTTACGCGACTGGCCTGATCGTCGCCGTCGCACCGATCCTCGTCGTTCTGGCGGTGTTCGGCACCGGGTCGACCGCGCTCGCTCCGTGGCGCGGGTACGGCCTCGTCGCCGCATCCTGGCTCCTGCTCGGCCTCGGCCTGATGCTCGGCCGGGGATCGCCCGCACGCGCTGAATCGCTAAGGGGTTTGCGGGTGCCGACCCTGGCAGTCGCGATCGTTGCGGGGGCGGCCGGTGCGATCCAGGGTGTGAGGTTCGGTCTCGGCTCCGACCGCATCGTGACCGGAGGCGTGCCTCTCATTCTGTTGTGCCTGGGCATCGGGCTCGCTGGGGCTCTGCCTGCTGCCGCTGCCGCGCGTGCCATCCGTTCTAACGCCCCGGACACCTCGGCCCTGGCTCGCTCCCGATGGTTGTTGGCGCCCGCCGCGCTGTACGTCGCGGTCGCCACCTGGACGGCGATCGAGCGCGACTGGTTCACGATCTGGGCGATGTGGTCGCTGATGCTCGCCTATCTGGTGACCGTGGTCGTCATCGCCTGGCGGCTGCGCACCCGGCTGACCAGTCTGCCGCCGGTGTGGTTCATCTTCGCGATCGCGTTCGTCACCGCGATCGTCGCGTGGAGTCCGCGGGATCTCCGAGTCGAGTGGTTCTCGCTGCCGCTCGGTCTCTTCCTGCTCGCTGCAGGCGCCGTCGTCCTGCACGCTGCGCGCCGGCATCCGAACGAGAACCGCGAGCGTGGCGGCACCGTCGACAGCTGGCCGGCCGCTTGGAACGGCTCGTGGTCCCTGCTCGCCCCCGGCATCGTGACGTTGCTGTCGGCATCCGTCACCGCGACCTTCACCGACCCTCAGACCTGGCGGGCCATCCTCGTCATCGTGATTGCGCTCGTCGCCATCCTCGTCGGCTCGAGCCTCAAACTCGCGGCCCCTTTCCTGATCGGCATCGTCGTGCTTCCCATCGAGAACGTGCTCGTCTTCCTGGTGCAGATCGGCCGGGGGATCGAGTCGATGCCCTGGTGGATCACCCTGGCCGTCGTCGGCGCCGTACTGCTCATCATCGCCGTCACCTATGAGCGCCGGGCAGGCGAAGAGAACAGCATCACCGATCGGCTGCGGGATCTGCGCTGAGTGAGAGTCTGGTGTCGGCTGAAACCACCCCAGGCACGACGGTCACGCCTCGGAGATCCGCTGCACCTGCCAGCGATGCACCTCGGGGAGCCACTCGAGCGGGGCCGCCGGGCCAACCCGCGGGTCGTCGAAATCGCCACCGTCTCGCAAATCCAGGACGTACGCGCGATCCTGCGCGATCCGCGGCCGCAGCGAGTCGGCTCCACCAACCGAACCATGCCCGGGGATGACGGCGTCGACGTCGTCGGTCACACTCTCGAACAGATTCAGCGCCGCGAGGTAATCCTCGATCGGATGCTCCGCCTCCAGGTCGAGGAACGGCATCAGGATGTCGGAGAGCATGTCACCGGCGACGAGAACGCGCTCCTTCTCGAGCAGCAGCGCCGCATGACCGGGCGCGTGGGCCTGATGCTCGAGAATGCGCACGGTGGGTCCCTCCCATGGGATCCGCGTCGCTCCGCCGGGCAGCCCGGTGACGAGACCGAGCAGTTCCATCGGAATCTCGTCGGCGTGCTCCGGCGGGAGCGCCTCGGCCACGCGCTCCTTCCAGTCCTCGTGCGACAACAGATCCTGAAGGGACGCAGCACAGCGGGCCGTTCCGTAGCGGGGCGAGGCGCCGAAGCTCGCGTGCCAGAGCACGTGGTCCCAATCGGGATGGGTGGAGAACCCCGCCACGACGCGTTGGCCCAACCGCTGAAGATCGTCTGCGAGGGTCGCCAATTCGCCGGCCGTGATGCCCGGGTCGATGAGCAACACGCCATCTCTCCCCTGAACGACGACAGTGTTGCTCTGGAGGAACTCGCTCTCGGAAACGAGAACACCCTCAGCGACGCGCTTCAGCATGAAATGCCTCCCGCTTGTGGACCGCAAACCCTCTGCTGAGACGGTATTACGCGGCGGCGGCGGGCCACAAGCACCCCTAGACGCTCGCCCGAGAGGGCGACGATGGCTTGTGAATGCGCCTACCCGGTGCTGCGATGCGCAGACCTCGCCGCGGGCCGGCGCCCTCGCGGGCATTGAGTTGCCACGAATCGTCGCTCGCTGGGCGTTCGAGCGACGATTTGTGGCGCGTCAGCTCGGGTGGTCGGGCCCACAGGGTCGTTGCCGTGATCAAAGGGCCGCATGCGCGACGCAGCCTCAGTGTCAGGGGAGAAGGTTGGCGACGACGACCGCCGCCAGAAAACCACCGGCGACCAGGATGCCGATCAGCGCAGCCGGGCCGATCGTGGTGCGGAGGCGCTGACCCTGCTTCGCGACGCCGACGGCAGGGGCAGGGGCAGGGGCGGTCGGCGGGGCGACGCTCACGCCGGCCCCGTCGCCCGGCGCGGACTCGAGACGGTCGTCACGCCAGCGTTCCCATCGGGAGACGGAATGCATCAGAGCGGATGCCGCATCGAAGAGCCCGCGCCAGGCATCCGGGTCGAGAGTGACGACATCACGCGAACTCACCAGAAAGAGCCAGTCGTCGACGATCTCCACATCGAAGCCGTGGACCCGGTCGATGAGCCGCGCCATGACGTCTGGGGTGAAGAGGTACAGCGCGTCACGCTCATAGCCATCGGGACAGTACAGCGTGAAGTGGTCGTCGAAGTCTCCCTCGAGCGACAACGCTTGAGCCCGGGCCGGAATCGCTTGCGCGACGACATCAGGACGGCCGTCCCTGGCCTGCACCAGGATGTGGGGGAGTGCTGCCGACAGTTTCACGGCACAGTACCCACCCACCTGGGTGTTGCGGTTACTGGCGGTGCCCGAAATCAGCTCGAAGTTTGCGATCTCGACGAATCGCGATGATCGACTGCGGAAGATCGTCGACAGCACCAGCACACCACGGTCAGCCCACGGTGTGAGATGCGTTCCTCGAACGGGCCCCGGCTGATAGGTCATCCCGTTTTGGGCAGCGAACCGTGCCAGACGGTACTGGCGTTTCCGGGTGCTGCGTCGCGCTCGCGTACGAAAGAAGTACCAGACCATGACGACCCCGCCGAACAGCATGAGTGCGGCCATCACGGACATCCCGACGAGTTCTCCGGCCATGTCATCGGCCTGCTCGTCGATCTCCTCGCTGATTCCGACCGCCATCGCGAGCAGCCCGATCGCCACGGCGACGCCTCCGACTGCCCAGGTGACCCGTCGTGCGGGTGACCAGAGACTTCTGACCGAAGGATGCTGCCTGGCGAAGGAACGAAAGAAATCACGGACTTCGCGGCGCTTCACCCGATCAGTCAGCGCATCCGTGTGCAGGCCCGTGCTGAGCCCCTCGATCGTCGGCACCTGGCGACTCCTCCGCAATACTCTGACGACCGACCCCCGGCGCCAGATCGAGGCTACGCGATCGGCGCCCGCGCATGCAGGACATCCCTCGCTGATTCCCAGCCCAGCCCGGGATTCGGTCGCATAGACTGACCGGATCGTGGGCGGGCACGGAGGCCCGATCGCCACTCGACTTCTGGGGAGAAGCCTGCTGTGACCCTGACTGCCGAACCGAACACGCCCGTCCAGCCGACGGAGCTGTCGCGAGCCCACGACATCCTCACCACCATCGTGCGTGCGTACGGCACCCGGGTGGTCGGGCAGACCAGTCTGCGCACGAGCCTGCTTGTCGCCCTGATGACCGGTGGGCACGTGTTGCTCGAAAGTGTGCCGGGGCTGGCCAAGACGACGGCGGCCGAAGCGATCGCAGAATCCGTCCAGGCCCGGTTCAAGCGGATCCAGTGCACGCCCGACCTGCTCCCGTCCGACATCATCGGGACGCAGATCTACGACCCGGGCACCGGCCGGTTCGACACCCAGCTCGGGCCAGTCCACGCGAACTTCGTGCTCCTCGACGAGATCAACCGTTCGAGCGCGAAGACCCAGTCGGCCATGCTCGAGGCCATGCAGGAACGCCAGACCTCGATCGGTGGCGTGAACTACCCGCTGCCGAATCCTTTCCTGGTGCTCGCCACGCAGAACCCGATCGAGCAGGAGGGCACGTACCACCTGCCCGAAGCGCAGCTCGACCGGTTCCTGATCAAGGAGATCCTCGCCTACCCGAGCCTCGCCGATGAGGCCGAGATCGTCCGACGGGTCAACGCCGGGGTGTACGACTCGCACGAGTCCGACCTGCCGCACGCGTCGATCGACGACGTGCTGTTCCTCCAGGGCCTCGTCAGGCGGGTCTACCTCGATCCTTCGATCCTCAATTACATCGTCCAGGCGGTCTTCGTCTCACGGAACGCCGACCAGTACCTTCCTCCTGAGCTCGCCTCGTACATCCAGTACGGTGCGAGCCCCCGTGCGTCGATCGCCTTCAGCGGCGTTGCGCGCGCACTCGCGCTGCTCAACGGCCGTGACCACGTCATCCCCGAAGACGTGAAGTTCTTCAGGCACCAGGTGCTCAGGCACCGCCTCATCCTCGGGTTCGAAGCAGCGGCAGACAACATCGACCCCGACAGCATCATCGACGCGATCTTCGCGGCGATCTCTGTTCCCTAGGACCTCGTCGTGGACCAGCTGCTTCACCGGGTCAAGACCAAACTCGCCATTCGGGCACACCGCAAAGTGCGGGGTCTGCTCGACGGCGAATACGTCTCGCTCTTCCATGGCAAAAGTCTCGATTTCGACGACCTTCGCGCATACACGCCGGGAGACGACGTCAAGGACATCGACTGGAAAGCCACTGCCCGCGTGGGGGCGCCGCTGACGAAACGCTACATCGCCGCACGCAAGCATGCGGTGATGCTGGTCGTCGACACCGGGAGGGACTTCGCCGCGTTGTCCGCCAGCGGCGGTCCGAAACGCGATGTCGCTGTGCTCGCTGCCGGGGTGATGGGGTACCTCGCCGTGCGACACGGCGACCATGTCGGACTCGTCGCCGGTGACGCAGACGAAACCGAGCATGTCCCATTCCGCGGCACCGAGTCACACCTCGAGCGCATCCTCGGTGTCATCCACCGTCGCACCTCGCTGACCGCAGGCCCCAGCCGGCTGGCCACCCAGCTGGACTACGTCCGGCGCACGTTCCGGAGACGGATGATCCTGGTCGTCTTCGCCGACGACGGCGCCATCGATCCCGATAACGACGACGAACTGCGATTGCTCCGCCGCCTGCACGCCCAGCACGAGATCCTCTGGATCACCGTCGGAGACGCCGACCCGACACTCGCCGAGTTCGCCGACCACGACATGTTCGACGTCGCCGACGGCCGGGAGCTGCCCGCGTTCCTGCGACGCGACAGCGCCCTCCGCGCTGATTTCGCGGCATCCGTCGCCACCAGAACCGCGGCATCCTCCGGCCTGCTCGAGCGAATCGGGATCTCGAGCCACCGGCTCACCGGAGACGACGACGTCGTGCCCGGACTGTTCCGCCTGCTGGAGGTGCACAACCATGCCCGGCATTGACGGCTACACACCTCCGGCGTCGTACGCGCCGATCTGGACATTTCTCGGCATCGGCATTCTGGTGCTGATCGCAGCCTGGTACCTGTTCATCTGGTGGTGGTCGAGACGGAAACACCGGATGCCTCCGTCGACGCCCACACAGAATGTCCTGCTCGAGGCTGGCCTGCTCAAGAACAAGTACTACGACCTCATCGACGAGGTCGAACAATCCTGGCGGCAGGGTGACCTGTCCACGCGCGCCGCCCACCAGAAGCTCGGTACTCTCGTGCGCTTCTTCGTCTTCGAGTCCAGTGGGCGCAAAGCACAGGTCATGACGCTCGAGGACCTGAACCAGGCCAACCTCCACTCGGTGGCCGACGCGGTCGAACAGTATTACCCGGCCGAGTTCGCGGCCGTCGAGCAGGGTGACCTGCCCTCGTCGGCCGGCATCGCCAGGGAGGTGGTCGGCACGTGGAACTGATCTACTGGTGGCTCCCGCTCGTCTGGGTCCTTCTTCTCGTCGGCGTCGTCGGCCTCGCTCTCTGGATGAGGGCGCGGCGACGCGCCCGATCGGCGGCGGACGCCGTGCCGCTGGCACACTCAGACCGGCTCACCGCTCTACCCGCATACCAGACAGCCGTGCGTCGCTACCGCGCGACGTTGTACAGCGCGATCACAGTGCTCGCCATCGTGCTGGTTGCCGCGGTCGTGATGAGTTCACGGCTCGTCAGCATCAACAGCTACCAGCCCGAGATGCGCAACCGAGACATCGTGCTGTGCCTCGATGTCTCCGGCTCGATGATCGACTACGACGCGGCGCTCGTCCGGACCTTCCGCGACCTGGTCGCCGAGTTCGACGGTGAGCGGATCGGCCTTGTTCTCTTCAACGCGTCTGCGGTGACCTACTTCCCGTTGACCAGCGACTACACGTTCGTTCTCGACCAGCTCGAGTACCTGGAGAACGACCTCTCCTCACCGCTCTCCGATTACGACTTCATCAACGGCACCCTTCTCGGCGACGGATCGTCACTGATCGGCGACGGCCTCGGTTCCTGCGTGATGCGGTTCGACGACATCGAAGACGAACGGTCGCGGTCCGTCGTCCTGGCAACAGACAATTACGTGGCAGGCGACCCGATCCTGACCCTCCCTGAAGCCGGCGCGTTCGCGGAGGAACGCGACGTGCGGGTCTACGGAATCAACCCGGGCGACGTGTCGAGCAAGGACTACATCGCCGAGTTCGCCGACGAGATGGAAAGCGTCGTCCTTGCAACGGACGGCGGCTACTATGCCTTGGCCGATCCGGGGGCGATTCCCTCGATCGTCGACGGAATCGAGAAGCAACAGACCACCCGTCTCACCGGTGAGCCGATGCTCGTGCGCACCGACCAGCCCACCTGGCCGTTCCTCGTCGGACTGGTCGGGACAGCATTCATCATGTACTTCGGCTGGAGGCTCAGGCGATGATCTTCTCACCCCTGCTCCCGGTCGGTGTTCTGGTGGTCGTGCTCGGTTCGATGGCGATCTTCGCGATCGTGCAGTTCGCGCGGGCTCCCCGTCGCGCCGGAGCCTGGCACTGGCTGCTCCGGCTCGGAATGGTTCTGCTGCTGTTCGGGCTCGCACTCCGCCCGGGTCTTCCGACGAATCTGCGACCTCCGACGGCATCCGGAGACGTCGACGTCTACTTCGTGGTCGACACGACCAGTAGCATGGCGGCCGAGGACTTCGGCCCGGCAGGGGATCCCCGGCTGGTCGGTGTGCGCGCGGATCTCGCCGCGATCGCCACCGAACTCGCCGGCTCCCGGTTCTCGCTCATCACCTTCGACGCCGAAACGGTTCAGCGGCTCCCGCTCACCACAGACACCTCGGCCGTGGTGTCGGGAGCGAAAGCGCTGAACCAGGAAGTGACCGTCTACTCCGGCGGCAGCAGCATCTCCGAACCGGTCGCTTTCCTCGAAGACCGGCTCGCCCGTGACGCCGAAACCTATCCGGAGCGCACGCGGATCGTCTTCTACCTCGGCGACGGTGAACAGACGGTGGCCGAGGAACCCGCATCGTTCGAGGCCATCGGCTCCGTGGTCGACGGGGGCGCCGTTCTCGGCTACGGGACCGCAGACGGTGGACGGATGAGGCAGTTCAGCGGTTACACCGATCCAGACAGCGACATGCCATACATCACCTGGTTCAGCGACTCGGGTGAGCAGGAGGCGGTCTCGCGCATCGACGAGAGGGCGCTCGACGGCATCGCCGGGCAGCTCGGCGTCGATTACATCCACCGGGATGCCGGTGAACCGGTCGACGAGGCGGTTGCCGGAATCACGGTCGGCAACATCACAGCAGACGATTCGCCCGTGGTCGACACCCCGGAGTTCTACTGGATCTTCGCGATCGGCTTCGGGATGCTGGCGCTCACCGAGGTCGCCTGGCTCGCAGTCGCCCTGCGCGATCTGCGCCGGCTCGAGGGAGGTCAGCATGCTGCTTGACGTGAAGGCGGCACGCCGACGATCCAGGCGACGGATGATCCTCTACTCACTCCCCGTCGTGTTGCTCGGGCTCTTCGTCGCATGGAAGCTTCTGAGCATGCCGATCCTCGCCGAGCGCGCGATCGACGCATACGACCGGGAACAGTTCGAGCGGAGCGCAGAAACCTCAGACGCCCTGATGTTTCTCAACGTCGCCGAAGACTGGATCCCCTATTTCAACCGCGGCACCGCGTACGCCGCGGGGGAGGCGTACTCGCAGGCAACCGACGACCTCGCAAAGGCGCTCGAGCGGGCGCCGGAAGACCGCCGGTGCGACGTCACCGTCAACCTCGCGCTGGCCTGGGAGTTGCAGGGTGACTCCTATTTCTCCGCCGGTTACTTCGTCGGGGCGGCGAAGCTCTACGAGACCGCGCGGGCGGTGCTCGAGGCCGGAGCTGCGGAGGGCTGCTTCGAGCCGCCACCACCGCCGGAGGAATCGCAGCAGGAAGAAGAGGGCGACACTCCGCCGCCAGACGAGCAGGACGAGCAGGGCGACACTCCGCCGCCCGACCAGCAGGACAAGGGCGCTGGCGACAGTGCCGAAGAAAAGCTCGAACAGGCCGATGAGCGGATCAGGGAGAAGCTCGACCAGTCACTGGAGCAGGGGGAACAGCAGCAGGAGCGGGAGGGCACGGAGGAAACCGCGCCGGGCGACGACGAGCCCGAGGCAGGCAGCAAGGTCGACGAGCTCGGGAACAAGGGCGACCAGGCCGAGGAAGAGAAGCAGAACCAGGACTCGACCAAGCGCGGTCAGGAAAACAATCGGGACTACGTCGAGAAACCGTGGTGATGCATCCATCCCAGCCCGCACGGCACACCCGGCCACGGCGATAGCATGGACGAATGGTTACGCGCCTCACCAACTTCTTTCTCAAGACTCTCCGTGAAGACCCCTCAGACGCCGAGGTGATCAGCCACCGGCTGCTCGTGCGGGCCGGATATATTCGGCGGCAGGCCCCCGGTATCTTCGCCTGGCTGCCGCTCGGGCTCCGGGTCAAGGGGAAGATCGAACGCATCATCCGCGAGGAGATGACGAACGCCGGCGCTCACGAAGTGCACTTCCCTGCGCTGCTTCCGCGCGAACCCTACGAGGTCACCGGCCGGTGGGAAGAATACGGAGACGGACTCTTCCGGCTGCAGGACCGCAAGGGCAGTGACCTGCTCCTCGCACCGACCCACGAAGAGGTCTTCACCCTTCTGGTCAAAGACCTGTATTCGTCATATAAGGACCTGCCCCTCTCGATCTTCCAGATCCAGGACAAGTACCGTGACGAGGCCCGGCCGCGTGCCGGCCTCCTGCGTGGCCGCGAATTCACGATGAAGGACGCCTACTCGTTCGACTACACGGATGCCGGACTCGACGCGAGCTACCAGTCCCAGCGTGACGCGTATGAGCGCATCTTCACGAGGCTCGGCCTTGAGTACGTGATCGTCAACGCCGACGCCGGCGCGATGGGCGGGTCGAAGAGTGAAGAGTTCCTTCACCCCACCGCGGTCGGCGAAGACACGTTCGTCCGGTCAGCAGGCGGATACGCCGCCAACGTCGAAGCCTGGGTGACCGAGGTTCCCGCTGCCCTCGCTCTCGAGGGTCAGCCGGACGCGGTCGTGCACGTCACCCCGAACACCCCGACGATCCAGACGCTCGTCGACCTCGCCAACGCCGAGCACCCGCGGGAGGATGGCGCGCAGTGGACCGCAGCAGACACCCTGAAGAACGTCGTGCTCGCTCTGACCCAGATCGATGGTTCCCGCGAGCTCGTCGTCGTCGGTCTGCCGGGTGACCGTGACGTCGACCTCAAGCGGGTCGAGGTCGCGTTCGCTCCTGCAGAGGTCGAAGCCGCCACAGAGGCGGACTTCGCCAAGAACCCTGGACTCGTCAAGGGCTACATCGGTCCGTGGAGTGCCGACGGCGCTGTTCTCGGCGAGACGTCGACGACAGGCATCCGTTACCTCCTCGACCCTCGTATCGTCGACGGGACCAGCTGGATCACCGGCGCCAACGCAGACGGCAGGCATGTCTTCGGACTCGTCGCCGGTCGGGACTTCGTCGGCGACGGCTGGGTCGAGGCCGCAAACGTGCGCGCAGGAGATCCGGCACCCGACGGTTCCGGTCCCGTCGAACTCGCCCGTGGCATGGAGATCGGGCATGTCTTCCAGCTCGGCCGCAAGTACGCTGAGGCGCTCGGGCTCAAGGTCCTCGACGAGAACGGCAAGCTTGTCACAGTGACCATGGGGTCGTACGGCATCGGTGTCACCCGCATCCTTGCGATCATCGCCGAACTGAACAACGACGACAACGGCCTGATCTGGCCCGAGTCGGTCGCACCGTTCGACGTCTATGTCGTCGCCACCGGGCGAGATGCGGCGGTCTTCGAGGCCGCAGAGACCGTCGCGGCGCAACTCGAAGCTTCCGGCCTCGATGTGCTCTACGACGACCGGCCGAAAGTGTCGCCAGGAGTGAAGTTCGGCGACGCTGAGCTGATCGGCATCCCGAAGATTGTCATCGCCGGTCGCGGGGTCGTCGACGGCAACGTGGAACTGTGGGATCGCCGGACGGGTGAGCGCACCCCGGTGCCGATCGCTGAGGCTGCAGCTGCCCTGCGCGCCTGACCGGGGCGAAGCCCGGTGGTGACGGATGCCCGTCAGGTCGGGTAAGTTAGAAGATCGATCCGCCAGTGCAGAAGTGGCGGTGGCAGCTGAATAGAGGAGTACCCCGGTGGACATCGATCTCAACGTACTGAAGATGATGGAGCGGGAGAAAGAGATCCCATTCGATGAGCTCGTCGAGATCATCGAACAGGCTATTCGCACCGCATACGTGAAGAGCCAGGCCGAACCGGGCGAAGCTGAGCCCGAGGTCCGGGTCGAACTCAACCGCAAGACCGGCCACGTCGCCGTTCTCGTGCCCGAACTCGACGATGAGGGTGTGGTGATCGGCGAAGCCGAGTCCACCCCTGACGACTTCGGCCGCATTGCTGCTTTCGCCGCCAAGCAGGTCATCAACCAGCGACTCCGCGACCTCGCGGATGACGCCATCCTCGGCGAGTTCAAAGGCAGGGAAGGCGACATCGTCGCAGGTGTCGTGCAGCAGGGTCCCAACCCCCGCATGATCCACATCGACCTGGGCACCATCGAAGGCATCATGCCCCCCGAGGAGCAGGTTCCTGGGGAGGAGTACCGCCACGGGGCGCGCATCCGCGTGTACGTCACGAGCGTTTCCAAGGGCATGAAGGGTCCGCAGATCACGCTGTCGCGCACACACCCGTCGCTCGTCCGCAAGCTGTTCGCACTCGAGGTGCCCGAGATCGCTTCGGGAGTCGTCGAAATCGTCTCGCTCGCACGTGAGGCCGGTCACCGCACCAAGATCGCCGTGCGTGCCAACGATCCGAGCGTCAACGCCAAGGGCGCCTGCATCGGTGAGCTCGGACGCCGCGTGCGCGCCGTCACCGAAGAGCTGGGTGAGGAAAAGATCGACATCGTCGACTACTCGCCGAACCTCGCCACGTTCGTCGCCAACGCGCTGTCGCCTGCCAAGGTGACGAGCTCGTTCATCCTCGATGAAGCGACCAAGGCCGTCCGTGCGCTCGTTCCCGACTATCAGCTGTCGCTGGCGATCGGCAAGGAAGGGCAGAACGCCCGTCTCGCCGCCAAGCTCACCGGTGCGAAGATCGACATCCAGCCGGATTCGATCCTGGAAGACAACTAAGCGCCGAGCGGAGTTCCGCGACAGGGCGGCAGCCCTCAAATCAGGCAATCTCGACACCGTCACGCTTCGCGTAGCCATCCACTCACGCGAGCTCACGGCGGACCGAATAGACGGGGTGCTAGGATGGAACCTGTTAGAACGTGCGTCGGATGCCGCACGCGCGCCGACAGATCCTCCCTGCTGAGGGTCGTCGCCTCGGATTCGGAACTCGTGGTGGACCCCACCGCGACGTTGCCCGGTCGAGGGGCGTGGCTGCATCCGCAAATCCAGTGTTACCAACTCGCAGTGAAGCGGCGGGCCTTCGGGCGTGCCCTGCGACACAGCGGGAACCTTGACACGGCAGCACTAGAAAATTCAGTACGAGAGAACAGGCTGAACGGCTAATGGACAACTAATGAGCGGCTCGAAATGAGACCCGTCCGTAACTAACGGTCTGCCCTGTCTGGGTGGACCCAGACAGGAGAATTGTGGCTGGAAAACCACGCGTACACGAGATCGCATCTGAACTCGGTGTCGACAGCAAGGTAGCCCTTGCGAAGCTGAAGGAACTGGGCGAGTTCGTCAAGTCGCCCTCATCAACCATTGAACCCCCGGTGGCACGGAAGCTTCGTGCTGCCCTCGAGGCCGACGGCGCCAAGCCTGCTGCCGACGGTGCAACTGCACCGGCGAAGAAGGCTGCCGCCAAGCCGGGCTCACGCCCGACCCCGGCACCTGCCGCTCCGGCAGCACCCGAACCGGCTGCAGAAGCACCGGCTCCGGCCGCACCTGCTCCCAGAACGCCGGCAGCACCTGCTGCCGAAGCGCCTGCAGCACCTGCCGCTGAAGCGCCTGCAGCGGCTCCGGCCCCGAGCGACGCCCCGGCAGCAGCCCCTGAGTCTGACGCGGCCCCGGCTGCCAAAGCTGCCTCACCCGGTGGCCCCCGTCCAGGCGCGCGCCCGGGCAACAACCCCTTCGCCAGCACCCAGGGCATGGGCCAGCGACCGACAGGCACGCCTCGCCCCGGGAACAACCCGTTCGCCAGCGCGCAGGGTATGGGCCAGAGGCCCGCATCACCCACCCCGAGCAACATCCCGCGCCCGCAGGCACCGCGTCCAGGCGCTCCCCGTCCGGGAGCTCCTCGCCCCGGCGGTCCGGGCCAGGGTCAGCGCCCCGGTGGCTTCCAGCGTCCAGGCGGCGCCGGTCGTCCGGCCGGTGGTGGCTTCCAGCGCCCTGCAGGCGCAGGCGGCGGCTTCCGCCCCGGTGGCGCACCTGCCGGTGCACCCGGATCGAACTTCGGCCCGAACCGCCCCGCAGGTGGCGGCGGTCGTGGCCGTGGGCCCGGCGGTGGAACCGCTGGTGCATTCGGTCGCGGTGGCGGCAAGAGCAAGTCCCGCAAGTCGAAGCGGGCCAAGAGGCAGGAATTCGAGCTCAGGGAAGCTCCGTCGCTCGGCGGCGTGAGTGTTCCCCGCGGTGACGGCACGACCATCGTCCGTCTCCGTCGCGGAGCATCCATCTCGGACTTCGCCGACAAGATCGACGCCAGCCCCGGCAACCTCGTCACCGTTCTGTTCCACCTCGGTGAGATGGCGACGGCGACGGAGTCGCTCGACGAGGCGACCTTCGGCATCCTCGGTGAAGAACTCGGTTACCGGATTCTCATCGTCTCGCCTGAAGAAGAAGACCGCGAGCTTCTCGAAGGCTTCGCGATCGACCTCGACCAGGAGCTCGAAGACGAAACCGACGACGAGCTCGAAGCGCGTCCGCCCGTCGTCACGGTCATGGGTCACGTCGACCACGGTAAGACCCGACTCCTCGACGCGATTCGTAACGCGAATGTCGTCGCAGGCGAAGCCGGTGGCATCACCCAGCACATCGGTGCATACCAGGTTCACGCCGAGCACGAGGGCATCGACCGCGCCGTCACCTTCATCGACACCCCCGGTCACGAGGCATTCACCGCCATGCGTGCCCGTGGTGCGCAGGTCACCGACATCGCGATCCTCGTGGTCGCCGCCGATGACGGCATCATGCCGCAGACGATTGAGGCGCTCAACCACGCCCAGGCCGCCAACGTGCCGATCGTGGTCGCAGTGAACAAGATCGACAAGGACGACGCCAACCCGCAGAAGGTGCGCCAGCAGCTCACCGAATACGGACTGGTTGCTGAAGAGTACGGCGGAGACGTCATGTTCGTCGACGTGTCTGCACGCAACAACATCGGCATCGAGAAGCTCGTCGACGCTGTGCTGCTCACGGCGGATGCCGCGCTCGACATGCGTGCGAACCCGAACAAGGACGCACGTGGTGTCGCCATCGAAGCGAAGCTCGACAAGGGCCGCGGTGCAGTTGCCACCGTGCTCATCCAGTCGGGAACGCTGAAGGTCGGAGACCCCATCGTCGCCGGAACCGCCTACGGCCGCGTGCGTGCCATGGCTGACGAGAACGGCGATCCCGTCGAGTTCGCCACGCCGTCGCGTCCGGTGCAGGTTCAGGGTCTGTCTTCGGTGCCTCGCGCCGGTGACACCTTCCTCGTCACCGACGATGACCGCACCGCCCGTCAGATCGCTGAGAAGCGTGAAGCAGCGGAGCGCAACGCCCAGCTGGCCAAGTCCCGCAAGCGCATCAGCCTTGAAGACTTCACCCGTGCACTCGAAGAGGGCAAGGTCGAATCGCTCAACCTCATCATCAAGGGTGACGTCTCCGGTGCCGTCGAGGCACTCGAGGAGTCGCTGCTCAAGATCGAGGTCGACGATTCGGTTCAGCTGCGGATCATCCACCGCGGAGTCGGCGCTGTCACCGAGTCGGACGTCAACCTGGCGACCATCGACAACGCGATCATCATCGGCTTCAACGTGCGCCCGGACCCGAAGGCTCGGGAACGTGCAGCGCGCGAAGGCGTGGACATCCGGTTCTACTCGGTCATCTACAACGCCATCGACGATGTGGAAGCAAGCCTCACCGGCATGCTCAAGCCCGAGTACGAAGAAGTCCAGTCCGGTGTCGCCGAGATCCGCGAGGTGTTCCGTTCCTCGAAGTTCGGCAACATCGCCGGTGTCATCGTGCGCACAGGAACGATCACTCGCAACGCTCGTGCCCGCGTCATCCGCGACGGTGTCGTGGTCGGCGACAACCTGGCCATCGAGTCGCTGCGTCGTTTCAAGGATGACGTCACCGAGGTTCGTACGGACTTCGAAGCCGGTATCGGCCTCGGCAAGTTCAACGACATCCAGATCGGTGACGAGATCGAAACCACTGAGATGAAAGAGAAGCCGCGCGTCTAAGTCGTCGTCGGCAGCGCAGCCTCCTCGCCCGTCGGACCTCGCGGTTCGGCCAGGTGGGGAGGCTGTCGCCGCCGGTAGCACTGGGCTCACAGGCTGAAGGAGAGAATCATGGGCGAGAACCCACGAGCACGTAAACTGGCGGACCGCATCCAGGAGATCATCGCGAAGCGCATCGAGCGTGGAATGCGTGACCCCCGGCTCGGTTTCGTCACCATCACGGACGTCCGGGTCACGGGCGACCTCCAGCACGCCAGCGTCTTCTACACCGTGTACGGCTCTGATGAGGAACGCGCCGATTCGGCCGCTGCCCTCGAAGCAGCCAAGGGCATGTTCCGCAGCGAAGTGGGCAAGAACATCACGGCGCGGCTGACCCCGAGCCTCGAGTTCATCCACGATGCGCTGCCCGAGAATGCCAAGCACCTGGACGAGCTGCTCGCCCAGGCACGTGAGCGTGACTCGAGCATCGAGGCTCTCAAGTCGACGGCGACGTACGCCGGCGACGAGGACCCGTACGTCAAGCCGCGCGTGATCGCGGACGACGACTAGACCAGCCAGGCCGACAGGGCTGCGCGCCGCCTCAGGGCAGCACGTAGCCCTGTTCCTGTTTCACGGCGAGGCCGTCGGAGATCAGACCGGCCAGCGCGCGTTCTCGCTGCGCGGCATCCGTCCACAGCGACTCGATCTCCGGCGCGGTCACCGGCACGTGCGCCGCGCGGAGTTCGGCCATGATCAGCCCGCGGACGTGCCTGTCGCTTCCTTCGTACTTCTTCTGCACGGCCTTGCGCTTGCCCTCGTACGCCGGGTAGCCGGCGAGGCGCCAGGCGCAGGCATCCGCAATCGGGCAGGCGTCGCACCGCGGGGCGCGTGCCGTGCAGACGATTGCCCCGAGTTCCATGATCCCGGCATTGAAGGCGTGGGCCTCGTCGAGGTCGGCGGGGAGAAGATATTCGAGAGCGGCCAGGTCCCGCTTCGCCGCGGGAGGGCCCGGCTCCCCGTCCCCGGCGATTGCGCGAGCGAGGACGCGCCTCGTGTTGGTGTCGACGACCGGATGCCGGTGGCCGTATGCGAACACGGCGACGGCTCGTGCGGTGTAATCGCCGACACCGGTGAGGGAGAGGAGGTCGTCGATGTTCTGCGGCACGACGCCGCCGTGCCGTTCGGTGATCTCGACGGCCGCGCGGTGCAGCCACAGAGCGCGGCGCGGGTAGCCGAGGTTCGCCCAGGCTCGCACCGCCTCTCCGGGTGGAACGGCGGCAAGGTCTGCCGGCGTCGGCCAACGTTCGAGCCAGTCAGCCAGCCGGGGGATGACGCGGGCGACCGGCGTCTGCTGCAGCATGAACTCCGAAACGAGGGTGCCCCAGGCGGGAAACCCCGGATGGCGCCACGGCAGGTCACGACCGCTCTCGGCGAACCAGTCGATGATGCGGCGGGCGACCTCTGGCGGGGTGTTCATCCCCTCAAGCGTATGCTGCTTCACCTCCGTCCGCTGAGCACCCCGGAGTAGGCTCGGATCATGAGACTTGTCACCACGCCGCGGGTCGAATTGCTGCGCGAACTGCGCGCCGAGATCACCCACAACTACCGGGTCGGGCGCGTGATCGTTGCGGTCGACGGCAGAAGCGGATCAGGGACGGTGGACTTCGCCGACGATCTCGCCGAGGTATTCCGCGAAGACGACCGGGTGGTGTTCCGGGCGTCGATCGACGACTTCCACCGGCCGCGCGAGGATCGGTATGCCCGTGGGCGGGACTCAGCCGAAGGGTACTATCAGGATTCGTTCGACTACTCCCTGCTGAGGCGGGTCCTCATCGAACCGTTCCGGATGGCCGGGAGCACCGGGTTCCAGCTCGTCGGCTTCGACGAGGAACGGAATGTCGGCGAAGAGATGCGCTGGGTCACCGGGCCGAAAGACGCCATCCTTATCGTCGATGGTGTGTTCCTCCACCGTCCGGAACTCCGCGGACTCTGGCACTACTCGATCTGGCTCGACGTGCCGGTCGCGGAGGCGTACCGCCGTCTGCAGGTGGCGATCAACGTCGATCCGAGGCCGGATGCCGCGTCCAATGCCCGCTATATCGGTGGGCAGGCGCTGTACACGGCAGACGCTGGACCACGAAGCCGGGCGTCGGTCGCGATCGACAATGCGGATGAGGCGCACCCGACCCGGTTGTTCCTCGACAGCTGCTGACGGCATCCGTTCTGGTGGTGCGACGACGTGCCTGGGCCCTGGCCGAACTGCAAATTCAGGAGATCTGCCTCGACACGCCGTATGGGAGCGCTCTCGCTCCGGCGTGTCGCGAGTTTCTCCTGAATTTGGAGGACGTTCCTGAATTTGGAGGCAGATCCTGAGTGTGGGCGGGTCAGGATGCCGCAGGCCGGGAAATCGTGCGAACTCACCGGGGCAGACGCGCCAGCACCTCGGCCGGCGTCAGAAACCGCCCGCTCGCCTCGACCTCGTGCACGAGGGCCGTCAGCACCTCATTGACCGGAACACGTTGCCCGGCGAGCCGCGCCTCACGCACAACGGCACCGTTGAGATGGTCGATTTCCGTGCGCTGGCCGCGCTTGAGCGACTGGAGCGTCGACCCGGGGTTGGGAACAGCGCCCATCCGCGCGGCGAACAACAGCGGCAGCAGCTGGCCGACCACGAGCGGCAGCCGGGCGAAGAGCCGCAAACGCCGGTCGCCGAGCCCCTGCAACGCCCCGAACCGGATGCCGCCGGCCACGCCGGTGCGCACCGCCTCGCGCATGCTCCGGGTCATCACGAGGCGCAACCGCCGATCGCCGATGACAGCCTGGGCACTCAGCCCGGTGATGGCCGGCAGGGCATTGATCTGGTTGACGATGAGCTTCGTCCACTGCGCGCCGACGAAGTTTCTGATCGCGACGAGCCTCAGCGCCTCGCCGAGCTCGCGTTCGAGCCGTGCCACGTCGGCATCCGGGTGCCCGGTTCCCCGCCCGATGTACGTTGTCGCCGGAGTCGTGACAGTCACGGAGCCCGGTTCGAGGTAGGAGGCAGCGATGATGGACAGGGCACCAACACACGACGAACCGGGAACCGCTGCCGCCGCGGTCGAGACGCCGTCCAGCCCGTTCTGCACGACAAGGAGAGGCGCACCGTCGAGAGTCGCGCCGTGCTCGGCCAGCGCCCTCGCGGCATCCTGCGCCTTGACGCACAGAAGCGCCAGATCGACGGGCTCGTCGAGCCGGGGCACGGCCACCAGGCGGGCGGTGTGCCAGTCGCCGAAGCCGCCGGAGAGGCGCAAACCGGAGGCGCGGACGGCGTCGAACTGGGCCCCGCGCGCGATGAGACGCACGTCGTGCCCTGCGCGGTCGAGCAGGGCGGCGAAGGTACAGCCGAGTGCCCCGGCTCCGATCACGGCGATTCGCATTCGGCCAGCCTACGATCCCGCCCGGCGCCGTGCGCACCGATCCGCGCGCCGGTCCACTGTGGGAAGATGGTCTGTCGCCGCCAGGCCGTCGTCGCCAGCTATGAGGAGTGCAGTGAGTTCCGGAATCCTGCTCGTGGACAAACCCCAGGGAATCACCAGCCACGACGTCGTCGCTCGCACCCGTCGTCTCGCCGGAACCCGCCGGGTCGGCCACGCCGGCACGCTCGACCCGATGGCCACCGGGCTCCTCATTCTCGGCGTCAACTCGTCCACCCGGCTCCTGACCTTCCTCGTCGGGCAGGATAAGGAGTACGTCGCCACCATCAGGCTCGGTCAGACCACGTCGACGGATGATGCGGAAGGCGACCCGGTCGTCACCGCCGATCCAGACACGGTGGCTGCCGTCGACGACGGCTCGATCGCCAGCGGCATTCAAGCGCTCACGGGCGCGATCAGCCAGGTGCCGTCGAGCGTCAGCGCCATCAAAGTCGACGGCAAGCGGGCGTACGCGCTCGTGCGTGCGGGGGAGGACGTGGTTCTCAAGCCGCGCCCCGTCACGATCTCCACCTTCGAGCTCCTCGCCAGACGAGAGGTCGGAGGCTTCCTCGACCTCGACGTGAGGGTCGAGTGCACCTCAGGGACCTACATCCGCGCTCTCGCCCGCGACCTCGGAGCCTCTCTGGGTGTCGGCGGTCACCTGACAGCTCTCCGCCGCACGCGGATCGGCCCGTTCACTGTCGCGGATGCCCCTGCGCTGGAGAATCTGGACGTCGCCGCCAGCCTGATCGGCCCGGCCGACGCTGCATCCGTTCTTTTTCCGACGCTCACGCTCACCGAACAGGCGGCCACAGACCTCGGCCACGGCAAGCGGATCGACGCGACCGGCCTGGGTACCATCCCCGAGCCGGGTGACGACGGACTCTACGCCGCCGTCGACCCTGCTCGCCGCCTGGTCGGACTGGTGCGGGTCACAGACGGGGTCGCCAAGAGTGCCGTCAACTTCCCGCCGGATGAACCGGAGCAGAACACATCGACGGAAGCGGCCGCCGAATGATCGAGTGGTTCACGAACGCGCAGGTCGCCGTCGCCGTGATCGCCGGGCTGCTCTGCCTGGTGCTCGGCTTTCTCGGTCGCAAACCCAGTGACCTCAGCCTGGGGGCGCTCGCGCTCGTCGAGCTGCTGCTTCTCGTGCAGCTCGTCGTCGCGATCGCCGCGCCTGCGTTCGGAAACGAGCCGGTCGGCAACATGCTCGAGTTCTACACGTACCTGATCTCCGCCGTGATCCTTCCGATCGCTGCAGGCTTCTGGGCGCTCGTCGACCGCAGCAGGTGGAGTACCGTCATCCTCGGTACCGCCGCGCTTGCCATCGCCGTGATGGTCTACCGGATGCAGCAGATCTGGATGACGCCGGTTCTGTGACGACGCAGATCCGACCCCGGCGGAATCGCGAATACACTGGACAGGTCATGACGAAACTCCCCGCGACAACCGATTCCACCGCACCGGCCCCGGCGTCCGGTACTCGGATTTCAGGCATCGGACGACTCCTCGTCGTCGTGTACGGCATCCTTGCCCTCGCCGCCACCGGACGGTCGTTCGTGCAGATCGTCGGACGGTTCGACGAGGCCCCTGTCGCCTATTCGCTGTCTGCCCTCGCCGCCGTCGTGTATGCGGTCGCAACGGTCGCCCTCGTGCGCAGCGGGTCTGGCTGGTACCGGGTCGCCTGGATCACCATCGGGTTCGAGATGGTGGGGGTGCTCGTGGTCGGACTGCTCAGCATCCTCGACCCCGAACTGTTCCCGCATGACACCGTCTGGTCGTACTTCGGCCGCGGATACCTGTTCATCCCGCTCGTCCTCCCGATCCTCGGCCTGTGGTGGCTCGCTCGGCACCGACCGCCGACGGGTGCCGCTGCATGATCACCTTCTCGAGCCCCGCCGACGTTCCCGCAGGCTTCGGCCCGTCCGCGGTGACGATCGGCAAGTTCGACGGTGTCCACGCCGGACACCGTGCCGTGATCACCCGGCTTCGCGAAGCAGCGGGGGAGCAGGACCTGGGTTCCGTCGTCGTGACCTTCGACCGGCATCCGCTCGCTCTCCTCGCGCCGGAGAAGTGCCCGCCGACCCTGGTCGGTCCTGAGCAGAAGCTCGACCTGCTCGCAGGCACCGGCGTCGACGCCGCCCTGATCCTGGCGTTCGACCGCGATCTCTCGCTGCAGAGCCCCGAAGATTTCGTCACCACCATCCTCGTCGACGCGCTGCACGCACGGCTCGTTTTGGTCGGCAGCGACTTCCGATTCGGGCACCGAGGAGCCGGGGATGTCGCCCTGCTGGCCGAGCTCGGCCGCCGGTACGGATTCACCGTGGAGATCGTCGGAGACGTCTCGCCCAGGGACGGTCGGAGGGTGTCGTCGACCTGGATCCGTGAGCTGCTCGCCGAGGGCCGAGTTGCGGACGCGGCCGTGCTGCTCGGCCACTCACCCGCCGTGCGGGGCATGGTGGTGCACGGAGCGAAGCGCGGGCGGGAGCTCGGCTACCCGACCGCCAACCTGTCACCCGAATCCGACGGGCTCATCCCGGCAGATGGTGTGTACGCGGGCTGGCTCAAGGTCGGCCACGCGCGGTACCCCGCGGCGATCTCGGTCGGCAACAACCCCACCTTCGACGGGGTCGCACAGAAACAGGTGGAGGCCTACGTGCTCGACCGGGAGATCGACCTTTACGACCAGGTCGTCGAGGTCCAGTTCGTGGATCGCATCCGGGGAATGGTGGCGTTCACCGGCATCGAGCCGCTCATCGTCCAGATGGGCGACGACGTGGAACGGGTCCGCCAGATCCTGTCCTGACGGCCGACCTCAGGCGAGGCCGGGGGTCGGCGCTGGGGCGAAGATCATCGATCGCGACGGCGGCTGCATCGCCTTGCGGCCGTTCAGGAAGAGGATGATGCCGGCCGCGTCCGCCACGATCTCAGAGCCAGACCCGATCTGCCATCCGGCGTCGGCGGCGACGAAGGTGCGGTGCCGAAGGAGCGCTCGGGTCGATCGTGAAGCCAGTGCGGCGCTGAGGATGGCGACCCGGTGGGTCGTCTCGGCACTGAAACCGAGCCGGATCTCCAGAGGGTGCAGGGCGTCATAGCCGTGAACGACCACCTCGATAAGTTCGCCGGGGTTGCGACGCCCACGACCGGCGGCCTTGTCGCGGGCGACAGCGCGCAGGTGGCGCCTCAGTTCGTCTGTCCCGCCGCTGTCGGCGATCCCTCGAGCGATGTCGTCGAACGATTCCATCGGGTTCAGATGGTGACCGGCGATGGATGCCTGCATCACGTCGACGGCGAGCCGAACGGACGGTGTGCCGACCCGCCAGGCCAGGTGGGCAATCGTGTCCTTCACGCTCCAGCCGTCGCACAGGCTGGGGGCAGCCCATTGCTGTGCGGTCAGGGAGTCGAGCTCATCACAGACGACGTCGATGGCGTCGGCGATCCGGGCACCACGAGCCGCGGATCGTTCCGGAAGCGGCGATTTCGACATGCCCCCCACCATACGCGCGTCGGCTTCGGCCGGTCGAGAGGGCGAAGCCCGCCTAAGCTGGGTCGGTGAACGCTGCCCTCGAACGCCCCCTTCTGGCCGGGCGATTCCTCGCATTCGTCGGCATCATCCTCGTCGCAGCCAACCTCAGGGCAGCGGTCAGCGCCCTCTCGCCGATCCTCGGCCGGGTGTCGGACGAGATTCCACTGAGCCCGCTGGCGATCGGCGTCGTCGGAGCACTCCCGCCGATCTGCTTCGCGGTCTTCGGTATCGTCACCCCGATGCTCGTGCGGCGCGCGCGACTCGAGCCGGTGCTCGTCGTGGCGCTGGTTGCGATTCTTGCCGGGCATCTGCTCCGCAGCGCCGCAGGCAATGTGAGCCTGCTCCTTCTCGGCAGCGCGGTAGCATTCGCCGGGCTCGGGGTCGGCAACGTTCTTCTCCCGCCGCTGGTGAAAAAGTACTTCCCCGACCGGATCGCCCTCGTCACCACTCTCTACGTCACCATGATGTCTGTGAGCGCCTTCATTCCGCCGCTCGTCGTCGTCCCGGTGGCGGATGCCGCCGGCTGGCGGGTCTCGCTCGGCATGTGGGCTGTCGTCAGTTTCGTCGCGATCATCCCCTGGGTCAGCGCTCTCGTGCGGGGCCGGCGGAACGGGGACACTCCACACGTCGAAGAGGCACGGTCCGATGTCGTCAGACGGCTCTGGCGTTCCCCGCTGGCGTGGGCGCTCGCATCCGTTTTCGGTCTGTCATCGATGAGCGCATACGCGATGTTCGCGTGGCTTCCACCGATGCTGCAGGACATCGCCGGGGTGGATGAGGCGACGGCAGGCGCGCTTCTCTCGGTCTTCGCCCTGATGGGTTTCCCGGCCGGGCTCCTCATCCCGATCGTCGCAAGCAGGATGAAGAACGTCGCGTGGCTCGTCTATCTCGCCGTCGCCCTGTTCGTCGGCGGATACGCGGGTCTCCTGCTCATCCCCTCGACGTTCACGATCGTCTGGGTGGCGCTGATCGGGCTGGGCCCGCTGCTCTTCCCGCTCGCCCTCGTGCTCATCAACCTGCGCACCCGCACCCACGACGGGGCGATCGCGCTGAGCGGATTCGTGCAGAGCGTCGGCTACCTCATCGGGGCGCTGGGCCCCCTCACGGTCGGGATCGTGCACGATCTCAGCGGAGGGTGGACGCTCCCGATCGTCATCCTCGCTGTGCTCGCCCTCGCGGTCACCGCAGCGGGCCCGGTCCTCGCGCGATCCGGCAAACTCGAGGACGGTGCCTGACCAACATCGGGGGCGGCGACAGCGCCACTCTTGCTCATATGAGCAGAAAGCCCTACGAGTGTTGATTTGAGCAACATCGCCACCTACGCTGGAATCCGGCCGGAGGAAAGGGAATCGCAGTGACAACGATCGACAACGACGAACTCCTCTCCATTCGCGCAGCCGAGCTGTACTACGACGAGAACAAGACCCAGGACGAAGTCGGTGCCATCCTCAAGCTCACGCGCTGGAAGGTCGGCAGGCTCCTCGCCTCGGCCAAGGACAAGGGTTTCATCCGGATCGAGATCGTTCACCCTCGCGCCCGCCGGCTCACGCTCGAGCGCACCCTGACCGAGCGCTTCGGCCTCGCCGACGCCATCGTCGTTCCGACAGCAGGCACCAACGGCTCCGATGACCTCCGAGCCCGTGCCGCGCAGGGTGCCGCCGACTATCTCGCCAGCCTCCGTCCCGTGCCGCGCACCCTCGGCATCAGCTGGGGCCGCACCCTCCACGACGTGTCCGACCACCTCGCAGACGGCTGGGCGACGGGAGTCAACGTCGTGCAGATCAACGGGGGCGTGAGCGTCAACCAGCGCGCAGGGACGGCAGCATCGACCGCGTTCGAGATCGCACGCAAGGCATCCGGGCAGGCAACCCTGCTTCCCAGCCCCGCGATCCTCGAACGTCTGGAAACCAAGCAGTCGATCGAATCCGATCGCACGGTCGCCGGGGTGCTGAGCATGGCAGCGAACGCCTCCGCCTATCTCTACAGCGCCGGCGTGGCCGGGGCGGATTCCGCCCTCGTCGAGAGCGGCTACCTCACCAGCGCCGATGTCGACGAACTCGTCCGTCGTGGAGCCGTCGGCGACGTCGTCGGCCGTTACATCGACGCCGCCGGAATGATCGTCGACCCGTCACTCGACGAACGCACCGTCGGCCTGGGTCTCGACGCCCTCCGGCAGGCGTCGACCAGCATCGCCGTGATCGCCGGTGACGGCAAACACGCCGTCGCACGCGCGGTCGTCACGAGCGGTCTCTGCACCGTGCTCGTCACCGACGAAGGCACTGCCCTCGATTTGTTGAATCCCGAATTTTCGGCCTGAACCGGCCACCGCACAGGAGGAATCCATGACAGACACCCAGAAGGCCGTCGTTCCACGGCCGACAGCCCTCGAGCTCTTCGACGGCCCCGTCACCGACGCGAGCCTGCGTCGCTACCTCGAGGGGATCCCCGGCGTCGACGCTGTCGGGCTCGAGCAGCGGGCAGCAGGACTCGGTACCCGCTCGATCAAGACCAGTTCCAAGAAATGGGCGCTGGACACGATCATCGAGCTCATCGACCTGACCACGCTCGAGGGTGCAGACACCCCGGGCAAGGTGCGCTCGCTCGTCGCCAAAGCGGTCACCCCTGATGCCTCCGACCCGTCGACCCCCCGTGTCGCTGCGGTGTGCGTCTACGGCGACATGGTTCCGTATGCCGTCGAGGCACTCGGCTCGCACCACTCGGCCGGTACTGACTCCGGCATCAACGTCGCGGCCGTTGCTACGGCGTTCCCCTCCGGCCGTGCATCGCTTGCGATCAAGCTCAGTGACACCGCAGACGCCGTCGACGCCGGTGCGGACGAGATCGACATGGTCATCGACCGAGGGGCCTTCCTCTCCGGCCGCTACGGACAGGTGTATGACGAGATCGTCGCGGTGAAGGAAGCTTGCCGCCGCTCAGACGGTACCTACGCCCACCTCAAGGTCATCCTCGAAACCGGGGAGCTCAACACCTACGACAACGTCCGACGGGCGTCGTGGCTGGCGATCCTCGCCGGAGGCGACTTCATCAAGACCTCGACGGGCAAGGTCGCCCCGGCGGCCACTCTGCCGGTCACACTGCTCATGCTCGAGGTCGTGCGCGACTGGCACCGCCTCACCGGCGAGAAGGTCGGCGTGAAGCCGGCAGGAGGCATCCGCACATCGAAGGATGCCATCAAGTACCTCGTGACCGTTGCCGAGACCGTTGGGGAGGAGTGGCTCCAGCCGCACCTGTTCCGCTTCGGTGCGTCCAGCCTGCTCAACGACGTCCTGCTCCAGAGGCAGAAGATGTCGACTGGGCACTACTCCGGCGCCGACTACGTCACGATCGATTAAGGAACACCATGAGCTTTCTCAACTACGCACCAGCCCCTGAATCGACCGCGATCCTCAACCTGAAGAGCGAGTACGGCCTCTTCATCAACGGTGAATTCGTCGACGGACACGGCACGCCGTTCTCGACGATCTCCCCAGCGAACGAGAAGACGATCACCACGATCGCCTCGGCCAACGATGAGGACGTCGACCGCGCCGTCGCCGCCGCACGCAAGGCATACGACAAGACCTGGTCACGGATGAGCGGTTCCGATCGAGGCAAGTACCTCTTCCGGATCGCCCGCCTCGTGCAGGAGCGCGCCCGTGAGCTCGCCGTGGCCGAGAGCCTCGACAACGGCAAGCCCATCAAGGAGAGCCGCGACGTCGACGTGCCACTGGTCGCCGCGTGGTTCTTCTACTACGCCGGCTGGGCAGACAAGCTCGACTACGCCGGAGCGGGCGCCAACCCGGCGTCCCTCGGAGTCGCCGGGCAGATCATTCCGTGGAACTTCCCGCTGCTCATGCTCGCGTGGAAGATCGCGCCGGCGCTCGCCGCAGGCAACACCGTCGTGCTCAAGCCGGCCGAGACCACGCCGCTCACGGCGCTGCTCTTCGCTGAGATCCTTCAGCAGGCCGACCTGCCTCCCGGCGTCGTCAACATCATCACCGGCGCAGGAGCAACAGGATCAGCCCTCGTCAACCACACCGACGTCAACAAGATCGCGTTCACCGGATCGACGAACGTCGGCAGGGGAATCGCGAAGGCGATCGCAGGCACAGACAAGCGGGTCACCCTCGAACTCGGCGGAAAAGCAGCGAACATCGTCTTCGATGACGCGCCGATCGACCAGGCCATCGAAGGCATCGTCAACGGCATCTTCTTCAACCAGGGCCACGTCTGCTGCGCAGGCTCGCGACTGCTCGTGCAGGAGAACATCCACGACGAGGTCGTCGACCGGCTCAAGGAACGACTCTCGACCCTGCGCCTCGGAGACCCGCTCGACAAGAACACCGACATCGGCGCGATCAACTCCGCGGCCCAGCTCGAGCGGATCAAGACGCTGAGCGACGTCGGCGAGAGCGAAGGCGCCGAACGCTGGAGCCCCGACTGCGAACTCCCCTCCGACGGGTTCTGGTTCGCGCCGACCATCTTCACCAACGTGTCGACCAGCCACCGGATCGCCCGCGAAGAGGTCTTCGGACCGGTGCTCTCCGTGCTCACCTTCCGTACCCCGGCCGAAGCGATCGCCAAGGCGAACAACACACCATACGGGCTGTCTGCCGGCATCTGGAGCGACAAGGGCAGCCGCATCCTCGCGGTCGCGGACAAGCTCCGCGCCGGCGTGATCTGGGCGAACACGTTCAACCGCTTCGACCCGGCCAGCCCGTTCGGCGGATACAAGGAGTCAGGCTACGGACGCGAGGGAGGCCGCCACGGTCTCGCCGCTTACCTCAAGCCGGCCGGTTCGGCCCGCGCCGTCACCGCCGCGCCCTCCGCAGACATCACAGACACCGCTCTCACGACGCAGAAGGGAAGCGACAAATGAGCCGCCTCGCCGTTCCCAAGACCTACAAGCTCTACATCGGCGGAAAGTTTCCCCGCTCGGAGTCCGGTCGCACGTATGAAGTCGTGACGAAGAAGGGCGCGTTCCTCGCGAACGCCGCTCAGGCATCCCGCAAGGATGCCCGAGACGCGGTCGTTTCCGCACGCGGAGCGCTGTCTGGCTGGGCGAACGCCACCGCATACAACCGCGGCCAGGTGCTGTACCGCATCGCCGAACTTCTCGAAGGTCGCCGGGTGCAGTTCATCGACGAGATCGTGCAGTCCGAAGGGGTGTCGGCCGGTGCGGCAACCCGCCAGGTCGACGAGGCCATCGACCGCTGGGTCTGGTACGCCGGCTGGGCAGACAAGTACGTTCAGGTCACCGGCAACGCGAACCCGGTGTCCGGCCCGTATTTCAACCTCTCGGTGCCTGAACCGACCGGAGTCGTCGCCATCGTCGCGCCGCAGGACTCGTCGCTGCTCGGACTCGTCAGCGTCGTCGCACCCGCTCTCGTCGCGGGCAACACCGTCGTCGTGCTCGCCTCTGAGCGACTGCCGCTGTCGGCGATCAGCCTCTCGGAGGTGCTTGCAACGAGCGACGTCCCCGGCGGCGTCGTGAACATCCTCACCGGATCATCAGCCGAAGTCGCGCCGTGGCTTGCATCGCACGCCGACGTCAACGCCATCGACCTCACCGGCGCCGCCGCGCTCGACTGGGTCGACCTGGAGATCGCAGCGGCCGGGACGCTGAAACGCGTGATCCGCCCCGAGGGTGGGACGGATCTTGCGGCACCGAGCCTCGATCGGATCACGGCGTTGACGGAGACGAAGACGGTCTGGCACACGAAGAGCCTGATCTAGGTTTTACCGGGTGGGGCTGATGAGTGTCTGCTCCTCAGCTCAGACACTGAGTGCGTAGCGGGCCCTCCGGCCGCTGGCGGCCTCCGGACCCGCCACGCACTCAAAACTCGACACCCCGCAGACACTCATCAGCCCCACAGCTGGACGATCGTGCTCGTTCGCGCGAGGCAAACCTTCGGGTTGCCACACCGTCGCGCTGGCTCGGCCCTTCTCGTTCGTGCGGGGCTAGCGCGAGCGCCGCATTGCCGTGATGCCGACCGCGAGGCCCACGATCGCGAGGAGGGTTGCTGCGGTGAAACCCGCAAGCACATCCGGTGAGGCGAAGTCCCCGGCGAAGAGGGCTCTCGTCGCCGCCACCACGTGACTGATGGGGTTGAAGGCCGCAGCCACCTGCATCCACTGTGGCCCCTCCTCGATGGGAAGCAGCATCCCGGAGAGGATCATCAGCGGAAAGATCAGCGCCTGCTGGACCGCCCAGAACATCCAGTCCTTTGCACGACTCGCGAGGGCGAGCGCATAGCTCAACGCGCCGAACCCCATGCCGAAGATCGCGAGCAGAACGAGCGCCACCACGAGGCCTGCGACGTTCAGCCGGAAGCCGAATGGAATCGTGACCAACGCGATGACGGTTGCCTGCACGATGATCGGCACCATCTCCTTGAGCGCCCGGCCGATGAGTAACGCCGACCGCGCGATCGGCGCGACGAGGGTCCGTTCGTGCGAACCCGTCTGCATCTCGTACAGCAGGTTCGACCCGGTGGCGCTGGTTCCGAAGAGGGCGACCATGACGAGGATGCCGGGAACGAACCAGGCGAGAACGACGGGTGCCGGTTCGCCGGACGACCCGATCAGAAGCGGACCGAACAATCCGAGGAACACCACAGGCTGAAGCAGGCTGAAAATCAGCGAGAACGGGTCGTGCAGCACGGGCTGGAGCTCCCGGCGAAACACGTTCCACGTGTCGCGACCGACCTGGGGACGGGTGGAAGACAGTGCGATGGTCATGAGGACACCTCTGCATTCTGAAGCGGGGCCACGGGGCCGGGGCTGGCGGCGCTGTCGTCGCGCAGGCTGCGGCCGGTGAGCGCAAGAAAGACATCGTCGAGCGTGGGTTGGCGGAGGGATGCCGTGCGCGCAGGAATCCCGGCGGCGTCGAGATCGCGCAGCAGCCGGGGGAGCAGTCCGTCACCGTGCTCCACGGTGATGTCGATGCTGAGCGGGTCGGCAGCATCCGGGGCTGTCGTCGCGCCGGTGACAAGCGACCGGACGAGCTCCGCCGCGCGGCCCGCCTCGGACGGTGAGCTGAGTCCGAGGGTGATCACGTCCCCGGCGAGTCTGGATTTCAGCGCAGGTGCGGTGTCGTCCGCGATCATGCGACCCGAGTCCATCACCATAACCCGTTCGGCGAACTGGTCGGCCTCTTCGAGGTAGTGCGTCGTCACGAAGATCGTCGTGCCCTGTTCCCGGCGAAGGGTGAGGATGTGCTGCCACAGGTTCGCCCGGCTCTGCGGATCGAGCCCGGTCGACGGCTCGTCGAGAAAGAGGAGTTCGGGGGAGTGGACGAGGCCGAGGGCGATGTCCAGCCGGCGTTTCTGGCCGCCGCTGAGTCCGAGGACCGGTCGTTTTTCCAGTCCGGCGAGACCGAGGGACTCGATCAGCTCGTCGGCTCGCGCGACGGTCGCTGCCCGGGGCATGCCGTAGAACGCGCCCTGGCTGAGCAGTTCGTCCCTGACCCGGTGGTTGTGGCCGGCGCTGTTGCCCTGTCCGATGTATCCGATCCGGGAACGGACGTCTGCGGGTTGGCGCTGGATGTCGAATCCGGCGACGGTTGCCGTTCCTTCGGTCGGCGGCAGCAGGGTGGTGAGCATGCGGAGACTGGTCGACTTTCCCGCTCCGTTCGGACCGAGGAAGGCGACCAGTTCGCCCCGCTGAACGTCGATGGTGAGGTCGGTGACGGCATCCGTCGTGGTCTTTTTGACCCGGAACCGTTTGGTGAGGTTCGTCGTTGAAATCATGGTGTCGTTCGTCATGGGAGCAAGGTTAGAAGCCATACAGGTCGTTTTCTGTCCTCATTGCGAGGAAGAATGAGGTCATGTCTCACACCACCTCGAGAGCCCTCGAACTGCTGACGCTCCTGCAGACCCACCGGCACTGGCCCGGCCCCGAACTGGCCGGGCGGCTGGGCGTGACCGCGCGCACGCTCCGCCGCGACATCGAGCGGCTGCGCGAGCTGGGATACACGGTCACAGCCACCCGCGGATCGATCGGCGGATACCAGCTCGAAGGCGGCGCAGACATGCCTCCCCTTCTCCTCACCGACGATGAAGCGGTCGCCCTCGCCATCGGACTCCGGTCGTATGCGACCGAAGGAATCGACGACGGCGAACTCACCGCGCTCACCGCCCTGGCGAAGCTCGAACAGTTGTTGCCGCCCGAGCTCCGCCGGCGGGTCAATGCGCTCGCCGACGTCCAGCCGATGCGGCGCCCCGATGTGCCCCGTGTGCCCGCAGACCTGCTCGGCCAGCTCGCTCTCGCCTGCCGCGACCGCGACCGCATCCGGTTTCACTACCAGGCTCGCAACGGAGCAGAATCGGAGCGACTGGTCGAACCGCATTCGATCGTGTCGAGCTCGCGGTATTGGTTTCTCGTCGCCTGGGACCTCGATCGCGACGCGTGGCGCACGTTCCGGGTGGACCGGACGAGCCGCTTCTTCAATACGAGGGTTCGCGGGCCGGAACGCACCCTCCCGGCCGAGGACGCGGCCGAGTTCATCCAGGCCGCGGTCTCCTCCCTCGACGAGGTCAGGCAGACCGCGGATGTGGTGATGGAGCTTTCACTCGACGCGATGACCACCCGATTCGGTCCCTGGTCGGAAGGCGCAACGGCCGAGGGTGAAAACGCGACCAGGTGGCCGATCGGCGGAGACTCCTGTGAGGCGATGATCGGGGCTCTGGCATGGGTTGAAGACGGGGTCGAGTACCGCATCGAGGGAAACCCGGAATTCTCTCGGTTCGTCGACGAGGCAGCCAGGCGGATGCTCCGCGCCACGTCGCCCGCGACGGCAGGTACTTCCGGTGCCGCTGTTCCCTGACACACGACGGCGGTTTGAATTTGATACCCCCGGGGGGTATGGTTGAGTCGACGCTCGAAGCGCCGAAAGGACGTCATGCCGGAGAACACCGCAACACTCGACATCGCAGGAATGACCTGCGCCAGCTGCGTGGCCCGGGTTGAGAAGCGTCTCACGCGTCTCGATGGCGTCACAGCTGAGGTCAACCTGGCGACCGAGAAAGCCCGGGTCAGCTACCCGGACGCGATCTCTGCCGACGAGCTGCTTGCCGCCGTTGCATCGGCCGGGTACTCAGCAACGCTCGAACCGGACCCCGCCCGAGCAGGCGAAACGCGTGCTGACGTGCCGCCGGCCGACGGGTCGCCGGGGACCGGGTTGCGGACCCGCCTGCTCGTCAGCGCCATCCTCAGCCTGCCCGTCATCCTTCTGGCCATGGTCCCCGCCTGGCAGTTCGACAACTGGCAGTGGCTCTCGCTCACGCTTGCGGCCCCGGTCGTGGTCTGGGGCGGTTACCCATTCCACCGGTCGACCGTTGTCAATCTGCGCCACGGCACGCTGACCATGGACACCCTCATCACGTTGGGCACCGGCGCCGCCTTCCTCTGGTCGCTCTGGGCACTCTTCTTCGGCACGGCCGGGATGACGGGCATGACCCACGAATTCCGGCTCTTCACGCCGGATGCCGATGCGACAAGCTCCATCTACCTGGAGGTCGCCGCCGGTGTCACCGTCTTTCTGCTTCTCGGGCGTTACATCGAACACCGATCGAAGCGGTCAGCCGGCGACGCGCTTCGAGCGCTGCTCGAGCTCGGAGCGAAGGACGTCACCGTGCTGCGCGACGGATCGGCATCCGAAGTCACCATTCCAATCGGAGACCTCGCAGTCGGCGATCTCTTCGTCGTGCGGCCAGGAGAGACCATCGCAACAGACGGTGTCGTCGAATCGGGTGCAGCCGCCGTCGACCTGAGCATGCTGACGGGGGAGTCGCTGCCCGTCGATGTCGCCGCCGGGGACACCGTCACCGGCGCAACGATCGCCCGAGGGGGCCGACTTCGCGTGCGAGCCACCCGGGTGGGCGGCGAAACACGGCTCGCCCAGATCGCCAGACTCGTCGAGGGCGCCCAGCTGGGCAAGGGGGAGGTACAGCGTCTCGCAGACCGCATCTCAGCGGTGTTTGTTCCTGTCGTTCTCGTGCTTTCCGCGCTCGTACTGCTCGCGTGGGTGCTGACGGGTAATCCGGTGGCGTCCGGCTTCACTGCGGCCGTCGCCGTGCTCATCATCGCCTGCCCGTGTGCCCTCGGACTGGCCACTCCGGTGGCGCTGCTCGTTGGCACGGGTCGCGGCGCGCGATCCGGGATCCTCATCACAGGCCCGGAAGCACTCGAACAATCGCGCGACATCGACACCGTGGTGCTCGACAAGACAGGAACCCTCACGACCGGGCTGATGACCCTGGAATCGGTAACCGCGACAGACGCCGCAGCGCTGCTGCGTGCCGCATCGCTCGAAGCGGCATCCGAGCATCCTCTGGCGAGAGCCATCGTGGCCGGAGCAGACGCGGGAGCGCTGCGTCCCGTCACCGACTTCACTGCAGATGCGGGGCTCGGAGTCACGGGCATCGTCGATGGAGTTTCCGTCGTCGTCGGGCGCCCCCGCTACGCCGCCGAGCACGGCTGCGCATTGCCCGCCGACCTCGCCGCCGTCGTGACGGCTGCCGAAGCCGCGGGGTCGACCGCTGTCGTGGTCGGCTGGGACGGCCAGGTTCGCGGCGTCCTCGAGGTCTCCGACCGCCCGCGACCCGAAGCGCGCGCGGCCGTCGCGCGCCTCCGGGCGATCGGACTGACCCCCGTGCTCCTCACCGGCGACAACGAGCGCGCCGCCAGGAGCGTCGCTGCCGCTGTCGGCATCGACCGCGTGATCGCCGAAGTGCTTCCGGAGCAGAAAGCGCAGGAGATCCGCCGCCTGCAGGCGGCCGGGTCGCGTGTCGCGATGGTCGGAGACGGCGTGAACGACTCGGTCGCTCTGGCGACGGCCGACCTGGGCATCGCGATGGGTGCGGGATCGGATGCCGCCATCTCGGCCGCAGACATCACCCTCGTGCGCAACGACCTCGGCGGCATCGCGGACGCAATCGTGTTGTCACGCCGCACACTCGGCACGATCAGGGGCAACCTGTTCTGGGCGTTCGCCTACAACGTCGCCGCTCTTCCCCTGGCCGCCTTCGGCCTGCTGAACCCGATGGTCGCCGGAGCGGCGATGGCCTTCTCGAGCGTTTTCGTCGTGCTCAACAGCCTTCGCCTGCGCCGTTTCCGGACCGGGTCCTGACCGCGCACCACGCCGGGGACGAGTTCCACAGGAACCGCGGGCTCCGATGCCCTAGAATGGCTGTGCGCCCGCTTTTCCCGGTGCGTCGATCCGCCTGAGTCATTAGCGTTGATCGGCCATCGATCCAGCGCCCGCATGTCTCGGCCACCGGCATCCGCCTGGCCATTCGACTGCTCAGGAGGAGCATGCCGTACACCGGTACACGCCGTTCATCCGGTCGCCAGACCACTCGTGGCTCTTCGGGGTCCCGCAGCTCTCAGTCGCGATCGTCCGGATCGCGCCACGACGACGAAGCCCCCATCATCCCGATCCTCGCGCGCAAGGTGCGTGAGGTCGAGGCGAAGGCCCAGAAGGGCAAGGTCGGTCCGACCAACCGGACCAAGTTCCAGGTCATCGCCTTTCTCGTCCGCGAGGAACGCGCCAAGGTCAAAGCAGACAAAGAGATGAGCGACGCCGTTCGGGTCGAGTTGCTGAAGCGCCTCGACGGTGTCGCCACCATCCTCGCGAAGACGGCGGCACGCGACACGTCTCTGATCACCCTCCTCGAAGCGGATGCCGCCACGACGCCGGTCGCGCAAAAACTGCGCAGGGACTGGTTGCTCGAGTCCGGTGCTGAGCTCAGCCCAGACGAACTCATCATCACGACGAGCAAACCCGCGGTTGAACCGGTCGTTCCGGCCGAACTCGCGGAGAAGCAGGTCATCCCGCAGTCCGTGAAGTCCCGACTGCTCGCCAACCCGTTCCTCGCCCCCGACCTCGACCAACCCCTCCCGCAGGCACCGAGCCGCGGACGGCTCGGCAACTGGGAGCTCATGGGCCCGCTCTACAAGGCCTTCGAGCAGGGTTCAGGAGGCCGTGCGGCCAGCATGGACCTTCCCGAGGCGCCGAAGATCGACCGGTTGTCGCCGAAGAGCCTCGAAATCATGAGGCATCAGGCCCGTTTCGTCGAGTCGGTACGGGATGGGCATCGCACCTTCCTGCTCGCCGACGAGCCCGGGCTCGGCAAGACGGCTCAGTCCGTTCTTGCAGCATCCGTCGCCAACGCCTACCCGCTCCTGGCGGTCGTCCCCAACGTGGTCAAAATGAACTGGGCTCGTGAGGTCGAACGCTGGACTCCGAACCGGCGCGCCACCGTCGTGCACGGGGACGGGCGCGACCTCGACGCCTTCGCCGATGTCGTCATCGTCAACTACGAGGTGCTCGATCGCCACCTGGCCTGGCTCGGAACTCTCGGGTTCAAGGGCATGGTCGTCGACGAAGCCCACTTCATCAAGAACATGCACTCCCAGCGTTCGCAGCATGTGCTGTCGCTCGCCAACCGCATCCGCAAGCAGACGCCTGGCGGCAACCCGCTGCTCATGGCCCTCACCGGAACGCCCCTGATCAACGACGTCGAGGACTTCAACGCCATCTGGCAGTTCCTGGGTTGGACCCAGGGCGACAAGCCAGCACCGGCATTGATGGAGAAGCTCGAGGAGACCGGACTCACTCCGGCCGATCGGGAGTTCTATCCCGAGGCTCGCAGCGCCGTCATCGACATGGGCATCGTTCGGCGACGCAAGGTCGACGTGGCCAAGGACCTGCCGTCGAAGATGATCGCAGACATGCCGGTCGAACTCGACGACGACCTCGGACGCTCCATCCGCGACGCTGAGCGCGAACTCGGTGCCCGGCTGCTGGCCAAATACCGGCGGATCATCGACGCCCGCGGCGAACGTGCGTCGTTCGCCGGTGCACCCGACACCGACATCATGCGCCTTGTCGCGCAGGGAGAGCTCGACGAGGCCAAAGCCTCAGGCGGTGCTGAGAATGTGTTCACCATGGTGCGCAAGATCGGTCAGGCCAAGGCCGTACTCGCATCCGACTACACCGCCCAGCTCGCCCACTCCGTCGGCAAGGTGGTCTTCTTCGCGAAGCACATCGACGTCATGGATACGGCGGAGCAGGTCTTCGCCGGTCGCGGTCTGCGCACCGTCTCGATTCGAGGCGACCAGTCGACCCCTGCGCGCCAGCTCGCCATCGACGCGTTCAACAACGACCCTGAGGTCGCTGTCGCCGTCTGTTCGCTCACCGCAGCGGGCGTCGGCCTCAACCTGCAGGCCGCGTCGAACGTCGTCCTCGCCGAGCTCAGCTGGACTGCAGCCGAGCAGACGCAGGCCATCGACCGGGTCCACCGGATCGGGCAGGAAGAGCCGGTGACCGCCTGGCGGATCATCGCAGCCCACACCATCGACGCGAAGATCGCCGAGCTCATCGACAGCAAGCACGGGCTGGCCGCTCGCGCTCTCGACGGCAGCGATCAGGATGTCACGTCGAGCGATTCGGTGCAGCTCAACGCGCTGATCGGGCTGCTGCGCGACGCTCTGGAGGCGTAGAGGTGGCGAAAGCGGCCGCAGCGAAGCCGGGCTTCACCCGCCCGGCGCTCGCCCCGGGCATCCTCGCTGCGATCGTGCTCTTCGTGGGAGTCGCGCTGATCGACAACACCTGGTTCATCGTCGTTCACTACGTCGTCGCCATCCTTGCCGTCATCGTCGCGTGGTTCGCGATTCAGGCGCGCATGTGGTGGTGGCTTTTCGTTCTCGTGCCCATCGTCGTGCTGTGGAACCCGATCTTCCCGCTCGGGCTGAGCGGCGTGGGCTGGATGTCGGCGCAACTTCTTGCACCGATCATCTTCGTCGCGGCCGGGGTGATGATCCGCGTCCCGACGCCCGAGGCCGAGGTGCGGCGCGCACGCTGACGCGATCGCTGAGGTTACGCGCCGGGTTCTGCCGTCAGTTCCTCTGCCTCTGCGGGGGTGTCTGCTTTCACCGACGGGTCGTCCGCGACCTTGTCAGCGTGCTCGCCGGTGTCATCGGCGACAGTTTCGCCACCAGCCGGGTCGTCAGCGACGATGTCGGCGTCCTGCGGAATCGTGAAGTCCGTGAGCGGATCGTTGCTCGGGGTGTTCTGGCTGTCAGTCTCGTTCGTCATTCTTCGAGGCTACGCCCCGGTGAGGAATACCGCTCCACCCTTGCGCCCGGGGTCGATCGACTAGGCGCCGAGAGCCGCCTTCACTGCGAGAAGTGACGGGTTCGTTGCCGTCGTTCCGTCGGGGTACACGACCGTCGGCACCGTCTGGTTGCCGCCGTTGACGCTCGCCACGTACTCAGCCGTCCCCGGTACCTCTTCGATGTTGACCTCGGTGTAGCCGATGCCGGCCTTGTCGAGCTGCGACTTCAGCCGGTTGCAGTAGCCGCACCACGTGGTCGAGAACATCGTGATCGTGCCGTCGGCGGGGACGAAATTCATAGGGGATGCAACCTTCTTCAGAGTTCGGAAATCGGGCCTGGATCGGTGTGGCCAGCAGAGTGGTCACGTCTCACGCTATTCTCGATGCAGCAACGACGCTGCTCCTTTCATTCCCCCAGGCTCCATTACGAGGAACTCGACCTATGAGAATTGGTGTGCTCACCAGCGGCGGCGACTGCCCCGGACTGAACGCTGTCATCCGTGGTGCCGTGCTGAAAGGTACGAAGATCCACAACCAGGAGTTCGTGGGAATCCGCGACGGGTGGAAGGGCGTCGTCGAAGGTCTGACGATGCCGCTCGACCGGCACAGCGTCCGTGGTCTGGGCAAGCAGGGCGGCACCGTTCTCGGAACCAGCCGCACCAACCCGTTCGAAGGGCCGCACGGCGGGCCGGAGAACATCCAGGCCACCCTCGACCGTCTCGGCATCAACGCCCTCATCGCCATCGGCGGAGAGGGAACCCTCGCCGCAGCGAAGCGGCTGACGGATGCCGGTCTCAAGATCGTCGGCGTTCCCAAGACGATCGACAACGACCTCGACGCCACCGACTACTCGTTCGGTTTCGACACCGCCGTCGAGATCGCCACCGAGGCGATCGACCGACTCCGCACCACCGGTGAGTCACACAAGCGCTGCATGGTCGTCGAAGTGATGGGCCGCCACGTCGGCTGGATCGCACTCCACGCCGGGATGGCTGCGGGAGCGCACGCCATCCTGATCCCCGAGCAGCCGCAGTCCGTCGACCAGATCTGCGCCTGGGCGAAGAGCGTGGGCGATCGTGGCCGCGCACCGGTGATCGTCGTCTCCGAAGGATTCACCCTCGACACGATGGAGTCGGCTCACTCCGAGAAGGGCCTCGACGCCTTCAACCGCCCGCGGCTCGGCGGAATCGCCGATGTTCTCGCGCCGATCATCGAGGAACGCACCGGCATCGAGTCGCGAGCGACCGTGCTCGGCCATCTCCAGCGCGGAGGCGTGCCCAGCGCATACGATCGCGTGCTCGCCACGCGCCTCGGCATGGCTGCGATCGACTCCGTCATGAACGAAGAGTGGGGCACCATGGTCGCTCTCCGAGGAACCGACCTCGTCAACGTGCCGTTCGCGGATGCCCTCGGTGGGTTGAAGACGGTTCCTCAGGATCGGTATGACGAGGCCGCCATACTTTTCGGTTAGGAACCGAGTGTGTCCAGCACCCACGCCAGCTCGTATGCCCGTTCACGCCACGCGTTGTAGCGACCGCTGACGCCGCCATGGCCGGCGCTCATCTCGATCTTGAGCTGCACAGGCGCACCGACCTCTCGTAGCCGTGCCACCCACTTCGCCGGTTCGACATAGAGCACCCGGGTGTCGTTGATGCTCGTCACTGCGAGGATCGGAGGGTATCGGATGCCGTCTCGAACGTTTTCGTACGGCGAGTACGACTTCATGTATGCGTAGACATCCGGGTCGGCGAGCGGGTTGCCCCACTCGTCCCACTCGATCACCGTGAGAGGGAGTTCCGGGTCGAGGATGCTCGTCAGCGGGTCGACGAATGGCACCCCGGCGAGGACGCCCGCGAACAGTTCGGGGGCGAGGTTCACAACCGCGCCCATCAGGAGACCGCCGGCGCTTCCTCCTTCGGCCACGAGGGCATCCGTCGTCGTATACCCGCTATCGACGAGGTGACGGGCGCAGGCGATGAAGTCGGTGAACGTGTTCTTCTTCGTGAGCGTCTTGCCATTCTCGTACCAGGCCCGCCCGAGCTCCCCGCCACCACGCACGTGGGCGATCGCGAAGGTCACGCCACGGTCGAGGAGGCTGAGCCTCGCGATCGACATCGCCGGATCCATGCTGGCCTCATATGACCCGTATCCGTAGAGCAGCAGAGGAGCAGGGCGAGGAGTTCCCCGTTTCCAGACGAGGGAGATCGGAACCCTTGTGCCGTCTTCTGCTGTCGCCCACTCGCGCGACTGTTCGTAGTCGTCGGGGGAGTAGCCGCCGAGAACAGGCTGCTGTTTGAGGACGGAGCGGTGCCCGGTCGCGACGTCGAGGTCGACCACGGTTGCGGGCGTCACCAGGGATCCGAACGAGATGCGCACGCCGGGTTGCGCCCACTCGGGGTTCGATCCCGTGCCGACCGTGTACAACGGTTCGTCGAAGTCGACCTCGCGGACGTCGATGTCCGCGAGGGAGCGGATGCCGTCGAGGCTGGCGATCGCGAGCCTCGACAACCCGTCCCGGCGGTAACCGAAGACGAGGTGACCGGCGAATGCCTCCACATCCTCGAGTCGGACGTCGTCGCTGTGTGCGCGCACGACGGTGGCGTCGTCCGGGCCGGTGCCGACGGCATCCGGTGTGACGGCAACGAGTTCGAAGTTGGGGGCTTCGGCGTTGTGCAGCACGAGCAGTACGTCGTCTCCGTCGATGACCGCGTGTTCGACGGAGTACTCGACTCCGTCGCGGCGGGGCCAGACCATGCGGGGATCGGATTCCGGGGCGGCGGCGTCGATGAGGTGCCATTCACTCGTCACGCTCGACCCGGCGACGATCACGAGGTAGCGGGAGCTCCTGGTCACCCCGACCCCCAGCCAGAATCGCTCGTCCTCCTCGCTGAAGACGACGACATCCTGTTCCCGGCCGGTGCCGATGCGGTGCCGCCACACCGTGTCCGGCCGCCAGGACTCGTCGACCGTCGTGTAGAAGATGAACTCGCCGTCGGGGGAGAACACGGCGCCGTGTGAGGTGTTCTCGATCTCGTCGGCGAGGTTCTCACCGGTGGTGAGGTCCCGAACGCGGAGTGTGTACCGCTCGTCGCCGCGCACATCGATGGCGAACGCCAACCGGCGTCCGTCCCGCGACACGTCATACGACCCGAGGGAGAAGAAGTCGTGGCCATCGGCCTCGGCGTTGGCGTCGAGCAGGACCTGTTCCCCTGGCACGGGCACGCCCGGTTCGAGAACTGGAGGCGCCCAGTCGTCCTCCCGCGAGATCGGGGCGCGGCAGTGCACGCCGTACTCCTGTCCTTCGATGCTCCGGCCGTAGTACCACCAGTCGCCCTCCCGCACCGGCACACTGAGGTCGGTTTCGAGTGTCCTGTCCTTGATCTCGGCGAAGATCGATTCGCGGAGCCCGGCCAGGTGTGCGTTCTGCTGTTCTGTGAAGGCATTCTCTGCCTCGAGGTGAGCGAGAACCTCCTCGCTGTCTTTCTCGCGCAGCCACTCGTAGTCGTCGATGACGGTGTCGCCGTGGTGGATTCGAGTGGTCGGGTGCTTCGCCGCGCGGGGCGGAGTGGGGAGAGCCATGCCCCAACGCTACCGGCGTAGGGTCGAGCTATGAGCACTCTTCCCTCACTCACTCTGAACGACGGTTCCTCCCTGCCTGCCATCGGCTTCGGGACCTACCCGATGACCGGTGCGGAAGCAACGGACGCCGTCACCTCGGCACTCGACGTCGGCTACCGGCTGATCGACACCGCCGTCAACTACGGCAACGAAGACGCCGTCGGCCGCGCGATCGCCGAGAGTGCCGTCCGGCGTGATGAGATCGTTGTCACCACCAAACTGCCCGGCCGCGATCACGGCTACGACGAGACGATGCGGTCGTTCGATGCCTCGTGCGAAGCGCTCGGCCTCGACCGAATCGACCTGTACCTCATCCACTGGCCCAACCCGAGTGTCGGCCGGTATGCCGACTCCTGGAAGGCGATGGTCGAGCTTCAGAAAGACCACCGCGTCCGCTCCATCGGCGTCTCGAACTTCACGCGGGAGTTCCTGCAGCGGCTCGGTGCCGAAACCGGTGTGCTCCCCGCGGTCAACCAGATCGAACTTCACCCGTACTTTCCGCAGGAGGCGCTTCTCGCCTTCCACGCCGAGCACGGAATCGTCACGGAAGCGTGGAGCCCACTCGGCAAGCGGGCCGCCCCGTATGCGGAGCCGGTTGTGGCAGAGATCGCCGCCGCACACGACATCAGCCCCAGCCAGGTCGTGCTCCTGTGGCACCTGCAGCGCGGAGTGGTCCCGATCCCGAAATCCGGCGACCCGGAGCGTCAGCGCTCGAACTTCGATCTCCCTCCCGTCGAGCTGACCGCTGACGAGATCGCGGCCGTCACAGCCCTCGGCCGAGCAGACGGGCGTCTGTTCGGCGGAGACCCGAATACTCACGAAGAGATGTAGCCGTCTCCTAGGCTGGGGGAATGGCGCTCACGCAGAGAACACCTTCCCGCTCGACGACGGCTCGCCTGCGCGGTGCGCTCGTGCTCCTGTTCGGGGTGCTGATCGCCGGGGTCCTCACCGTTCCTGCTGCGGCGCACGCGAGCGGCATCCGGTCTGACGTCTCCGACTTCACCTTCAGCTCCTTCGACGGCCAATACACACTCGGGCAGGATGCCGACGGACACTCCACACTCGTGGCCGTCGAAACGTTCGTGGCCGAATTCCCGGACTTCGATCAGAACAAAGGGATCATCCGTGCCATCCCAGAGGGATATCTCGGGGTCGACCTGCACACCGAGATCGTGTCGGTGACGGATGCCGACGGCAACCCGGTGGAGTACGACGACGATTCGACCGAGGACGGCTACATCCAGCTGGCGCTCGGTACCGACGATTACGTCCGCGGCAGCCAGACGTACCTCATCGAATACACCCAGCGGGATGTCGTCCGGGCGTTCGCAGACACTGACGCTGACGAGTTCTACTGGGATGCGCCTGGCGTCGGCTGGGACCAGCCGTTCGCCGAGGCGACGATGCGGGTGCTCGTGCCCGAGGAGCTGGCCGGCTCGCTCACCGGCGCAGCCGAGTGTTACACCGGTGCGCAGGGGTCCACCGACAGCTGTGAACTCGACGAATCGGAGTCGGGGGGCTTCACTGAATTCAGTTCACCCGCGCTCGCTCTGGAGCCGCGGGAGAACATCAGCCTCGCAATCGCTTTCGAGTCCGGCACATTCGAGACGCCCGAGATCCCGGCCACCTGGCCGATCTTCACCGTCGTGCCTGCCGGTATCGCCGGGGTCGGCGTGCTCGCGCTGATCGCCGCATTCGTCTCGAGGAGCAGGTCCACCCGTGACGCGGAGGGCCGCGGTGTAATCGTGCCGCAGTACACCGTGCCGAAGGGTCTCGACATCTTCGTGGCGGCCGACCTCATCGGAAAGACCGCGCATGCGATGCCTGCGCTTCTGGTCAGTCTCGCTGTCCGACGGAACCTCCGGATCCTCGACGACGGTGAATCGAGCGGGATGTTCTCGTCGAAACGTGAGTACAGGCTGCAGTTCCTCACCGACGCGGGGGCATCCGCTGCCGACCGCTCGGTGCTCATCGATCTGTTCCTGCCGGGACTGCGGCCGGGATCGATCAAAGACCTCAGCGCGACAGACACCGTGCTCGCCAAGGCCGTTCAGGCGAGAGCAGCCGGGGCGCCAGGGGCCTCCATCAGCGCGGGGTACCGGGTGAAGCGGTCGGTCAGCGGAGCCGGCTGGTATCTCGCTCTCGCAGCGACGGTCTTCGTCGTCGTTCTCGCCCTGTTCATCGCCGCTCTGGCTACCTACGGCATGAACGCCTGGGTCGGACTCGGCTTTGCCGCTTCCGTCGTGGCGCTCATCGGAACGGGCATCGCCGTGTGGCCGCGTAATGCGCTCACCGAAAGCGGAGCCGAGATGCGGGACTACCTGCTCGGCCTGCGGAACTACCTCGCGCTCGCCGAGAAGGACCGGATCGCCATGCTGCAGAGTCCGACCGGAGCCGAACGCGTGAGCGTCGACGATGAGGTGAACCCGGGAGACACCCTGCAAATGGTGTCGTTCTACGAGAAACTGTTGCCGTTCGCCGTGCTCTGGGGCATCGACAAGGAGTGGGCGGAAGAACTCGGGCGCTACTACGAACAGACGGGGACGAGCCCGGACTGGTATTCCAGTCCGACCGGTTTCTCCTCCTACGCGTTCGCGTCGTCGATGAGCACCTTCACGACCTCGTCCGGATCGTCGACGCCCTGGTCGGCGAGTGCGACAGCGTCGAGCTCAGGCGGTTCGGGCGGCGGCGGGTTCTCGGGCGGAGGCGGCGGGGGCGGAGGAGGCGGCGGACGCTGAGCGGATCGGCCGCGGGGCCCGGCCCGAGTTGACGCATCAGGCGAGGGGTGTAAGTATCAGTGTGGCCTCCTCAACTGGCAACCCTGCTTCTCTGAACTCCCGGTGAATTTCTCGGGCGATCCGTGTGCGCGGGGGAGTCCCGACTCAGAGAATTATGCCGTTGGATATCACCCTCGTTATCGTGCTCGTCATTGCACTAGCCCTCTTCTTCGACTTCACCAACGGATTCCACGACACCGCGAACGCGATGGCAACACCCATCGCGACCGGTGCCATGAAGCCCAAAGTCGCCGTCGGTGTTGCGGCGATTCTCAATCTCGTCGGCGCTTTCCTGTCGACGGAGGTAGCCAAGACGATCTCAGGCGGCATCATCCGCGAAGGGGACGACGGGGTCCTCATCACTCCCGAACTGATCTTCGCCGGCCTCATCGGCGCAATCGTCTGGAACATGCTGACCTGGCTGCTCGGCCTGCCGTCCAGCTCGTCCCACGCTCTCTTCGGCGGACTGATCGGCGCAGCCCTGGTCGGAGCCGGACTGAACGCGATCGACTTCGGCGTCCTGATGTCGAAGGTCATCCTCCCCGCCGTCCTTGCTCCCCTCACCGCCGGTCTGATCGCGTTCATCGCCACGAAACTCGCGTACAGTGCCACCCGGCGCTACGACAACAAGCCGGATGGCCGCTCCGGGTTCCGGTACGGGCAGATCTTCTCCTCCTCCCTCGTCGCCCTCGCGCACGGCACGAACGACGCGCAGAAGACGATGGGTGTCATCACTCTCGCCCTCATCTCGGTGAACCTTCAGGCCCCGGGTGACGGAGTCCAGTTCTGGGTCGTCGTGGTCTGCGCCCTCGCGATCGCGCTCGGCACCTACGTCGGCGGCTGGCGCATCATCAAGACCCTCGGCACGGGACTCACCGACGTGAAGCCCGCACAGGGGTTCGCAGCGGAGACGAGCACTGCGGCCACCATCCTCGCCTCGAGCCACCTCGGTTTCGCGCTCTCGACCACCCAGGTCGCCTCCGGTTCGGTCATCGGCTCAGGCCTGGGGCGACGCGGATCGACGGTGCGCTGGAAGACCGCAGGCCGTATCGGCATCGGTTGGCTGCTGACCCTTCCTGCCGCCGGGATCGTCGGAGCACTCGCCGCACTCGTCGCCCACCTCGGCACCTGGGGCGTTCTCATCGACGCCGCCGTCGGAATCGGCACGATCCTGTTCATCTTCCTCTGGTCGCGGCGTGACGCCGTCGGTCACCACAACGTCGTCAGCGAGGTGGCGGCATCCGGTGAGGCGGTCGTCATCGCTCCCGAACCCGAGTCCAAGAAGGTGGCCAAGTGATCGACTGGATGGCTTTCGTCATCGTGCTGGTGTCTGCCCTCGTCGGCACCGTCGTCGTCGTCGGCTTCTATTCATTTGGGGTCAGACTGCTCGTTCGGGCCGGGAGGGTCCCGGTCGTGAGCCCGGCCACATTCACGGATGCCATCACGGTGCTCACCCCAGCCGAGATCAGGTCAGCGGAGAAGAAGGCGGCGAAGGCCGCGCGGAAGAATCCGCTCAGCGCTGGGCAGAAGAACGTCGCTCTCGCGGGCGCGTACAGCTGCTTCTCGCTCTGCGCCATCGCCGTGCTCTACGGCATCTACCTCATCGTTCCGGCCCTTCACGGCGGCGGCTGACCGCCAGGACACCCCTGTGATGACGAAACGGCGCAGACCCCTCGGGTCAGCGCCGTTTCGTGTCGAGCCCTGGAGGTCAGTCGGTACCTCGGAGTCGGCCGAGCACGTTCATCACGTGGTAGATCACGATGGCCGCGACCGTGCCGAGGGCGATGCCGTTGAAGATGACGTCGCCGAACTGCCAGGTGTAATTGGCGATGCCGATGATCAGCGCGGTTGCCGCCGTGAACTGGTTCTTCGGCCTGGAGAAGTCGACCTTGTTGTCAAGCCAGATCTTCACGCCGATGATTCCGATGAGCCCGTACAGTGCCGTGGTGATCCCGCCGAGGACTCCGGGCGGAATCGTATTGATCAGCGCGCCGATCTTGGGTGAGAGGCCGAGAAGAATCGCGAAGATCCCGGCGATCCAGTACGCGGCGGTCGAATAGATGCGGGTGGCAGCCATCACGCCGATGTTCTCGCCGTACGTGGTGGTCGCCGACCCGCCGCCGAAGCCCGCGACAACGGTGGCAAGTCCGTCGGCGAAGAGGCCGCGACCGGTGAGTTTATTGATCGACTGGTCGTCGGTCATCTGGGCGACACCGCGGATATGTCCGACGTTCTCGGCGACAAGAACGAGCACCACAGGCAGGAATGCGGGCAGGACGGCCCACAGGGCGGGATTGGTGAAGGGGTTCGCCGGGCTGTTGAACTCGGGCAGGCCCACCCACGCGGCCTCGTGGAACGCGTCGAAGTTCACTTCGCCGAGCAGGACGGCGGCGACGTAGCCGACGATCACGCCGAGCAGGATCGACATCCGACCGAGGATGCCACGGAACAGAACGGATGACAGCACGACGGCTGAGAGGGTGATGGTCGCGGTGAGAGGCGCCTTCTGGAAGTTGTCCCAGGCAGCAGGGCCGAGGTTGAACCCGATCAGGGCAACGATCGCGCCGGCCACGACCGGCGGCATGAGCGCGTTGATCCAGCCGATGCCGGTCAACTGCACGAGCAGACCGACGAGCGCGAGCAGGATGCCGACGACGACGATGCCGAAGAGAGCGCTTCCCATGCCCTGCGCGGTCGTCGCGACGGTGATCGGTGCGATGAAGGCGAACGACGAACCGAGGTAGCTGGGCAGACGATTCCGGGTGATGAGGAGAAACAGGATCGTCCCGATGCCGGAGAAGAGCAGCGTCGTCGACGGGGGGAAGCCGGTGAGGATGGGCACCAGGAAGGTCGCACCGAACATCGCGACGACGTGCTGCGCACCGAGCCCGATCATCCTCGGCCAGGTCAGCCGTTCGGCGGGTCCGACGACCTCGAGGGCGCCGACGGTTTTTCCGTCGCCGTGCAGTGTCCAGGGCAGGGCCATGTGAGCCTCTTTCGTGACGGGGGATCAGACGGGAGTCCTCCGATACCGTACCGACATTCGCGGCGGCGCGCCGACCGGCATCCGGCTGGCAATATGCTGGAAGCTGCGCGCCGCGTGGGTATCCGTTGGCGTCGAATCCCGCACATTCTCTTCGGAAGGTCCCCGAGTGGCATCCACATCTGCGCCGACAGTCAAAAACAGGATCGACGGCTACTTCGAGATCACCAAACGGGGATCCACGTTCAGCGGTGAGGTGCGCGGCGGTGTCGTGACCTTCGTGGCGATGGCGTACATCGTCATCCTCAACCCGATCATCCTGTCTGGCGGCACAGACATCGACGGCAACACCCTGGGCTTCGCTCAGCTCTCGGCCGTCACCGCCCTGACCGCCGGAGTGATGACGATCCTCTTCGGCGTCATCGCCCGCCTGCCGTTCGCGTTCGCAGCCGGACTCGGCATCAACTCGTTCCTCGCGTTCAGCGTCGTCGGCCAGGTGACCTGGCAGGAGGCGATGGGACTCGTCGTCATCAACGGCCTCCTCATCGTGCTGCTCGCAGCCACCGGGCTGCGCCGTCTCATCTTCGAAGCCGTCCCGATCCAGCTCAAGATCGCGATCACGGTCGGCATCGGCCTGTTCATCGCTTTCATCGGTTTCGTCAACGCCGGGCTGGTCACCTCCACCGGGCAGTCGTCCCCTCCTGTCGGGCTCGGAACCGACGGCTCGGTGGCCACACTGCCGACGATCGTCTTCGTCCTCACCCTCCTTCTCACCGGCGTCCTCGTCGCCCGCAAGGTCAAGGGCGCGCTGCTCATCGGCATCCTCGTTGGCACGGTCATCGCGCTCATCGCCGAAGCACTCTTCCCGGTCGGAGCGTCGAACGGCGGCGAGAACCCGGGCGGCTGGAGCCTCTCGGTTCCCGCGCTGCCCAGCCAGATCTTCAGCGTGCCCGACCTCAGCCTCATCGGCCAGTTCAACTTCGGCAGCTTCGAGCGGATCGGTGTGCTCGCCGCACTCATGCTCGTCTTCACCCTCGTCTTCACGAACTTCTTCGACGCCATGGGAACCATGACCGGGCTGAGCAAAGAGGCCGGTGTCGCCGACGAGAAGGGCAACTTCCCCCGCCTGAAGTCAGCTCTCATCGTCGAGGGCGTCGGCGCCGTCGCCGGGGGAGCAGCCTCCGCGTCGTCGAACACCGTCTTCATCGAGTCGGGCGCCGGTATCGGCGAGGGAGCCCGTACCGGTTTCGCCAACCTCATCACCGGCGTGCTGTTCGTGCTGGCCATGTTCCTCACCCCGCTGACGAGCATCGTCCCGAGCGAGGTCGCCTCTGCCGCCCTCGTCATCGTGGGCACGCTGATGATGTCGCAGATCCGCGACATCGAGTGGTCCGAATTCTCGATCGCGCTGCCCGTGTTCCTCACGGTGACGGTCATGCCGCTCACCTATTCGATCGCGAACGGCATCGGTGCGGGGTTCATCGCCTGGGTCGTTCTCCGCTCGCTGAGCGGCAAGGCGCGCGGTATCAGCCCGCTGCTCTGGGTGGTCGCCGTCGGCTTCCTCATCTACTTCGCGCGTGGCCCGATCGAGGCACTGCTCGGCTGATGCGGCATCGGTGGTGCTGGCTAGGCTGGGCGCATGTCTGTTCAGCTTGGTCAGTATCCTCCGGCACGACAGGTGATCGTTCACCTCAGCGACACCCATTTTCTCGCCGGCGGCGCTCTCCTCCACGGCGGCGTCACGACGGAGTCGAACCTGGAACGGGCCCTCATGCAGGTCGAGGCGACCGGCATCCGCCCGTCTGCTCTGGTCTTCACCGGCGACCTCACCGACCTCGGCGAAACGGATGCATACGCGCGGCTCCGCGAGCGCGTCGAGCCGGTCGCTGAGCGACTGGGTGCCGAGCTCATCTGGCTCATGGGCAACCATGACGAACGCGGGCCGATGCGTCGCGAACTGCTGCGGCAGGACGCATCCGATGGCCCCATCGATCAGGTCTGGGATCTCGGAGGCCTGCGGTTCATCGGACTCGATTCGAGCGTGCCTGGGTTCCACCACGGTGAGCTCGACGATGCCCAGCTGGAGTGGCTCGCCACCGAGCTGGCGACCCCGGCGGAGTTCGGAACCATTGTGGGCCTCCACCACCCCCCTGCGCCTGCACCTCAGCCCCTGTTCGATCTGCTCGAGCTCCGTGACCAGTCGCGGCTGGCGTCTGTGCTGGCCGGAACGGACGTTCGGGCCATTCTCGCCGGCCACCTCCACTATGCGATGCACGCGGCGTTCGCCGGCATCCCGGTGTCTGTCGCTGCAGCGACCTGTTACACGATGAACCTGTCGAACCCGTCCCGTGCCACCAACGGCATGAACGGCGGGCAGTCGTACAACCTCGTGCATGTGTACGACGACAGCATCACCCACGCGGTGGTGCCGATCGGGGACTTCCAGACGGCAGACAACTTCACCGCTGAGTTCATCGCCGAGATGGAGGCGCTGAGCCCCGAACAGCGGGTGGAGGCGTTCTCCCGCAAGCGCTGAACCGTCACCCACCGTCGAGTCCGCAGTAGTGGCGCATAAGGCTTGAGTTTTTTCAACTGCTGCTCCGCTCTCGGTGAGCGGAGGACGAGAATCCTGCGCGCTCGGTGATGAACGGACGGCGATCCACGGACAGGTCGTCGCTGGTGACGCGCACCACTCGCCAGCCGTGCTCTTCGAACCGCTCCCGACGGGCGATATCGCTTCGGAACCTGCGCGGGTCCGTGCGGTGGTGTTTTCCCTATTCGAGGAGCACCATGCGCTCCGGGTAGGCGAGGTCCGGGGTTCCGAGCCAGGTACCGGATGCTGAATCGATCGTCCGGTTGACGACCGGGTCTGGCATCACCTGCTCGATCAGGAGGAGCCGCAGGTGGGTCTCCGGTCTCGAACCGACGCCGGTGCAGACGCGGCTTGCCGCCCATTCGAGGTTTCGACGTCCGCGCACGCCCGGTGACGATTCGACGGTGGCTCGGAGGTCGTCTCGGCTCAGCAGTGACGCGAGGTCCCAGGTCTCCACCGGGTCAACGACGGGCACGTCTGCTGCTGCCCACAGTTTTCGGCGGAGCGTGAACCGGTGGCCGGCGACGCCGCGGGCGCGGGGCGGCTGATGGCCGGGAAGGACGGTGACGAGCAGCCGGGCGTGCCAGCGCCTGGCTGGAGGCTACTCCCAGCCGGTAACCCGCATGTCCGCCATACTGGCTCGCCCACCCGAGTCGTCTGCCAGTCTGGCCACTCCCTGACCACCGCGGACGGAGTAAAGTCGGTGGAGTCCCGCCACAAGCAACGACAAGGCAATGGAGCCAGAGTGAGACTCATCACGCCCGCCAACCGCGGACTCGAGGTAGAACCACAGGAACAGGGGTCACACGTGACGTCAGAGGGAAGAACCCGAACGGAGACCGACTCGCTCGGTTCCCTGGAAATCCCGGCAGACGCGTATTGGGGCATCCATACCGCGCGTGCGCTGGAGAACTTCCCGATTTCGAAGCGGCCCATCTCGGTCTACCCGGCCCTCATCGTCGCACTCGCCGGCGTGAAGCAGGCCGCAGCCAGAACCAACGTCGATCTCGGCGTGCTCAGTGGCGAGAAGGGCGCGTACATCGACCAGGCCTGCCAGAAGATCATCGACGGCGAGTTCCACGAGGAGTTCGTCGTCGGCGTGATCCAGGGCGGGGCGGGAACGTCGACCAACATGAACGCGAACGAGGTGATCACCAACATCGCTCTCGAGCTCGCCGGTCGCCCGAAAGGTGACTACGCCTACATCTCGCCGATCGATCACACGAACCGCAGCCAGTCGACGAACGACGTCTACCCGACGGCGATCAAGATCGCACTGTCGTTCTCCTTGCAGACGCTTCTCGATGAACTGGCGCTCCTGCAGGATTCGTTCTCGCGCAAGTCGGCCGAATTCAGGCACGTGCTCAAGGTGGGCAGGACCCAGCTGCAGGATGCCGTACCGATGACGCTCGGCCAGGAATTCCACGGCTTCGCAACCACCCTCGGAGAAGACCATGCGCGCCTCACCGAAACCCGGTGGCTGCTCGCCGAGATCAACCTCGGTGCCACCGCGATCGGCACCGGCATCACGGCGGACCCGCGCTACGCGGCGGCCGTGGTCGCCCACCTCAACCGGATCACCGGACTGACCTGCGAGACCGCGCCCGATCTGATCGAGTCGACGAGCGATGCCGGCGGGTTCATGTCGTTCAGCGGAACGCTCAAGCGGTCGGCGATCAAGCTGTCGAAGATCTGCAACGATCTGCGCCTGCTCTCCAGCGGACCGCAGGCCGGTTTCGGTGAGATCAACCTGCCCCCGGTGCAGGCCGGCTCGAGCATCATGCCCGGAAAGGTGAATCCCGTCATCCCCGAGGTCGTGAACCAGGTGGCGTTCTCCGTCGTCGGGGCGGACATGACCGTCACCATGGCGGCGGAGGCCGGGCAGCTGCAGCTGAACGCCTTCGAGCCGGTGATCGCCCACTCGCTGTTGCAGAGCATCACCTGGATGGCTCAGGCCTGCCACACGCTCCGCATCAACTGCATCGACGGGATCACCGCGAACGAAGAACGCCTCGAAACCATGGTCGGCTCGTCCGTCGGCGTCATCACTGCGCTGACCCCGTTCATCGGCTACTCGGCCGCAGCGGCGCTGGCAAAGACGGCGTTGCTCACCCGGAGGAACATCGCCGACCTCGTCGTCGAGTCCGAGCTGATGACACGGGACGAGGTCACCCGTCAGCTGTCACCGGCCCGGCTGTCCGGGCTGGAGTCGATCACGACAGCCATCCCGATTCTCGACGGAACCGTCGAGGAGAGCCAGGACGGCGAGGTCCATACCAGCGTTGAGGGCAGTGGCCAGCCGTGACCGGTCAGGTCAGGTCATCCGGCAGTGGGTGGTGAGTTCGCCGAGTCCTTCGACGCTCACCGTCACTGTCGACCGGTCGCGCAAGAACACCTGAGGGTCGCGGGAGTACCCGGCCCCGCCCGGGCTCCCGGTCGAGATGAGAGTACCGGGCTGCAGCGTTGCCGAGCGTGAGAGGTACGAAATCAGGGTCGGCACCGACCGGATCATCATCGCTGTCGACGAGTCCTGCATGAGATGACCGTCGAGCACGGTGGTGATGTGCAGGTTCTGCGGATCAGACACTTCATCCCGCGTCACGACAACGGGACCGGTCGGGGTGAAGCCGTCGAAGGACTTGCAGCGTGACCACTGCGCTTCGGAGTACTGGATGTCGCGGGCGGTGATGTCGTTGACGACCGTGTATCCGAAGACGTAGTCGAGAGCATCCTCCACCGAGACGTTCTTCGCTGGCCTGCCGATGATCACGCCCAGCTCAGCCTCGTAGTCGATCGATTCGCTGAGCGACCGCGGCCAGCTCGTCGTCCCGTCGTGCCCGGCAAGCGAGTTCGGCCAGAGGGAGAACACCGTCGGTGCCGAATCGGCCTTGAGGTTCAATTCCGCCGAGTGGGCGGAATAGTTGAGACCGATGGCGATGATCTGCGGCGGACGAAGAACAGCGGATGCGTGCCGCAGGTCCGTGAGCGGGGTGAGGCCGACACCGGATGAGACGGCAGCATGAGCCATGGTCCTGATGCGGGCGAGTTCGTCGTCGCCTCGCTCGATCAGCTGCTGGAGTGTCTCGGGGGCGTCATCGAGGATCTCATCGAGAAAAAGTGCTCCGCTCCCGTCCACGATCGCCAGGCGGACAGGGGAGCCGGGGTTCTCCTCGTCGAGAAGGTGTGCGAATCTCACCCTCCTAGGCTAGCCGACCTCTCGTTTGCAAGCAGACCGCGCGAATGACGGCCAGCCAGTACTCTGATCGGATGTCGTCTTCGCCGCACGGATACCCCTCCCAACCGGTCGATCCCCGGAGCCCGCAGCCGCACGTCTACCCGCAGCCGGTCCACGCTCCGCAGCCCGCACAGCCGGTCTGGTCGGAGCCGGTCCGCCGCACGTCGGCTCCGGCCATCCTCGGGGCGATCGGAGTCGGCATCCTGGGCTTCGTGCTGCTCGCCGTCTTCGGCTACCTGGTGGTGTTCATCGGACCCGGCGCTGTCACCGTCGGTTTCCTGGCGGCCCTTGTCCCGCTCGTCGTCGTGCTCGCCGCGATCGCCTGGATCGACCGGTGGGAGCCGGAGCCCCGACTCGCCTTGCTGTTCGCCTTCCTTTGGGGTGCAGCGGCATCTGTCGCCATCGCCCTGCTCGTCGACCTCGGGGTCCAGGTCGCCGCGCTGGTCGCAACAGGGGAAGGGTCAGGGGTCTTCCTCCAGGCCGTCGTCCAGGCACCGATCGTCGAAGAGACGGCCAAGGCTGCTGGTGTCGTTCTGCTCTACCTGGTGGCACGCAAGCACTTCGACGGACCGGTCGACGGTCTCGTCTACGCGGCGGTGATCGCGGCCGGGTTCGCGTTCACCGAGAACATCCAATACTTCGCCCTGGCACTGGCCGAGGGTGGGCTCGGAGACCTGGGAGCGACCTTCTTCATGCGCGCGATCGTGTCACCGTTCGCCCACGTGACCTTCACCGCTCTGACCGGTCTCGCCCTCGGCCTTGCCGCCAGGCGTCACGTCGGCGTCGGCGCCGTCGGCTACGCCATCGTCGGGCTTCTCGGTGCGATCGTCCTCCACGCGTTGTGGAACGGCGCCTCTTTCTTCGCCAGCACCCTCGAGTCGTTCGCGACCTACTTCCTGATCGTTCAGGTCCCGATCTTTCTCGCACTCATCGTGATCACCGTGCTCGTGCGGCGGCATGAGGTCCGGCTGACCGAGGCGCGCCTGAGCGAATACGCCGCGGCAGGCTGGTTCACGCCTGCCGAGGTGCAGATGCTGGCCTCGTGGCCCGGCCGTCGGCGTGCGCGGGCCTGGGCACGCACGCTCCCAGGAAATCGTGCAGGCGCGATGAAGGCGTTCACTCGGGATGCCACGCGCCTGGCTTTGACGAGGCAGCGCATGATCACCGGCAGGAATGAGCTCGTCCACCGAGCGACGGAGAACGACCTGCTCGCGGCCGTGACGTCGGCGCGGCGACAGGTTCTCGGCCTGTAGGCCGACAGGCGCCAGCAGCCGCACTTCCCGCCTGCGAGCCACCGTGATTTGTGGCCCGGCGCCTCCCCGGCACGCTCTGACGCGACGGCTCGCTGATAACTGTTCGGTCTCGAACATCGGATCCGTCCTTGACAATCGCGGTGTAATCGATTTCACTGTGAACTGTTAACAGTTAACGGAGTGAGACAACGTGGTTTCAGACATTGCACCTGTACGGGCCGAGGCTCTCGGCACGCTCGTCGCGAAGCAGTTGCGCGATCGAATCGTGCGGGGTGAATTCGCCCCGGGCATCCACCTCGCCGAAGACACCCTTGCTGAACAGTTCAACGTCAGCAGGGGACCGGTCCGCGACGCTCTTCAGCGGCTCCAGGCCGAAGGGCTGGTCGAGTCGCGGCGCCGCAAGATCTTCACGCTGGAGCTCAGCCCTGACGACATCCGGGATCAGTATGCGCTGCGCGAGGCGGTCGAAACTCTCGCCGTACGGCTGGCGATCGAGCGAGCGACGCCTGAGCAGTGGGATCAGGGCCGGGTCTTCGTCGAGCGGATGCGGGTCGCCGCGCGCTCCGAAGACCATGATGCCTTCGCCCGCGCGGATACTGCTTTCCACTCCTACACGTTTGCACTGGCCAGGCACCGCAGGCTCGAAGCGGTCTGGCAGCAGTCCGAACCCATTCTCACCGCCCTCCTCGAGTTCACGGTCCAGGTCGACACCGATCTCGAGGCATCCGCTGAGGACCACGCCGAACTTCTCGACCTCATGTCCTCCGGGCACATCGGTCGCTCTGTCGAAGAAGTCAGCGCCCACATCCACCGTTCCTGCGAGCGAATGGTTTCGTCCTATCGCCTCGCCGTCACTCGCCAGCAGAATCCCGCTGCCGGCTAGCACCTGGCAGCATTTCGCTGCCGTCCCAATGAAAGGTAAACCGTGTCCTCCCAACTAGTCCGAAACACCGTCGTTCGACGCACGTTGGCCATTGCAGTGAGCGCCGGCATCGCCGTCGCAGGCCTGTCGGCTTGTTCCTCTCCCGCCGCTCCGACCGATTCCGGCGAGAACGCCAGTGAGACGAGCTTCCCCGAGAAAGACATCAACTTCATCGTCCAGGCTGCGGCCGGTGGCGGCTCCGACCTGTCGTCCCGAGCGCTCGCCGCCGAACTCGAAGAATCCCTCGGCGTCAGCATCGTCGTCGAGAACCGGCCGGGGGCATCCGGCTCGACTGCCATGCAATACGTTGCAGGCGCAAACGCGGACGGGTACACCATCGGGTTCGTGCCGGTCGAGATCTCGATGCTCGAACACCTGGGCTTCGACGTACAGCCGGACGACTACGATTTCCTCGGCCAGATCATGTTCAGTCCCGGCGTGATCGCCGTGCCGGCCGACAGCCCGTATGAGACGCTCGACGACCTGATCGATGCCTCGAAGGACGAGGCCATCACCGTCGCCAACTCGGGCGCAGGCTCGGTCTGGGAAGCAGCCACGCTCGCCCTCGCAGACGACGCCGACGCCGACCTCACGCCCGTGCCGTTCGACGGCGGAGCCCCGGCCGTCGCCGCTGCTCTCGGCTCGCAGGTCGACGCGGTTGTCGCTGGAGCCGGCGAGACCGCTCAGGCACACGCAGACGGAACGCTCCGTGTCCTCGCCCTGTTCAACGACGAAGAGCACCCGATGCTCGAGGACGTCCCGACGGCTGAGAGTGAGGGCTACGACGTGCTCTTCGGCGGGTGGGGCGGCGTCTACGCTCCCGCTGGGCTGCCAGACGACGTGAAGAAGGTGCTGACGGATGCCATCGAAGAGGGCGCCCAGTCTGACAGCTTCGCCGACACCATCACCCCGAGCGGTGCCCTGACCGTGTACAAGACGCCGGACGAGTTCACCGAGTTCGTGAACTCGGAATCCGATCGTTTCAGCACCCTCCTCAAGTAGGCGATGACACCGATGCACGCACGCCGTCGCGCTAAGGCCACCCCGACCGTCGTTCCGGCGGCCGGGGTGGCCGGGGCGCCTTCCGCAGCCGACGTCGAGCCTGAACGTGCCGCGCCGTCCTCGCGCAGGCTCGAGGTCATCACGGCGTCCGTGACGCTCGGTGCGAGTGTGGCAGGATTCGCACTCGCGCAGGCAATCGAACTTCGGACGGAGACCGGGGGAGTAGACCCCCGGTTCTGGCCAACGGTCCTCTCGATTCTCGGCGGAGCGCTGTCCATCGCACTCCTGTTGATTGCCATCGTCCGCCCGCCATTCGATCGTTCCGACCTGGAGACCAGCAACCGGCAGGGCTGGATGCGACTCGGTGCCTCATTGATCAGCGCCGTTCTCTTCGTCGCGCTCTGGCAACTCACCGGGTACCTCGTCGCCACGCCGCTCTTCCTGGCGGCGCTGCTGCTGATCTTCGGAGGTCGCGGCTGGAAGACCCTGGTGCTGTTCCCGGTGATCACCACCGCGCTGACGTACCTGCTGTTCCACTCATTGCTCAAGGTGCCACTATGAATCCCCTCCTTTCCGGCCTCGAAGCGCTCATCGACCCCACCGTCTTCGTCTGCCTCGGTCTTGGCCTCGTGCTCGGAATGCTCGTCGGCGCGTTTCCCGGCATCACAGCGACCATGGCCGTTGCACTCGCCAGCGGGTTCACACTCACGCTCGAACCTGTCCAGGGCCTCGCTGTCCTGCTCACCATCTACGTCGCGGCCAATTTCGGCGACCGGGTGCCGGCCATCCTCGTCAACACACCGGGCACGCCCGCATCGATAGCGACAACGCTTGACGGGTACCCGATGGCGAAGCAGGGTCGAGCGGGACTGGCCCTGGTGATCTCGGCCCTCGGTTCCGCGATCGGCATCCTCGCGAGCATGATCCTCTTCGCGGCGGCCGCCATTCCGATCGCGCGGCTCGCCCTCGAATTCGGGCCCTCCGAGATGTTCGCCCTGGTGCTCTTCGGCCTCACGATCATGATCAGTATCTCGTCGAGGTCGATCATCAAAGGGGTGTTGTCAGGAGTTCTCGGACTCGCACTCGCCACCATCGGGCGAGACCCGATCACCGGTGACCAGCGGTTCACCTTCGGTATCAACGAGCTGTCAGGTGGCGTCGACTTCATCGCTGTGATCATCGGTGTCTTCGGCATCGCCGAACTGTTCGACCAGCTTCTGACTCACCACGCCGCCAAACTGCGGCCGATCTCGTCACTGGGGCGATGGTGGCCGACCAAGTCCGAATATCGTCAGATGGGGCGTCCGCTCGCTGTCGGAGGCACGGTTGGTCTCATCGTGGGTGTCATCCCGGCCGCCGGTGGCGATATCGCCGGCCTCATCGGGTGGGATCGTGCTAAACGCGCATCGAAGCATCCCGAGGAATTCGGTAAGGGATCCATCGAAGGCGTCACGGCATCCGACACCGCATCGAGCGCGACACTCGGTGGGTCACTGACCACCACGATGGCACTGGGAATTCCGGGAGACTCGGTCATGGCGGTCATGATCGGTTCGATGATCATCTGGGGGATCCAGCCGGGGCCGTCCCTGTTCACCAACCGTCCAGACCTCGTCGTGAGCATCACGGCCATCATGGTGATCGCCACCCTTCTGTCACTCGCCATCAGCCTCGTCAGGATGCGCGGGATGGTGAAGCTGCTCGATGTGCCCGTGCATTACCTGTGGGCGACCATTCTCATGTTCTGCATCGTCGGTACGTACGCCACGACCAACAACATCTTCACTGTGGTGGTGATGCTGGTGGCTGGAATCGTCGGCCTCATCATGAAACGGACCGGATTCCCGGCGGGACCGCTCGTGCTCGGTCTGCTGCTCGGACCGCTGGCCGAATCGAACCTGCGCAGGGCGTTGCTCATCGAAGGCCCCATCGGCCTGGTGAACCACCCGATCTCCGCCGTGCTCATCGGCCTGGCGCTCCTGGCCATCATCGCGCCGATCGTCGGTCGCCTTCGGCAACGACGTAAGACACAGGCAACACTGCCCGAAAAAATCGACTCCCTCCCGTGATCTTCGAAAGGACCACACCCATGAGCGAAACCATTCGCCGAGACATCCTCACCGCCGTCCCCGTCGCCTTCACGCACGAGGGGGAGGTCGACCTCGCCGGATCCCGCGAGATCCTCGAGTTCGTCGCAGCATCCGGGGTCTCCGGCGCATTCGTGCTCGGGACCACCGGTGAGTTCGCCGCCCTGTCTCGGGAGGAACGCCGACAGCTCGCTGCCCTGAGCCTTGACGTGCTCGACGGTCTCACCGTGGTCGTTCACGTCGGCGCACCGAGCCTGTTCGAAGTCCGTCAACTCATTGCGGACGCCATCGAACTGGGTGCGACCGATATCGCCGTGCTCACCCCGTATTACCTCCCGGCCAGCGACGAAGCCGTCTTCCGCTTCTACGAGTCGGTGGCTGAGGCGAGCTCAGGGCTCCGCGTGTTCGCGTACCTCTTCGAGGCGCGGACCGGCATCCGGGTGTCTCCCGAACTTCTCGCACGCATCGCCGACCTGCCTACCATCGTTGGAGCGAAACTGAGCGGCGAGAGCCTCGAGTCCGTCAGCGCCTACCGAGCAGCCGTGCCGGCGGACTTCGAACTCTTCACCGGTGCTGACCGTGACCTCGCTCTCGCTGCCGAGCATGGAGCGCAGGGCGTCGTTTCGGGGATATCGTCAGTGTTCCCTCGACCGTTCCTCGATCTCATCGTTGCCCTCGACGGTGGAGACGCGTCACGGATATCCGAGGCGCAGACAGCCGTGAACGATGTCGTCGACACCGTGATCGGCGACCCGGCGCGGATGAAGGCGGGGCTCACACTGCAGGGAGTGAACGCAGGGTACAGCCGGATGGCGCTCGACGAACCGAGCGAGGATGTTCTCTCCGAGCTGCGACGAGCTGTTGCCGCGTACGCCGGGGACCGGTTCGCCTGATCGCATCGGATCCGACGATGGCACGGGCCCTGAACAGACTCATCGCCCTGTGCCGCGGCAGTGCCTGCAGGTCGACGGGGCGATGAGTTGTACTGCGTCCAGCATGCACCGCGATCACCTCGAACGCAAGCAATTTCCGATCGGGAGCTTCAGCTGACGGCCTGCCAGATGTTGAGCCCGAACCAGCCGATGGCGACAACGATCACGAGAACAGCGACGGGACCGAGGCTGCTCTTCATCCGTCTGCCCTGCGGCGCGACGACGTTCAGGCGGGGGTCACCGACGCGATCGTCGGCGTAGCGGTCGGTCTGGCTCAGCGTCTTCGCCCCGACCGTCTCGACGATCCGGTCGAGTCGCTGCCAGACGGCCGGCTGCACCAGGTCGAACGGCTTCGTCGAGTAGACGAACATCCAGTCGTCCACGATCTCGACGTCGAATGCTGACGACTCGTCGATGAGGAGCGCCATGAGGTCAGGGGTGAAGACGTAGAGGGCGTCACGCCCATACTCCGGCGGCGCGTACAACGTGAAGTAATTGTCGAAGTCTCCCTCGAGCGAGAGAGCGGAGTCCGCGCCGAATCGCTGGGGGAGATTGCTGCCGAACAGGTTGTTGCTTGTCGCGTCGAGAACCATGTGCGGCAGTCGGCGATCGAGTCGGAGCGCGATATACCCCCAGCGGTAGACGGTGCTGCTCTTGCCGCGTTTCACCGTGTAACGGTAGTTGGCGATCTCGAGCGGCCGGTTCCCGTCTGCCCGGACGGAGTCGATTGACGATCGGGAGGTGCCGATGTCGAAGATCATTCCCGCGTAGGCGGGCGCGGCGATGTGGCCGGTGTACGTCGCGTTTCGAGCCGCAGCGAATTCGCGCAGCCGCAGCCGCTTCTCCCACGTCGCAGCTGTGCCGCTCCAGCCCCGCCAGGCTGAAACGGCGACTACGGCAGCCGAGGCCCCGAGGACGATGGGAACCACGAACGAGAAGACGCCTCCGGCGCCCACTCCGTTGCCGAGCAGCGACGCGATCGTGGAGAAGGAACTCCCGAAGACCGAAAAGGCGATCACACCGAAGACAACCAGCACGACCAGCTGCATCGACGATACCGGTGCCCTGGTCGTCTTGATCCAGCCCGACGTCTTCGCCCACTGACGGAACTGCGTGACCTCGGCGGCCGAAACAGGACGGGTAAGAGCGGAGTAGGCAGCGAAGGTCACGGGCCCGAGCCTAGTGGCGTCCCGCTTTGACGCGTGGGCGGGGAGGGGGTTGGATGGTCACATGACCGAATCGCAGAACACCAAGCCCGAAATCGACGCACCAGAGGGCCCTGCCCCCACCGAACTCGAGGTCGTCGACCTCATCGTCGGCGACGGTGCGGAGGCCGCGGCCTCCTCGACCGTCAATGTGCACTACCTCGGCGTCTCGTACGACTCCGGCGACGAGTTCGACTCGTCATGGAGCCGCGGCGAGTCGATCAACTTCCCGCTCCGCAACCTCATCGCCGGCTGGCAGGAAGGCATCCCGGGCATGAAGGTCGGTGGACGCCGCAAGCTCACCGTTCCGCCGCAGCTCGCGTACGGTGCAGCTGGTGGAAACCACCCGCTGTCCGGCCAGACCCTGATCTTCGTCATCGACCTGCTCGGAGTGAAGTAGCGCTTGAACGTCTCAGAGCTCGTTCTCGAACTGAGCGACACGATCCCGGACTTTCCGAAGTCCGGGATCGTGTTTCGTGATCTGACGCCGGTATTCGCCGATGCGGATGCTTTCCGCGCGGTCATCGATGACATCGCGACACGGTTCTCCGGCCAATTCGACGCCGTCGCAGGCGTCGAAGCCAGGGGATTCCTCCTCGCAGCAGCCATCGCCTATGCCGCGCACGTCCCGCTCGCCGCGGTGCGCAAGGCCGGCAAACTTCCAGGCGCGGTGATCAGTGAGGAATACGACCTCGAGTACGGCACCGCCGAGTTGGAGATCCGGCCGGGGCAGCTCGCACCAGGTACCCGCGTGCTCATCGTCGACGATGTCATCGCGACCGGGGGCAGCGCTCAGGCTGCTGCCCGTCTTCTCGAACGCGCTGGTTACCTCGTCGCCGGTATCGGCCTCGTCCTCGAACTGGACGGGCTCGGCGGCCGCGAGAAACTCACCGGTTACGACGTCTACTCGATCGTGGCCGAACCGGCGTAGACGCATCCGTGACCTGTCGTCAGTGGTCGGCGATCCAACTCGCGATATAGAGCACGATTGCGACGAGGGGGAAGAACCCCTGCAGGGTCGCGGCCCTGATCCGGCCCCGGCCGCTCGTCACGAGGACCAGCGCGGCTGCGAGCATGCTCGCGACCGAGAAGAGTCCGAGAGCGAAACCGGCATCCTTCGCCCCGACGCCGTAAAGGATGGCACCGATGAGCGCCCCGACGGCGAGAAAGAGGTTGTAGAAGCCCTGGTTGTACGCCAGTACCCGGGTGGTCTCCGCGTCTTCGGCGCTCGGCAGGCCGAACCGCTTCCAGACCGCCGGTCGGGTCCAGGCGATGGACTCCCAGTAGAAGATGAGCACGTGGATCGCGGCCGACAATGTCGCTGCGACGGTGATGAGGATCTCCATGCGGCTGAGCCTATTGGCCTCCTCGACCGTTCGCCAGTATCGCCGTGCCGGATCTGGCCACCCGGGTGCCGAGCGCCCGGGTGAGGTCTGACAGCAGATCGTCGACGTGTTCGAGACCGATCGAGAGGCGCACGATCCCGGCATCCGGTCGTGCCTCGGCCGCGACCGGGCGATGGGTCAGTGACGCGGGATGCTGCACGAGCGAGTCCACCCCACCCAGAGACACGGCGTGGGTGACGAGCCGACAGGCTTCGGTGAACGCACGAGCGGCGGCGAAATCGCCGAGGTCGAGCGCGAGAATCGATCCGGGACCGGCGAGTTGCCGTCCGATCAGGCCGTCAGGATCGTGGCCGGGAAGGCCAGGGTAGAACACCGCCCGCACGGCCGGATGAGACTCCAGCCGCGCTGCGACCAGCGCCGCTGATTGCTGCTGGGCACGTACCCGAATGGGCAGGGTGCGGAGGCCCCGGTGCAACAGGTACGCGGCGAACGGGTGCAGCAGTCCACCGGTAAGGGCACGCACCTGGCGGAGCCTGATCATCCACGCTTCCGGCCCGGCAACCACCCCGCCCATGACGTCCCCGTGGCCGCCGATGAGCTTCGTGGCGCTGTGCAGAACGAGTGTCGCACCATGCCTCAGGGGCTGCTGGAGCACGGGCGAGGCGAAGGTGTTGTCGACGAGAACGGGCACGCGGCCTGCCTGTCGAACGACATCAGCGATGTCGACGAGTTGCAGTGTGGGGTTCGCCGGGGACTCGAGAATGACGAGACCCGTGTCTGAGCTGATTGCGCCGGCCACCTCGTGCGCATCGCACCAGGTCACCGACGTACCGAGGAACCCGGATTCCAGGACGTGATCCGTTCCGCCGTACAGCGGTCGCAACGCAACGACGTGCCCGGCGCCCGCCCGCACGGCCGCGATCAGGACAGCAGAAAGCGCGGCCATCCCTGTGCTGAAGGCGACGGCGGCGTCAGCGTATTCCAGATCGGCGAGCGACTCCTCGAACCGAGCCACTCCCGGCTGCCAGAGCCGCTGGTACACCGCAGAGGCACCGTCCTCGAGCGGATGCCCAGTGGCGAGGTTTTCGTAGGAATCTCCTCCACCGTCGATGTCGGGAAGGGGGAAGGTGGTCGAGAAATCGATCGGAGGGACGTGTGCGCCGCCCAGGTTCGACATCCCGCCGTGGACCGCCCGGGTCTCCAGGTGTGCATCGTCAGTGAGCATGACCGAATTTCAACAGATTCTTCGATCGACTACAAGAGATGTAACAGGTACTATGACTACACCATCAATTGGTCGAAGATGTTGCGTCGAAGCGAAGGATTGCGGTCATGGAAACGAAGAAGCCCCAACTTGACAATACCGACCGAGCGCTCCTGAGGGCACTCTCGACCAACGCCCGGGCATCCGGATCGCAGTTGGCTACCGATCTCGGTCTCGCCGAATCGACCGTTTCGCTCCGCCTGAGACGGCTTCACCAATCCGGCCACATCACGGGCTATCACGCCGACATCGACCTCGCCGTTCTCGGCGCACCGCTCCAGGCGCTCATCGCCGTTCAACTGGCCCAGCACAACCGGGCAGACATCCAGAAGTTCCGCCGTGAAGCGCCGACCTGGCCTGGTGTGCTCTCGATGTTCCACATGGGTGGCAGGGACGATTACCTCATGCACGTGGCCGCTCGCAGCACGGCGGACCTGCGAGAGTTCGTCGTGCAATACCTCACCGGGCATCCTGCTGTGGCACACACCGAGACGAACCTTGTGTTCGAGCACGCTGCAGGGACCGGCTGGCAACAACTGCTCGCCTGAATGTCGCCGATCGGGAATGCACCGGGACTCGTCGAACTTGGACTTCTCGAAAGGTTGTGTGTGTGAAACTCTCTGTTCTTGATCTCGTCCCCGTCCGCTCTGCCCAGTCTTCGGCTGACGCCCTCGCTGCTGCTCTCAGCCTGGCTCGCGTCGCAGACGATGCCGGCTACGAACGGTACTGGGTGGCCGAACACCACAACATGCCGTCGGTGGCTTCGACGAACCCGGCTGTCATCATCGGCATCCTCGCCGCCCACACCGCTCGGATCCGTGTCGGATCCGGCGGCGTCATGCTGCCCAACCATGCCCCTCTCGTCGTGGCCGAGCAATTCGCGTTGTTGGAGGCGGCGACACCGGGCCGGATCGACCTCGGTCTCGGCCGCGCTCCCGGAAGCGACCCGGTCGTCACCGCCGTCCTCAACCGCTCGGGCGCAACGAGCGACGTCAACCAGTTCCCCAACTACGTCAGCGACATCATCACGCTTCTCGGGGACGAGGGCGCGACCGTGCGCCTCACCAGCGGCGACGAGTACCAGTTGCGCGCGACGCCCGCAGCGACCAGCACGCCTGACGTCTGGCTGCTGGGATCGAGCGACTACTCGGCCACCCTCGCTGCGTCCCTCGGCCTTCCTTATGTCTTCGCACACCACTTCGCCGGGGCGGGCGCCGAGCGTGCACTCGAGATCTACCGGAGTCAGTTCCAGCCGTCGTACCTGCTCGACGCCCCCCGCACCTTCGTCACGGCGAACGTGGTCGTCGCGCCGACGGCATCCGAAGCCCGCGCTCTTGCCCTGCCGAACCTTCAGCACATGGCGCGCCTGCGCACGAGCGAGAAACTCGGGCGGCTGGCGACGGTCGAAGAAGCCGCAGCGACGACGATGACCGGGCTGCAGGACGAATTCATTGCGTCGTCGCTTGGCAGCTGGATCATCGACGAGCCCGTTGCTGCCGCTCAGCGTGTCCGCGAGCTGGCGAAGCGCTTCGGGGTCGATGAGGTCATGGTGTCACCAGGGGCTTCGGCTTACGCGGCCGAGCCGCTGAACCGCGCGCTCGGGCGGGAGCAGACGCTTCACCTGCTTGCTGCGGAGTTCGCGGCCGACACGGCAGCGTGATGGGTGGCGACCGGGAGATCACGGCAGAATACTGACATGACCGAACCCGATCGCCCCCGCACCCGGCTGGGCAGGCTCGACGCCCTGCCGTTCACCCGAGAGCATCGCAAGCTGCTGGTCGGCTCGGGTATGGGCTGGGCCCTCGACGCCATGGACGTGGGGCTCATCTCGTTCGTCCTCGCCCAGCTCGCGGTGACCTGGAGCCTCACCGGCACCGAACTGAGCTGGATCGCGTCTGCCGGGTTCATCGGCATGGCCATTGGCGCGAGCCTCGGCGGGCTGCTGGCCGACCGGCTCGGGCGCAGGCAGGTCTTTGCGATCACCCTGCTGATCTTCGGGATCGCGACGGGTGCGTCAGCTCTGGCCTGGTCCGTCGGAGTGCTCATCGCCCTGCGCTTCGTCGTCGGACTCGGGCTCGGAGCCGAGCTGCCCGTCGCATCCACCCTCGTCTCGGAGTTCGCACCGCCGCGCATCCGGGGCCGCATCATCGTGCTGCTCGAAGCGTTCTGGGCGGTCGGCTGGACCCTCGCCGCGGTGATCGGCTTCGTCGTGGTGCCTGCGAGCGCAGACGGCTGGCGGTGGGCGCTCGCGATCGGCGCCGTCCCCGCACTCTATGCGGCATTCATCCGGTTCGGGCTGCCCGAATCGGTGCGCTTCCTCGAGTCCCGCGGTCGATTCGCCGAAGCCGAGGCGACGGTGAGGCGGTTCGAGGCCTCGGCCGGGGTGACACCCCCGACGGATGCCGGTGCTCACGGGGAGCAGCCGGCAGACATCCGGCCGGGACTGAGCGCCGGGCGCCAGATCGGCGCACTCTGGGCCAGGCCCTACCGCCTGCAGACCGCAGCGCTGTGGGTCGTCTGGTTCTGCGTGAATTTCTCCTATTACGGGGCGTTCGTCTGGCTGCCGACGATCCTCGTGGCATCCGGGTTCTCCCTCGTCAGGTCGTTCGGGTACACGCTGATCATCACGCTGGCCCAGCTGCCCGGCTATCTCGTGGCGGCGTGGCTGGTCGAGAGGTGGGGGAGAAACAAGACCCTGGCCGTGTTCCTCACCGGATCCGCCGTCTCCGCCGTTCTCTTCGGGCTGGCCGGTCTGGAGTGGCAGGTGATCGGCGCCGGCATGCTGCTGTCGTTCTTCAATCTCGGTGCCTGGGGTGCCCTCTATGCAGTGACTCCTGAGCTGTACCCAACCGACCTGCGGGCAACCGGCTCAGGTTGGGCGGCCGGTGTCGGTCGTATCGCCTCGATCATCGCCCCGCTGCTCGTGCCGGTGCTGACCGGGTTCGGAGGGAACGTGCTGTTGTTCAGCGTGTTCGCCGTCTTCTTCCTCATCGCTGCGGCAGCGGCACTCACCCTCGCAGACAAACGCGGCAAGTCACTCGACGAGGTCTCACCGCCCGAGGTCGCCCGGGTCTGACCTGGGTCACTCCGCTGGCGGAGAGAACGGATGCGCCGGGCGCAGGTCACGCTTCTGCTCGTCACGTTCGCGCACCCGGTCGACGAGTTCCCGCCACGCCCCGGTGAGATCCTGCTCGGGAATGAGCGCCTCGCGGGGTTCGGGAATGACCGGTTGGTACGGCTCGCAGTTGATCCGGTAGAGGTAGCGGTCCGGTTTCGGTTCATCCTGTGGGATGTCGTCCCACGGCAGACCCTTCAGCAGCACCAGCCAGGCCTGTTCGTCCGGCTCCTTCTCGACGTACACCTGCCAGCGGCGTGAGATGCCGGCGAATCCGCCACTACGCGTCACGGTCACCTTCATGCCCGCGATCGTACTCTTCTCAGCCGGTGACGCCTACCGCCTGCCAGGCTGCGCGCACCGCATCGGCCTCTGCCGAGTCGTCGCCGTGCAACCGCGCGGCTGCCTCGACCGTCGCCCGGGCGAACCCGGCGAAGTCGGTCGTGGCCGTGATGTCACCCGTGAGCGTCTCGTACCAGATCCGGCCGGCGCGCTCCCAGGCGTTGCCGCCGATCGCGGATGCTGCGAGATAGAACGCCCGATTCGGGATGCCGGAGTTCAGGTGCACCCCGCCGTTGTCATCGTCGGTGTCGATGTAGTCCTCCATGTGCCCGGGTTGGGGATCCTTGCCGAGCACATCATCGTCGTATGCCGTGCCCGGTGCTTTCATCGAGCGCAGCGCTGTGCCTTCGACCTCGTCGGTGAAGATTCCCTCGCCGATCAGCCAACTCGCCTCCGCAGCCGACTGGTTGCGGGAGTGCTGCTCGACCAGTGCGCCGAACACGTCAGATACCGACTCGTTGAGGGCGCCGGACTGGCCCGAGTAGACGAGGTTCGCTGTGTACTGGGTCACGCCGTGCGCGAGCTCGTGACCGATCACGCTGAGCGACCGGGTGAAACCGGCGAAGACCTGGCCGTCTCCGTCGCCGAAGACCATGCGGTTGCCGTCCCAGAACGCGTTGTCATACGCGTCGCCGTAGTGGACCGTCGCCTCGAGCGGCATCCCGTTGCCGTCGATCGACGCGCGGGCGAATACCTCCCAGTAGAGCGCGTGGGTGTGGCCGAGGCCGTCGAATGCCTCGTTGACGCTGGCGTCGTCGACGGCAGCGTCGCCTTCGCTGCGGACGAGCCGCCCGGGAAGGGTCTCGGTACCTGCGGCGTCTGAGATCGCGCGCTCGGGGCGTGACGGATCGGCGGGCGGTGTGGCTGCTCGCGTGCGGCTCGGCGGCCGCATCGTCGTCGGCTCACCCGGACGCACGCCGTGAAAGGGGTGGTCGCTGTCGAGCGCCCGCTGCGCGGAATGCCGCGCATGCTCCAGTCGGGGGTCGTCGAGGCCGGCGAGCTGGGCGAGGAGGTACGGCGGAACGATGGTGCACCGAGTTCTACCCCAGTGCAGGGCGGGGGTGCCGGATGCGGTCGGCTGCTGTCTCGATGTCATACCGGAAGTCTGTCACCGCCCTCCGACACGGTGTGGCCTCCCGGCGCGGCGCGGCGCGAGCCGGGGGCGTTGCTCCCGTGGTCGCCACGAGCGCGCTGTCACGCCTGACCGTAGACTCGGCCAATGCGATGCGGAATCACGATCCTCCCGCAGGATCCCTGGCCAGAAGCCCGACGCAAGTGGATGGCGGCAGAAGAGTACGGCTTCGACGCCGCGTGGACGTACGACCACCTGTCGTGGCGGACCCTCGCAGACGAACCGTGGCATGCCACGATCCCCACCCTCACCGCCGCGGCCGTGGTGACGAGCACCATCGGACTCGGCGTCATCGTCTCGTCGCCGAACTTCCGGCATCCGGTGCCGTTCGCGAAGGAGGTGGCCGCCCTCGACGAGATTTCCGGCGGCCGGTTCCGCCTCGGTGTGGGACCGGGAGGAACCGGGTTCGACGCGTACGTGCTCGGCCTGCCCGAGTTGTCGCCCCGTGAGCGCCACGACCGGTTCGCTGAGTTCGTCTCGGGACTCGACCTGTTGTTGCGTCACGAGCTGCCGGGCAGCGGGGGTGTTTCCTTCAGCGGGGACTGGTTCACCGCTGTCAGCGCCCGGATGGTCGGAGCGCCGGCGCAGCATCCTCGGGTTCCGTTCGTCGTTGCCGCGAACGGGCCGAAGGGGATGCGGGTGGCTGCCGAATACGGACAGGGATGGGTGACGACCGGAAAGGACGGTGCAGTCGGTGAGGAGTGGTGGTCATCCGTCAGCGACCTCGCCGGACGATTCGAGGAGGCGGCGTTGTCGGTGGGGGCAGACCCATTGGCCATCGACCGTTCCCTCATGGTCGATTCGGGCGGCGCATATGCTCTCGACAGCATCGACCGGTTCGATGACATGGTCGGGCGCGCCGCCGACCTGGGGTTCACCGACGTGATCACCCACTGGCCGCGTGCAGACGGCTTGTACGCCGGATCGGAAGACATCCTCGCCGACGTCGCAGACCGCCTGCCCGGGTTGCGCTGACCGTGAGACGCGGCGAGTCGTTCGCGGCGGCATCCGACTGAAACGGATGCCTCGGTGCCGGTCGACTCGGTGGTCTCCCTAAGCTGATCGGATGAACCTTCTCGACGATGCATCCACCAGAGGACTCTCCGGCCTCGAGCAACTGCAGGTACTGATCGAGTCCGGCACCCGACCGGCGATCGGGAACGCACTGGACTTCGACCTCATCGAGGTCGGCAAGGGTTTCGCTGCGTTCGAGGGAACACCGGGTCCTTCGGTGATGAACCTCGCCGGCACCGCGCACGGAGGGTTCGCCGCGACCCTGCTCGACTCAGCCTGCGGTGCGGCCGTGCATTCTCGGATCTCGCCGACCCAGGCGTACACGACGCTTGAACTGAAGACGTCGTTCCACCGGCCGGTGACAGCGGAGACCGGTCGGGTGCGCGCCGAGGCGTCGCTCATCTCGTTCGGCAGACGGGCGGCATTCGCGTCGGCCGCGCTGACGGATGCCGATGGCCGCGTTCTCGCGACGGCGACGGCGAGCCTGCTCGTCTTCGAACGTTCGGACTGAGCTATCGGGGGAGACCGAGCCTGCTGAGCAGGCCCTCGAGAGCCGACGCCACGTCGTCAGGGGCGGTCAGCATGTGGAGATGTCCGCCGGGCAGGGTGGTCACCGGCCAGTCGCGCTCCGTCGCTCCGTCGCGTTCGGCCGCGTAGGTGTCCCCGATCGCGAGATAGGCCGACGGGACCTGGTCCCACCCGTCGGCCACCGGCATCCGTCCGGTGAAATACGAGAGCGGAAGCCGCTGCTGCTCGGCTTCGACGAGAGAACGCACTGCCACGCTCGGGAACAGGCCGGTGAGCTCGGACTCGTCCCACCAGTCGGTCCACGCCGGCAGCAGCCCGGTCGAATCGGCGAGGTGCTCGAGGTGGCGAACGAGCTTCGGCGGAGCGAGCGGCACGAACCCGGTCGCCGGCGGCAGCGCTGCGTCGACGAACACCGTGGCCGACACCCGCAGGCGCTCGGTGAGGGCGGGGATGAACAGGCCGGCGTTGCTGTGGGGCACGAGCACGTAGGTCCGGTCGGGCGGAAGTGCCCTCAGCCACGTCGTGAGTACATCGAGCGGGCTGTCGATGCGTCCGAACGGCGGGGGAGAGACCACATCCCAGCCGTTGGCGATCAGCCGTCCGCCGACTGCTGACCAGACTGCCGGCCCCAGCAGCGGGCTCGGCAGAAGCACGAGCGTCAGAGCCATGCGTGCGCCCTCGACGCGCTCAACAGGAAACCGGGTTCGAAAAGTGCTCTTTCCTCCTGTTGAGCGTGCGTCCTCTCCGACGTCTCCTGTCGGTGACGCCAGCGGTACGCTTCATGGCCAGAGCAGCCCCCGCTGCCAGTCGTGTCCATGCAACCGGTACTCCAGCCGCACGTGCGCGCGGTCGGCAGACGCCTGCCAGAACTCGACCCGGTCGGCGGCGAGCGCCCAGGTGTTCCAGGTCCGTGCGACGAGCGTTGGCTTCTCGGCGAGCCGTGCTGTCGCTTCGGAGTATGCGTCGCGGTACATCTCGAGCGATTCGAGCGGCTCGCTCTGGTGGCCGACGAAAGCGGAAGCGCGGGAGCCTTCGGGTCTGGCCAGGAAGTCGGCTTCCCCATCGGCGCGCGGGCGTTTGCGCACCGGACCCGTCACCCGCACCTGTCTGCCGACGGCGGGCCAGAAGAAGGTGAGGGCAGCGAATGGATTCGCGCCGAGGTCGCGGGCCTTGGGGCCGTCGTCGCGGGAGGCGAAGATCCAGCCGTGTTCGTCGATGTCTTTCAGGATGAGGGTCCGCGCCGTCACCACACCGTCCTGGCCGCTCGTCGACAGGGTCATGGCATGTGGTGCAGTCACTCCGGCGTCGATCGCCGCCGTGAACCACTCGGTGAACAGGGCGGTGGGGTCATCAGGGGCGGCATCGACCGCGAATGACGGCAGCTGGTCGGGGAAACTCGGCACCGACCGCAGCAGCGAAGCGAGAGGATGGGTCATGGCGTCCCTTTCGGTCGGCGAGTGCCCGGAACACCGAGCGAACGGCTTCACCCTAGCGCCGACCAGGCAGTCGAAACCTGCTAAACTCTTGAGGTTGCCGTCTAACGGCCGCGGATAAAGAGAGCCTGCACACTCTGTGACGGGCACCGCGCAACGAGAGAAAAGGGGATCAACCTATGGCACTTGAAGGCGAAGCCAAGAAGGCGATCATCGAAGCGTACGCAACTCACCCCGGTGACACCGGATCCCCCGAGGTCCAGGTCGCTGTGATGACCCAGCGGATCAAGGATCTCACCGAGCACCTCAAAGAGCACAAGCATGACCACCACTCACGTCGTGGCCTGCTTCTGCTCGTTGGTCAGCGTCGCCGTCTTCTCGGCTACCTGGCTGATGTCGACATCAACCGTTACCGCTCGCTCATCGAGCGTCTCGGACTGCGTCGCTAAGTCAGTTCTGAAACAAGGAACGGGCCGTTCACCGCGAGGTGAGCGGCCCGTTTTTCGTGAACGGATGCCGTCACAGGCGGTAGAGACGTGCCTCCCACGGTCGAAGCGGCGAGTCGCCGGCGACGCCATAGTTGCCGAGGACGAGTTCAGCCGCGCCGATGTCGACGGGAAGGTCGCCGTCGAACGGCTCATCCGACACGTTGGCGACAACGGCGAGGGTCTCTGTCGCCGACCGACGCGTGAATGCGTAGAGCGTCGGATGTGACGGGTCGAGAAGTTCGAACTCGCCGAGGGCGACGGTGTCGTTCTCGTGGCGGAGAGCGATCAGCCGACGGTAGAAATCGAACATGCTCGAGCCCGAGGCGCGGTCGGCTTCGGCATTGATGTCGCGATAGTTCGGATTCAGGGCGATCCACGGAGTACCGGAGGTGAAGCCGGCGTTCTCGGTGTCGTCCCACTGCATCGGGGTGCGGGCGTTGTCCCTGCCGCGGGCGTGGACGCCGGCGAGAACGCTCGACGGGGCCTGGTCGAACTCCTCGACGGCTTCGCGATAATGGTTGAGTGACTCGATGTCGCGGTAGTGCTCGATCGACTCGAACCGCACATTGGTCATGCCGATCTCTTCACCCTGGTAGATGTACGGCGTTCCGCGGTGAAGGTGCAGGACGAGCGCCCAGAGCGTTGCCGACTCGACCCGGTATTTGCTGTCGTTCCCGAACCGAGACACCAGCCGGGGCTGGTCGTGGTTGTTGAGGTAGAGGCTGTTCCAGCCCCGCTCGGCCAGTCCGGTCTGCCAGCGCGCCAGGTTCGTCTTGAGGGCGACGAAGTCGAGCGGGATGGCGTCGAACTTGTGACTGCCTGAGTCCAGGGAGACATGCTCGAACTGGAAAACCATGTCGACCTCGGCCCGAGCGGGGTCGGTGAAGAGCACGGCGTCGTCGATACTCACCCCGGGCATCTCGCCGACGGTGAGGGAGCGTCCGTCGCGGCCGGCGAAGACCTCGCGGTGCATCTCCTGCAGGAAATCGTGGATCTGCGGGCCCATGGTGAAACCGAGTCCTGACCCTCTGTCTTCTCCGTCGATGAGGTGGACCTGCTTGGCGATCAGGTTGATCACATCCATCCGGAACCCGTCGACTCCGCGGTCGAGCCAGCGCCGCATCATCGCGTAGACAGCCCGACGCACCTCGGGGTTCTCCCAGTTGAGGTCAGGCTGCTGCTTCGCGAAGAGGTGCAGGTAGTACTCGCCCGTGGTCTCATCGAGGGTCCAGGCGGGGCCGGAGAAGGCGCTCGTCCAGCTGTTCGGCGGAGTCCCGTCTGCGAGAGGCTTCCTCCACCAGTACCAGTCCCGCTTCGGGTTGTGCGTCGATGAGCGGGACTCGGCGAACCAGGCATGCTCGTCACTGGTGTGGTTGACGACGAGGTCCATGACGATGCGGATGCCGCGATCGTGCGCGTCCGCCAGCAGCCGATCGAACTCGGCCAGGTCGCCGAAGACCGGATCGATGTCCTCATAGTCCCTGATGTCATACCCGTTGTCGTGCTGCGGCGACGGGTAGACCGGCGAGAGCCAGATCACGTCGACACCGAGCTCGGCCAGATAGTCGAGTTTCGAGCGGATGCCGGCGAGGTCGCCGATGCCGTCGCCGTTCGCGTCGGCGAAGCTCCGCGGGTAGATCTGGTAGACCACGGCGCTGGTCCACCACGGGGCAACTGCTCCTGCGTCGTCGTCGTCGGTCAGGTTCGTCGAGGCATCGGTCATGCACCCGATTCTCGCATCTCGACGCGAGCCGGGTTGTCTGGCATCCTCAGTAGGTGCCCTGTTCGGGCGACACGGTGGAGGAGGAAGACGATGAGTCTCTGGCGTACAAAGAGCATCGAGGATTCCCTCGCAGACTCGCACCTCGAACACCGCAGTCTCAAGCGCACCCTCGGCACCTGGGATCTCATGGTCATGGGCGTCGCCGTCGCCGTCGGAGCCGGAATCTTCTCTGTGGGTGCCCGTGCTGCAGGCGACTACGCCGGACCGTCGGTGAGTCTCGCCTTCGTCCTCGCCGCGATCACCTGTGCGCTCGCGATCATGTGCTACGCGGAGTTCGCGTCGACGATTCCCGTCGCCGGCTCGGCATACACCTTCACATACGCGACGCTCGGTGAACTGCTGGCCTGGATCATCGGCTGGGACCTCATCCTCGAGATGCTGACGGCCGCGGCGGTCATCGCCAAATACTGGGGCATCTATCTGTCTCTTGTTTTCGAACTCTGGGGCTGGAATGTTCCAGACACCCTGAACCTCCTCGGGCTCCAGGTGAGCTGGGGTCCCTTCGTCATCGTCGCTGTCTTCACCACTCTGCTCGTGCTCGGTACTCAGCTTTCAGCGCGGGTCGGTGCGGTCTTCACGATCATCAAGGTCGCCATCGTCCTGTTCGTCATCGTCGTCGGCGCCTTCTTCGTCAAAGCCGAGAACTACAGCCCGTTCATTCCGCCGGCCAGGCCGACGGAGGGCGGGTCGGGCGATGTCTGGACCCAGTCGCTCTTCTCCTTCATGACCGGGGCGGCACCAGCGCAGTACGGCGTCTTCGGGTTGCTCGCAGGGGCATCCCTCGTCTTCTTTGCGTTCATCGGATTCGACGTCGTGGCCACGAGCGCCGAGGAGGTGAAGGACCCGCAGAAGAACCTGCCGCGCGGAATCTTCGGTGGGCTGGCAATCGTCACCGTGCTGTACATCGGCGTCAGCCTCGTTCTGACCGGCATGGTCCCGTACACGACACTGGCCGAGGCCGAGGATCCGTCGCTCGCTACCGCCTTCGTTGCGGTCGGAGCCGACTGGGCCGCCCAGGTGATCTCCGTCGGAATCCTGGCGGGGCTCACGACAGTCATCATGGTTCTCCTCCTCGGCCTGGCCCGCGTGCTCTTCGCGATGAGCCGTGACGGTCTGCTCCCGCGCTCACTCAGCGTGACGAGCGACAAGCGGCGCACCCCGGTACGGATCCAGATCATCACTGGTGTGGCCGTCGCGCTCCTCGCCGGCCTGACGGACGTCGGTGTGCTCGAAGAGATGATCAACATCGGCACGCTCAGCGCCTTCGTGCTCGTGAGCATCGCCGTCGTCGTGCTGCGGAAGAAGCGCCCCGATCTCAAACGGGCGTTCCGGGTGCCCTGGTCGCCGTTCCTGCCGATCCTCTCGGCAGTGCTGTGCCTGTGGCTCATGCTCAACCTGACGACGCTGACCTGGGTTCGCTTCCTCGTCTGGCTGGCACTCGGCCTGATCATCTACTTCGCCTATGGGCGCAGGCACTCCGTGCTGGGGCAACAGAACAGGGCAGACGCGGTCATCGCTCAGAAACCTGCGCCAGAATAGCGGGATGCTTCATCGCCACCCGGTACTCGGCTTCTTCACGCTCGCCTACCTGGCGTTCGTCGGCTGGGTGACGCTCGGCCCGCAGCCGATCGACGAAGACACCAACGGGCTGATATTTCGGGTGCTGAGCGTTCTCGACCGCTATCCGGCCACGGCCTGGGTCGACTACAACAACCTCGAGTTCCTCTCCAACATCGGCATGTTCTTTCCGATCGGCTTGTTCCTCGTTTTGCTGTTCGGGCGTCGCCTGTGGTGGCTGGCCATGGCGCTCGGCTTCGGCCTGACGGTCGCCATCGAGCTGGCACAGGTGTTCATCCCCACGCGCGTGTCCGACCCGCGCGACATCGTCGCAAACACCTGCGGTGCCGTTCTGGGGGTTCTCGTCGGGCTGGCACTCACCGCTCGAAGGCCCGGGCACTCCGGCGGTCGCGGCCGTCAGCGCCACGCCCGGTGGGCGCCACGCGCTGACCTCAGCGGTACGAGGGCGGAGCGGGCGGAATCGGGCGCTCGGCGACAACGCGCACCGAGCCGGTCGGGTCGCGTCGCGAGGGGCCGGCTGGAGCATCCTGATGATCGGCGAAGATCCAGTTCGGCTTCGGTTCGACGAGCGGTCGGAACAGTCTGCGCACCGGGCTGCTCGACAGCACGATCGCGATGACGAGACAGAACACGAGCATCGCGACCAGGTAGAGCTCGGGCCATTCCTCGCCCCGCAGCACGCCGGTCTCGCGTAGTGGATAGAGAACGAAGCTGTGCAGCAGGTAGACGTACATCGTGTACTGCCCCAGCGTGGTCATCCAGGTCTGGCGGCGGGGAAGCAGAACGAAGAAGGCGGCGCTGAGCATCACCGCGAGGGCGATGAGACCCAGCCTGACTCCTCCGGCCCACCATTGGTCACCGCCCAGCCCCGAGTACGACTGGTCGTAGAAGAACCAGTACCGCAGGTCGATCGCCCGCCACAGGTCGATGAAGGCGACGAGCACGGCAATCCAGACGAGCATGAACAGGGCGGCGGCACCTCGGATCAGCCAGGTCTGCTTCTCGACGAGACGCCACTTGTCGATGAGCTTCCAGCGGTGGAGCTGCCAACCCAGAACGAAATACGGAAGGATGCCGAGGGCCCTGGCGAGTGAGAAGGTGCTGTCGACGTTGTCGAGATAGCCGACTCCGACCGAGATGATCAGTGCCCAGGCGAGTGGCCAGCGCAGCAGCGCGAGGTAGGGCAGCACGAGCCGGAAGATCCCGAGGGCGAGGAGGAACCAGAGAGTCCAGCTGGGCTGCGTGGGGTTGAGCTCCTGCTTGCCCTCCACGAGGAACTGCACGAGGGTCCAGATCGATTCCATGATCGCGTACGGGACGAGGATGTCGGTGAGAACCCGCTTCATCTGGCGCACGTTCGGTGGCCCGCTCTTCGTGAAGTAGCCGCTGACGATCGCGAAAGCTGGCATGTGGAAGGCGTAGATGAACAGGTAGACGACGAGCGCGGCATCCGAATCGTAGGTGATCCGTTGGATGCCGTGCCCCATGACGACGAGCACGATGCAGGCGAAGCGGGCGTTGTCCCAGAACGGGACCCGCTGCTTGGGCGCTGTAACGGCCCGGCTGCCCAGTGGTTCAGCGCTCATCCGTCTCCCCTTGCCGTCGGTCGTGCAAAATCCACCCTATTCTGCGAACATTCGTGACGGGAATAGATTCGCGGTACGCCCCGTTACACCCGATATCCATTCATGTGAATGGAAACAGAAACTCTGCTGAAAGGCGATCATGCAGTTCGGAATCTTCAGCGTCGGGGACCTCACCACCGACCCCACCACCGGTCACACCCCTACCGACGCGTCGCGCCTGCAGGACGTTCTCACCATCGCACAGCACGCGGAAGCCGTCGGCCTCGACGTCTTCGCGATGGGCGAGCACCACAACCCACCGTTCTTCCCCTCCAGCCCGGTCGCGATCAACAGCTACCTCGCCGCGAAGACCGACAGGATCATCCTCTCGACGGCCACGACGCTCATCACCACCAACGACCCCGTTCGCATCGCCGAGGAATACGCGATGCTGCAGCACCTCTCGGGTGGTCGGATGGACCTGACTCTCGGGCGCGGAAACACCGGGCCGGTCTACCCGTGGTTCGGCGAGGACATTCGCCAGGGCATTCCGCTCGCTCTCGAGAAGTACGCCCTGCTCCGCCGGCTCTGGCGTGAGGACGTCGTCGACTGGGAAGGCCAGTTCCGGACCCCGCTCCAGGGCTTCACGTCAACCCCGCGCCCGCTCGACGGTGTCGCGCCGTTCGTCTGGCACGGCTCCATCCGTTCCCCCGAGATCGCTGAGCAGGCCGCGTACTACGGCGACGGCTTCTTCTCGAATCACATCTTCTGGCCGGCCTCGCACACCCAGAAGATGGTCGGCTTCTACCGCCAGCGCTTCGAGCACTATGGTCACGGCCGCGCAGACCAGGCCATCGTCGGGCTCGGCGGGCAGGTCTTCATGCGCAAGAATTCTCAGGATGCCGTGCGCGAATTCCGTCCATACTTCGACAACGCTCCCGTGTACGGTCACGGCCCGAGCCTCGAGGAGTTCACCTCGCAGACACCGCTCACGGTCGGAAGCCCGCAGGAAGTCATCGACAAGACGCTCGGTTTCCGGGACTACGTCGGCGATTACCAGCGACAGCTGTTCCTCATGGATCACGCCGGGCTCCCGCTCAAGACGGTCCTCGAGCAGCTCGACCTGCTCGGTGACGAGGTCGTTCCTGTTCTCCGTCGTGAGTTTGCGAAGAACCGCCCGGCCGATGTTCCAGACGCTCCGACCCACCGGTCGCTCAGGGCGGTAGCCGAGTCGGCTCCTGTCCTCGTCGATGCAGAGGTGAAGTAATGACCGTTCGCAAGCTCGCCGTGATCTCGGCAGGTCTGAGCCAGCCGTCATCCACCCGGATGCTGGCTGACCGGCTCGCAGACGCAACCGTCGCCCGGCTGAGGGAGCAGGGTGCCGAGGTCGAGGTGACGACCGTCGAACTCCGCGACGTCGCCAGCGACATCATGAACAACATGCTGACCGGCTTCGCGAGCCCGAAGCTCGAAGCGATCATCGACGCGGTGACGGGCGCGGACGGCCTCATCGCCGTCACCCCGATCTTCACCACGAGCTACAGCGGGCTGTTCAAGTCGTTCTTCGACGTGCTCGACAACCGTTCGCTCACCGACATGCCCGTGCTGATCGGTGCGACCGCCGGGACGGCCAGGCACTCGCTTGCTCTCGACTACGCCATCCGCCCGATGTTCACCTATCTGCACTCGGTCGTCGTGCCGACGAGCGTCTTCGCGGCATCCGAAGACTGGGGGAGCGGAGCAGACACGATCAAGACCCTGCCCGACCGGATCGATCGTGCCGCCGGTGAGCTCGTCCCGCTGGTTCTCGCCTCAGACCGGTCGAGCCAGGTGCGCGACCCGTTCGGGTTCGACGCGTCGCTCAGCCCGGTCGGTGGCGGTTCCTGAGCCTGTCGAAGGGCCGGTCGAGCTGACTGGCCCGCCGGAGGAGAATGAAGCGCATCCCGACCCGCTTCGCTCTCCTCCGCGGGCGAGGGCATCACGTCATGACGAGAGCACCCGGCATACCGGGAGCCCTCGACCGCACCGGATGCCTTCGCCCCGGTATTACGCCGCATCCGCCGTGTCACGACCGAACCTCGACCTGTGCTCAACTTGAGTCATGAAGACTTCCACCAAATCACTCCTCATCGGCATCGTCGTTGTGGTCCTCGCCGTGCTCGTCGCGTCCTGGATCGTCAACATCGCGCTCGCCGCCCTTGCTGCGATTCTCAAGTTCGCGCTCGTGGCCGGTGTCGCCCTGGTTCTCATCGTCATCGTCTGGGTGTGGTGGTCACGGTCCAAGGCTCGCGACTGATCGACTCCGTCGCTGGGCATCATCGCTCACACTCAGAGGCCTGACGCCTGAAAAAACGAGGAGAACCCATGGATGACCGGGGCCTGGGGCGCAGCCTCGTCTCGTTCGCACCGTCAGCCCGCCGGTGGCCGATGGGCGTGCAGGCCGGTCTCGCCATGGCGATACCCGTCATCGTCTTCACCCTCCTCGGCAACACCGGGCTCGGGCTCCAGGCCTCGATGGGCGCGTTCACCGCGTTGTACTGCGCGTCGCTGAGCCGCACCGACCGCATTCGTGTGCTCCCGCTCGTCGGGGGAGGGTTCGTCGCCAGCGCTGCCGTCGGCGCGCTGTCGTCGTCTTCTCCGCTGTCTCTGGCGGTCGGGCTGATCGTCGTCGGGCTCGCCGCCATCATCCTCACCCAGGGTTTCCGGCTCGGCCCGCCCGGACCCATGATGTTCACACTGGTCGCTGGGGCGGCCGGAGTCATCACCGGCCCGCCCGCATTCGGAGGGGCCGGACTCGACGGGGTGACCCTCGTCCTGCTCGTCGCCGGCGGATCCGCCCTCGCCTACCTCCTCGTGATCGCCCCGCTCGCCGTCCCGAGCGTCGCCCGCCGGCATGGCCCGGCCACGCCGTTGCGGACCCTCTTCCCCGGCCTGCGATTCGACACACCGACGAGAGTGGTCATCGGACGGATGTCTGCTGCCCTCGTTCTTTCCGTCGGTGTCGGTGCTCTGCTCGGAGCGCACCACGGGTACTGGATCACGGCGTCAGCACTCGCGATCCTCAGCGTCGGCCACAGCCTCCGTGCACCGGTGATTCGCGGCGTGCACCGTGTCGTCGGCACGCTCGTCGGCTGCCTCGCGTTTCTCCTCCTGGCATTGTGGTCGCCTGCCGGGGTGATTCTCGGCCTCGTTCTCGGACTCATGCAGCTGGTGATCGAAATCGTCGTTCCGCGTCACTACGCCCTGGCCCTCGTGCTCATCACGCCGCTTGCCCTCACCATCGGAACCGCGGCCGCCAACATCGATCCGGTCGACGTGGTGGGGGAACGGATCCTCGACACCCTCCTCGGCGCGGCCATCGCCGCCCTGGTGCTCGTCGCGAGCTGGCTGATCAGACGCCGGGCGACGGATGCCGTCGGCTGACGGCATCCGTTCACGGAATGGACACGCGGACGCCCGGTGTTCACAGGCTCGAAAACAGCCACTCTGCTAGGCTCTAGGGGGTTCGATAGCAATATCGTGTCCACATCATCGGAGCAGGCCGGCAGGAAGCTGGTCCTCGGTGGTGAATCTCTCTCACGTCGGAACCCCGGCGTTCCCCCTCGCGGCGCACACGCCCGGCCGGCCCGAGAGCGGTTTTCTACTGGAGATCAGCCAGACCACACGGTCTGAGTAATCACTGCCTGTTCCTGCTCCTATGCAGAGCGCGCGCCCACACGGGGCGGCGCTAAACGTAAGGAGAGACCTATGGAAGGTCCAGAAATCAAGTTCGCCGAGGCAATCCTCGACAACGGCAAGTTCGGCAAGCGCACCGTCCGGTTCGAAGCCGGCCGCCTCGCACAGCAGGCACAGGGCGCCATCGCCGCGTACCTCGATGAAGAAACCATGCTCCTCTCGGCCACGAGCGCCGGAAAGCACCCCAAAGACAACTTCGACTTCTTCCCCCTCACGGTGGATGTCGAAGAGCGTAGCTACGCTGCAGGCAAGATCCCCGGTTCGTTCTTCCGTCGTGAAGGCCGACCGTCGACCGAGGCCATCCTGGTCTGCCGTCTGATCGACCGCCCGCTGCGCCCGTCATTCGTGACCGGCCTCCGCAACGAGGTCCAGATCGTCATCACCGTCCTGAGCATCGCCCCCGACGAGTTCTACGACGCGCTGGCCATCAACGCGGCGTCGATGTCGACCCAGATCTCGGGACTTCCGTTCTCGGGCCCGATCGCCGGCATCCGTCTCGCCCTCATCAACGGCCAGTGGGTCGCATTCCCGAAGGCCTCGCAGCTCGCTGACGCTGTCTTCGACCTCACGGTCGCCGGCCGCCTCGTCACCGACGAGAACGGCAACGAAGACATCGCCATCATGATGGTCGAGGCTGAAGCCACCGAAGGTGCGTGGAACCTCATCCAGGGCGGCGCCATCAAGCCGAACGAAGACGTTGTCGCCGAAGGCCTCGACGCTGCTAAGCCGTTCCTCCTCCAGCTGGTCAAGGCTCAGTCCGAGCTCGCTTCCCAGTCGGCCAAGGAAGTTCGCGACTACCCGGTCTTCCTTCCGTACACCGACGAGACCTTCGCCGCTGTCTCCGATCTGGCCAGCACCGAGCTTGCCTCGATCTACCAGATCGCCGACAAGATCGAGCGTCAGAACGCCGATGACGAGCTCAAGGACCGCGTCAAGGCGGCCATCGCCGCCAAGGTCGAAGCCGGCGAGCTGCCGGCAGAAGCCAACGCTCAGGTGTCTGCGGCATACAAGTCAGTCACCAAGAAGATCGTGCGCGACCGCATCCTGACCGAGGGCGTCCGTATGGACGGCCGTGGCCTGGCTGACATCCGCCCGCTCGACGCCGAGGTGCAGGTCATTCCTCGCGTGCACGGTTCGGCTATCTTCCAGCGCGGAGAGACCCAGATCCTGGGTGTCACCACGCTGAACATGCTCAAGATGGAGCAGCAGATCGACTCACTGAGCCCGATCACGAAGAAGCGCTACCTGCACCACTACAACTTCCCGCCGTACTCCACCGGTGAGACCGGTCGCGTCGGTTCGCCGAAGCGTCGCGAGATCGGGCACGGCTTCCTGGCCGAGCGCGCCCTCGTTCCTGTGCTTCCGAGCCGCGAAGAGTTCCCTTACGCCATCCGTCAGGTATCCGAGGCTCTCGGTTCCAACGGTTCGACGTCGATGGGTTCCGTCTGCGCCTCGACCCTGTCGCTGCTCAACGCCGGTGTGCCACTGCGCGCCCCGGTCGCAGGCATCGCCATGGGCCTCGTCTCCGACGAGGTCGACGGCCAGACCCGCTACGCCGCGCTGACCGACATCCTCGGTGCTGAAGACGCACTCGGTGACATGGACTTCAAGGTTGCCGGTACGAGCGAGTTCGTCACGGCGATCCAGCTCGACACCAAGCTCTCCGGGCTCCCCGCCTCCGTGCTCAAGGCGGCGCTCACCCAGGCCAAGGAGGCTCGCACCACGATCCTCTCCGTCCTGAACGCTGCGATCGACGCTCCCGATGAAATGGCACCGACCGCGCCTCGCGTGATCAGCGTCAACATCCCCGTCGACAAGATCGGTGAGCTGATCGGCCCCAAGGGCAAGACGATCAACTCCATCCAGGACGAGACCGGCGCAGACATCTCGATCGAAGAAGACGGCACCGTGTACATCGGCGCTGTCGACGGTCCGTCGGCTGAGGCCGCTCGTGCCCAGGTCAACGCCATCGCGAACCCGACCAACCCCGAGATCGGCGAGCAGTTCCTCGGAACTGTCGTGAAGATCGCCACGTTCGGCGCCTTCATTTCGTTGCTCCCGGGCAAGGACGGCCTGCTGCACATCTCTGAGGTGCGCAAGCTCGCCGGTGGCAAGCGTGTCGAGAACGTCGAAGACGTACTGGGCGTCGGCCAGAAGATCCTCGTTCAGATCACGAAGATCGACGACCGCGGCAAGCTGTCGCTCGAGCCGGTCATCGCTGAGACGGCTGAGACCGCAGCTCCTGAGGGAGTGCGCGTTCACGCTGAGGCACCTGCAGAAGGCTAAGCCTTTCTGACTGCCCCGTCGTAACCCGGATGCCCCGCCTCGAGAAATCGAGGCGGGGCATCCGTCGTTAATATGCTCGGCTGTGCCATCGAGTTGCCACGAATCGTCGCTCGTCCGGGGTCGACGCGACATTGTGTGGCAGATCAACGCACGCGATAGGGAGAACGGATGCCGCGTGGGGTCTCAGCCGTCCTGCCCGCGTTCCAGCAATGGCCGCGCCCGGAATGGGATGAGTTCACCCATCGCCAGCGACGTCTCAGCGCGCTCGACCCCGTCGCAGTCAAGGATGAGGCCGGTGATCCGGAAGAGGTCATCGGCATCGGTGCACACCACCCGGACAAGCAGGTCGCTGGTGCCGCTGAGGCCATGGGCTTGCACGATCTCCGGGATGGAGCTCAGTTCATCCACGATGGCCCCGAGTTTGTGCTGCTGCAGGTGAACCGAGATGAAAGCGGTGAGCGGGTAGCCGAGAGCCACCGGATTGATACGCCGGTCGAAGGAGTGGAGCACCGTGGATGCGTCGAGGGCGGTCATCCGCGCCTGCACCGTGTTGCGAGAGAGACCCAACTTCTCGGCGAGGGCGACGATGGTCGAACGCGGGTCCTCGGTCAGTGCGAGGAGGAGGCGCGTGTCGGTGCGATCGAGCTTGTGCATAGTGCCCGACCTTAGCAGGGCAAATTGACCCGGGATAGAGCAGAATGTGCAACCCGCGCGTCGATGGTTGTGCGCATTGGGTATCCGGCGTAGCGTCGCTGTTACTTCTGGCAACGGCGCCAGATGCTGCGAGCTGCTGCGATCCAGGAGCACGCAGTGCACGAGAGAAAGTTGCGTGTAATTGTGTCCACAACCCACGAAGACACTCGAACCGCCTCGCTGACCGACGGATCCGACCCGGATCTCGACCCCGGTCAGCTCGAAGACATCGTCCAGCTGATCCGCCCGGACGGCACTCGCGCCGAGAGCCCCGGCTTCGACCCGTGGGTGGCCGACGTCTCCGACAGTCAGCTCGTCAGCCTCTACGAAGACATGGTCGTCATTCGCCGGATCGACACCGAGGCGACCGCCCTCCAACGTCAGGGTGAGCTTGCGCTGTGGGCACCGCTGTTTGGCCAGGAGGCTGCGCAGATCGGATCAGGTCGCGCACTTCGGAAAGACGATTTCGTCTTCTCGAGCTATCGCGAGAACGGTGTCGCTTACACGCGCGGCGTCGACCTGGGCGACATGCTCAAGGTCTGGCGCGGCGTCGCATCGGCGGGCTGGGACCCATACGAGGTCGGCATGGCCACCCCGGCGGTCATCATCGGGGCGCAGACCCTGCACGCCACCGGGTATGCGCTCGGCTGCAAGCACGACGGCGTCGACTCCGTGTCGATCGCCTATTTCGGCGACGGAGCCACCAGCCAGGGCGACGTGAATGAGGCCATGGTCTTCGCCTCCAGCTTCCAGGCTCCCGTGATCTTCTTCTGCCAGAACAACCAGTGGGCGATCTCCGAGCCCGTCGGGCTCCAGGCCCACCGCCATATTTCCGACCGCGCACCGGGGTTCGGCATCCCGAGCATCCGGGTCGACGGCAACGATGTGCTCGCCGTTCTGGCAGCCACCCGCATCGCGCTCGACCGCGCGCGCAGTGGAGGCGGACCGACGTTCATCGAAGCGGTCACCTACCGGATGGGCCCGCACACGACCTCGGACGACCCCAAGCGGTACCGGCCCGCAGAGGATCTCGAGGTGTGGGGACGCAAAGACCCCATCTCCCGGCTCGGAAGTCTCCTCGAAGACCGCGGCGCGCTGACCGACGAGACCGCCGCCCGGGTGCAGTCGAAGGCGGATGCGGTCGCGCGCGAGATGCGTGCCGCCTGCGTTGCGCTCGATAAGAACCCTGACCCGATGACGGTGTTCGACGAGGTCTACGTCGAGCCGCACTCCGGACTCGAACGTCAGAAGAGCCAGTACGCGGCCTATCTCGCCTCCTTCGAGGGGGGTGCGTCATGACCGTGATGTCTCTCGGGGGCGCCCTCAATCAAGGACTCCGTCGCTCGCTCGCTGCCGATGACAAGGTCGTGCTTCTCGGCGAAGACATCGGCAAGCTCGGCGGTGTTTTCCGGGTCACAGACAAACTCCAGGAGGAATTCGGCCCCCGGCGGGTCATCGACGCCCCGCTCGCCGAGGCCGGCATCGTCGGGACGGCGGTCGGCCTCGCGTTTCGTGGCTACCGACCGGTGGTGGAGATCCAGTTCGACGGGTTCATCTATCCGGGATTCGACCAGATCGTCGCGCAGGTGGCGAAGCTGCACTACCGCACCCGCGGAAAAGTGCGGATGCCGGTCACCATCCGTGTCCCGTTCGGAGGCGGTATCGGCGCGGTCGAACATCACTCCGAGTCGCCGGAGGCGTACTTCGCCCACACGGCAGGGCTTCGGGTGATCTCCTGCTCGAACCCGCAGGACGCCCACACGATGATTCAGCAGGCGATCGCCTGCGACGACCCGGTGCTCTTCTTCGAGCCGAAGCGCCGTTACTGGCTCAAGGGCGACGTGAACGAGCACCCCGGTTCAGACGCGCTCCCGATGGGGAGCGCTCGGGTCGTCCGCGAGGGAACGGATGTCACCCTCGTCGCGTACGGCCCGCTCGTTCCCACTGCACTGGATGCCGCGGCTGCGGCCGCCGACGACGGAATCGCCATCGAGGTGATCGACCTGCGGTCGCTGTCTCCGATCGACTTCGCGACGGTGGAGAAGTCGGTGCGCAAGACCGGCCGGCTGGTCGTCACCCACGAGGCCGCTCAGTCCGGCGGAATCGGGGCAGAGGTATCGGCAGCGGTCACCGAGCGTTGTTTCGACTGGCTGGAGGCTGCCCCGGTCCGGGTCACCGGTTTCGATACGCCATACCCGCCCGCCGCTCTCGAGGAAGCATTCCTGCCCGATCTCGATCGGCTTCTGGACGCCGTCGATCGCGTGCTCGGACGCCGCAACTCTCTCACCGGATGGAAGGCGACGGCATGAGCGCGAAACGGTTTGCCCTGCCTGACCTTGGCGAGGGCCTGACGGAATCGGAGATCGTGGCGTGGAAGGTCGCGGTCGGCGACACCGTCACCCTCAACCAGATCATCGCCGAGGTCGAGACCGCGAAGGCGCTCGTCGAACTCCCGTCGCCGTTCGCCGGGGTGGTGTCACAGCTGTTCGCCGATGAAGGAGCCACCGTTCAGGTGGGGGAGCCGATCGTCGAGTTCGACGTCGACGGTGGCGATGGAGATACCGCTGCGACACCCGCCCCTGTCGTCGCGGCGGATGGCGCAGCAGACAAAGCGCCGGCAGCCCCGGCTCCCGCCGAACGGCAGGCGGTGCTCGTCGGGTACGGACCCAGGATCGAGGGCGGTGCGCGGCCGATCCGTCGGGTGCGCGGCTGGGCGGCTACCGCATCGCGGAACGGGGAATCGGCGGATACGCTCGTTCCCGCCGTCGCGCCCGATCGGTCGATGGCTCAGCAGACGCCAGGGCTGGCGACCGTCGACGACCTGCGGGAACGACCGCGTTCGACTCCGCCGGTGCGCAAGCTTGCGCGCGATCTGGGCATCGACCTCGCCAGGCTCCAGGGCAGCGGCGAGAACGGGCTCATCACACGCGACGACGTGCAGCGCGCGGTGGCGGCTGAGTCGGCGGCATCCGTCGCTGTCGGGAGAGAAGTCAGCGTTGAGCGCCTGATGCCGGGGACGACCCGCGAGGATGTCCGCATCCCGGTGAAGGGCGTGAGGAAAGCGACCGCACAGGCGATGGTGCGGTCAGCGTTCACCGCTCCTCACGTCACCGAGTTCCTGACCGTCGACGTGACAGCAGGGATGGATCTGGTTCGCTCGCTGGCCACGAAAACAGAGTTCGCCGGTAAACGGCTGAGCATCCTCACTCTCGTGGCCAAGGCGGTGCTGCTCGCCGCGGCGCGTACCCCGTCAGTGAACTCGCACTGGGATGACGACGCTCAGGAGATCGTGCAGTACGGGCACGTGAATCTCGGGATCGCTGCGGCGACCGGTCGTGGTCTGATCGTGCCGAATATCAAACGGGCTGACACGTTGACCCTCGCTGAGCTCCGCGACGCCCTCGACACGCTCATCGATGAGGCCAGGGCGGGTTCGACCAGTCCCCGTAGCCTCTCCGGTGGCACGATCACGATCACCAACGTCGGAGTCTTCGGTGTGGATGCTGGCACTCCGATCCTCAATCCGGGCGAAGCTGTGATCCTCGCCATGGGTGCCGTTCGACGGACGCCGTGGGAGTACCGAGGTGAGATCGCGTTGCGTGAGGTGATGACGCTGAGTCTGTCGTTCGACCACCGGCTGGTCGACGGTGAGCAGGGTTCGCGTTTCCTGGTCGACGTGGGGACGATTCTGCGGGATCCGGCGATGGTTCTCACGATGGTGTGATGCGGATGGTCGGCCACCGGGGCCCGGGTGCACAAGCGCAATGCTCGGGAAGTCGACCGTTCCGCGACTGGCTCAGCCGGTGGACTGCTTTCTAGTCAGTGCCGGTTGGCGCGGGGTCCTGCCAGGTGACTCGGAGCGCGGATTTGCTCTCCAGCTTGATGGGTCTTTGTTCGAGGTCGACATTCTTGGGTGGGATCATCCGGTAGGCAGAGCCGTGCCTGGTCACTGTCCATCCGTTGTTGTGGCTGAGCATGTGGTGATGTCGGCAGAACAGGATTCCATCGGCGAGGTCGGTGCCGCCGCCGTCTTTGGCCCATTCGTTGATGTGGTGGGCTTCACAGAAGGACGGGGGTCGGTCGCACCCGGGGAACTCGCAGCCGCCGTCACGGATCGCGAGGGCGACGCGTTGGGTGCTGGTGAACAGGCGTTGATCCCGGCCAACGTCCAATGGGTTCCCGCCGGAGTCGGTGAGGACGGTGCGGGTTCCGGCGTCGCAGGTCTGTTTGCGAATGAGTCTGGCGGGTACGGCTGCCCCGGTTTCTTCGAAGAACCCGGTGCCGTCGGGCTGACCGGTGACGGTCTGGGAGGCGAGTTGGTCGTGGGCGATGACGACGCGGACGCCGGGTTGGCGGGAGCCGAAGATCGTCGATGGGTCGGCCTGTGAACCCGCTCGAAGGGTGTCGATGAGCAGGTCGAACACGAGCTGGTCATTGGTGCGGGGGTCACCCACGAGTTGTTGAGCCCTGGCCACGTCGTCGGGATCGACGAACCTGGGGCCGCCGCGTCGAGGGCTGAGCGCGGAGCTCACGATCGCGTCGATCCAGGCGGCGGATTCGTCATCGAATTGCACCCACGCGGTTCGCATCCCGCTCTCGTTGCGGCTGAACCGCCACGATCGCTGCTCGTAGTGCTCGGTGAATCGCCGGGCGACACCCTCAGGGTCGATCCGGTCGCGGAGCATCCGGGCCCGCCGGCCGAGTTCGTCTGCATTCACCCCGACGGAATCCTGTAGGAGTTCGTCGGCCGCCGCGCGTAATGAGTCGATGCTGCAGGTGTCGGTGGGTTCACCAAGGCCGCGGAGGATCGGGGTGACCGCTTCGGACTTCAACCGGTGCTCAGCCACCGCCCGGGTCAACGGTTCGTACCAGGGCACCACCCGCATCACCGATGAAACCGCACCGTCGGGCTCCGGGACCAGGGACGAATCCGGCGACGCATCAATCGCCCCGTGGGTGGCGGCATCCGCTGCACCCATCGCTTCGCCGAGTTTTACCTGCCGCGCGGCTTCGGTGCGGGTCGACCCGGTCAATGACTGCACCATCGCGACCGGGGTGCGGTGTCCGGTGCGTTGCGCGAGACCGGCGTAGCCGAGCTCCAGTTCGGAACGTTTCGCAACGACCCCGGCACCGGCGGCGATGATCGCATCGAACTCCGACCGGATCGCGGCCGCATCCCGCAGCAACGGCTCCAGATCAGCGTCCTCCACCCGGTCCAGCAACAACGACAAGGACGGGGCGGGGCAGTCGGTGGCGGTTTCGTACCCGGCCAGCCGATCAAACAACCCGAGGGTTGTCTCGCGGATCGGATCGATGATCGAGGCCATGACCCAGTGTACCAAAAATCCCGCGGACATTCGAAGATATATTCGAGTTATCCACAGAGGAAATCTCGACCAATCGACGAGTGAGATACCACTGTCGCGATGTCGGATGTCGCCGCTAACATTCCAGCATGCCGGAGATCGATTCGGATGCCACGCCAGCCCGCTCCATCTCGTGGGCGCGACTGCCACGCGCGCTGAAGCCGTTCCGCCTCGGCCAATACCGCCTGCTCGCTGGGGCTCTGACCCTCTCGCTGCTTGGCGCTGGCATGTGGATCGTCGCTGTGGTGTGGCAGGTGATCGCGCTGGGTGGCGGCCCGGCAGAGCTGTCGCTCGTCGCAACGGGCAACGCGATCGGAATGCTCGTCGCCGTGCTCTTCGGCGGTGTACTCGCCGACCGAGTGCCGCAGCGCAACATCCTGCTCGTGGTCGAGGCGACCAAAACCGCATCCATCGCCACCGCGGCCGTGCTGGCGCTGAGCGGTACCCTCGAGCTCTGGCACCTCGTCGTTATCACATTCGTTCTCGGCGTCGCAGACGGGTTCTTCTATCCGGCATACTCTGCGCTTCTTCCGTCGATCCTGCCAGCAGACGATCTTCTGGCGGCCAACGGCGTCGAGGGAATGCTCCGTCCCACGATCATGCAGGCGGCCGGCCCCGCTCTTGCGAGTGCCGCGATCGCGGCATTCTCGCCTGGCCTCGCCTTCGCCCTCGTTGCAGGAGCACAGCTTCTGGCCGTCGGCGGTCTCGTATTGATCCGCGCGACCCCGGTACGAAGAGAGACCGGCGAGCCTCTGCATCCGCTTCGAGCGCTCACTTCTGACCTTCGCGAGGGCTTCGTCTACATGTGGAAGACGCCGTGGCTGCTCGGAACGCTCCTGTTCGCGTGCCTGCTCGTTCTCGTGATCATGGGCCCCATCGAGGTTCTGCTCCCGTTCGCCGTTCGCGACCAGACGGGAGGTGGGCCTGCGGCCTTCGCCCTGGCACTGGCCGCATTCGGGATCGGTGGCGCGATCGGCTCCCTCGTGGTCGCTTCGATGAAGCTGCCCCGCCGCTATCTCACCATCATGAATCTGCTCTGGGGTGCCGGCTGCATTCCGCTTTTCATCATCGGTTACACGTCGCAATTGTGGGTAATGGTGATCGCGCTTTTCATCGTCGGCTTCACCTTCTCGGCTGCGACGGTGATCTGGGGAACGCTTCTGCAGCGCCGCGTGCCGCCTGCCCTTCTCGGGAGGGTGTCGAGTCTCGACTTCTTCGTCTCCCTGGCGCTCATGCCGATCTCGATGGCCGTTGCCGGTCCGGTCGGTGAGGCCATCGGGCTGGCACCGGCGTTCCTCGCCGCCGGCGTGATCCCCGTCGTGCTGGCCGTGGTCACGATCCTGTTGTTCCGGCTCCCACGTGATGAGATCTTGCACCCGCTCGATCCTGTCGTCGACCCGGCGGTCGACCCAACTGCCGACCCGGTCGAGACGGATGCCGCGGCGGCCGCGCCCGTCGAGGTGCCTGCCGAACCTCTCGACCGGTCCGAGTGAGAAACGACCGCGCTGTCAGCGAGAACACTTGCGAAGCTCCCACTCCTTTGTCATGATTGCTACTTCTGTTCCTGACGATAGGTGACTCCTGTGAAGACCAACGGTTCCGCGCCGCTTTCCGCGCGCTGACGACCGTCGACCCGCCTCATCCGGCTCCGGTATTCAGCGCGACCGCTGAACACTTCGGAGTCATATGTCTTTCCACACCCCTTCGTCCGTCTCCCTGACCGACGTCAGTTTTCGCTGGCCGAACGGCGACGTCGCACTGTCGCGCGTCTCCGGCCACTTCGGTTCAGGTCGCACCGGCCTCGTCGGCACCAACGGTTCCGGCAAGTCGACATTGTTGCGTCTCATCGCCGGCCAGCTCGTCCCGGAGTCCGGCACAATCGTCACGTCCGGTGACGTCGGCTTCCTCCCTCAATCGCTGACATTGCGAGTCGATGCGACAGTCGCTGACCTGCTTGGGATCAGCGAGAAGCTGACGGCGCTGCGCGCGATCGAGTCCGGAGACGTTGCGATGTCGCACTTCGAGGTTCTCGGCGATGAGTGGGACATCGAGACGCGCGCGGTCGAAGCTCTCGACGCAATCGGGCTTCCGTCCGACCTGGGCAGACGCGTCAGTCAGATTTCCGGTGGGGAAGCCATGCTTGTCGCTACGGCCGGTCTCAGGCTGCGCCGCACAGCCATCACACTCCTCGATGAGCCGACGAACAACCTCGATCGGGATGCTCGCAGGCGGCTGGCTCGCCTGGTCGCGATGTGGCCGGGCACCCTCATCGTCGTGAGTCACGATGTTTCGCTTCTCGAGCAGATGGATGAGACGGCGGAGTTGTATGCCGGCGCGCTGTCGGTGTTCGGTGGGCCGTACAGTGCCTGGCGTGCACACCTCGACCAGGAGCAGGCCGCCGCGATCCAGGCGATGCGGACTGCAAGCCAGGCCGTGAAGGTGGAGAAGCGTCAGCGGTTCGAAGCCGAGTCGAAGATCGCCACACGGGTCCAGGCCGGAAAGAAGGCGCGGCAGGAGAACCGCGCCCCGAAGATCGTGATGAACCAGAAAAGGTCGAATGCCGAAGTGGCAGCGGGGAAGATGCGATCGAATCTCGACGGCGACGTCCGCTCGGCCCAGGCCGTGCTCGAGGCGGCCGAGTCACGGGTGCGCGACGACGAGAGCATCCGTCTCGATCTTCCTGACCCCGATGTTTCGCGCGGGCGACGGATTGCGGAGTTGCACGCAACGAACGGCACGATGGTGATTCAGGGGCCTGAACGGGTCGCCATCGTCGGGCCGAACGGTGTCGGAAAGACGACCATTCTCGAGAGTCTCGTGCACGCTCGCGATGCCCCGGCAGACGGCGTTCGAGCCGCCTTGCTCACCGACCGAGTCGGGTATCTCCCGCAGCGGCTCGACGGTCTCGACGAGGAGGCGAGCATGCTCGACAACGTTCAGGCATCCGCGCCGACCGTTCCACCGGGTGTTCTGCGCAATCGACTCGCCCGCTTCCTGCTGCGGGGAGACCATGTGCACCGCGCCGTGAGCACGCTGTCGGGTGGCGAGCGTTTCCGGGTCTCGCTGGCGCGGCTCCTGTTCGCCGACCCGCCTGCCCAGCTCCTCCTTCTCGACGAGCCGACGAACAACCTCGACCTGCAGAGCGTCGATCAGCTCGTCGATGCACTTCGCAGCTACCGGGGCGCGGTGATTGTGGTGAGCCACGACGACGTTTTTCTCGATCGGCTCGACCTCGATGCTGTGTGGGAACTCGACGCAGACGGAGGACTCACCACCGCGGGATGACCCTCAGTCGTTCCTTTCGAAGCTGACGGATGCTCGCCGGGCTCGCTGTTCGTCCCGTTTGATCAGAGCAAGTCCGACGATCCCGACGGCTGCGGCGACGATAAAAAGCCACATCAGTATGCTGCCAAGGTTCGCGAAGAGAACATCGGCGAAAAGCACGAGCGTGAGAACGGCCGCGGCGATCACGAGAAGGATGCCGACCGCGATGTTGACACGATGGCGGCTGATCGATCCGCGGCGGAATGTCGCGGCGGAGACCCGGCTCAGATTGGGAGCGACGACCTCGTATCCGGGATGCGCACGCTCGGTCGGCGGCAGGCTCGACGGCTGTGCCGTCGGCTGGAGCTCATCGTCGTTGCGCGCCATGCACCACAGGCTACGTCACTTCCGGGTCAGCGCAGCGCGGCGAACGCCATCCGCTCGAGGGTGTCGCGAAGCTCGTCATGGGGGAGCTGCTGCACGCTGTGCGGCGTGGAGTTCATCAGCCCGAATGCGGCGTGGGCACGGATCCGCAGGACCGCGGTGGCGATCGCCGGTTGCATGCGCTGCAGGATGTTGACCCACAGTTCGACGTAGCGGCGCTGCAGGGTGCGTACCGTGTGCCTGTCGTCATCGGACAGGCTGTCGAAGTCGCGATCCTGAACCCGGATCACATCCGGATTGGCGAGAGCGAATCGCACGTGGAACTCGACGAGAGCCCGCAGCGCCAGCTCGCCGTCGGGAGCCCTCGTCACCACTTCGGTTCCTCCGTGGAGGAGCTCGCGGCTGACGTCGATGAGAATGGCGGCGAGCAGCGCCTGCTTGCTCTCGAAGTGCCGATACACCGCTGGCCCGCTCATGCCGACGGCTGAGCCGAGGTCTTCGATCGACACCCCGTTGAAGCCGCGCTCAGCGAATTGATGCGCGGCTGCGGCGAGCAGCGCTTCTCGTCGCTGGGCCTTGGCTTCGCTGCGACCGATGCGGAGCTCACCGGAGTCCGTGCTGTCTCTTCGGCGGTCGATCGTGGTGTCGTCGGCCATGGCGCCCTCCGTCGGAAGCGATGCTGGACATTTGAGTTAATTCATACTAACGTCGGGGTCAGTTAACGAAGACTAACCGAGATCTCGGCCGTCCTCAAGTGCATAAGGGAACTGTCCATGCAGACACTGATCTCCTCGGTCTCCGCGTCGAGCGAGTCGTACCTCCGCAACGAGGCCGACCAGCGCGCGCTGGTCGCAGACCTGCGCCGGCGCCTCGCGGCAGCCGCTCGTGGAGGTCCGGAGAAATCCCGAGCCAGGCACATCGAACGCGGCAAACTGCTCCCTCGTGACCGGATCGATGAGCTCCTCGATGAGGGCAGCCCTTTTCTCGAGATCGCACCTCTTGCTGCCACCGATGTCTACGACAACGCGAGCCCGGGCGCCGGCGTCATCGCGGGAATCGGCCTGGTGCACGGTCGCCACGTTCTTGTCATCTCGAACGACGCGACGGTCAAGGGCGGTACCTACTACCCGCTCACGGTGAAGAAGCATCTCCGTGCTCAGGAGATCGCTCTGGAGAACCGGCTCCCATGCATCTACCTCGTCGATTCGGGCGGAGCATTTCTCCCGATGCAGGACGACGTCTTTCCCGACCGCGATCACTTCGGCCGGATCTTCTACAACCAGGCCCAGCTTTCCGCGCGAAAGATCCCACAAATCGCCGCGGTGCTGGGTTCGTGCACCGCCGGCGGCGCCTACGTTCCTGCGATGAGTGACGAAACGGTGATCGTGCGCGAGCAGGGCACCATCTTCCTCGGCGGCCCTCCTCTCGTGAAGGCGGCCATCGGCGAGATCGTCACCGCCGAGGAACTCGGAGGGGGAGACGTGCATGCCCGCGTTTCCGGAGTCACCGACCACCTTGCCGAAGACGATACCCACGCTCTCGCGATCGTGCGCGACATCGTGGCGACCCTGCCCCCGGCATCCGCCCCCGAGTGGTCGATCACGACGAGCCGTGAGCCGCTCGTCCCGATCGACGAGTTGTACGGGGCAGTCCCCACCGACGTGCAGGCACCGTACGACGTGCGCGAGGTCATTGCACGGCTGGTGGATGCAAGTGAGTTCCACGAGTTCAAGAAGGAATACGGCACAACGCTCGTCACCGGCTTCGCCCGACTCCACGGCCACTCGGTCGGCATCGTCGCGAATAACGGCGTGCTCTTTTCCGAGTCGGCGCAGAAGGGCGCGCACTTCATCGAGCTGTGCGACCAGCGGGGCATCCCGCTGATCTTCCTGCAGAACATCTCCGGTTTCATGGTCGGGCGTGACTACGAAGCCGGGGGTATCGCCAAGCACGGCGCGAAGATGGTCACCGCCGTCGCCACCACGCGGGTGCCCAAACTGACCGTCGTGATCGGGGGATCCTTCGGCGCCGGAAACTACTCGATGTGCGGGCGGGCCTACTCGCCGCGCTTTCTCTGGATGTGGCCGGCCTCCCGGATCTCGGTCATGGGCGGTCCTCAGGCAGCAGGCGTTCTCGCCACGGTGAAGAGAGAACAACACGAACGTGCGGGCACCGACTGGTCCGTAGACGACGAAGAGAGCTTCAAGGCTCCGATCCGCGAGCAGTTCGACTCCCAGGGAAGCCCGTACTACTCGACCGCTCGGCTCTGGGATGACGGGGTCATCGACCCCGCAGACACCCGCACGCTTCTCGGCCTCGCCCTCGACGTCTGCGCCAACGCGCCGCTTCCCGAGTCGGCCTTCGGCCTGTTCCGGATGTGACCCGGTGACCGACACGACGACCCCTCCGTTCGGCACCGTCCTGATCGCCAATCGTGGCGAGATCGCCTGCCGCATCATCCGCACCCTGCGTGCCCTCGGCATCCGTTCGGTCGCGGTATACAGCGACCCCGACCGGGATGCGAAACACGTGACGGATGCCGACGCCGCCGTCCGCATCGGACCGGCGCCTGCCGCACAGAGCTATCTCAACATCGCCGCCGTGATCGACGCCGCCAGAGCGAGTGGTGCAGACGCGATCCACCCCGGCTACGGCTTCCTGTCGGAGAACGCCGAGTTCGCGCGCGCCTGTGCCGACGCAGGAATCGTGTTCATCGGACCTGGCGTCGAGGCGCTCGAGGTGATGGGCGACAAGATCCGGTCGAAGAATCACGTGGCGGCCAGCGGGGTCCCGGTCATTCCGGGGGATTCTCGACCCGGCCTGAGCAACAGTGAGCTCGCCGAAGCTGCGACGGCCGTCGGATACCCGCTCCTGATCAAACCATCGGCAGGAGGAGGAGGTAAGGGAATGCACGCCGTGGATGACCCGGCCGACCTCGAGGACGCCCTGGTCACGGCCCGCCGTGTCGCCGCAGCAGCGTTCGGTGACGACACGTTGTTTCTCGAGCGTCTGATCCCCCAGCCCAGGCACATCGAAGTGCAGCTGCTCGCCGACAGCCACGGAGGCGTCATCCACCTGGGTGAACGCGAATGTTCGCTGCAGCGCCGTCACCAGAAGGTGATCGAAGAGGCACCCTCACCGTTGCTCGACTCCGAGACCCGAACACGAATCGGCGAGGCCGCCTGCCGCGTCGCTGAAAGTGTCGGATATGCCGGCGCGGGGACTGTCGAATTCCTCGTCTCCGCCGAACGCCCAGACGAGTTCTTCTTCATGGAGATGAACACCCGGCTCCAGGTGGAACACCCGGTCACCGAGGAAGTCACCGGACTCGATCTCGTCGCCGAGCAGGTGCGCATCGCTGCGGGCGAGTACCTCTCCGTGCGTCAGGACGATGTCACGCTCACCGGTCACGCGATCGAAGCGCGGGTGTACGCCGAGAACCCCGAGCGCGGTTTCCTGCCGGCAACCGGCTCCGTTCTTGAGCTCCACGAGGCAACCGGTGACGGCATCCGCGTCGACAGCTCGCTCCGGCGCGGGCTCGTGATCGGCAGTGACTACGACCCGATGCTCGCCAAGGTCATCGCGCTCGGCGCCGACCGCGCCGAAGCCCTGCGCCGACTCGATCGGGCGCTCGCCGAAACCACGATCCTCGGAGTCCGGACCAACATCGAATACCTCCGCATGCTCCTCGCCGATGACGACGTCCGCGCGGGCAACCTCGACACCTCGCTCATCGACCGGCGGTTGCCCGGCCTCCGGTTCCGGCGTGCAGACGAGACCATCCTTGCCGCCGCAGCTCTCCTGCTGCATGCGGAACGCGAAACGGTCTCGACCGGCTCGCCCTGGTCTCGTCCGAGCGGGTGGAGGCTCGGCGAGCCGAGGCCGACGACCTACACGTTTGCCCTCGACGGCGACGAGACGGCGACTGTGGCCGTCCTCGGCGTTGCTGACGCGGCATCCGTTCGGGTCGGAGACGGCGACGCATGCCCGGCGTCCCTTCGCCGTGTGAACGACCTGACGCACGCACTGACCTGGGGGAGCGGCACACGGACGCTTCGCCTCGCGCACGCAGGAACCTCGGTCTGGATCTCCGACGCAGGTGTCAGCATCGAACTGCCGGTGCTCACCCGGGACGCACTCCTCGCGGCCCGCCTCGCCCGGATCTCACGCGCCGACCACCCGCACAGTCCGGAGGTGCGTTCGCCGATGCCAGGCACGGTCATCAGTGTCGACGCCAGCACAGGCTCGGTGGTCGAGGCAGGGAGCACCCTCGTCGTCGTCGAAGCGATGAAGATGGAGCACAAACTCACGGCGAGTGTCTCCGGTCAGGTCGAGATCCACGTCGTCGCCGGCGATCTCGTCAAGCTCGACCAGCTTGTCGCCACCCTCACCCCCCAACCAGACCTCTCGACTGTCGAAGGAGACACCGAATGAACACCGAGCTCACCGAAGCCCACCAGAAGATCGTCGACGAGGTTCGGGATTTCGCCACCACCGTCGTCGCGCCTGCCGCCTATTCCTACGACACCGAACGCCGGTTGCCGATGGAGATCATCGCGCGGATGGGTGAGATGGGCCTGTTCGGTCTGCCGTTCCCGGCCGAATACGGCGGCCAGGGGCAGGACTACTTCGCCCTCTGCCTCGCGGTCGAAGAACTCGGTCGCGTCGACCAGTCGATCGGGGTCACCCTCGAGGCCGGCGTCGGGCTCGGTGCCATGCCCGTCTTTCGGTTCGGCACGGATGCGCAGCGCGACGAGTTCCTGCCGATGCTCGCGAAAGGTGAAGCGCTCGCCGGTTTCGGACTCACCGAGGCCGAAGCCGGGTCGGATGCCGGTGCCACGAAAACGAATGCCCACCTCGACGACGGAGAGTGGGTGATCAACGGCACCAAACAGTTCATCACCAACTCGGGAACCCCGATCACCCGGCTCGTCACGATCACGGCGGTCACCGGCGAAAGCACTCGGGCGGACGGCAGCATCAAGAAGGAGCTGTCGACGATCCTCGTTCCCACGCCGATCGACGGCTTCACCGTCGGGCCAGCATATGACAAGGTCGGCTGGCACACCTCAGACACCCACCCGCTCACGCTGAACGACGTGCGCGTGCCCGAAGCGAACCTGCTCGGCAAACGGGGCCGCGGATACGCCAACTTTCTCGAGGTGCTCGACGAGGGCCGCATCGCTTTCGCCGCGCTGTGCACCGGTGCAGCGCAGGGCTGCGTCGACGAGGCCGTTCGCTACGCGGCGACCCGCAACGTGTTCGGCCGCAACATCGGTTCACACCAGTACATCGCTTTCAAGATCGCGCGGATGGAGGCTCGGGCGACCGCCGCCAGGATGGCGTATTACCATGCAGCCTCCCTGCTCCTCGCCGGCAAACCGTTCAAGAAGGAGGCATCGATCGCCAAGCTTCTCGGCAGTGAGGCGGCCATGGACAACGCCCGGGATGCCACCCAGATCTGGGGCGGGTACGGCTACCTCAACGAGAACACGGTTGCGCGTCACTACCGTGACTCGAAGATCCTCGAGATCGGTGAGGGAACGAGCGAGGTCCAGCTGATGATCATCGCCAGGGAACTCGGTTTCGAGGCCTAGGCTGTTGCGGAAAACGAACGGAGCGCAGAGTGTCGACAACCCGGGACCCGGCCGACGATCGGCGCGTGATCGAACAGCGTGGCTTGTACTTCGAGGAGTTCGATCTCGATGTCGTCTACCGCCATCGCCCCGGTCGCACGGTCACTGAGGCCGACAACGTGTTCTTCACGACGATGACCATGAACACGCAGTCGCTTCACCTCGATGAGGCGTGGAGCGCGACGCAACCGTTCGGTCAGCGACTCGTGAACTCGATGTTCACGCTGTCCACCGTTGTCGGGGCATCCGTCGCCCAACTCAGCCAGGGCACCATCGTCGCGAACCTCGGATTCGAGGAGGTGCTGTTTCCTGCCCCGTTGTTCCACGGCGATACGCTCTACTCCGAAACGGTCGTCCGCGAGAAGCGACTGTCATCGTCGCGACCGGGCCAGGGGATCGTCACCCTTGAACACACCGGACGAAACCAGGAAGGCGTCGTCGTCGTGACCGCCGTGCGCAACACGCTGTTCTGGTGCCAGGACGCGGCACCATGACCGGATTCGACCTCGGCCCTGCGCTGCTGTTCTGCCCGGCGGATCGGCCAGACCGCTACGCCAAGGCGGCCTCACGCGCGGATGCGGTCATTCTCGACCTCGAAGACGCCATCCTGCCCGCAGAGCGTGCGGCGGCGAGGCGGGCGATCGCGGAGCATCCGCTCGATCCGGACACGACGATCGTGCGGCTCAACCCGGCGGGCACCGACGACTTCACCGCCGACATCGCCGCAGTGACCTCGACCGGGTACCGCATCGTGATGCTCGCGAAAACCGAGAGCGCTGCGCAGCTCGATCTGATCCCTCACGGATTCCGGGTGGTCGCGCTATGCGAGACGGCGCGAGGCATCCTCGCCGCGCCCGAGATCGCCGCCCACCGGTCGGTCGTCGCCCTGATGTGGGGCGCTGAAGACCTCGTCGCATCCCTCGGCGGCACGTCGAGCCGCGGCACCGACGGTGCCTATCGAGCCGTCGCCGTCCATGCCCGATCGCGAGTGCTCCTCGCGGCCAGGGCACACGACCGTGTGGCGATCGACTCCGTGCATCTCGACATCGCCGACCACTCCGGCCTCGCCGACGAAGTGACGGATGCCGCCGCGTCCGGTTTTGCGGCGACCGCCTGCATCCACCCGGGGCAGGTGGAGACGATCCGCTCCGGTTACGCCCCGTCGGACATCGACATCGCCGCAGCGCGAGCGGTTCTGGGCGCGGCGGAAACGGCGTCGGGAGTGTTCCGGTTCGAGGGCAGGATGGTCGACGAACCGGTCCTGCGAAACGCCCGATCGCTGCTCAGACGAGCCGGTATTTCGGGCGGACAATACGGCGATATCAAATCGTTATGAAGTATTTCGCTCGTGGTCGCCTGTGCGGTCGGGGAGTGTCGGTGGGCTGGCATATTCTGGCCACAGGTGCGGGGGCGCTGAGTATCTCGACTCCCGCCGAATAACGGGCGAGGAGCGTGATCACATGTCGAGGATGATGCCTCGCCTGTTCGCCTCCGAACATGCTGAGGCTGGTGGCTCCGAGCCCGGCCAGGCCGATGGCCGGCCCGATCAGCACAAGCGTCCGTCCTCGCGATCGACCCCGGCCGCCGAGCATCCGTCGTCGCCGATCCCGGTCATGGGAGATGGGGCCGGTCTGGGCTCCTCGATCCGCCGCTCGCTCGGTCAGACCGACCTCAGTGTCTTTCCGGTCGCGCTCGGCACGAGTGTCTTCGGCTGGACGGCACCTGTCGACGCCAGCGCGGCGATCCTCAACCGCTATTACGACTTCGGCGGCAACTTCATCGACACCGCAGACAGCTACTCGGCTGGTCGCAGCGAGCACATCATCGGGCAGTGGATGTCGCGACGCAAGAACCGCGACAACATCGTTATCGCCACGAAGATCGGCAACCACCCAGACAACCCGGGTCTGGGTCCGGTGAGCATGGTGCGCGCCGTCGAGGCGAGCCTGGAACGCCTGCAGACCGGTCACATCGACCTGCTCTATTTTCACCTCGACGACCGCTCCGTCCCCCTCGAAGACAGCCTCGGCACAGCCCAGTGGCTCATCGAGTCTGGCAAGGTCCGGTACCTCGCTGCCTCCAATTTCAGCGCCGAACGACTCGTCGAAGCGCGCATTCTCTCCGCTGCGGGCTACCCGCGGTTCGAGGCTCTCGAGACGCACTACAGCCTCATGCACCGTCAGCCGTTCGAGGGTGACCTCGGGTTGGTCAGCCGGGGCCAGGGCCTCGGTGTCATGCCCTACTTCGCACTGGAGAACGGATTCCTCACCGGCAAGTACCGGTCGAAGTCCGACCTCGACGGGTCCGCTCGTGGCGCCAGGGTCGCCAGGCACCTCAACCGGGGTGGCTTGCGCGTGTTGCACGCCCTTGACGACGTCGCCGCAGAACACAACGCCCCCGTGGCATCCATCGCGCTGGCGTGGCTGCAGGCCAAATCCGGAATCGTCGCCCCGGTGGTCAGCGCGTCGCTGCCCGAGCAGGTCGACGCTCTCGTGGCATCCCCGGCGATCCGCCTCACCCGCGGCCAACTCGTCGAACTCGAACGTGCCGCGCGGGTCTGACCCGAGCTCGACTCCGCTGTGACAGCCCCCGGATGGGCGGGCGACAGTGTCAGAGCTCTGCCGTAGGGTTGAGGGAATGAACGGCGCCATTGAACTCCCGCTCGATGTAGCCGAGCTGTCCTTCGCGGCATCCGGTGATGCCCTCGTCCGTCGCACGGTTCTGCCGAGCGGCGTCCGCATCCTCAGCGAGCATGTGCCAGGGAGCCGCAGCGCCACGCTCGGCTACTGGGTTGCCGTCGGTTCGCGTGACGAACTCCCCGCCGGGTACGGGTCGACGCACTTCCTCGAGCACCTCCTGTTCAAGGGCACCCCGACGCGCACAGCACTCGACATCGCGATCGCGTTCGACTCGGTCGGCGGCGAGCACAACGCGCTCACCGCCAAAGAGCACACCTGCTATTACGCCAAGGTGCGTGACCGCGATCTCGCCATGGCCGTCGACGTGATCGCAGACATGCTCACCGGGTCCCTCCTCGACCCGACCGAGTTCGAGACCGAACGCGGAGTCATCCTCGAAGAACTCGCGATGGCCGAAGACGACCCGGCAGACGTCGCCAGTCAGAACCTGTTCGAGGCGGTCCTTGGTGACCACGCACTCGGGCGTCCCATCGGCGGCACACCCGAGGTCATCCGCGAGGTCTCTCGTGACGCGGTCTTCGCCCATTATCGCGAGAACTACCGGCCGCAGGACCTCGTCATCACCGCGGCAGGGGCTGTCGATCACGACGCCCTCGTCGCCGACGTCACCGCAGCGCTGAGCGCCGCCGGCTGGGATCTCACCGCAACGGCCCGTCCGGTCGAACGGCGCGTCCTCGACGAATCCGTCGTCACCAGGCGCTCCCACCTGTCGGTCGAGACCCGGCCGATCGAGCAGGTCCACGTGCTCATCGGCTTCCCGGGCCTCGCTGCGGCAGATGACCGCCGCCTCACCATGGGTGTGCTCAACTCGATCCTCGGCGGAGGCATGTCGTCTCGGCTCTTCCAGGAGGTCCGCGAGAAACGCGGGCTCGCCTACTCCGTGTACTCGTTCGCCGCCTCGTACTCCGATGCCGGCGTCTTCGGGCTGTACGGTGCCTGTTCCCCGGCGAAGGCACGACAGGTTGCCGATCTCATGCTCTCCGAGCTTCAGCGCCTCGCCGAAGATGGCGTCACCGCAGACGAACTCGCGCGCGCCTACGGGCAGTTGTCCGGAGCATCCGCCCTCGCTCTCGAAGACTCAGACACGCGGATGTCGCGACTGGGCCGCGCCGAGATCACGCTCGGTGAGTTCCTCGACCTCGACGAGAGCCTTGAACGGCTTGCCCTCATCACCGCAGACGAGGTCCAGGCTCTCGCCGCCGATCTCGTCTCCCGCCCTCTCTCCCTCGCCGCTGTCGGAGCCGTCGATGATGACGTGTTCGCCGGTTTCGCCGGGAACCACCAGGAGTGACTTTCGTGTCTCAGTACATCTACCTTGTCCGCCACGGTGAGCAGCAGGATGCCCAGCACGGCATGGGTGACGGCCCGCTATCTGCGCGTGGGCGACGGCAGGGGCAACTGCTCGCTGAGCGCATCGGGGGGCTTCCCTTGACGGCGACGTACCACTCGCCTCTGCAGCGTGCGTCCGAGACGGCCCGCATCATCGGTGAACGGATGCCGTCGATCGAGTCCCAGCCCAGCGCTCTGCTGATGGACTGCGTGCCGACGGGCAAGACCACCGAAATGCCATCGGCCTACGCACCGTTCTTCGGCGCCGTCACCGAGGCGGAGGTCGATGCGGGCACCGCCCAGATGGCCGATGCGACCGCCGAGTTTTTGGCGCCGCGCAAAGGTGAGCGCCACGACCTGCTCATCACCCACAATTTCGTGATCGCCTGGTTCGTCCGTGAAGTGCTCGGGGCTCCTGCGTGGAGGTGGATGACGCTCGACCAGGCTCACTGTGGTCTGACGATCATCCAGCGCAAGCCGGGCCGTCCGTGGACCCTGCTGACCCACAACGACCTGGCGCACCTGCCGATGGAACTGCGCACCGGCCTGCCCGACCCGCTGCTCGTCTGAACCGCGGCTGTCGGCCCCTTCCGGGGGTCCGTGCTGCACTTTCTTGCCGATGCTGCAGTTGCAACTGCAGCATCGGCAAGAAAGTGCCGCATGGATCGCCCGACGTCGCGGGCGGACGTCAGCCGGCGAGGTCCTTCCGGTACCAGTTGGTGGCGTTCGGGTTGTCGTTGTACGGCTCGATGCTGGTGTAGCCCATCGACTGATACAGCCCGCCGGCTGCGGTGAGCGTCGCGTTGGTGTCGAGAACCACTTCGGTGGCGCCGAACTCGACCGCGCGGCGTTCCAGATCGGCGAGCAGCTCACGCCCCCAGCCCTTCCCGCGGGTTTCCGGGCGCAGGAACAGGTGCTTCACCTCGTAGCGTTCGGCAGACAAACGACGGATGCCGCCGCACCCCACCGCGCGATCTCCGTCCCGCACGACGACAAAGACTCCGGCGGGCGGATCGAACTGTTCGGCAGCGGGGAAGGTGACCGCGTAGGTTCCTCCGACGAAACTCAGCTCCCTGCTGGAGAAATACTCCGTCAGAAGTTCCTGAGCAATGGTGTCGGTGACGGGAGCAGCGGTGAATTCGGGCACCCGTCCAGCCTAATCCTGCGCCGGCATCCGGCCTGTAGATTGGGGGGATGGGAACGAGCGTTGCAGTGGTCGGGGCAAGCGGCACGATGGGACAGTTGTTTACGCGTTTGATCGACGAGACTTCGGACTTCGAGGTGATCGCTCGCCTGGATTCCTCGAGCGCGCTGGAGGAGATGGACGGCGCAGACATCGTCGTCGACGTCACGGCGCCCGCGGTGTCGCAGAAAGTCGTGTCGCATGCGATCCGTTCGGGTGCCAACGTGCTCGTCGGCACGTCCGGATGGTCGCGTGACCGTCTCGCCACCCTGCGAACCGAGCTGGCCGAGGTCGATACCGGGGTCATCATCATCCCGAACTTCTCGCTGGGATCCGTGCTCGGGACCACCCTGGCGACGATCGCCGGGCGATTCTTCGACTCGATCGAAATTGTCGAAGCCCACCGGGCGACGAAGGTCGATTCGCCGAGCGGAACGGCCGTGCGCACCGCCGAACTGATCGGGGAGGCCCGCGCGGGGCTGGGGCCGGTCGAGGCGCCGCACACCGATCAGCGTGCGCGCGGTCAGCAGGTGTCGAGCATCCCGATCCACAGTCTGCGGCTCGACGGAGTCGTCGCCCGCCAGGAGGTGCTGTTCGGCGGAACGGGGGAGACCCTCTCGATCACCCACAACACCATCGACGCGCGGTCGTATGAGCAGGGCATCCTGCTCGCGCTCGACGCCGCCCGCACGGCGACGGGGCTGACGGTCGGGCTCGAGAACCTGATGGACCTCGGGATCACTCCCGCATGACCACTCGTATCGGTGTGGCCGTGATGGCCGTACTTCTCGTGCTGTACCTGGTGCTGGTCGGCGACCGGGCCGTGAAGTTCCTGCTCACAGGCGAGCCCGTCGCGATAGCGATCGGCGTGGCCCTCATCGTATTGCCGCTGATCGGCGCGTGGGCTCTCGCCCGCGAACTCTTCTTCGGGATGCGAGCCGAGAAGCTCGGCAGGATCCTCGAGTCCGAGAACGCGCTGCCGGCTGAGGAGATCCCGGTGAGCCCGAGTGGGCGGCCCGACCGGGATGCCGTCGACGCCGTCTTCCCGCACTACCGGGCTGCGGTCGAGGCTGCGCCCAATGACTGGAGACCCTGGTATCGACTCGGCCTCGCCTACGACGGTGCGGGGGACCGTCGGCGTGCGCGCCAGGCGATCCGTGAGGCGATTCGGTTGCACGCCGACTCCTGAGGAATCGCTCGCGCGGATCGATGACGTCGCGTCTCGTGGCATCCGTGGTTCATCTGCGGCTTGATGTGCCACGAATCGTCGCGCACCGTGTGAAGTAACGACGAAGGGTGGCAACTCAGCTCCGGCGCTGCATCGCGGGCGCCGAATTCAGGAGACACATCCACATTTCAGGAGAAACTCGCGACACGCCGTCGTGAGAGCGATCCCATACGGCGTGTCGGCATCAATCTCCTGAATTTGCAGCAGAGGGATGCCGCGGCGGCTCGCGGGCACCGACTGCTACCGTCGTCCGCCTGACCGGCAAATCGCGGTCAGCGCCGCTGCCTGAGCGCAGCGTCGACCGCTCTCTGCACCGTCGTGTGCCTGAACTCGAACCCGTCTCCGAGAAGCCGTTCGGGCGCTGGGCGCTGATCGACCAGCAGCAGATCGCGCGCGGCATCACCGAGCACAGCCGCTACCGCGAAAGCCGGCGCAGGCAGGAAGAACGGGCGTTTCATCCGCGAGGCGAGATGCCGCATCAGATCGTTTGCGGTCGCAGGCGTCGGTCCCGTGATGTTCACCGGGCCCGAGAGCCCGCCGTCGATCAGGTGCACGATCGCCCGAACCTCGTCGTCGAGGCTCACCCATGGCCAGTGCTGCCGACCTCCGCCCAACGGGCCGCTGATCCCCGCCCGGGTGAGAATCAGGAGCGGCTTGAGCACACCGTCGGCTGCGACGACGATCCCGCTCCGCGCCAGCACCACCCGGGTGACGTCGCTCGCTCGTAGCGCCGTGCGTTCCCACTCGGCGGTGACATCGCTGAGAAACCCGGTGCCGCGCGCGCTGTCTTCGGTCAGGTCCTCGTTCGGACGGGACCCGTAGAACCCAGCAGCCGATGAGCTGACAAAGACCTCGGGCGCCACCGCAGCAGCACGGATCGCTGTGACGAGAGTGCTCGTCGCAGCGAGCCGCGATGCGAGGATCTCCCGTTTGTATCCGGGCGTCCAGGGCAATCGACCGATGGATGCCCCCGAGAAATTCACGACGGCCGTCGCGCCGTCCACCACAGCGGGGTCGAGCCGCCGGGCTGCCGGGTCCCACAGCACATCACCGGGTGCCGGGTTGCTCCGCACCAAGCGGACGACCTCGTCTCCACGCCCGCGAAGGGCTGCGGTGAGCGCACTCCCGATCAGACCGGACGCACCGGCGATGACGACCCGCTTCACGGCATCCGTCCGTTCGTCGGATGCCACGTCAGGCGAGACTCGCCTCGATGGTGATCGGGACTGCGGCGAGGGCCTGCGAAACCGGGCAGGTGGCCTTGGCCTCGTTCGCGATGCGCTCGAAGTCTTCTTCGCTGATCCCGGGAACGCTCGCGCTCACGAGCAGGTGGCTTCCCGAGATCCCGGTACCGGGCTGGAAGGTCACGGCAGCGGTCGTCTGGATGCTGTCCGGCGCGTGGCCGGCCTCAGTGAGCATGTTCGAGAATTGCATGCTGAAACATGCGGCGTGTGCCGCTCCGAGCAGTTCCTCTGGCGTCGTGACGCTCTCGGATCCCTCTGCGCGGGCCTTCCAGTTCACGGGGAGTTGTGCGGCCTTCGACGAGTCGAGTGAAACAGTTCCCGATCCTTCGAACAGGGTTCCGTTCCATACCGTTGTTGCTTCGCTGGTCACTGCCATGGTGTCCTCCAAGAAATACTCGCACGGCGGTCCCGCCGCATGCCGAGCCTAACCGGAAGCCCCGGCGAGGTCACTCGATCGCGGCAATTCACAGCGGATGCCGAGCCGCGAGTCGGCGCGAAGGCATCCGCCCGACGACACCAGCACCGAACTGCAACTGAAGCCCGCGTCGGTGGGTAACCTTGGAGCCATGGCTGCGACGATTCCGACACCGTACGAGGACCTCCTGCGCGACACCCTCGAGAACGGCACGCGCAAGACCGACCGCACAGGGACCGGCACGACGAGCGTGTTCGGACGTCAGCTGCGATTCGACCTCTCCCAGGGGTTTCCGCTCATCACAACGAAGCGGGTGCACTTCAAGTCGATCGCCTATGAGCTGCTGTGGTTCCTGCGCGGCGAGAGCAACGTGGGCTGGCTGCGCGATAACGGTGTCACCATCTGGGACGAGTGGGCGGATGCCGACGGCGAGCTGGGCCCTGTCTACGGCGTGCAATGGCGCTCCTGGCCGACTCCGGGCGGCGACACCATCGACCAGATCACCGACGTCATCGAGGCGATCAAGGCCACACCGGATTCCCGGCGTCTGATCGTGTCTGCCTGGAACCCCGCAGACATCCCCGACATGGCACTCGCCCCCTGCCACGCTCTCTTCCAGTTCTATGTCGCAGACGGCAAGCTCTCCTGCCAGCTGTACCAACGGAGCGCCGACCTCTTCCTCGGTGTGCCGTTCAACATTGCGAGCTACGCCCTCCTCACCCACCTCGTCGCCGAACAGACCGGCCTCGAGGTCGGCGACTTCGTCTGGACCGGCGGCGACTGCCACATCTACGACAACCACATCGAGCAGGTCACCGAGCAGCTGCGCCGCGATCCGTTCCCGGCGCCGCGCCTCGAGATCACCGCGCACCCGGCCAGCGTCTTCGACTACAGCTTCGACGACCTCGTGATCGCCGACTACCAGCATCACCCGGCGATCAAGGCCCCGGTGGCGGTATGAGCCTCCCGCGCGTCGGACTCGTCTGGGCCGAGGCCGCCAACGGCACGATCGGCAACGCCGGTGTACTGCCCTGGCATCTCCCCGAGGACCTCGCGCACTTCAAGGACGTCACTCTCGGAAGCCCGGTGGTGATGGGCCGCAAGACCTGGGATTCCCTGCCGGAACGGTTCCGTCCGCTCCCCGGACGACGCAACATCGTCGTCACCAGGCAGCCGGACTGGCAGGAAGACGGGGTCGACACCGCAGACTCGATCGCGGCAGCGCTGGCGCTCGCCGCAGACGACATCCCGGCAGACGAGTTCGTCTGGGTGATCGGGGGAGCCGAGATCTTCTCCGCGGTGATCGACACCGCCGATCGGCTCGAGGTGACCATGATTCGCGACGTGATCGACGGGGATGCCGTCGCGCCCGCCATCACCGAACGCTGGCGGCTTGCAGCGACCGACCCGGTCGACGGTTGGCGCACCTCGGCCTCAGGCATCGACTACCGGTTCCTCCGATACGAGTCGAACTGAGCGCGGATGGGATGCGGCATCCGCTGCACCCGGTACCCTGATACCTGTGTCTAACGTCGTGAATCCCTTCGGTCAGGTCCTCGTAGCGCTCGTCACCCCGTTCACCGCAGACGGTGAAGTCGACTGGCCCGGCGTCGAGAAGCACATGGACGACGTGATCAACTCCGGCGCGGACGGCATCGTCGTCACCGGAACGACGGGGGAGACCTCGACCCTCACCGACCCGGAGAAGTTGCGCCTCGTCGAGGTCGGCAAGTCGGTTTCAGCCGGTCGCGCGAAGATCATCACCGGCGGCGGGTCCAACGAGACCGCCCACGCCATCGACCTCTACCGGCAGAGCGAGAAGGCCGGAGCAGACGGCGTCATGATCGTCACGCCGTACTACAACAAGCCGACGCAGGCCGGCATCCTCACCCATTTCCGAATGATCGCGGATGCAACGGACCTTCCGGTCATTCTCTACGACATCCCCGGCCGTACCGGTGTCCCGATCAAGTACGAGACCATCCTTCGCGCCGCCAAGCACCCCAACATCCTCGCCGTCAAGGATGCGAAGGGCGACTTCTCCGAGGTCAGCCGCGTGCTCAACCAGACCGACCTCCTCTACTTCTCCGGCGACGACGCCAACGCCCTGCCGCACCTCTCCATCGGCGCTGCTGGCCTCATCGGCGTCACCGCCAACATCGCCGCGAAGCCGTACCGTCAGATGGTCGACGCAGTCAACGCCGGCGACCTCGCCACAGCGACTCTCGCGCACCAGAAGCTCGAACCGCTCGTCCGTGCCGTCATGACGCACGTGCCTGGCACGGTGGCAGCCAAGTACATCCTGCACGGGCTCGGACGCATCGGCAGCCCGCGCGTCCGACTTCCTCTCGTCGGCCCCGAAGAGTGGGAAGCAGCCCAGATCGAGGACGAGATCGACCTCGTCAAGAACATCCCGGGAGTGGACTTCTCCAACTTCCGTCCAGACCGCAACGCGGCAGCCGGTGGCGCTCTGCCACAGGTGCACGGCACCACGCGCTGACGCACACATCCAAGGAGGGCATATGCCCACAACTATTTACAATCCGCCTGCCCTGAAAAAGGGAACGCTCCGCGTCATCCCCATCGGCGGTCTCGGCGAAATCGGCCGGAACATGACCATGTTCGAGATCGACGGCAAGATCCTCATCGTCGACTGTGGTGTGCTGTTCCCTGAGGAGCACCAGCCGGGGGTCGACCTGATCCTGCCTGACTTCACTCCGATCAAGGATCGTCTCGATGACGTCGTCGGAGTGGTGCTCACGCACGGTCACGAAGACCACATCGGAGCCGTTCCGTACCTGCTCCGCCTCCGCAAGGACATCCCGCTGATCGGATCAGGTCTCACCCTCGCGCTCGTCGAAGCGAAGCTCAAGGAACACCGCATCCAGCCGTACAGCCTCACCGTCGCCGAGGGCCAGAAAGAGCAGCTCGGCCCATTCGACCTCGAGTTCGTGGCCGTGAACCACTCGATTCCGGATGCTCTCGCTGTCGCCATCAAGACGTCGGCGGGCACCGTCCTCGCAACGGGCGACTTCAAGATGGACCAGCTCCCGCTCGACGGCCGGCTCACCGACCTCCGTGAGTTCGCGAGGCTCGGCCAGGAGGGTGTCGACCTCTTCCTCGTCGACTCCACCAACGCCGACGTTCCCGGCTTCACCCCGCTCGAGCGCTCCATCGGCCCCGTGCTCGAGCAGGTCATCTCCAAAGCCCCTCGCCGCGTGATCGTCGCGAGCTTCTCCAGCCACGTGCACCGCGTGCAGCAGGTGCTCGATGCCGCCCACGCCAATGGACGTCGCGTCGCGCTCCTCGGCCGCTCGATGGTGCGCAACATGACCATCGCCGCCGACCTCGGCTACCTCAAGGTGCCCGAGAACGTGCTCATCGATTACAAGAAGGCCAAGGACATCCCGGACGACAAGATCGTCTACATGTCAACGGGCTCGCAGGGCGAACCGATGGCTGTGCTCAGCCGGATGGCCAACATGGATCACGCGATCGAGATCGGCGACGGCGACACCGTCATCCTGGCGTCCAGCCAGATCCCCGGCAACGAGAACGCCATCTACCGGGTCATCGACGGCCTCACCAAGCTCGGCGCCAACGTCGTGCACAAGGGCAACGCCAAGGTGCACGTCTCTGGACACGCCGCCGCAGGCGAGCTGCTCTACTGCTACAACATCATCAAGCCGAAGAACGTCCTCCCTGTGCACGGTGAATACCGTCACCTCGTCGCCAACGCGAAGCTCGCCATCGACACCGGCATTCCCGAGGAGAACACGATCCTCGCCGAAGACGGCACCGTCATCGACCTCAAGGACGGCGAGGCCCGCGTCGTCGGCCAGCTCGACCTCGGGTTCGTGTACGTCGACGGTTCCAGCGTCGGAGAGATCACCGACGCCGACCTCAAGGACCGTCGCATCCTCGGCGAAGAGGGTTTCATCTCCATCATCGTCGTCGTGGAAGCGCAGACCGGGAAGGTCATCGTCGGCCCCGAGATCCACGCCAAGGGTTTTGCCGAAGACGACAGGGTGTTCGACGGCGTCAAGCCGAAGATCGAGCAGGCACTGGCAGACGCCGCTCGCAACGGTGTGCGCGACCCGCACGCGCTGTCGCAGATCGTCCGCCGCACGGTCGGGCGCTGGGTCAACACGTCGTACCGTCGCCGGCCGATGATCGTGCCCCTCGTCATCGAGGCCTAGTCGATCCTCTGTCGTCGCCCGGTTCGCCCAGCCTGCTCCTCGGGCAGGCGAACCGGGCGTTCCGTCGTTAATCGGACGGAAACACGGATGCCGTAACATCCGTCCATGGCCCGGTTCACTCTCCGGGAAGCGCTGGGCAGCGACGCCCGCTTCCTCGGTGACATGCTCGTCGAAGCATCCGAATGGATGCCGTCGCGATCCCGGTCGCGGGTCGACGTTCTCGCCGATCCGAAGACCGCGAAGTACATCGCGGGTTGGAAACGCCCGGGTGATGCGGGGATGCTCGCTGTCGACTCCACAGGGACGCCGATCGGTGCCTGCTGGTACCGGCTTCTCCCTGCTCATGACCCCGGCTACGGCTTCGTGGCTGCCGGGGTGCCGGAGCTCACACTCGGGGTCGTGCCGGTCTGGCGCGCCCAGGGTATCGGCCGCGCCCTGCTCAGTGCAGTTGTCGCCCAGGCTCGGGCGAGCGGGCACACCAGGATCAGCCTCAGCGTCGAGCGGGCGAACCACGCCCAGCGCCTCTACGTCAGCGAGGGTTTTCACACGGTGCTTGCCGGCGAGAACTCCGACACGATGGTCCGCATCCTGCGCTGAGCCGACGTCGTCGGTCACCGGCAACGCTCCGCGTCAATGCCGGGCAAACGACCATCACCGAAGTACCGTGTAAACATGGCCACGACTAGCAAATCGTCCAGCCGCGGTCGGAGCACGTCGGCGCGCGGAGGAGCATCCGCCGCCCGCAAGGCGCCGGCTAAGACAACGACGGCGAAAACGACGACGGCGAAAACGACCAAACTGCCGACGGCATCCACTGTCGCATACCCGACCGAACCCAGCGAGAACGTGTTCGTCAAGATGTGGATGGGACTCGCCCACCTCGCCGGCGGAACGGCCCGCGCGTTCGGGCCTGAGCGCTTCGCCAAGGAAGAACGCCGAGACGGCGTTCCTTTCCTCATCCTTCTGCTCTCCATCGTCGGCATGGTCGTGCAGTGGTTCGGCGTGAACGACGCCGTCGCCCAGAACCTCAACGCATTCACGTTCGGAGGCATCTTCGGTCGCCTCGCGTTCGCCCTTCCCGTCGTGATGCTTCTGCTCGCCATCTGGCTGTTCCGTCACCCGAGTTCCGTGAACGACAACGGTCGCATCGGCATCGGCCTCATCATCGCCCTCGTCGCCGTGGCGGGCCTCGGCCACGCGTTCGGCGGCCAGCCCAACCCGAGCGACGGGATGCCGGCGCTCGCGGTCGCGGGCGGACTCGTCGGTTGGATCGTCGGCGCCCCCCTCGTCGCCCTGATCACGCCGGTCGGCGCAGGGATCGTACTGTCACTTCTCCTGCTTCTCAGCCTTTTCATCATCACGAAGACTCCACCGAACAAGGTCGGGGCACGGCTCGGTCAGCTCTACGCCTGGACCTTCGGAACCGAGGTCAAAACAGACGAGGAGCGCGAGGCCGCGAAACTCGAGCGGACGAAGCAGGTCGAGCTTTCCGGGATCGACGGCCATGACGAGGAGGGCGATGACTCGCTCCCATGGTGGCGTCGGAACAAGAGCCAGCGTGAGGTCGACCCCGCATTCGATTCAGCACTCGAATCCGACGACGTCACCGAACTGCTCGGCGGCGGGCGTGGGAACGGCGAGTTCGACTCGGCGCTCGAGCGTGACGACGTCGACATGTTCGGCAACCCGATCGACGATGAGGCCATGACCGAGGTCATCGGCGACCTGTCGGCTGCTGAAGCCGCACTGGGCACATTCGAGGGGTCAGGCGCACCGACCTCCGGCTTGCACGACGACGGCCCCGACGGCCAGACCGAAGCGCTGCCAGGCATGGAGGGCCTCGGTCTGATGGGCGAGACCAGCCCGCAGAAAATGGCTCGTCCGGCAGCGCCACTGGCGCCGTACCGTCTGCCTGCCGCATCGACGCTCGGTGCAGGAGACCCAGCCAAGACGCGCTCGGCTGCGAACGACGACGTGGTCGCCGCCGTGACGAGCGTGCTCGACCAGTTCAAGGTCGACGCCAAGGTCACCGGGTTCTCGCGGGGCCCCACTGTCACTCAGTACGAGATCGAGGTCGGTCCGGGCGTCAAGGTCGAGCGCATCACCGCACTGACCAACAACATCGCGTACGCCGTGGCATCCAACGAAGTGCGTATCCTCGCCCCCATCCCCGGCAAGAGCGCGATCGGTGTCGAGATCCCGAACACCGACCGCGAGATCGTCACCCTCGGCGACGTCCTGCGATCAGCCAACGCGACGAAGAGCGTTCACCCGATGACCATCGGTGTCGGCAAGGACGTCGGCGGCGGGTTCGTCGTCGCCAACCTGGCCAAGATGCCTCACCTTCTCGTCGCCGGGTCCACCGGCTCCGGAAAGTCGAGCTTCATCAACTCGATGATCACGAGCCTGCTCATGCGGGCGAAGCCGAGTGATGTCCGCATGGTGCTCATCGACCCGAAGCGGGTCGAGCTGACCTCCTACGCCGGCGTGCCGCACCTGATCACTCCCATCATCACCAACCCCAAGAAAGCGGCCGAAGCGCTGCAGTGGGTGGTGAAAGAGATGGACATGCGATACGACGACCTCGCCAGCTTCGGGTTCCGTCACATCGACGACTTCAACACGGCCGTCGTCAACGACGAGATCGTCCTCCCCGCTGGCAGCGAACGGGTGCTCAAGCCATACCCGTACCTGCTCGTCGTCGTCGATGAGCTCGCCGACCTCATGATGGTCGCCCCCCGCGATGTCGAAGACTCGATCGTGCGCATCACGCAGCTTGCCCGGGCATCCGGTATTCACCTCATCCTCGCCACGCAGCGGCCGTCCGTCGATGTCGTCACAGGTCTGATCAAGGCCAACGTGCCGTCGCGCCTCGCGTTCGCGGTGACGAGCGTCACCGACTCCCGCGTCATTCTCGACCAGCCGGGCGCCGACAAGCTCATCGGGCAGGGCGACGGACTGTTCCTGCCGATGGGTACCAACAAGGCCATTCGCGTGCAGGGCGCCTGGGTCTCCGAGGCCGAGATCGAGAAGGTCGTCAAGCACGTCACGCAGCAGGCTCGTCCCGAGTACCGGAAAGACGTCGCTGCGGTCGTCGAGAAGAAGGAAGTCGACGCAGACATCGGCGACGACCTCGACCTCCTGCTCGCGGCAACGGAACTTGTCGTCGGCACCCAGTTCGGTTCGACGTCGATGCTGCAGCGCAAGCTCAGGGTCGGTTTCGCGAAGGCCGGTCGCCTGATGGACCTCATGGAGTCGCGCGAGATCGTCGGCCCATCCGAGGGATCGAAGGCTCGGGACGTGCTCGTCACCGCCGAGCAGTTGCCCGGACTGCTGTCGAAGCTCAAGGGTGAAGACGGGCCGTCGTTCTCTGCGCCGGCTGCGTCAGGCTCTGATGAGCGATACGCGGGCGACCAGGTCGAGGCGCAGTTCGACGGTTACGATGAGGTGGAAGGCGAATCTGACGAGGATGCCTGGAAGCTCACCGGCAAGGACTAGGACAATGACCCTCCCGAACGCCGACCGGTCTCGATCCGCAAACCTCAACGTGCCGAACGCGATCACCGTGGTTCGGATTTTCCTCGCCCCTCTCTTCATCTGGATGCTGCTCGCCGACGACGGTGCAGACGGCTGGCTCCGCTGGGCGGCAGCCGTGCTCTTCATCGTCGCCATCGCCACAGACGGGATCGACGGTGCGATCGCCCGCAAGCACGGCCTGGTCACCGACCTGGGCAAGCTGCTCGACCCGATCGCAGACAAGATCCTCACCGGAGGCGCCCTGGTCGCCCTGTCCATCCTCGGTGAACTGCCGTGGTGGGTGACCATCGTCGTTCTCGTTCGCGAGATCGGCATCACCGTTCACCGGATGATCGTGGCCACCGATCATGTCGTCGCCGCTGCCTGGATGGGCAAGCTGAAGACCGTGGCGCAAGCGGTGGCGATTTCCATCGCTCTTCTCCCGCTCTACCTCGTCGTCGGCGAGTGGATCTTCTGGGTCAACGGCGTCCTCATGACAGCCGCCGTCGCCCTCACGGTCGCGAGCGGGATCGACTACGTCCTCACCGCGGCACGGGCAGCGCGACGGCCATGAACGCGGCAGGCGGACGGCGGGCGGATCGCACAGCCGCGCTGATCCGTCATCTCACCGCGCGCGGACTCACCATCGGTGTTGCCGAGTCCCTTACCGGAGGGTTGCTGGCCGCCGAACTGATCCGGCCGGCAGGAGCATCCGCTGTCGTCACCGGGGGAGTGGTCGCGTACTCCACCGCGATCAAACGGTCGGTGCTCGGCGTCGACGCCGATCTGTTGACCGAGCATGGTGCTGTTCATCCCCTCGTCGCCGAGCAGATGGCATCGGGCGTTCGAAAGGTCCTCACCGTCGACGGCAGGCCAACGGATATCGGGGTGGCGACCACGGGGGTCGCCGGTCCGGACCCGCAGGACGGACGCCAGCCAGGCACGGTGTACCTCGGCATCTCGACCGCATCGGGGTCCCGGTCGATCGGCCTCACCCTGAGCGGGGATCGCGACATGATCCGCCGTGACGCGGTCGCGGCGGCGATCGATTTCCTCACCGCGATCACCGGCGCGGGAACCGCTGATTCCTGAGAGTTGACCCGGCAAGATTTCCGGCGGAATATCGCGTGTTGCGCTCCGGTTACAACTGACGAACTCACAAGAAAAGATCAGTCAGAAACACTAAGGTTTCTGTATGGATGCGTGTAGTAATCTAGCCATCCACAGACTTACCGACGGTGAGGCTGACCGGCAGAGAAGGAGGAGTCAAATGATACTTGTTCGTCAAGAAATCGGCGACGTGCTTCGTGACTTCCGGCTGCAAAAAGGGCGGACTCTTCGCCAGGTTGCCAGCAAAGCGAGCGTAGCCCTCGGCTACCTCAGCGAAGTCGAACGCGGGCAGAAAGAGGCCTCGAGCGAAATTCTCGCTTCGGTCGCAGACGCCCTCGAGACACCGATCTCGGTGATCATGCGCGAGGTCGGTGACCGTCTCGCGGTTCTCGAAGGTATCGAGCCGATCCCCGACACCGTCCCAGACGAATTCGTCGCTGAACTGGATGCCGACCTCGTCACCCGTTGACAGGCATCGTCCACAGACGAGAACCCCGGAGTGCACACGCGCTCCGGGGTTTTCCTGTGTCTGGCGACGGTTACGCTTGAGAGTGTGAAACTCAGCGAGTTCAGAACGGCCATGACCACCGAGTTCGGTGGTCCGTACGGCCGCGTCCTGGCGAGCGACCTCGTGCTCCGCGAACTCGATGGCCGCACCGCGAATGAAGCTCTTGCTGCAGGCCGGTCACCCCGCGATGTGTGGCTGGCGATCTGCCGCGAGACCGACGTTCCGGTCGAGCGGCGCCACGGCGCCGGCGTGCCGCCGCCCCGGGCCTGACCCGAGGCAGCCTTCTCCCGCCGCTGGGTGCCGCCGCTGCGTGCCGCCGCTGCGTGCCGCCGCTGCGTGCCGCCGCTGCGTGCCGCCGCTGCGTGCCGACGCTGCGTGCCGACGCTGCGGTGCCCGACCCTCCGGGCCTGACCCGAGGCATCCGTCGCTGACGACTCCAAATTCAGGAGATCCTTGCGACACGCCGTGAACGGATGCTCCGGGTGCGGCGTGTCGGGAAGATCTCCTGAATTTGAGTACTCAGGACTCAGGACTCAGGACTCAGGACTCAGGACTCAGGACTCAGGACTCAGGACTGAGGACTGAGGACTGAGGACTGAGGGTTGAGGCCTGAACCGGGGAGGTGCTGGTGGTCGCGCCCAGGGTTGCAGAGCGCTCGTGTCCGAATGGAACTTCGACACGCCGCGGAAGGTTTCTCGAACATCTGTTCGGGTTGGGATAGGCTCCATCACAAGAGCTCTTCGGGGTCGATCCGTCCACTGATTTCCTCCCTCCGACGCCAGTGTCGGAGGTGCACAATACAGTCGACATCGTCACCGACAGACGCTCCCAGCCTTGTCGCAGCGCCGAATCCATCGGAGCGCGACAGCCTACAGGCGCACCGATATCGACAGAGAAAGAGGCACGACATGCCATCACCAGCAGACCGCGAGAAGTCACTCGAGACGGCTCTCGCCCAGATCGACCGCCAGTTCGGCAAAGGTTCCGTCATGCGCCTCGGCAGCGATGAGCGTGCCCCTGTCGCCATCATCCCCACCGGCTCGATCGCGCTCGACGTCGCGCTCGGCGTCGGCGGTCTTCCCCGCGGCCGGATCGTCGAGATCTACGGCCCTGAGTCGTCCGGTAAGACCACACTCACCCTCCACGCCATCGCGAACGCCCAGAAAGCGGGCGGAATCGCCGCGTTCATCGACGCAGAGCACGCACTCGACCCCGAGTACGCCAAGAAGCTCGGCGTCGACATCGACGCGCTGCTGGTGTCTCAGCCAGACACTGGTGAGCAGGCGCTCGAGATCGCTGACATGCTCGTGCGCTCGGGTTCCATCGATCTGATCGTCATCGACTCGGTCGCCGCGCTCGTGCCCCGCGCCGAGATCGAGGGCGAGATGGGTGACTCCCACGTCGGCCTCCAGGCCCGGCTGATGTCGCAGGCCCTCCGCAAGCTCACGGGTGGTCTGAGCCAGACCAACACCACCATGATCTTCATCAACCAGTTGCGCGAGAAGATCGGCGTGTTCTTCGGCTCGCCCGAGACCACTGCCGGCGGTAAGGCGCTCAAGTTCTACGCGTCAGTGCGCCTCGACATCCGCCGCATCGAAACGCTCAAAGACGGTACGGATGCCGTCGGTAACCGCACGCGCGTCAAGGTCGTCAAGAACAAGATGGCTCCGCCGTTCAAGCAGGCCGAGTTCGACATTCTCTACGGCACCGGCATCTCGCGTGAAGGCAGCCTCATCGACTTCGGTGTCGAGCACCTGATCGTGAAGAAGTCGGGCTCGTGGTACACCTATGACGGCGAACAGCTGGGCCAGGGCAAGGAAAATGCGCGCAACTTCCTTCTCACCAACCCCGACGTCGCCGACGAGATCGAGCACAAGATCAAGGTGAAGCTCGGAGTCGGCGGGGCGGTCGCCGTCGAAGCGGCAGCAGATCCTGCAGCGACGGGCAAGGCCGACCAGCTCGCCGCCAGGCGCGGCGCGTAGGCGGGGGTCACGGTCGTGGTCAGATTCATCGATCCGCACGAGAACGATTCAGTTACTGTCGGTCGGTTCGGAGGCAGTGATGGAGCAGACGCGGCTGAACCCGACGAGTCGATCGCAGAATCGGTCGCGACCGTGACCTATCTGCCTGGCGTTCGCGCAGAAGACGAGACAACCGAAGATGGCGGGCCAGAACCCGACGACGTCGAGACGGCGTTGATCCGCAAGTTAGCGCGCCGGGCACTCAGTGAGGCCGAGGTGCTCGCCTTCGGAATAGACGAGGGCCTCACGGCTTTCCAGGCGAATTCGGTCCTCGACCGGCTCCGCGATCTCGGCTACGTCGACGACCGGGTTCTCGCCGAACAGCTCAAGCATGCCCTCCACGAGCGCAAGGGGCAGAGCAGGGCCGTTGTTGCCCGCGCGATGTCCGGGCGATCGATCGACCGCGAGATCATCGACGAGATCCTCGACGACATCGACCAGGGCGACGAGTTGAGCGCGGCGACCGAACTCGCCGCCAAACGAGCGTCGCAGCTGACGGGACTCGACAAGCAGACGCTCGAACGTCGACTCGTCGGTTTCCTGGCCAGACGCGGGTACCCCGGCAACATCGTGCGCGAGGCGATCGCTCCGCTTCTGACGGGCCGATCGGCATCCTCAACATCGAACGTGCGGTTCCGTTAGTTCAGAGTCGACCGTCTTGTCGCTCGCGCGAGGTGTTCGTCACAGTGCGAACGCTGCGCGCGGTGAACGGTACCGAACGTAGACTGGAGCGATCATGAGCACGCTGCAGGAAACGCCCACAGTCATCACCCCGTCCCTGGCGGCCGTCGACGCAGCCGGGCAGGCACGAACCTACGAGGTCCGCACCTACGGTTGCCAGATGAATGTGCACGACTCCGAGCGACTCGGCGGCTCCCTCGATGCCGCTGGATACGTGAAAGCGGTCGGGGTAGAACCCGACGTCGTGGTTATCAATACCTGCGCTGTCCGCGAGAACGCCGACAACAAGCTCTACGGCAACCTCGGATACCTCGCCTCCGTGAAGAGACGCCACGCGGGCATGCAAATCGCCGTCGGTGGCTGCCTTGCGCAGAAGGACAAGAACGTCATCCTCGAGAAGGCTCCCTGGGTCGATGTCGTATTCGGCACGCACAACATGGGCGCACTGCCGAGTCTGCTCGAACGCGCCAGACACAACGACGAGGCTCAGATCGAGATCCTCGAATCTCTCGAGACCTTCCCGTCAACGCTCCCGACCAAGCGCGAGTCCACTTACAGCGGCTGGGTCTCGATCTCCGTCGGCTGCAACAACACCTGCACGTTCTGCATCGTGCCCGCCCTGCGCGGCAAGGAGAAAGACAGGCGCCCGGGCGAGATCCTCGCCGAGATCCAGTCGCTCGTCGACGATGGTGCTCTCGAGGTCACGCTCCTCGGCCAGAACGTCAACTCCTACGGTGTCGAGTTCGGCGACCGGCAGGCCTTCAGCAAACTGCTTCGCGCTGCGGGAGCCATCCCCGGGCTCGAACGCATCCGATTCACCAGCCCACACCCGGCCGCCTTCACCGACGACGTCATCGACGCGATGGCCGAGACTCCGAGCGTGATGCCGCAGCTTCACATGCCGCTGCAATCCGGGTCAGACCGCATCCTCAAGGCCATGCGCCGGTCGTACCGCAGCGAGAAGTTCCTCGGAATCCTCGACCGGGTGCACGAACGGATGCCTCACGCCGCGATCTCGACAGACATCATCGTCGGCTTCCCCGGAGAAACGGAAGACGATTTTGAGGAAACCCTGCGGGTCGTGGAGGCGGCACGGTTCGCGACGGCATTCACCTTCCAGTACTCGATCCGGCCTGGGACCCCTGCTGCGACGATGGAGAACCAGATCCCGAAGGCCGTCGTCCAGGAACGTTACGAGCGGCTCACGGCGTTGCAGGATCGCATCAGCCTCGAGGAGAACCAGAAGGTGATTGGGCGTGAGGTCCGGTTGCTCGTCGCTGTGGGCGAGGGCAAAAAGGATTCGAGCACCCACCGGATGTCCGGCCGCGCCGAAGATTCGCGACTGGTGCACTTCGACGTGCCCTCCGGTTCCGACACTCCACGCCCGGGCGATGTGGTCACAGCCACGGTCAGTCAGGCGGCACCGTTCTATCTCATCGCCGACTCCGCTGACGGGCTCCCCCTCCAGGTGCGGCGCACGAGCGCCGGAGACGCGTGGGACCGCGCTCAGGCCGAATCGTGCGGCGTCCCCTCCTCGAGCCCGACATCGTCGGCGCCCGGCCGGGTCTCGCTCGGCCTTCCGTCGCTGCGCGTCGGTCCGCCTGCGACGCCCGCTGCCGTCCCTGGCGCCATGACACCGATCTACGACCAGATGGACGGCCAGCGCTGAACGAGGCAACGCCTCCCGCCCTGATCGCGGTGATCGGACCGACCGGGACGGGCAAGTCCGACCTGTCGCTCGACCTGGCCGAACGCCTGGCCGGCCGGGGTCGCCCCGCCGAGATCGTCAACGCCGACGCCATGCAGCTGTACCGCGGGATGGACATCGGCACGGCCAAACTCTCCGTCGCCGAGCGTCGAGGCATCCCTCATCACCTTCTCGACGTTCTGGATGTGACCACCGAATCGACGGTTGCGCGGTATCAGGACGACGCGCGCGCAGCCGTCGACGCCATCATCGCGCGTGGGGCGACGGCGATCCTCGTCGGGGGGTCCGGTCTTTACGTGTCGAGTGTGCTGTACGACTTCCAGTTCCCAGCGTCGGATCCCGTCATCCGGGCGAGGCTGGAGACGGAACTCGCCGCCGAGGGACCGGGCATGCTCTACCGACGTCTGGCGGCACTCGATCAGGGAGTTGCCGAACGGATCGGCTCCCAGAATGCACGGCGCATCGTCCGGGCTCTCGAGGTTGCGGAGATCACCGGATCGCCGGTTGCAGGGATGCTCCCTGACCAGCCTGTCTACTGGCGCCCGGCGCGAATCGTCGGGCTCCGCGCCCCCCGTGATGAACTCGTCCGCCGGCTCGACGCGCGAGTCGAGCGCATGTGGGCCGACGGTCTGGTCGACGAGGTGAGGTCCCTCGTGCCACTCGGGCTCGAGCGCGGCATCACAGCATCCCGTGCGATCGGTTACGCCCAGGCGCTCGCACATCTCGCGGGGACGGCCACCGAGGCCGAGGCGATCGGTGAGACCCAGCAGCTGACCCGCCGCTACGCACGCCGGCAGGTGAGCTGGTTCAAGCGCTACGCCGACATTCGCTGGCTCGACTACGACGCACCCGGCCTCGCTGACGAGGGACTCGCTTTCGTTCAGGCGACCGGACCCAAACCCTAGACTGGGGCCATGGCACTCACGCTCCCGTTCACCAAGGGTCACGGCACCGGTAACGACTTCGTCCTGTATGCGGACCCCGACGGAACGTCCCCGCTCACAGTGCAGCAGATCACGGCGATCTGCGACCGTCACTTCGGCGTGGGAGCAGACGGAATCATCCGAGCGGTTCGTTCCCGCAATCTCGATGCAGGGGCTGCCGCCCTCGCTGAGGACGAGAACGCCGAGTGGTTCATGGACTATCACAACGCCGACGGCTCGCTTGCGGAGATGTGCGGGAACGGCATCCGGGTGTTCGTGCGGTACCTGCTCGACCAGGGTCTCGCTCAGCTCGAATCCGGAGACACGCTCGCGATCGGCACCCGCGCCGGAGTGCGCGACGTGCAGCGGTCGACGAACGGTTTCCAGGTCGACCTCGGCAGATGGACGCTCGACGGCGGAGAGCCGCTTGTCCGCGCCAGGGAACTCAAGGTCGCCCGCCCTGGCCTCGGTATCAACGTCGGCAACCCTCACGTCGTCGTCGCGCTCGCAGACGAGACGGAGCTCGCCGCTGCCGACTTGAGCTACGTGCCCCGGATCGAACCGGATCCCATCGAGGGCGCGAACGTCGAGTTCGTCGTGCCTCACGATCCTCTGATCACCGACGGCGTCGGCCGGATCAGCATGCGGGTGCACGAGCGTGGCAGCGGCGAGACCCTGTCCTGTGGCACCGGAGTCGCGGCCGCTGCACTGGCCACTCGGCACTGGGCCGGCCCGTCCGCACCGCACCAGTGGCGCGTAGACGTGCCAGGCGGCACACTCGGCGTGCGGATGTTCGCCACCCAGGACGGCGAGCACGTCGGCCTCAGCGGTCCCGCTGAGCTTGTCTACACGGGCACGCTCGAACTCGGCTGACCTCAGTCGGTGGAACGTGCAGCGCGCAGGATGCGGTACCCCTTGCTGAGTGCCTCGCGGGTCACATCGAAGTCGTCTACGAGGCGGTCCTGCAGCCAGCGATGCAGACTGTCCGCTCCCAGGTTCTTCTGGACGACGAGCCAGGCATCCGAACCCGGGGCGAGCCGGGGGAGCCAGTACTCCAGCATCTCGTGGAGGGCCTGTTTGCCGATGCGGATGGGTGGGTTCGACCAGAGGGCATCGAACGCGATGTCTGTCGGCACGTCGTCAGGGAGAGCGGGGCGGACATTCGTGAGCCCGAGCTTCTCGGCGTTGAGCCGGACGAGATCGAGTGACCGCTCGTTGACGTCGACGGCCCACACCGTGGCGTCCGGCGAGGCGTAGGCGATGGTGAAGGCGATCGGGCCCCAGCCGCAACCGAGATCGAGGATATTCCCGGTCGCCGGCGGTTGAGGAGCCTCAGCGAGCAGGATGCTTGTTCCCGGGTCAATGCGAGCGGGGCTGAAAATTCCGTTCGCCGTCGTCAGCTCTCGGTCTTCACCGGCGAGGTGCACGGTCACGTTCCGCAGTTTGAGCTCGGTTTCGGGCACACCCGTGAAATAGTGTTCGCTGCTGGCCATACTCGGAACGTTACTCGACCGCACGCGTTAGGGTTAACTCTGATGACCACTCCCAGCGACACCCCCGACCGTACCGAAGGCGACGACGCCGTTACCCGCGTTCTGAAGAATGCCGAATCGCGAGCGTCAGGGTACTCCCTGTTCGGCGCCGGGCAGGCTGATGCCCTCGGCTCAGACTCCGATCGGGACTCCGGCCACGACGGCGACCAGTTCGATCGTGAAGACCGGCAGGCCCTGCGCCGTGTCGGCGGTCTCTCGACCGAACTTGAAGACGTCACCGAGGTCGAGTACCGGCAACTGCGGATCGAGAACGTGGTGCTCATCGGCATCTATTCGCAAGGTTCGCTGCAGGACGCCGAGAATTCCATCCGCGAACTCGCCGCTCTGGCCGAGACCGCGGGAGCCGTCGTTCTCGACGGCATGCTTCAGCGCCGCCCGAATCCCGACCCCAGCACCTACCTCGGCAAGGGCAAGGCCGAAGAGTTGCGGGGGATCGTTGCCTCGCTCGGTGCCGACACCGTCATCGCCGATACCGAACTGGCACCGTCGCAGCGCCGTGCGCTGGAGGATGTCGTCAAGGTCAAGGTGATCGACCGAACGGCGGTGATCCTCGACATCTTCAGCCAGCACGCCAAGAGCCGGGAGGGCAAGGCGCAGGTCGAACTCGCACAGCTCGAATATCTGCTTCCCCGCCTCCGCGGCTGGGGCGAATCGATGTCACGGCAGGCCGGTGGCCAGGTCGGCGGCACCGGAGCCGGGATGGGTTCCCGTGGTCCGGGTGAGACGAAGATCGAACTCGATCGACGGCGAATTCACACCCGTATGTCGAAGCTCCGCAAGCAGATCAAGGGTTTCACTCCCGCTCGCGAAGCCAAACGCGCCAACCGTCACCGGTTCGACGTGCCGTCCGTGGCGATCGCCGGCTACACGAACGCCGGCAAGTCCAGTCTGCTCAACCGGATCACGAAGGCGGGTGTGCTCGTCGAGAACGCCCTGTTCGCGACGCTGGATGCCACGGTGAGGCGCACGCAGACAGACGACGGTCGGTTGTACACGATTTCAGACACGGTGGGGTTCGTCCGCAATCTGCCGCATCAGCTGGTCGAGGCGTTTCGATCCACTCTCGAAGAGGTTGCGGAAGCGGATGTCATCGTCCACGTCGTCGACGGATCTCATCCCGACCCCGCTGCCCAGCTGATGACCGTTCGCAATGTCATCGGCGATGTCGGTGCGCGTGACATTCCCGAATTGGTCGTGTTCAACAAGAGCGACCTCGTCGATGAGGATGACCGTCTTCTGCTCCGTGGCCTGGAACCGCGGGCGATCTTCGCGTCTGCCCGCACCGGAGAGGGAATCGACGAAATCCTCGCCGCGCTCTCCGACCTGTTGCCGAGCCCGACGGTACAGCTCGACCTGCTCGTTCCGTACGACCGTGGAGACGTGATCTCGATGCTCCACCGGCGCGGCCAGGTCGAACACCTCGACTACCTCGAGGAGGGTACTCACGTGCGTGCCCTCGCCTCCGAGGAGCTCGCCGCACAGGTGGCGGAGTTCGCCCGACCCGTCTAGACGAGCGCCTCGGGTCCGACGGTCGACGCCACCTCGCCCGTCAGGACCGCAGACGGCTCAGACGGCTCGCAGGACCGCGACGATCTTGCCGAGCACGTCGGCCTCGTCGCCGAGGATGGGTTCGAAGCTCGAGTTGCGGGGGAGAAGCCAGGTGTGACCGTCGCGCTGACGGAACACCTTCACGGTGGCTTCGCCGTCGAGCATGGCCGCGACGATGTCACCGTTCTCGGCGGTCTGCTGCTGTCGCACGACAACCCAGTCGCCGTCGCAGATGGCGGCATCGATCATCGACTCACCCTGCACCTTGAGCATGAACAGATCGCCCTTGCCGACCAGTTGGCGGGGGAGCGGGAAGACTTCTTCGACCTGCTGGTCTGCGGTGATCGGCACGCCGGCGGCGATCCGCCCGACGAGTGGCACCATTGCGGCGTCACCGACCGGAGTCGTGTTCTCGAAGTCGACTTCTGATGAGGGGGAGGGCAGGTCGATGAGGATCTCGAGCGCGCGCGGGCGATTCGGGTCACGGCGGAGGTAGCCGCTCAGTTCGAGCTGATTCAACTGGTGAGTGACGCTGGACAGCGACGCCAGGCCGACCGCGTCGCCGATCTCGCGCATGCTCGGCGGGTAGCCCCTGGTCGTGACTGATCGCTGGATGACGTCGAGGATGGCGAGCTGCTTCTCGCTCAGGCTCTTACGCCGACGGGTGGTCGGCTTGTCGGCGAGCACCCGTTTCGGTCGGGCTCCCGCGCCGACCGTACCCGCTGCATCCCTGTTGCTGAGCGTCATGTCACTCCCGTCTGGCGGGCGGGGCCGGCCAATGTCAGTGGTCGCTGATTGAGTGTCGACCAGTAGCGAAACTCTAACCGTCGACAGGGGCTTGAACAAACATTTGTTCGAGTGTGTCGGAGAGAAAACTTCGAAAAGTCCGAATATAAACTTGAATGTTCGAACAATCGAATATATATTCGGAACATAGCTTCGTATCCGGCTCTCCCGGCCGAGGGCCGGATACGAATACTCCGAAGCCCAGCACATCGCAGAATCAGCAGCAGGAGGCACACCATGAGCACAGCAGTCGTCACCCCGATCCGCCCGACGTTCTCACACGCGGCCACACCGGCACACCGACCCGCATCGCCTCGGCCTGCCGTTGAGGCCTCGTCGGAGGCTCCGGCCGCGAAGAGCTCAGGCCGCCTGCGGCTCACTCGTCGCGGGCGTATCGTGTTCACGACGCTCGCAGCCGCACCGCTTCTCGCGGTCGCGGCCTGGTTCGGCGTCAGCGCGATGCCCGCCGTTGCGACCTCGAGTTCCAGCAGTGTGGTCTTCGAGTATGCGACGATCGAAGCCGGTCAGTCCCTGTGGCAGCTGGCCGCCAGCATCGCCCCCGAGTCCGATCCTCGCGACGTCATCGCCGATCTCATGCGGTTGAACCAGCTCGACAGCTCCACGGTGTCCCCTGGGCAGCGGATCGCCATTCCGTCCCAGTACGTCGGCAGCTGAGAGACCGGGCGCTGAGCCCCCGGCCCACCAGGCACTCGGGCCACGGAGCCGCCGGTCACACGGTCCTCACCGTGACTGCCTGCAACACTGGGAGGACGGTCGGGAATCGCCGGTAAACTTGGCGAGTGAGTTCACTCGAGTCCCTGCCCATCCGCGACGACCTCCGCGGAAAAACCCCATACGGCGCACCCCAGAAGCGCGTGCCCGTGGCGCTCAACGTCAACGAGAACACGCATCCCATCCCTGAAGCGGTTGCTCGCGACATCGTCACATCGCTGGCATCCGCCGTACTCGGAGCGAACCGGTACCCGGACCGGGAGTTCACCGCGCTGCGCGACAGCCTGGCCGCCTACCTCGGCCACGGGCTGAGCCGCGAGAATATCTGGGCGGCCAACGGGTCCAACGAGGTTCTCCAGCAGGTGCTTCAAGCGTTCGGCGGCCCCGGGCGTTCCGTTCTCGGCTTTGCGCCCACCTATTCGATGTATGCCCTGCTGGCGTCAGGGACGGGGACGGCTTGGCTCGCCGCCGATCGCGATCCCGAGTACGAACTCACCCCGGCGACAGCAGCAGCCGCCGTCGGCGATGCCAAGCCAGACATCGTCTTCCTGTGCTCACCGAACAATCCGACGGGAACCCCGCTGTCGCTGGAAACCATCGAGGCGGTCTACGACGCCACCGATGGAATCGTCGTCGTCGACGAGGCATATGTCGAGTTCGCACCCCACGACATCCCGAGTGCCCTGACCCTGCTGCCGGGGCGGGACCGACTGCTCGTCTCCCGCACCATGAGCAAAGCGTTCGCTTTCGCCGGTATTCGTGTCGGCTACCTCGCTGCAGATCCCGCGGTGACGGATGCTCTCCGTCTCGTCCGCCTGCCCTACCACCTGTCTGCGCTCACTCAAGCGGCAGCTGTTGCTGCGCTGTCGCACAGCGAGGAGATGCTCGCGATGGTCGATGACATCCGCGAGCAGCGCGACCGGATCGCGACCGGGCTCACCGGGCTCGGGTTCCACGCATACCGGAGCCACAGCAACTTCGTGCTCTTCGGGGGCGTTGACGATCCCCACTCGCTCTTCGAAGCATTGCTGGAGAGAGGGATTCTCATCCGAGACATCGGGCTCCCCGGACAATTGCGAGTGACGGCCGGCACCGAGGCTGAGACCACCGCATTCCTCGATGCCATGGCCGCGATAGGCTCGAAACCATGAGTACCGAGCAACGGACCGCCCGCATCCAGCGCGAGACGAGTGAGTCGAGCATCGACCTGTCGATCAACCTCGACGGCACCGGTGTCAGCGACATCGAGACGTCGGTTCCGTTCTACGACCACCTCCTGACGGCATTCGCCAAGCACTCCCTGACCGACCTCACCGTCCGGGCGAAGGGCGACATCGAGATCGACGTGCACCACACCGTCGAAGACATCGGCATCGCGCTCGGCCAGGCGATCAAGCAGGCGCTCGGCGACAAGTCCGGGATCTCCCGCTTCGGTGACGCGCTTGTTCCTCTCGACGAGGCACTGGTGCAGGCCGTCGTCGACATCTCCGGTCGGCCGTTCCTCGTGCACTCGGGCGAGCCGACCGGTTTCGAATACCACCTCATCGGTGGGCACTTCACCGGATCGATGATCCGCCACGTATTCGAGGCAATCACCTTCAACGCTGCTCTCACCGTTCACGTCACCGTTCTTGGCGGACGTGACCCGCACCACATTGCTGAAGCAGAGTTCAAGGCGTTCGCCCGAGCGTTCCGCCAGGCGAAGGCGCTCGACCCGCTCGTGTCGGGCATCCCGTCGACGAAGGGCGCTCTGTGAGCGCCGATTCCCGACCAACTGTCGTCGTCCTCGACTACGGCAGCGGCAACGTGCACTCCGCAGTGAAGGCTCTGGAAGCGGCAGGCGCCTCGGTGGAACTTACCGGCGACCACACGCGTGCATTCGAGGCAGACGGTCTTGTGGTGCCCGGCGTCGGTGCGTTCAGCGCCGTGATGCAGCAACTCGTGAACTCGCGCAGCGCCGAAGTGATCGACCGGAGGCTGGCCGGCGGCCGCAAGGTTCTCGGGATATGCGTCGGCATGCAGATCCTCTTCGAGCACGGGGTCGAACGCGGCGTCGACACCGAAGGCCTCGGCGAATGGCCTGGCGCTGTCACCGAGCTCGATTCGCCCGTTCTCCCGCACATGGGCTGGAACACCATCGATGCTCCAACGGACTCGGTGCTGTTCCGCGGTCTGCACGACGAACGCTTCTACTTCGTTCACTCGTTCGCAGCCCAGCACTGGACCCTCGACGTGATGCCTCCGTTCCCTCAGCCGCAGGTGACCTGGTCGGAACACGGAGCCCGTTTCGTTGCTGCCGTCGAGAACGGTCCTCTCTCCGCCACCCAGTTCCACCCCGAGAAGTCAGGGGAGGCCGGCATCCGTCTGCTGTCGAACTGGACCGAGAGCCTTTCCACCGACTGACACTGCGGCATTCGTTTTTCCGCACCCGATCAACCAAGGACTATTCATGAGTGAGTTCAACACGACCCCGAAGCTCGTCCTGCTTCCGGCCGTCGATGTCGCCGACGGGAAGGCCGTGCGGCTGACCCAGGGCGAAGCCGGAACCGAGACGAACTACGGCGACCCCGTCGACGCGGCCGCCGACTGGGCGAGCCAGGGCGCCGAGTGGATCCACCTCGTCGACCTTGACGCGGCATTCGGCCGGGGGAACAACTCCGGTGTCATCCGCAAAGTGATCAAGCAGGTGCGTGGGGTGAACGTCGAACTGTCGGGAGGCATCCGTGATGACGCGTCCCTGGAAGCGGCACTCGCGACGGGTGCGAAGCGCATCAACCTCGGCACGGCTGCCCTCGAAAACCCGGAGTGGGCGGCGAACGTCATCGGGCAATACGGCGAGGCTGTCGCTGTCGGCCTCGACGTGCGCGGAACGACTCTCGCCGCTCGCGGCTGGACCAGGGACGGCGGTGACCTCTGGACTGTCATCGACCGCCTCGAACAGGCCGGGTGCGCCCGGTACGTGCTCACCGACGTCACCAAGGACGGCACACTGCAGGGTCCCAATCTGGACCTCCTCCGGCAGGTGATGGAGCGCACCAACCGCCCGGTCATCGCTTCGGGCGGAGTATCGAGCCTCCACGACCTCGTCGCTCTGCGCTCTCTCGTTCCACTCGGGCTCGAGGGCGCGATCGTCGGAAAGGCTCTCTACGCCGGCGCGTTCACGCTGGCTGAGGCGCTGGATGTCGCATCCGACTAATTCCGCGGACTCCGCAGGTCAGCCGTGGGAAGGCCGATCGTTCGACGACAACGCTTTTTCCTCGGACGACGGATCGGCTCCGCCGCACCTGATCGATGCGCTCACGCGATTCCGCAGCGGTAGCACCGGCGAGTCGGAGGTTGTGGATGCGTTCCGCACAGCCCGCCTGCTCATCCCGCTCGTGGCGCACGCCGGCGACGTGGGAGTGGGCCCGAACGGTCAGATCGTCGACAAAACGCAGGAACTCTCGATCGTCACCGTCGCTGGCCCCGATGGGAGGAACGTTCTCCCCGTGTTTTCCTCCGTCATGGCCATGTCCGTCTGGAACCCGATCGCTCGACCGGTTCCGGCCGACGGGGTCAGGGTGGCACTCGCAGCTGCCAGTGAGCAGACCGACCTGGTCGTCCTCGACCCGACGAGCGAGACCGAGTTCGCGCTCCGCCGACCGGCGCTGTGGGCGGTCGCGCAGTCACAGCCCTGGCAGCCCGGATACCTCGACCCCGACGTTCTGGGCGCGTTTCTGACGAGCGTGAGGACGGAACTCGCCGTCCTCGATGTCCGGCTCGACGCCGGAGATCGGTCTGCCAGGCTCAGTGGGCCCGAGGTGGTGGTTCGCCTCGAACTCATCGATGGTCTGACCCGCGCTGAGCTCGACGCGACCCTGAATCGGCTTGCGCAGCGGTGGGCAGCCGACGACACGATTGCCACGCGGGTCGACTCCCTCCGTGTGACCCTCGCGGCGTCGAGTTGACAGCCGGTTTGACCCCGTCGGTGGTGCCGTCGCATGCCTCGGGTGCATAGTGGAATCCGGAAGGGATCACGATGCCAGAAGCCACAGGACATGTGACGGCGGTCGACGCGGGAACATTCGACCTCATCCTCACCCGTACCTTCGAGACACCGGCCGCCGACCTGTGGGCGAGTCTCACCGACCCGAGCCGAACAGCCGCCTGGCTGGGGCCGTGGCGGGGTGAGCCGCGCGTCGGGGAGACGATCGAACTGCAGATGGCGTTCGAGGAGGGCGACGCCTGGAGCTCAGTCCGCATCGATCACTGCGACGCGCCGAAACGGATCGCAGTGACCGTCCTTAATGAGTCAGGAGACTGGGCTCTGGGAGCACGGCTCGACGAGGGCGACGGCGGCACACGGCTCACCTTCATTCACCACCTCGACGACCCGGCACTCGCCGAGTATTCGGGACCCGGCTGGGAGTATTACCTCGACAACCTGGTCGCGGTCAGGGCAGGGACGCCGCTTCCGGACTTCGCCGACTACTACCCGGCACAAGCCGACTACTTTCTCGGGGAGATCCGCCGCGCGCAGGAATAGCAGCGACGCCAGCCAGCAGTTCGAGGACAGAGCTCCAACGCGTGTACACGCACCACACGAACTGCGCGGCCGGAATCGCGGGTGGCGCAATATGTACGGGCTCGACCGATTGCGCCATACTGACCACATGACCACGGCTCAACCCCCGGCGCGGCGGACCCTTCTCGTGCTCCTGAGCGTGCTCGCCGTACTGGTGATCATCGCTTTCGTCGCGGTTTTCACCCGCGGCGAGCCGGCGCTCCTCGACGAGTCCACTCCCGAAGGCGTGGTCCAGCGTTACTCCGCCGCCGTTCTCGACGGCGATGAGGACGCCGCGATCGAGTACCTGGCGGACGACGTGCAGGACGAATGCGGCACGGTCGAGAACTTCGCGTCAGACGACATCCGGATGACGCTGGTATCGACGAGTCTGCGTGACGATTCGGCCGATGTCGATGTTCTCATCACGACAGGCGGCGGGGGCCCGTTCGGTTCGGAATACAGCTATGAGGAGAGCTTCCGCCTGGTGAAGGCGGGGGAGGGCTGGCGGGTGGAGACCGCCCCGTGGGAGCTGGCCGTGTGCCAGATGGACGGGGTCGTCGAGTGACCACGTCACCGGCCACCTACCGCGAACAGCGACCGGCGTCGACGGCAGGGCAGACCGTGCGTCGCGTTATCGTCTTCACGTTGCTCTTCACCCTCGTCGTCATCACGGCCACCGGGATCCAGTCGCTGGTCGCGCTTCTCCTCGAGAGCGGCACCACCATCGTCGGGACCGAGACGTCGACGGTCGCCCAGGCTCTGGCGTTCACCCTTGTCGGCGGTCCGATCGCCGCGGCGCTGTGGTGGTTCGTCTGGAGACGCGCGGCCGAACCCGGTGAACGCGGAGCCGTCGCATGGGGACTGTACCTCGCGGCCGTGCTGATCGTTTCCCTGATTGCATTCACCACGGCGCTCCTGGGCACCGCCGCCGCGCTCGTCGGGGGCGACTGGGAAGCATCGAGTTTCTCAACCGGGATCGTCTGGGCTGCCGTCTGGGTCTGGCACCGCTGGATGTGGAGACATCCGTTCAGGGGTTCGATCCGTCTCGCCACGGTTCCGTCGGTCCTCGGCGCGGCATTCGGACTCATCGTCGGGGTCAGCGGCACGCTCGGCGCACTTTCCGGTCTCTTCGACGCAGCCATCAGCGGGTTCACGGCGGCGTCCACGATCGGTGGACCGTGGTGGGAAGGTCCGCTTGGGTCCCTGGTGTGGGCGATCGGCGGAGGCGCCGTCTGGGTGTGGCACTGGTTCATGGAGCGCGCGGGCGCCACCGTCACCGGTTTGTCCAACGTGGCCCTCGTCGCACTCGGAATCCTTGGAGGCACCCTCATCACCCTCGGCGGAATCGCAACCGCCCTCTTCGTGGCCCTCCGGTTGCTGTTCGATTCGGCTGATCCCATCCGTGAACTGCTGGCTCCGCTCCCGCTGGCGATCGCCGCAGCTGCGATCGGTGCCATCGTCTGGGTCTATCACCGCGGAGTCGCCGATCTCAGAAGCCCGTCCACCAGACAGGCCGGCGTCCTGGCAACGAGTGGAGTTGCTCTCGTCGCGGCCGCGTCGGGGATCGGGGTCATCGTGAACTCGGCTCTCGGCATCCTCGTCGAACCACTCGCCGGAGGCGACACGCGCACCCTGTTGCTGGGTGGCCTGAGTGTTCTTCTCGTGGGTGGACCGGTCTGGTGGCTGACCTGGCGTCCGCTTTCTCCGGCGGATGCCGCTGAGTCGTCGACCGGTCGGCGCATCTACCTGATCGCCGTCTTCGGTCTCAGCGCCGTCGTTGCGCTCATCACCCTGCTTGTGATCGGATTCCGGCTGTTCGAGGTCTTTCTCGATGGAGGATCCGACCTCGTGGACCAGATCCGTGCTCCACTGGGCCTGCTGACGGCAACAGTGCTGGTCGCCGGCTATCACTTCACGGTCTGGAGGCATGATCGGGCCGACGCGATCGCGTCAGCGCCGACCGTTCGCCCGCGGACGATCGGCGACGTGATTCTCGTCACGGCCGCAGACCCCGCGCCGCTCGCGGAGGCGATCGAATCAACATCCGGTGCGGCAGTCACGGTGTGGCGTCGGGCGACGCAGGGGACGCAGGGGACATCGGTCGAGTCGGCCCCGGATCCCGACGTTCTCGCGCGGGCACTCGAGGGAGTGTCGGGCAACCGGGTCCTGGTCGTCCTCGGCCCGGGCGACCGCCTCGACGTGATCCCGCTGGCCGACTGACCGCAGCCTCCCAGCCGCTCGTCAGCTGAACCGAGCGAGGCGGGGCGACCGCATATTAGGCCCAGGGCGTGGACGGGCGTCCACGGGCGGGGACGCCGCACACGCCGCGGAGCGGTGAAAGTGCTAGTTGACTGGCCCCGTCCATTTTTCGCCCGGCCCTTTACCGATCGCATCCGGGATGACGGATGCCTCGCGGAACGCCAGCTGCAGGGACCTCAGCCCGTCACGGAGGCTCCGGGCGTGCATGTCACTGATCTCGGGTGCTCCTGCGGTGATGAGTCCGGCGAGGGCATTGATGAGTTTGCGTGCTTCGTCGAGGTCGATCTGGCTGTCAGGGTCGTCTGCGAGACCACATTTGACGGCGGCTGCGCTCATGAGGTGGACGGCAGTGGTGGTGATCACCTCGACGGCTCCGACGTCGGCGATGTCGCGCGTGGCATCCGCTGCCGCGTCTTCGACGTTGTCGTAAGGGGATTCGTTAGTGCTCAATGCCAACCTCTGCTAGACTCTAAGACGGCTCCGGGACAATGTTCCGGTACGAAAGAGGATTTTTCCCACCCGCGCTTGACCGCTTCACTAAGGTTACCGGGTTGTTGTGCTCCGCCAGACGCGTGGTCTCCACGCTGAGGTAGTCAGGGTACGAGCCGCTGTGATGGTTTCGACCGTCGTGGCTGCGTGTGTGATTTCTCCTCTCTCGCCCGATGACGGCATCCGTCGTCATCGGTGGTAAACGAGATTTGAGTTAGAGGAGTTACGCATTAGCGATCCCCGTACAAACGACCGTATCCGCGTCCCCGAGGTCCGCCTCGTCGGTCCCGCCGGAGAACAGGTCGGCGTCGTCAAAATTGAGGTGGCGTTGAGCCTGGCGCAGGATGCCGACCTCGATCTCGTCGAGGTCGCTCCGAACTCCAAGCCACCGGTCGCAAAGATCATGGATTACGGCAAGTTCAAGTACGAGGCTGCGCAGAAGGCCAAGGAGGCCAGGCGCAACCAGGCGAACACGATCCTCAAAGAGGTCCGTTTCCGTCTCAAGATCGACACGCACGACTACGAGACAAAGCGCAAGCGCGCCGAGGGCTTCCTCAAGGCAGGCGACAAGGTCAAGGCAATGATCCTGTTCCGCGGCCGTGAGCAGTCCCGCCCCGACCAGGGTGTGCGCTTGCTCCAAAAATTTGCCGAAGATGTGGCGGAGTTGGGCACTGTTGAGTCCTCTCCGACCATCGACGGTCGAAACATGGTCATGGTGATCGGGCCTCTGAAGAACAAGTCAGAGGCCAAAGCCGAGGCCAACGCACATCGTGCTGCCACTAAGGCAGCGAAGCAGGAGGAAAACAATGCCTAAGCAGAAGACCCACTCTGGGGCCAAGAAGCGCTTCAAGCTCACCGGTTCCGGCAAGATCAAGAAGCAGCAGTCGGGCATGCGTCACAACCTCGAGGTGAAGTCCGGCCAGCGCAAGCGTCGCCTGAACACCGACCAGCTTGTTTCGAAGGCCGACACCAAGAACATCAAGAAGCTTCTCGGTCGCTAGACCAGACCCGTTAGGAATATAGACAAATGGCAAGAGTAAAAAGGGCGGTAAACGCTCACAAGAAGCGTCGTAAGATCCTTGAGCGCGCCGAGGGTTACCGCGGTCAGCGTTCACGCCTGTACCGCAAGGCCAAGGAGCAGGTCACCCACTCCATGGTTTACGCGTACCGTGACCGCCGCCAGAAGAAGGGTGACTTCCGTCGCCTCTGGATCCAGCGGATCAACGCGGCATCGCGTGCCAACGGCCTTACGTACAACCGCCTCATCCAGGGTCTCGGCCTTGCCGGCATCGAGGTCGACCGTCGCATCCTCGCTGAACTCGCCGTTCACGAGCCCGCGACCTTCGCCGCCCTCGTCGAGAGCGCCAAGAAGGCTCTCCCCGCCGACACGTCGGCTCCGAAGGCTGACGCTGCAGCGTAGTCCACTGCCTCTTGCGAGAAGGGCGCCCCGCCTCGGCTGGGCGCCCTTTTCTGTTGCCTGGCGGCGGGCCTCCGGGTCGCTGAGGCACCCGCCCCTAGACTGGGGGCGTGCTCGATAACCCCCGTTCTCCGCGCGTCCGATCGGTCGCCAAGCTCGCCAAACGACCCGCCCGCGCCGAGACCGGCCTGTTTCTCCTCGAGGGTCCTCAGGCGGTCTCCGAGGCTCTGACCTTCCGGCCCCAGGTGCTCGTCGAGCTGTACGCGACGCCGACCGCCCTGGAGCGGTACACCGAGATCGCACAGGCTGCCGTTGATGCCGGCGTCGACGTCGAGTTCGTCACCGAAGAGGTGCTCAACGTGATGAGCGACACGGTGACGCCGCAGGGCTTCATCGCGGTCGCCCACCAGTTCCCGACATCGATGAAAGATATCTTCGCCGCCGGCCCCCGACTCATCGCCATTCTCGAAGAGGTGCGTGATCCGGGCAATCTCGGCACCATCATCCGGGCCGCTGACAGCGCAGGGGCGGATGCCGTCATCCTGACCGGACGTACCGTCGACCTCTATAACCCCAAGGTTGTCCGGTCGACAACCGGTTCGCTCTTCCACCTGCCGATCGCAGTCGGAGTCGAGCTTCCGGCCGTCATCGAGCGGGCCCGCGCCGCCGGCCTTCGCGTCCTCGCCGCCGACGTGAAGGGGGAGAGCCTCCTCGACGCGCGCACCTCAGGTGAACTCGTGCAGCCGACAGCGTGGCTGTTCGGCAACGAAGCGCACGGCCTCAGTGACGAGCAGCTTCCGCTGGCGGATGCCGCGATCATGGTGCCTATTTATGGTCACGCGGAGTCGATGAATCTCGCGACGGCAGCATCCGTTTGCCTGTACGAATCCGCGTTCGCACAGCGCGCCGAGACGGTCTGAGTTCGTTCCCGGTGTCTTGGTTACAACTGAGTAACGGGGACAGGTCCGTCATGCGCCGGAAACACTGAGTCCCCTACGTTAGATTCCATGCAGTCGAACGAGCACGATGAACCGTCGGCCCCTGAGCGAAGCCGCCCTCGGTACGAGACGACAAGCAATCCGATCGTCGCCGCCCAGGGCGAGCCTCTCGTCGTCGTGGAGAATGTAGAAAAGTTCTTCGGCGATTTTCAGGCGCTGAAAGACATCAACCTCACCGTGACCAAGGGCGAGGTCGTCGTTGTCATCGGACCATCCGGGTCGGGTAAATCAACGCTCTGCCGCACGATCAACCGGCTGGAAACCATCAGCAAGGGTGAGATCCGGATCGATGGCAAGAAGCTTCCTGAAGAGGGAAAGCAACTGGCCGAGCTTCGGGCCGACGTCGGAATGGTCTTCCAGTCGTTCAATCTGTTCGCTCACAAAACGATCCTTCAGAACGTCACACTCGGACCCATCAAGGTTCGCGGGCAGAGCAAGGCCGATGCCGAGAAGGCAGCGATGGTGCTGCTGGAGCGGGTCGGCGTTGCACAGCAGGCCAACAAGATGCCCGCTCAACTCTCTGGAGGCCAGCAGCAGCGCGTCGCAATCGCTCGCGCACTTGCGATGAAGCCCAAGGTCATGCTTTTCGACGAGCCGACCAGCGCACTGGACCCGGAGATGATCAACGAGGTTCTCGACGTGATGGTTCAGCTCGCTGCCGAGGGAATGACGATGGTCGTGGTGACTCACGAGATGGGCTTCGCGCGAAAAGCCGCCGACCGCGTCGTGTTCATGGCCGACGGCGAGATCGTCGAAGAGGCGACTCCCGAAGAGTTCTTCAAGACGCCCAAGAGCGACCGTGCGAAAGACTTCCTGTCGAAGTTGCTCTCGCACTAAAGACTGCACCAGCAGATCGAGGTCCGGTCCGCCGGCCTCACGGAGAAAGGAAATCACATGAAGAAGAGATTGACGCTTCTCGCCGCCACAGCAGCCGCGGCGCTCGTTCTGACCGGGTGTGCCGGGGGCACGGAAGAACCAGGATCACCCGCTCCGGAAGAGGGCGAATCGAGCGGCGAGCTCTTCGAGGTAGCGACGGATGTCGACCTCGAAGGCAGCCCGACGTTTGATGCCATGACGGAACGCGGTTCGGTCAAGATCGGCGTGAAGGAAGACCAGCCAGGGCTGGGCTACCTCGACGCCGCAACCGGTGAGCGCACCGGATTCGACATCGACATCGCACGGTGGATTGCTGCATCGCTCGGCTTCGCCGAAGACGACATCGAGTTCGTAGCCATTCCGAGCGCTAACCGCGAGGCATCGATCGTAAATGGTGACATCGACTACTACGTCGGCACCTACTCGATCACTGACGAACGCAAAGATCAGATCGACTTCGCCGGACCGTACTTCATCACGGGCCAGGGAATCCTCGTCGCTGCCGACAACGAAGACATCACGAGCGAAGACGACCTCGCTGGCACGACGGTCTGTTCCGCGACCGGCTCGACGCCGATCCAGAACATCAAGGACAACTTCCCCGACACCGACACCGAGGAATTCGACACGTACTCACAGTGCGTCGAAGCCCTCAACGACGGCTCGGTGGATGCTGTCACCACAGACGCAGCCATTCTCATCGGCTACGCCGCACAGGACCCGGACAACCTGAAGGTTGTCGGCGAGCCCTTCACCGAAGAGCGTTACGGTGTTGGCCTGCCCCTCGGCGATGACGCGCTCCGCGCGTTCATCAACGACATGTTCACCGAAGGTGGAGACACCTGGCAGGGCATCTACGACGCCACGCTGGGCCTGTCAGGTACCGAGGTCGAACAGCCCGAGGTCGACGCCTACTAAACCCGCAACCTGAGGGCGGGGAGGACTCCCCGCCCTCAGGCCTGCACTCCGAATCACACTAGACACAGGGAAGAAGGTGAACTCAGGTGGATACCCTGATCAACAACATCGACCTCTTCATCTCGGGATTTCGCAACACGCTGATCCTGTTCTTCTTCTCCTCGATCTTCGCCCTGTTGATCGGCACGGTGGTGGGCGCGATGCGTGTCGCCCCCGTGCCGATCATGCGGGGCGTCGGTACCGTGTACGTCAACCTCATCCGCAATACCCCGCTGACGCTGCTGATGTTCTTCTTCGCGTTCGGCTACCCCAAGCTTGACCTTCCCAACCCGGGATACACGAACCTGGCGATCATCGCCCTGAGTATTTACACGGCAACTTACGTCGCCGAGGTGCTGCGTTCCGGCTTCAACACCGTTCCGGTGGGCCAGGCAGAGGCTGCCCGCGCCATCGGTCTTCCATTCGGACCGACCATGTCGCTTGTGATCATGCCCCAGGCGTTCCGTGCAGTCATTCCGCCGATGATGAGCGTGTTCATCGCCCTCCTGAAGAACACCACCGTCGCTGCCGGGTTCTCTGTGGCTGAGGCGGGGACCATCCGGGCGAACCTGTCCGAACGGGGAGAACCCGCCATCGTGGTGCTGCTCTGGGTCGCTCTGATCTTTGTTCTTCTCGTCGGGCTCCTGTCCTGGCTCCAGCGCTACCTCGAACGTCGATGGAGGGTCCTCCGATGAGCAGCGTTCTGTATGACGCCCCCGGCCCGCGGGCCATCCGCCGACACCGGATTCTCGGAGTCCTCACCATCCTGGTCATTGCGATCGGGCTCGGGTTCGTGGTCTACCAGCTCGCGCAGACCGGTCAGTTCTCCGCTGCGAAGTGGCGACTCTTCACGTTCCCGCTGGTGCAGCAGAAGGTGCTCGAAGCGCTGATAGCGACGCTGACGGCATTCGGTCTCGCCGCTGTGCTGAGCCTGGTGCTCGGCTTCGTTCTTGCCGTCGGCCGACTTTCGGAGCACGCCTGGATCCGAATCCCGGCAACCTGGTTCATCGAGCTGTTCCGTGCCATCCCGGTTCTGATTCTGATGATGATCATGTACTACGGGCTCCCGCCGCTGGGAGTGACGTTCGTCACGCCGCTCGTCGCCGTCGTCACCGGCCTCACGCTGTACAACGGTTCCGTCCTGGCCGAGATCTTCCGCGCCGGTGTCGAGTCATTGCCGAGTGGCCAGAAAGAGGCGGGCTACGCGCTCGGTCTGCGCAAGAGCGGTGTGATGTCGCTGATCCTCTTCCCTCAGGCGATCCGGGCAATGATGCCTGTGATCATCTCGCAGCTGGTCGTGGTTCTCAAGGACACGGCACTCGGTTTCATCGTCACCTTCCAGGAACTCCTGTACCTCGCGAAGTTCTATGGAGCTCAGGTCACGTACGGCTCGCCCATCATCCCCGCCACAATTCTCTTCGGCACGATCTACATCCTGCTGTGTCTCATCCTGGCCGCCGTCGCGAAATGGGTCGAGATCCGGACCCGTCGCAGCCCGCGGATTGCTAAGCCCACAGGTGGCGACGATGAGAACCTCGAATCGGGGAAGGCACCGTTCATCGGCCAGCAGATGGGCGGAGCGGCACCGATTCAGTAGCGCTGCAGAAGGGCACCGCGCCACTCGGTAGACTTGGGGACCGTGTCTGACTCTCCCCACATTTCCGAAGCCACCGTGAACGCTGCGGTGGAGGCGGCGCTCGAGGCCATCGTCTCTGCAGCCGACTCCTCCGCCCTCAAACAGGTCCGCACCGAGCACACCGGGGAGTCGTCGCCCCTGGCAAAGCTCAACGGCACGCTCCGCGCTGTCGCGCCCGACCAGAAGGCCGCACTCGGCAAACTCGTCGGCCAGGCGCGCGGCCGTGTGAACGCCGCCTTCGCTGCTCGGGAGCAGGAGATCCTCGACGCCGAGAACGCTGCACAACTCGAGGCAGAAGCCGTCGACGTCACCGCACTGCCCAGCCGTTACCGGGCCGGCGCACGGCATCCGCTCACTCTTCTGCAAGACCGGGTGTGCGATGTCTTCACCGGCATGGGTTGGGAGATCGCCGAGGGGCCGGAGGTTGAGAGCGAATGGTTCAACTTCGACGCACTCAACTTCGACGCAGACCACCCCGCTCGGGCGATGCAGGACACCTTCTTTGTCGACCCGCCCGAGTCGCACCTCGTGCTGCGTACGCACACGTCGCCGGTGCAGGTCCGCTCGATGCTGGACCGCGAGTTGCCGGTATATGTTCTGGCTCCCGGTCGGGTCTACCGAACCGACGAATTCGACGCGACGCACCTGCCCGTGTTCATGCAGTTCGAGGGCCTCGCCGTCGATAAGGGCCTGACCATGGCGCACCTCAAGGGCACGCTCGACCACTTCGTGAAGTCGATCTTCGGCGATGAGGCGAAGATCCGCCTGCGTCCGAGCTACTTCCCGTTCACCGAGCCGAGCGCCGAACTCGACTTCTGGCACCCGACGTTCAAACACGGTCCACGGTGGATCGAATGGGGCGGCTGCGGCATGGTCAACCCCAATGTGCTCCGCGCAGCGGGAATCGACCCCGAGGTCTACTCCGGATTCGCGTTCGGCATGGGCATCGAGCGCGGCCTGATGCTCCGCAACGACGTGCAGGACATGCGAGAAATGGTCGAGGGCGACGTCCGCTTCTCGCAGCAGTTTGGAATGGTGGTTTAAATGCGGGTCCCGCTCAGCTGGCTGGCCGAATACGTCGACCTTGCGCCTGGAACGACGACCGAGAACGTTCATGCAGCGCTCGTCTCCGTGGGTCTGGAAGAAGAAGACGTACACACCTTCGACGTCACCGGTCCTGTCGTCGTCGGTGAGGTCCTCGAATTTGTCGAGGAACCGCAGAAGAACGGCAAGACGATCCGCTGGTGCCAGGTCCGCGTCGCTCCCGACGGCGAGACCGCTGCCGACGGCGGACCCTCCGTTCACGGCATCGTCTGTGGAGCAGACAACTTCTACGTCGGTGACAAGGTCGTCGTGACGCTGCCGGGCGCTGTACTGCCCGGCCCGTTCCCGATCGCCGCCCGCAAGACGTACGGCCACGTTTCCGACGGCATGATCGCCTCCACCCGCGAACTCGGACTCGGTGATGAGCACGACGGCATCCTGCGCCTGTCGACGCTCGGCGTCGACGCCGAAGTGGGAACGGATGCCATCGCGCTGCTCGGTCTCGACGACGCCGCCGTCGAGATCAACGTCACCCCCGATCGGGGCTACGCGTTCTCCATCCGCGGAGTGGCACGCGAGTACTCCCACGCCACCGGTGCCGCGTTCCGTGACCCGGCAACCCGACCCGAGCTCGACACTCCGATCGGTGACGGCTTCCCCGTCGCCTTCGACGACCGCGACCCGATCCGGGGCCAGCAGGGCGTCCGGCTGTTCTCGACCCGCATCGTGCGCGGGGTCGACGCCTCCCGTCCGACCCCACCGTGGATGGTGTCGCGGCTGAAGCTCGCCGGCATCCGCTCGATTTCGCTGCTCGTCGACATCACCAACTACGTGATGCTCGAACTCGGACAGCCGATGCACGGCTATGACCTCGACAAACTCACCGGTGGGATCGTCGTTCGCCGTGCGGTACCGACCGAGACCATCGAGACCCTCGACGGCCAGACGCGCACCCTCGATCGTGAGGACCTGCTCATCACCGACGGCTCAGGCGCCATCGGCATCGGCGGCGTCATGGGCGGTGCTCTCACCGAGATGAGCGAGACAACGACGAACGTGCTGATCGAGGCAGCCAACTTCGACCCGGTGTCGATCGCGCGCACCGCCCGCAGACACAAACTGCCGAGCGAGGCGTCTCGTCGGTTCGAGCGCGGTGTCGACCCGGTGATTGCCACAGCGGCGACCGCCCGCGTCGCCGAGCTGCTGGTCTCACTGGCCGGTGGCACAGCGGATGCCGTCGCCGGACTGGTCGGAGACCCGGCGACGCCGGAACCGATCGAGCTTCCGACGGGATATGTGTCCACCCTCATCGGCGTGGATTACACCGACGACGAGATCCGGAACTCACTGCAGGAGATCGGTGCATCGACGGCCGACGCCGACGGCGGGCTGCTGGTCACCCCTCCGACCTGGCGTCCCGACATCACCGACAAGTCCGATCTCGCCGAAGAAGTAGCGCGCATCGTCGGCTACGATCGCATCCCGTCCGTGCTGCCTGTTGCACCTGCCGGACGCGGGCTCACCCGCGAACAGCGGATCCGCCGCACGGTTGCTGACTCACTCGCCGCCGCCGGGTCGACCGAGATCGTGGCGTTCCCGTTCCTGCCCGCAGCAGCCAACGACCTGTACGGGTCGCCGGTCGATGGCCCTGTTGCCGCTGTGAAGGTCGCGAACGCGCTGGATGCCAGTGCCCCGTTCCTCCGCACCACACTGCTGCCCGGCCTCATCGAGGCCGCAAGGCGCAACCTGTCACGTGGCCTCGTCGACCTGTCGCTGTTCGAGATCGGTCTCGTCTTCACGCCGGAGGCCGGTGTGGCCTACGGGTCCGCAGAGCTGCCTTCGGGTGTCGAGCGCCCGAGCGCCGAACAGCTCGCCGTGCTCAACGCGGGCATTCCGCCACAGCCGCGGCACGCCGCAGTCCTGTTCCTCGGCAACACCATTGCCAAGCAGCCCGGCCAGCCGGTCGTGGCTTCGGGGATCGCCGATGCGCTTGACGCCGTGAAGCGGATCGCCTGGGCGACCGGTGCCGAGATCGACGTCGTGCAGGGCAGTCACAAGGCGCTGCACCCCGGCCGCACAGCCGAGCTGCGAATCGGAGGAACCGTCATCGGCTACGCCGGCGAGTTGTTGCCGACCGTTGCCGCCGAGGCCGATCTGCCCCGCGTTGTCGCCGTCGCCGAACTCGACCTCGACGCGCTCATCGCTGCGACGGCGGCCGAGCTGCAGGCGCGTCCCATCCGTGCGCTGCCTGCGGCCACCCAGGACCTGTCGATCGTTGTGCCCCGCACGACGCCGGCGGCGGCCGTGCTCACTGCCGTGCGCGAAGGAGCAGGAGACTTGCTCGAAGACATCCGTCTGGTGGATGACTACCGGGGGCAGGGGATCGACGCTGAGGCGAAAAGCCTCACGTTTGCGTTGCGGTTCCGTGCCGACGACCGGACACTGACCGCGGCCGAAGCGTCAGACGCGAAGCTCGCCGGGTACGCGCTTGCTGCCGAACGGTTCGGGGCGGTCATCCGCGACTGACCCCCAGCGAGCCGCCCGACGGCATCCGCCCGCCCGGTCGAGCAAGCGCTGCCCGAGCAACCCGTGCTGCAAATTCAGGAGACTGCTGCAAATTCAGGAGACTGCTCCAAATTCAGGAGACTGCTCCAAATTCAGGAGTTCGTGTGCGACGCGCCGTACGGGAGCGCTCTCACCACGGCGTGTCGGCAGAATCTCCTGAATTTGAAGCGGCAGCAACTCCCGGGCGCGGAGGGCTACCAGGCGCCGGGCTGATAGTCCTTGAGGAAGCAGCCGTAGAGGTCCTCGCCGGCCTCGCCTCGCACAATCGGGTCGTAGACCCGAGCAGCGCCGTCGACGAGGTCGAGCGGGGCGTGGAAGCCCTCCTCGGCCAGCCGCACCTTCGTCGGGTGCGGGCGCTCGTCGGTGATCCAGCCGGTGTCGACAGCGGTCATGAGGATGCCGTCCTTCTCGAGCATCTCACCGGCACTCGTGCGTGTCAGCATGTTGAGCGCGGCCTTGGCCATGTTCGTGTGCGGATGCCCCGGCCCCTTGTATCGACGCGAGAACTGCCCCTCCATGGCTGAGACGTTCACCACGTACTTGCGGTGCGCTGACGACGCAGCCATGGACGGGCGCAGACGACTGATCAGCAGGAACGGCGCCGTCGTGTTGCAGAGCTGCACTTCGAGCATCTCGAGCGGGTCGACGTGCTCGACGTTCTGCACCCAGCTGTTGGTCGTCTGCAGGTCGGGCACGAGTCCGCCGGCGTCGATCGCTGAACCGTCCGCGTGCTTCGCGAGAGACGACGAGCCCGGCGCCATTGCCAGGTTCGCCAGGTCTGCCGCTGTCAGAGCGGGCGACCCGGCTTCGGCCACAGTCCCGGCGAGGGAGGCGACCGAGAGCAGCGGATGCGCCGCCACAGATGCCGCGAGAGCTTCAGGATGCTGGTCGGCGGTGTGCCCGAAGGTCTCCATCTCGGGGAGCGGGCCGTCGGGCAGCGGCTGCAGTTCGGCATCCGCCAGCAGCGAGTACGAGCCGGGGGAGCGGCGCACCGTCTGGGCGGCGTTGTTGATGAGGATGTCGAGGGGCCCCTGCGCAGCGACCGAATCGGCGAGCCCGATCACCTGGGCAGGGTCACGCAGGTCGATACCCACCACACGCAGACGGTGCAGCCAGTCCCCGGAGTCGGGCAGCGACGCGAACCGGCGAACGGCATCCCGCGGGAACCGCGTCGTGATGGTCGTGTGCGCGCCGTCGCGCAGCAGTCGCAGGGCGATATACATGCCGATCTTTGCCCGGCCACCGGTGAGCAGTGCACGCTTGCCGGTGAGATCCGTGCGGGCGTCACGCTTGCTGTGGCTGAATCGAGCACAATCCGGGCAGAGCTGGTGGTAGAACGCGTCGACCTGGGTGTACGGCTGCTTGCAGATGTAGCAGTTGCGTGGCTTGAGCAACTCGCCTGCGGTCGGAGCCTCAGTCGTCGTCGCGAGCGGTATGCCGCGCGTCTCGTCATCGATCCGATCGGATGCCCCGGTGGCCGTCGCAGCGATGACCGCCTTGTCTGCGTTGGCGATCGTGTCGCGCAGTTCGCGCCTGCGGGTGCGCTTCACCGCCTTGAACATGGCGGCGGTCGCGCGGCGCACGGTGACGTAGTCCGGGTGTTCCTCGTCGATGGCGTTCATCGCGGCGAGGACACGCAGCGTGGTCTCGAGGTCGGTGGGGTCGATCCCGTCGCCGGGGGAAGCGGGTTCTGAAGTGGCGGCGGTCATTTGGGCGATTCTACCGGAGCATCCATGCGAAGTCGCCGCGCACCGGAGAGGGCGGAGTGGAAGGATGTTCCCATGAATCCGATCGAGTGGTTGTTCGACGCGCAACTGGTGATCGGCACGCAGACGATCCTCTGGCGCGAGATCGTCGGGAACGTCTTCGGCATCCTCAGCGCCGTCGGCGGGATGCGCCGCAAGGTGTGGGCGTGGCCGGTCGGGATCGTCGGCAACGTGCTGCTCTTCACCGTGTTCCTCGGCGCTGTCTTCGGCACACCCAACCCGGTCAACCTGCTCGGTCAGGCCGGCCGGCAGGTGATGTTCATCATCGTGTCCATCTACGGTTGGGTGCAGTGGTCTCAAGCGAAGAAATCGACCACCAACACCGCGGTCACCCCGCACTGGGCGTCCAACAGGGTGCGCGTGCTGCTCGGGCTCGGTCTCGTCGTCGGAACACTCGCTCTCACACCACTGTTCCGCGCCCTCGGCTCGTTCGAACCGGTGTGGGCAGACGCGTGGATCTTCATGGGTTCGCTCCTCGCCACCTACGGCATGGCGAAGGGCTGGGTGGAATTCTGGCTGATCTGGATCGCCGTCGATATCGTCGGGGTGCCGCTGCTGATCAGCGCGGGCTACTACGCCTCTGCCGTGCTCTACCTCTTCTACGGTGGCTTCACCCTCGTCGGGTTCATCATCTGGATGCGCGTGCAGAAGAAGAACTCATTGACGATCGAGACGACATTCCCCGACCCGACGGTGAAGCGCTGACCCTGCCTGGCGTCGCGAGGGCATCCGCTCCTGACAAGGGCTCCAGGCACGCCGGGTGCTTTCGACCGGAACGGATGCTTTCGGCCTCGGCACGCGCAATGGGCACGCAGCCCAGTAGGGCATGATCGAAGGACCATGACACTCACGCCGACGCTGGACCCGCACGCCCTCCGCGCTACCCTCGGCGACAGCGTCGAACCGGATGCCGTCTACGAAGCGTTCAGCGAGTGGGTCACGTCCACAGGCATCCGGATGTACCCGGCACAGGACGAAGCGCTCATCGAGATCGTCTCGGGGCAAAACCTGATCCTCAGTACCCCGACGGGCACCGGCAAGTCTCTTGTTGCCGTCGGCGCGCACTACTCAGCCCTTGTCGCCGGCAAACGCAGCTTTTACACAGCGCCGATCAAGGCCCTCGTGAGCGAGAAGTTCTTCGCGCTCGTCGACATCTTCGGTGCAGCGAACGTCGGAATGATGACCGGGGACTCCTCGGTGAACGCCGACGCCCCGATCATCTGCTGCACAGCCGAGATCCTCGCCAACCTCGCGCTCCGCAACGGGGACGATACTGAAGTCGATCAGGTGGTGATGGACGAGTTCCACTTCTACGCGGACCCCGAGCGCGGTTGGGCCTGGCAGGTCCCGTTGCTCAGCCTGCCGCGTGTGCAGTTCGTGCTCATGTCGGCGACCCTCGGCGACGTGACGGCGCTCGCCGAAGACCTCTCGAGGCGTACCGGTCGGGAGACCGCGCTGGTCACCGGGGTCGAACGCCCGGTGCCGCTGCACTTCTACTACGAGACCACGCCGATTCACGAGACCGTCGATGAGCTGCTCACCACTGGCCAGGCCCCGGTCTACATCGTGCATTTCTCGCAGGCCGCCGCGATGGAGCGCGCTCAGTCGATGTCGAGCATGAAGGTAGCGACCCGCGAGCAACGGGATGCCATTGCCGAACTGATCGGCGAATTCCGGTTCACGACGAGCTTCGGCAAGACCCTCTCCCGGCTGATCCGCGCCGGGATCGGCGTGCACCACGCCGGCATGTTGCCGAAGTACCGGCGCCTCGTCGAGCAACTCGCCCAGCGCGGCTACCTGCGCGTCATCTGCGGCACAGACACGCTCGGTGTCGGAATCAACGTTCCGATCCGCACCGTGCTGTTCACCGCGCTGACCAAGTACGACGGAACGAAGATGCGCCAGCTCAAGGCGCGGGAGTTCCACCAGATCGCTGGACGTGCCGGTCGCGCAGGCTTCGACACCGCAGGCACCGTCGTCGTGCAGGCGCCTGAGCACGAGACCGAGAACCTCAACGCCATCAAGAAGGCGGGGGACGACCCCAAGAAGAAACGCAAGATCATCCGCAGGAAGGCACCGGATGGCTTTGTCTCGTGGGGCGAACCGTCATTCCAGCGCATCGTCGCCGCTGAACCCGAGACGCTGACGTCGAGCATGCAGATCACCTCGGCGATGCTCATCAACGTGATCGGCCGTGGGGGAGACGTCTACCGGCACGTACACGACCTCGTCTTCGACAACCACGAACCGTTCACACGCCAGCTCGAGCTCGCTCGCCGCGCCCTTGGCATCTACCGCACCCTGCGCGAGTCGGGGATCGTCGAGCAGTCGGCAGACGGAACCATCCGGCTCACCGTCGACCTGCAGCCGAACTTCGCCCTCAACCAGCCGCTCTCGCCGTTCGCTCTCGCCGCATTCGATCTGCTCGACCCCGAAGATCCGAGCTACTCGCTCGACATGGTCTCCATCGTCGAGGCCACGCTCGATGACCCGCGTGCCGTGCTCAGCCAGCAGCAGTTCCTCGCCCGAGGAGAAGCCGTTGCCGCAATGAAGTCCGAGGGGATCGAATACGACCAGCGGATGGAACTCCTCGAGCAGGTCACCCACCCGAAACCGCTCGACGAACTCCTCACTGTGACCTTCGAGACCTACAGCGCCGCCCAGCCGTGGATCCGCGACTTCGACCTCAACCCCAAGTCCGTCGTGCGTGACATGTACGAGCGCGCCATGTCGTTCGGCGAGTTCATCGCCTTCTACAAGCTCGCCCGCTCCGAGGGCGTCGTGCTCCGTTACCTGTCCGACGCCTATCGGGCTGCGCGGCAGACCATTCCGGACGACGCGAAGACCGAGGACCTCCTTGACCTCATCGAGTGGCTTGGTGAACTGGTTCGGCAGGTGGACTCGAGCCTTCTCGACGAGTGGGAGGAGCTCAGCCACCCCGATGCGCAGAAGCACGCCGAACACGCACACGACATCGTGCCGCCGGCACCGAAGCGGCTCAGCGGCAATGTGCGCGCTTTCCGCATCCTCGTCCGCAATGAACTCTTCCGGCGCGTGCAACTCGCCGCCCTCGAGGATTACGACGCCCTCGGTGAGCTCGACGCGGCATCCGGACTCGATGCCGATCGTTGGGCGGACTCTCTCGACCCCTACTTCGGGCAGCACGACCAGATCCTCACCGGCCCGGACGCGCGCAGTTCAGCTCTGCTGATCCTCGACGAGAGCGGCCCGATATGGACAGCGCGCCAGATCTTCGACGATCCGGCCGGTGATCACGACTGGGGATTCAGCGCCGAAATCGACCTGGCAGAATCCGATGAGCAGGGTGTCGCCGTCGTCACCGTCACCGGGGTCAACGCGCTCTAGCGTCCTGGCCCGATTCGCGGATGCCGCCGGCAACCCGCTACAGTCGGGGAATGGCTACCTCGAACATCAGTGTTTCCGCACAGGGCATCGCCCCGTGCGCACTGCGTCGACGCCGTAACACCTCAGAGCGACGATAGGCGACGCTGGGCGAACTGTGCAGGGCACGGTTCCGAGAAGCGCCGCCAACCTCTCCCCGATCGTCATTCTCATTAAGGTAGAGCCATGTCTTTCTCTGTAGCCGTAGCCGGAGCATCCGGTTATGCGGGGGGCGAGCTGCTGCGACTGCTCGCAGCGCACCCCGACTTCGACATCCGCACGGTCACCGCGCACTCCAACGCCGGGCAACCACTGGCATCCGTCCAGCCACACCTGCGCTCCCTCGCGCACCTCACCCTCACCGAGACCACACCCGAGAACCTCGCCGGTCACGACGTCGTCTTTCTGGCGCTGCCGCACGGCAAATCCGGTGAGGTCACCGCTGGCCTGGACCCGGCGACCCTCGTCGTCGACTGCGGGGCAGACCACAGGCTCACAAGCGAAGAGGCCTGGGCCGCCTTCTACGGCGGCGACTACTTCGGGTACTGGCCGTACGGCGTGCCCGAACTGATCGTCGGACCGGGTGGTGCCCGACAGCGCGACAACCTCGTCGGCGCAAAACGGATCGCTGCCCCCGGCTGCAACGCAAGCACCGTTGCCCTGTCACTCGCTCCCGGCATCGCCGCCGGCGTCATCGAGGCGACAGACATCGTGTCCGTTCTCGCTGTCGGGCCTTCCGGTGCAGGCAAGGCGCTCAAGACCAACCTGCTTGCCGCAGAAATCCTCGGCTCGGCGAATCCGTATGCCGTCGGGGGCACCCACAGGCACATCCCCGAGATCGTCCAGGGGCTGCGCGGCGCGGGGGCGACAGAAGTGAGCATTTCGTTCACCCCGGTGCTCGTGCCGATGTCGCGCGGGATTCTCGCCACCTCGACCGCGCGTATCGTTCCTGGGACCAGCGCGGATGCCGTCCGTGCCGCCTGGTACGACGCCTACGACCGCGAAACCTTCGTCCAACTGCTCCCGGCCGGTGAGTTCCCACGCACCGCCGACGTGCTCGGAGCAAACACCATGCTCATGGGACTCGCCGTCGACGAGGCCGCCGGCCGCGTCGTGATCGTCACCGCGGTCGACAACCTCGCCAAGGGCACCGCCGGTGCCGCCATCCAGTCCGCCAACATCGCCCTCGGTCTCGAGGAGTCAACCGGCCTTCCGGTGAACGGAGTCGCACCATGACCGTGACAGCAGCACAGGGATTCGAAGCAGCGGGCATCGCCGTCGGTCTCAAGGCGTCAGGCGGCAAGGACCTCGCCCTCGTCGTCAACCGTGGACCGCGCGCTGCCGCTGCCGCCGTCTTCACGAGCAACCGCGCTCTCGCCAACCCCATCATCTGGTCGAAGCAGGTCATCGCCGACGGAACGGTGTCGGCGATCGTTCTCAACTCGGGGGGAGCCAACTGCTTCACCGGCTCCGAAGGTTTCCAGACCACCCACGCGACAGCAGAGGCCGTCGCAGAGGTGCTCGGTGTTTCAGCGGGCGATGTGCTCGTGTGCTCCACAGGACTCATCGGAGAACAGCTCGACCGCGAGAAGCTGCTGCCGGGCGTCTCCACCGTCGCCGCCCAGCTCAGCGCTGACGGCGGTGCGGATGCCGCCGACGCGATCCTCACCACAGACAGCCACCCGAAAACCGCCGTCTTCGAGGGCGACGGCTGGGTGATCGGCGGAATGGCCAAGGGCGCGGGAATGCTCGCACCAGGGCTCGCCACCATGCTTGTCGTGCTGACCACGGACGCCAACCTCGCCTCGGACCAGCTTGACCGTGCTCTGCGCTCCGCCACCCGGGTCAGCTTCGACCGCCTCGACTCGGACGGCTGCATGTCGACCAATGACCAGGTCACGGTTCTCGCCTCTGGCGCATCCGGCGTCGAGCCGCATGCCGACGCGTTCGCTGCCGGACTTCGGGAGATCTGCCTCGATCTGGCGCGCCAGCTGCAGGCGGATGCCGAAGGCGCCTCACACGACATCACCATCGAGGTCGTCGGAGCAGTGACCGAGGACGACGCGGTCGAAGTCGGTCGCTCCGTCGCCCGCAACAACCTGTTCAAAGCCGCCGTTTTCGGCAACGATCCCAACTGGGGCCGCGTTCTCGCGGCGATCGGCACGACGTCTGCGCCGTTCGACCCGTACGCGGTCGACGTGTCGATGAACGGCATCCGGGTCTGCCACGCCGGCGCTCCCGATCAGTCCCGCGACCTCGTCGACCTCACCGGACGGGCGGTCCACGTGCTCATCGACCTGCACGAAGGCCAGCAGTCCGCCACCATCCTGACCAACGACCTCACGCACGACTACGTGCATGAGAACAGCGCGTACTCGAGTTAGATCATGCCAACAGTCATCCCCGCATCCACTGCCGACGCGATAGCGAAGGCCTCCGTGCTCATCGAGGCGTTGCCCTGGCTCAAGCGCTACCACGGCGCCATCGTCGTCGTGAAGTTCGGCGGAAACGCCATGGTCAGCCCCGAATTGACCAGCGCGTTCGCCGAAGACATGGTTTTCCTCCGCCACGCGGGTCTGAAACCGGTTGTCGTGCACGGCGGCGGACCGCAGATCTCCGCCCGGCTCACCGAGCTCGGCATCGCCAGCGAGTTCCGAGGCGGCTACCGGGTGACCACTCCCGAAGCCATGACCGTCGTCCGCGACGTGCTCCGTGGAGAAGTGAATCAGCACCTGGTCGCCCTCATCAACGAGCACGGCGACTTCGCCATCGGTTTCAGCGGTGAGGACTCCGGCCTGTTCACCGGCCAGCGCCGCGGCGTCGAGGTCGACGGAGAAACCGTCGACCTCGGACTCGTCGGTGACGTCGTCTCCGTCGATCCGCACGCCATCCACGCGGCCATCGACGCGGGCCGTATCCCGGTGATCTCGTCTATCGCCCCCGACGGTGACGCACCCGGTCAGGTGCTCAACGTGAACGCAGACGCAGCGGCATCCGCCCTTGCCGTCGCCCTCGATGCCGACAAGTTCCTCATCCTCACCGACGTGGCCGGGCTGTACAGCGACTGGCCGAATCGCGAGTCGCTCGTCTCGGTCATCACGACGACCGAGCTGCGCGACCTGCTGCCGTCTCTCGAATCCGGGATGATCCCCAAGATGACGGCCTGCCTCGAAGCCGTCGACGGAGGCGTGCTCAACGCGGCCATCATCGACGGTCGGCTCGAACATTCGATCCTGCTCGAGGTCTTCACCCAGCGAGGCATCGGAACCCAGGTTGTGGAGGACGCAGCATGACCGAATGGCACACGCAGTCATCCGCAGACATGATGCGCGTCTTCGGTGAACCACAAGCGCTCCTCGTGCGGGGTGCGGGCTGCAGCGTCTGGGACGCCGACGGTGTGGAATACCTCGACTTCCTCGGCGGCATCGCCGTCAACGCGCTCGGGCACGCTCACCCGGCGATGGTCGCAGCGATCTCGAAGCAGGCTGCTGAACTCATCCACATCTCGAACTACTTTGTCAGCCCTCCGCAGCTCGAACTCGCGGCCAGGCTGAAGCGCCTCAGCGGTGCAGGGACGAGCGGGCGGGTGTACTTCGCCAACTCGGGTGCCGAAGCCAACGAGGCAGCGTTCAAACTTGCGCGGCTGAACAACGGTGGGGGGCGTCGTACGCGGATCCTCGCCCTTCACAACTCGTTCCACGGACGTACCATGGGGGCGCTTGCCCTCACCGGCAAACCGTCGATCCAGGAGGACTTCGCTCCGCTCCCAGCTGGTGTCGAGCACATCGACAGCACGATCGAAGCCCTCGAGGCAGCGATGGACGATACCGTGGCCGCCGTGATCGTGGAGCCGATCAAGGGCGAGGCCGGGGTGATCGAGCTCCCGGACGGTTACCTCACCCGGGCGCGAGACCTCGCCACCCGGCACGGCGCCCTTCTCATCCTCGACGAGATCCAGACCGGCACCGGTCGGACCGGGTACTGGTTCGCCTACCAGCGCGAGGGTATCGTTCCGGATGCCATCACTCTCGCGAAGGGCATGGGCGGCGGTTTCCCGATCGGTGCTCTCGTGACCTTTGGCGCGGCATCCGATCTCTTCACGCCGGGGAAGCACGGCAGTACGTTCAGTGGCAATCCGCTCGCGACGGCGACAGCCAATGCTGTGCTCGCGGAGATCGAGGATGCCGGTCTCGTCGACAATGCGCGCGTGCGCGGTGAGCAGCTCCGCGAGCTCGTGCTCGGGATCGGCTCGCCGCTTATCACCGAGGTGAGAGGCCGGGGTCTCCTCCTCGGCATCGGCCTGAGCAGGCCGGTGGCAAACGACCTTGTGCGCGCCGCGCTCGACGTCGGACTCATCATCAACGCGCCCAACCCGCACACCATCAGGCTCGCGCCGCCGCTCATCGTCGGAGACGACGAGCTGCAGCTCTTCGAGCAGCGCTTCCGTGCCGCCCTCGCCGCTCTCGCGCCGGGCGGCTCCCCGAACGAAGGAATCCAGTGACCAGACACTTTCTGCGCGACGACGACCTCAGCCCTACCGAGCAGTCCGAGATCCTCGACCTCGCTCTCGAGCTGAAGAAGGACCGTTTCTCGCGGCGCCCCCTCGAGGGCCCGCAGACTGTCGCGGTCATCTTCGACAAGTCATCGACCCGTACCCGGGTGTCGTTCGCCGTCGGCATTGCCGACCTCGGCGGTGTTCCTCTCATCATCTCCACGGCCTCGAGCCAGCTCGGCGGCAAAGAAACGGCAGCAGACACCGCGCGCGTTCTCGAGCGCCAGGTCGCTGCGATCGTCTGGCGCACCTACGGTCAGGCCGGCCTGGAAGAGATGGCACAGGGCACGACGATTCCCGTCGTCAATGCACTGTCTGACGAATTTCACCCGTGTCAGCTGCTCGCGGACCTCCTCACCATCCGTGAGCACAAGGGCGACCTGGCCGGCCTTACGCTCACCTTCGTCGGAGACGGCGCCTGCAACATGGCCCAGTCCTACCTGCTGGCAGGCACTACCGCCGGCATGCACGTGCGAATCGCGTCGCCCGAAGGCTTCACACCGAACCCCACCGTCGTCGCGGATGCCACCGCGATCGCGGCGACCACCGGTGGGTCCGTCGCCCTGTTCGCCGATGCCCGCGAGGCAGCGCGGGGGTGCGACATCCTCGTCACCGATACCTGGGTGTCGATGGGCAAAGAAGAAGAGAAGGCCGCTCGTGTCGCCGTTCTCGGCCCATACAGGGTCGATGCCACAATGATGGGGCTGGCTCAGCCGGATGCCCTCTTCATGCACTGCCTCCCGGCTGACCGCGGCTTCGAGGTCACGGCAGACGTCATCGACGGACCGCAGTCCATCGTCTGGGACGAGGCAGAGAACCGCCTCCACGCCCAGAAGGCGCTGCTCGTCTGGTTGCTCGAACGCGCCTGACATCCGCCCCCGCGGCACATCACTACACTTAAAAATCACTGCAAATCAAGGAGAAGATCTTCATGGCGGAACGCGTCGTACTCGCATACTCGGGCGGCCTCGACACCTCGGTGGGAATCGGCTGGTTGAAGGATGCCACAGGCAAGGAGGTCGTCGCGCTCGCGATCGACGTCGGCCAGGAGGGCGAAGACATGGAGGTCATCCGCCAGCGCGCACTCGACTGCGGTGCAGTGGAGTCCGTCGTCGTCGACGCCCGTGAGGAGTTCGCCAGCGACTACCTCATGCCGGCACTCAAGGCGAACGCCCTGTACCAGAAGCGCTACCCGCTCGTGTCTGCTCTGAGCCGTCCGCTCATCGCCAAGTACCTGGCGTCGACGGCAAAGGAGCTCGGCGCCAACAGCGTCGCCCACGGCTGCACCGGCAAGGGCAACGACCAGGTCCGGTTCGAGGCGGCCGTCGCTGCGCTCGCTCCCGACCTCACGAGCATCGCTCCTGTACGCGACCTTGCGCTCACCCGCGACAAGGCGATCATCTACGCGGAGCAGCACAACCTGCCGATCGCCCAGTCGAAAAAGAGCCCGTACTCCATCGACCAGAATGTCTGGGGCCGCGCGGTCGAGACCGGATTCCTCGAAGACCCGTGGAACGCCCCGGTCGAGGACCTCTACACCTACACGAAGAACCCCGCGGATGCCGGTGCGCCGACCGAGGTCGTCATCACATTCGACCAGGGCATCCCCGTCGCATACGACGGCACATCGATCACGCCGCTGCAGGCCGTCGAGCTCATGAACCGGATCGCCGGCGACCAGGGTGTCGGGCGCATCGACATCGTCGAGGACCGCCTCGTTGGAATCAAGAGCCGTGAGGTGTACGAATCCCCGGCCGGCATCGCCCTGATCACCGCTCATGAAGAACTCGAGAACATGACGATCGAGCGCGACCTCGCGCGCTACAAGCGCACCGTCGAATCGAAGTGGGCAGAGCTGGTCTACGACGGTCTCTGGTTCTCCGGTCTGAAGAAGGCCCTCGATGTGTTCATCGACGAGACGCAGAAGCACGTCTCCGGTGACATCCGCCTCAAGCTGCACGCCGGAAGCGCTGTCGTCACCGGCCGGCGCAGTGACTCGAGCCTCTACGACTTCAACCTCGCCACCTACGACACCGGTGACACCTTCGACCAGTCGCTGGCCAAGGGGTTCATCGAGCTGTGGTCGCTGCCGAGCAAGATCTCGGCCCGCCGCGACGCCGGTCAGGAGTAGAGCATGTCGGGTGACGCGAATCGGGCGAAAGAAGCCGGCGCACTCTGGGGCGGCCGCTTTGCGACGGGTCCGTCACCCGAGCTCTCTCGGCTGAGCAAGTCGACCCAGTTCGACTGGCAGCTGGCGGCGTATGACATCGCCGGTTCGAGGGCGCACGCGAAAGCGCTCGCGGCTGCCGGCTACCTTGCCGAACCCGAGCTCGTCGCGATGCTGGATGCGCTCGACCGCCTCGACGCCGACGTGGCATCTGGGGAGTTCACTGCGGCGGAGTCCGATGAAGACGTGCACTCCGCACTCGAGCGCGGGCTCATCGAACGCGCCGGTGTCGATCTCGGTGGCAAGCTCCGCGCCGGCCGCAGCCGCAACGACCAGATCGCGACGCTGGTGCGGCTGTACCTGCTGGATCACTCCCGGCTCATCGGTCATCTCGTCGTGCAGCTCATCGACGCGATCGCCTCGCAGGCCGAGGCGCACGGCGACGCTCCGATGCCAGGGCGCACCCACCTGCAGCACGCCCAGCCGGTGTTGCTCGCGCACCACCTGCTCGCTCATGCCTGGCCGCTCGTCCGTGACCTGGAACGTCTCGCCGACTGGACGAAGCGGGCATCCGTGTCACCGTACGGCTCAGGCGCTCTCGCCGGGAGCTCGCTCGGTCTCGATCCCCAGCTCGTGGCATCCGAACTCGGGCTCGATCGCCCGACCGAGAACTCGATCGATGCGACCGCCAGCCGCGATGTCGTCGCCGAGTTCGCGTTCGTCACGGCGATGATGGGGATCAACCTGTCGCGCTTCGCCGAGGAGATCATTCTCTGGAACACGCGTGAGTTCGACTTCGTCACGCTCGACGACGGCTATTCGACAGGTTCGAGCATCATGCCGCAAAAGAAGAACCCGGACATTGCTGAGCTGGCTCGCGGTAAAGCGGGGCGGCTCATCGGCAATCTCACCGGCCTGCTTGCGACGCTCAAAGGGCTGCCGCTCGCCTACAACCGTGACCTGCAGGAAGACAAGGAGCCGGTCTTCGACACCGTCGAGCAGCTCGAAGTTCTGCTACCCGCGTTCACCGGGATGGTCGCCACCCTGCGTTTCAACACCGAGCGGATGGCTGAGCTGGCCCCTCAGGGATTCTCCCTCGCCACCGATGTGGCCGAGTGGCTGGTCAAGCAGGGCGTCTCGTTCCGTGACGCTCATGAGATCTCCGGTGAACTCGTTCGCCACTGTGAAGAGCGCGACCTCGAGCTTCACGAGCCATCCGATGCCGACCTGGCCGCCCTGTCGCCTCACCTGGCACCGGCGGTGCGAGAGGTCCTCACCGTCGCCGGTTCGATCGGGTCGCGCACAGGCGCAGGCGGCACAGCGCCCGAACGTGTCGCCGAACAGCGGATCGCGCTCACCACGCGGGTCCGCCACCTGTCTCAGGCGCTTGCGGGCTGAGCCGCGGTGACCGGCCGCATCGACCGGGCGTTCCTCGAGCGTCCGTCGCTCGAGGTCGCGCCGACGTTGCTCGGCGCGGTGCTCAGCCACACGACGGATGCCGGAACCGTCGCGGTGCGCATCACCGAGGTCGAGGCTTACGTAGGGCAGGGCGTTGATCCGGGTTCGCACGCGTTCCGCGGAAAGACCGCGCGCAACGCGAGCATGTTCGGCGAGCCAGGACATCTGTACTGTTACTTCACCTATGGGATGCACGTCTGCGCGAACGTCGTCTGCTCGCCAGATGGCGAAGCATCCGGGTGCCTGATCCGGGCCGGTGACGTGGTTGAAGGGATCGACCTCGCGCGGAGCCGCCGCGTCACCTCGAAGAGCGACCGTGATCTCGCGCAGGGGCCCGCCCGACTCGTCGTCGCCCTCGGTATCAGCCTCACCGATGACGGAAGCGACCTGTTCGCTGCGCCGTTCTCCCTCGAGGGTACGACCACGTCCGTCGAGCACGCGACCGGGCCGCGAACCGGCCTCGCCGGGGGAGCGGAGTTGCCGTGGCGATTCTGGATTCCGGGAGAGCCGAGTGTCTCGCCGTACAAGAAGCATCCAAAGGCTTGACCGGAACCGATCGGGCGCGGTTGGCTGAGAGCATGGCTATCGTAGAGCATTTCGAGATCCCCGCTGATGACATGGACCGAGCGAAGGCGTTCTACGGAATGATCTTCGGCTGGTCGATGACCGACTGGGATGCTGAGAACACGATGATCGACAAACCGGATGCCGGCGGCATCGGTGGCGACATCCACAAACGAAACGTGGTGCCACATCCCACCGTGGTGATCAGCGTGGACGACATCGATGCGACGCTGGCTCTCGTCGAGGCTCACGGCGGCAAGCGGATCGGTGAGATCCAAACGCTTACCGACACCGACCGTTACGCGTACTTCTCCGATAGCGAGGGCAACATCGTGGGGTTGTTCGACTCGACCGAGTGATCGCGCTCGGGCCGGAGTGGTGCTGCGGCGTTGCTCAGCTCAACGCGAAATGGAACAGCGCAGCGCTCGACCCCGCCCAGACCAGGCTGGCGAATGTGCCGATGATGAAGCGCTCACGCGCTTCGGGAGCTTCGAGCTCGGTGAAGCGACCGACGCCTTTGATCGCGATGATGACGGCGATGGCTTCGGGAAAGCCGGCCATCAGCGTGCTGGCGACAGCGAACCGTTCCAGGTAACCGATTGTCCGCCCGCCGCGGAGCACCTCGTGCTGTTCTCCGGCGGTTGCCCGGACGGCGCCCTTCGCTGTGCGGCTCGGTTCGGTCACGATGATGCCGCCGAACAGACCGGGGCGCACGAGACCGCGCGTCGCGAGTTTGAGTACGTAACTCGTCGCGATCCCGCCGCCGAGTACGGCGATCGCGAGCGAGAGCAGACCGACGACGAGAGTGACGCCGAGCGGCGATGCGGGAGACGGAATCGAGACAAGTACGAGATCCACGGCGAGGAGCCCGGCGGCGATCGTGATGATCCGGTGGCGACGACGCCAGTGCGCGATGCCGATCGTCGCCAGGCAGCCGACGGCCAGAAGGATCACGGCCACCCAGTAGAGCGTGATCGGCAGTGCGCCGGTGATCGGGCTCACAGTTTTCTCCTTGCCGCGTCGCGTCAGTCGGTCGGTGTTGTCTCGGCGGTACCGGTGAAAGCCGAATCCGCCGAGCGGTTGATCGTGTCGAGAAGCCTAACAAGGGCCTCAGACGATGCCCGCTCGACACGGATGCCGGCCGCGCGGGCGCGCAAACTGGCAGCGCCTGCCGTGATTCCGAGTCGCTCGGCCGATTCCGACTGGGTGAGTCCCGAGCTGAGCAGGTCGTACAGTTCCCAGCCCCCGGCCGTTCGCCGTTCGCGGAGGACGAGCAGCAGGGAGATGAGCGCCTCGACGTCCGATCCGCGGATGCCGTTGCCGCTCTCGGCATCCCCGTCGTCGCCCGCGCGGGTCAGCGCGAACCGCGTCGGTGCCTTCTTCGCGCGAGTGACGGCATCCCGGGCCGCGAAGAACGCCTCACCGGTGGCCTCCCTCGTGGCGCGGGGGAGTGGGAGCTTCGCCTGGCCGACCCCGACACCGATGCTCCAGGACTCCTCGCGCGAGAGTTCGAGCAGTACCCGGAGCGTGTCCTCGGCTGTGTCTGGCAGCATCTGGATCTCGTCACCCGCGGTCCGATCGGCGGGGAGCGCGAGAGACGGCCCCTCTCGCGCGTTCAGCCGATCCAGGGTCGACGCGACCCGGTCGGCCTGATTCCTGCTGTCGATCTGGTCGGCGGTGATGACGAACATGGCTTCCTCTCGGTTTAGGCTGTAGACCCAACTCAATCAATATTAGGTAAAAACCTAAAGTAGGTCAAGAGTGAGGGCAGGGGCTCACATTCGATGAACCGCACGTCTCTCAAGGGGCAGGCACGCGCTGATACTGTTGCTCTCGTGTTCCAGCCCACGCTTCAAGCCCAGTCCAATGACCCGTCGTTCGAGGACATCTGGGAGGAGATCGTGTGGCGGGGGCTCGTCCACGTCTCGACCGATGCCGCTGAACTCAAGACACTGCTGGCGGGCCCGCCGATCACCTACTACTGCGGGTTCGATCCGACCGCACCCAGCTTGCACCTCGGCAACCTCGTGCAGATCCTCGTACTTCGTCGACTTCAGCTCGCCGGCCACAAGCCGCTTGGACTCGTCGGGGGATCGACCGGATTGATCGGTGACCCGCGGCCCACCGCCGAGCGCACACTGAACACCCCGGAGACCGTGGCCGAATGGGTCGGTTACCTCCAGGGTCAGGTCTCCCGGTTTCTCAGCTTCGAGGGCGACAACGCCGCGCGCATGGTCAACAACCTGGACTGGACAGGGCAGCTTTCTGCGATCGACTTCCTCCGGGATGTCGGCAAGTACTTCCGCGTCGGCACCATGCTCAAAAAGGATGCCGTCAGCGCGCGCCTCAACTCGGACGCAGGTATCAGCTACACCGAATTCAGCTACCAAGTGCTCCAGGGCATGGACTTCCTCGAGCTGTACCGCAGCTACGACTGTGTGCTGCAGACCGGTGGCAGTGACCAGTGGGGCAACCTGACCAGCGGCACCGATCTGATCCACAAGGCCGAGGGCACAAGTGCGCACGCCATCGGTACCCCGCTCATCACGAATGCCGACGGCACCAAGTTCGGCAAGAGCGAGGGCAACGCTGTCTGGCTCAACCCTGAGATGACGAGCCCGTACGCCTTCTACCAGTTCTGGCTCAACTCCGACGACGCCGACGTGATCGCTCGGCTGAAGGTCTTCACCTTCCTCACACGTGCCGAGATCGGTGAGCTCGAAGACGCGGTCGCGCGTGAACCCTTCCGTCGTGAGGCACAGAAGCGGTTGGCCTGGGAAGTCACCTCGCTCGTGCACGGCGCCGAAGCAACGGATGCCGCGATCGCCGCGTCCGCTGCCCTGTTCGGGCAAGGGGAGCTGGAGAGCCTCGACGCCGACACCCTCGTCGCCGCGCTCCGGGAACTGCCGCACACGACCGCGCCGTCGGGGACACTCATCACGCAGCTTCTCGTCGACACCGGGCTCACGTCGAGTGTCGGAGAAGCCAGGCGGGCGATCGCCCAGGGCGGCGTCTACCTGAACAACGCCAAAGTCGATGGTGAATCCGCCGTGCTCGACGTCACGCTCGCCGGGGGAGTGGCGGTCCTCAGGCGCGGTAAGAAGACCCTCGCCGGCGTGTTTCCCGCCTGAGATCGGGCGACACGCCCGGCGTGCGACCGCAATTTGCGGGGCATCCGGGATGTGCGTAAAGTAATCACTCGTCACCCCAAAGGTGCGGCAGAGCGGAACAGC
>NZ_JADOUY010000007.1:0-109499 GCF_015752285.1 Mycetocola sp. CAN_C7
CCACGGCCTCGGCCCGGAACTCGGCACTGAACTTACGACGATTCGACATGAAACAGATCCTCCTAACGCCTGTCTCAATTCACCATACGGGCGCACCAGGCGACAACACCGTGAATGACATGGTTGCCGACCTCATGAACAACAACTAGAAGGAGAACCACAATGTACAAAACCACTCGACCCGCCACCCGCGATGCAGCAGCCGGCCAGCACCTCGACCGTCTGCTCACGGCACTCTCAGAGCAGGGCGTCAAGATCCCCGGCGATGCAGTCAAAGCCCAAGACGCATGGGAAGCCGCAGACGCGAACATTCGGACCATCCGACAGAGCGCGGACGCCACCACCGCCACAAACGAAATCGCCACGAAGCTTGCGAACAACAAGGGAACCATCACCGAGGTCCTCGCTGCCGCATCCGTCGCAACACTCGCCAGCACAACGGCCCTCGCGGGAATCTACAACTCGGCAACGATCAAAGCATCAGGCATATTCGCGGCACGCCTCGAATCAATCGGATGGGTAAAGCACTTCCAGCCGTATGTCACCACCGACATTGCAACGATCCTCGACGCAATCCCCGAAGGCTTCTCCGTCGAGATTGACAACGGCCCCGCCTCGGCGCGCACCGACAAGACAGCATGGCTCCGACTCAACCCCGCAGTGGATGAAGCATGGGACCGCCTCACACTCGTGTACAAGACCACGCGCCACCTGCGGCTGTACAAGATCATCCCCTCAACATTCCAGCGCGATGACCACTACGAATGGAAGGGCGAAGCAACCGGGCTGATCCGACGTGCAGGTGAAGGGTACGAGTACAGCATCCGTGACCGCATGATCGACGGCGACCTCGACAGCTTCATCTGGGCAACACAGCACGGACTCACCGCAGGACTATGGGCAGAGGACGAGGTAACCAGTACCAACCCCACCGAGATAGAGCACGACGACGACGGCAAGCCACACACACGACAGCCTGACGTACGCGCACAGCACCCAGGAGAACTCGCAGACGTAGTAGCCTAAGCCGACCGGGACGCACCCCTCATTTCGTTTGGGGGGTGCGAACCTGCTCGCTTCGCTGACCCCCTGGCCTACCCCCCTCGCGGGTTTTGGCTCTACCGCCGGATAGCAATTCTGGTCCTGCTAGCTGAATCCCGGTGATTTTCCGCCTTCTGATTGGCCTTTCGTGCCGGTTTGGGGGCGTTTTTGTGCGTTGGGGGTACTCCGGCCTACCCCTAACCGCTTAGAGGGTGCCCTACGCTCCGAGGATTCTCCAACGACTCAAGTTCCGCGTGATTTCGCCGTTTATCCGTAACACCTGCTAAACTGGTTGCATGGACAGAAGGTGTGAGTATTGCGGCGGCGGCATGGTCACCGTGCGTGCAGGGGCCAGGTTCTGCACACCACGATGCCGCGTCTATTCTGCGCGTTCTGCTCAGAGACTGCCTCAAAACATGCGTATTTTGCCTAATTTTGTCCGTTTTTCGGCCAGAAAGGTGCCACTTGCGGTCAATGGCGGGCAAGCCTCAACGATTGACCCGACAACTTGGGCGACGTATGACGAGGCAAAAGCAAGCACTCGAGGCGTCGGCGTCGGCTTTGTTCTGAACGGCGACGGAATCGGGGTAATCGACCTCGACCACTGTATTGAGGGTGGCGTTATCGCAACGTGGGCACAGGACGTGTTGGACGCTAACCCGGGTACTTTCACTGAGGTTTCCATCTCAGGGACGGGTCTGCACGTCTGGGGCCTTCTGCCGGCGTCTGGCGGTCGGGTAATCCGTGACGGCCGCAGCATCGAGATCTATTCGCAGGGTCGCTACATCGCTCTGGGGGCACCGCTGAAAGGCACCGTGGCGACGTTGAAGCCACTCCAAGTTTCTTTGTGACGCGACAGGCTCCCTCTAAGGTTGCCGTAGGTCGACCGATGCCACCGCCTTAGAACCGCCGCTGGAGGTGCGCCATCAGCTTTGGTGAGGTTGCGATAACCTTCACTGCGTCATTGTTGCGTCCCGCCAATGAACCGCGCAACGCTATCGCCGTGAGCTGTTCGCCGGCATCAAGCGCTTTCGCTATGCCGGGAGCCATACCTTTGTTCACATAGCCAACAACTCCGCTCACGTTTGCTGCGTGCACCGCTACAGCGTTGCTGTCGTGTTCGTTATCGGGCTCGCGTACTAGCAATACTCGACTGCCTGGGGAGAAGTTTCCCGCTCTAGCCGCCGCTGTGTGATGGTTCAGGCCGCGAATTTTGAATGTCCAGAGGCCCATCTTCCTAAGGGTTGTGTTTGCGACGTTCACCAGCAACCCTGTTGTGTCTTCAGCAAGCCAATACTCTTCACCCGTTTTGACAAGGTGAAGCGGTGGGAGCCCGTTCTTGAGAATCAGCAAATCGGCCCACCTGCTGCTGTGTAGATAACGAGATTCAAACTTGTCGGGCGCCAGCCCGGTGATTGTGCGCGCCTCGTTCTCGATGGCTTCGCCCGTTTCTGCGTCAGCCGTTACGACACGCGCAACTGGACGAGGCTCAGGTGACAAGTTCTTGTCAGTAGCGACGTTGTGCGCATTCTCGTTCGCGTCTGCTCTGGAGTGCATCCGCCATGCCCGCGCGGGACAGGTTGCCCTCGTCCTTCGCTACCGACAGGGCGACCTCGAACTCTTCTTCGGTCACGTTGTCCGTCACCGCGTAGGTCAGTGCCCGATCCGTTCCGGTTGCAAGGAAATCGCTGGGAGACGACAAAGTCGCATCTCGACTTTGTCGATGGTTGGGCCCACCATAATTTTCGCGATTGCCTCGGTCCGTGATCTCTTTAGCCTCCTGCCCCTCACGAATGGCGACACCAAGCGCACGCTCAGAGCGGCGCACCATCTCAACGGCGTCCAGTTGGATATCGAGGCTCAGCTTCTTCTGCTTCGCGGCCTCGGCCACCGTCGCGACGAACGCCTTGAACTCCGCAACGTCTTGCGCCGGAGCCGTAGACGCTTTCGCCCGCTCCAGCCACTGACGCGCCTGATCCAGCATCATCGTCACAGCGACTTCCTGCGCGGCAGTGTCGAGCGTTGCGAGGCTAGCAACGCGCGCTGAGCTTATCCACGCTGACGCCGCGCCACTCAGCCCGCTTTAGAGGGGCATCGTCGGTTAGAGCACGATTGAGCTATAGGCGCATTAGGCCACATTCTGGGCACACCCATACAACAGTTCGCCCCCAATACTCTGGCTCCATGCGCACCAGGCAGCGCGGGCAGTTCGGAGTGTCGAGATCGCTCTCCATGCCGTCCATCCTCTCACTCATAAATATGCTTTTAGCGTGTCCACTTGACCCGCAGTACCCGGTCGTAGCCGCGCATGGTGATCGCGCCCCGCTCGAGTGCACGGTCGATCGGAGCGGTCACCGTTCGGGGCAGCATCCGTTCTCCACTCCGCAGCCACGGACCGGGAACCTGACCGTTGGTGGTCCACGGTGTCGCGACCAGTCGGGCTGCAGTGCGTCGACGGGCGTCAGCGACCACCCGTCGTGCATCTGCGCTCGTCAGCCGGTCAGCCTCGGCCGATACCGCGAGCTCTGCCGACGTGATTCTTCGCACCCGCAGCTGGATGTCGATCCGGTCCATCAGCGGGCCGGACACCCGACCGAGGTAGCGGCGGATTGCACTCGGCGGGCAGGTGCACGTGTTCTCCTTCGCGCCGTACTGTCCGCACGGGCAGGGGTTGGCGGCCAGAACGAGCTGGAATCGGCCCGGAAAATGGGCGATGGCGTTGGCTCTGTGGATGCTGATCGTCCCCGATTCGAGAGGCTGCCGAAGCGCGTCGAGCACGCTGGCCTGGAACTCGGGGGCCTCATCGAGAAACAGGACACCGTGAGCAGACCGCGCTGCGGCTCCCGGCCGGATCACCTTGCTCCCTCCGCCGAGGATGGCTGCGGTTGTCGCCGTGTGATGGGGGTTTTCGAACGGTGGCCGAAAGGCGAGGCTGCGACCGACGCTCTGCCCGCCCAACGACCGGATCGAGGTGACATCGAGGGCTTCAGGAACCGTCAGGTCTGGCAGGATGCCAGGGAGCCGCGCGGCGAGCATGGTCTTGCCCGCACCGGGTGGCCCGAGCATCATCACATGGTGGCCACCGGCCGCTGCGACGAGCAGTGCCTGGACGGCGTCGTCCTGGCCGACGACGTCGGAGAGGTCGGGTTCGTTCTCTCCGACGTCGCCCGGGTCAGGCTGCAGGATCGGTTCCACCGGGATCGGATCGAGTTCGGCACCGTGCCAGATCGCCGCCTCCCGAAGCGACGCGACACCGACCACCCGGATGCCAGGCACGAGGCTCGCTTCGTCTTCGTTTCCTCGCGGTACCATGACGGTGCCCCGCCCGGCGCGCATGGCGGCGAGCACGGCAGGAAGGATACCGGGCGTCGGTCGCAACCGGCCGTCGAGCCCGAGTTCGCCGATGTGAACCACCCGGTCGATCGACTCGTTGGAGATCACCGCATCCGCAGCCAGACAGGACAGCGCGATGGCGAGGTCGAACCCCGACCCATTCTTCGGAAGACTCGCCGGCGAGAGGTTCACGGTGATCCGCTGGCCGGAGAGCCGGCATCCGGAGTTCGTCGCGGCCTGACGCACACGCCCCTCCGCCTCCCCCAGGGACTTGTCTGCGAGACCGATGATGACGAACCTCGGCAGCTGGGACGAGATGTCTGCCTCCACCTCGATGAGCGATCCTTCGAGACCGAGAAGCGCAACGGACCAGGTACGCCCGACCGGCATCAGAACACCCCGAGGAGGTGCTCGATGGTCGGCGATCCCCGCCGTGGCGCGATGACCGCGATGGCGTCGAGTCGGATCTGTGCCGCTCCCGGGGTGTGATCGGCGCACCACGATCCGGCCAGCATCCGGAGTCGCGCCAGTTTGGTGGCAGTGATCGCTTCGAACGGATGCCCGAATGCCAGACCGGAGCGCGTCTTCACCTCGACGAAGACGATCGTGTTGCCGGTCTGCGCGATGATGTCGATCTCGCCGCGGGCGCACCGCCAGTTACGTTCCAGCACCCGGTAACCGGCATCCTCGAGGAATCGTGCAGCGAGCGCTTCACCCCGGCGGCCGAGTTCGTCTTTGCTGGCCATGATCGCCTCCATCCGTCGAGGATGGCGCATGGCGGGCTGGTCGGGTCTGGGCCGACTGGTACCCGTGGATCGGACGACCCTTGCGAGGGCCTGTGGAGGGCTACTCCGCCGATTCCCCCAGGACCCGGACGAGAACGGCGGCCTGGTGACGGTAGCCGAGCAACTCATATCCGACGACAACGACAGCGGGCGCCGCCATCACGACGAGCAGGCAGATTCCCATCGATACTCCAACCGCCGCCATCATGACCGACAGGGCGAGCACGAAAACAGTCCCGAGGAACAATCCGATGTGGAATCGGTCGAACTCGCGAAGGAGCAGTCCGTAGAGCACGAACAACGCCGCACTGAAGATCAGCACCGGTATGGCAACACTCAGTACTGCCCCGACCACCCCGATGTGGGCGACCCCTTCGACGACGTACGCGGCGACATGAAGCCCAGCACCCGTCGCCGCGATCGACGCGAAGACGACCATATGACCGTAACCCCACACCCAGCTGCGCTCCCGGTACCGCTCCAGTATCCGACCGGACGGAAGCACGAAATAGTTCCACCACAGCCCGAAGGTCAGACCCGTTCCAGCGACGACGATGAGGATTGCCTCTGAACTCCAGCCCTGTTCCTCGATGACAGCCGAAACTGATGCGACAGTTCCGATGACGCCCTCACCCAACGCAATGATCGTCAGCAGCCCGTACCGTTCGGCGATGTGGCGCGCATGCCACGCGGTTCCTCCGAAACGCCGCTCGGCGACGACAGGTCCGGCGAGTTCCACCAGGTACAGAAGCGGAGCGACGAGAAAGACAACGGCGACGGACAGGTCGAGGATGGCCGTGATGATCCAGCCCACCTGCGCGAGAATGATGAATCCGGCGTAGCTGAGTGAGACGCTGCGCCGCTCCGGGTCCTGCCGCGCCGCCCGCAACCACTGGGCGACCATGGCGACGCGCATGATGACGTACCCGGCGACAACGACGCCGTTGTCGAGATGCGCGCCTTCGTCGAGTGAATCGAAAACCGCCGGGAGGCCGAGGGCGAGCACGATGACGCCGATCATCTGCACCATGGTGGTGATCCGGTAGAACCAGTCGTCGGTGTCGTACGCAGACGCGAACCACGAGAAGTTGATCCACGCCCAGCAGATCGCGAACATCGAGAACACGAACGCCCCGAGCCCGGATGCCACGTGGCCCTCAGCCAGCAGGTGGGCGAGTTCGGAACTGGCGATGCCGAACGCGACGACGAAGGTGAGGTCGAAGAGCAACTCCAGAGGCGTTGCGGCCCGATGCGACTCCTGCGGGTCCCGCCCGCTCATCGGGACAAGGCGGTGGCTGAGTCCCCGCCTTCGACGCGGATCGACGATCTCGGACATTGCACCATCGTGACACGAACCGCGTGCAGTCGGGGCAGGCCGAACGAAAAGTGAGGCCCGCTCAGGAGAGGGCTGGACCGGGCGCATCGAATTGGGGAGAATGCGAGTCATGACGCACACCACGGGTGCCATCCGAACGCCCGACCAGAGGTTGCGAGTCTTTGTCAGTTCCACTCTGAAAGAACTCGCGGTCGAGCGGAAGTACGCGCGCCTCGCGGTGGAACGACTTCACCTCGCCCCCGTCATGTTCGAACTCGGCGCCAGACCCCACCCGCCGCGGCAGCTCTACCGGGCGTATCTCGAGCAGAGCGACGTCTTCGTCGGAATCTACGCCGAGAAGTACGGCTGGGTCGCACCGGGAGAGACCGTCTCCGGCCTCGAAGACGAATACAACCTGGCTCCCGACTTCCCGAAACTCATCTACGTTCGCGACCCGGCCCCACACCGGGAGGCGCGGCTCGTCGACCTGCTCGCCCGGGTGCGTGACGATGACCGGGCGTCATTCAAGACGTTCTCGACCCCGCAGGAACTGCGCAAGCTCCTCGAAGCCGACCTGGCGACCCTGCTGGCCGAGCGCTTCGACCAGAGTCGGCCGGTGCCGCTCGAAACCAACCCGATCGTGCTCGGCGAGCGGAGTTCTGCACTTCCGGCCGCCCTGACCCAGCTGATCGGCCGTGAAGGCGAGCTCGACGACGTGGCCGCGTTGCTCCGCAAAGACTCGATCCGGCTGGTCACCCTTCTCGGTTCGGGCGGCATCGGCAAGACGAGGATCGCCCTCGAAGTGGCCGGTCGGGCAGGAGCCCTTCCTGACATCGAGGTCACCTTCGTCGACTTGTCATCGGTACAGGATGCCGCGCTCGTTCCGAATGCCATTGCCGAAGCTCTCGGGGTCCTCGACACCGGAGACGAACCTGTTCTCGACAAACTGAAAACAGCGCTGAGCACAAGGCAGATGCTCATCGTGCTCGACAATTTCGAGCAGATCCTCCCGGCCGCCCCGATACTGACCACGCTCCTCGCCTCTGCACCAGATGTGAAATTTCTTGTCACGAGCAGGTCGCTCCTGCGGGTCTCCGGCGAACACGCCGTCGAGGTCGGCCCGCTTGGTCTGCCGGACCCGGCCCGATCGTTGAATCCCCGTGGCGCGATGACCTCGGCAGCCGTTGCGCTCTTCGTGGAGCGCGCCAGGGCCGTCAAACCGGATTTCGAGGCGACCCCGGACAACGTCGACGCGATCGCCGCCATCTGCGTTGCTCTCGACGGGGTTCCCCTCGCGCTGGAACTGGCGGCAGCCCGTATCCGGATGCTGCCTCCAGCGGCCATCCTGGCGCGGCTCGACCGCCGCCTGTCGCTGCTCTCCGGTGGTCCACGGGATCTCCCACTGCGTCAGCAGGCGCTCCGGAGCACGATCGAATGGAGCACCCAGCTTCTGGGCGACGACGAGAAGAACCTGCTGGCCCGGCTCGGTGTCTTCGCCGGTGGCTTCTCCCTCGATGCGGTGGAAACCGTGGCGGGTGATGATCCTGACGCAGACACCATGACCGCCCTCGGCGCGCTCGTCGACAACAGCCTGGTCCGCGAACTGGACCGGGGTGACCTTCCCTACTACTCGATGCTTGCAACGGTCCGCGAGTATGCGCTCGAACAGCTCGAGGCGACGGGGCAGCTCACCGACGCCCGCGCCGCCCACGCGACGTATTACGTCGGGCTTGCCGCGGCGCTCGAGGACGAGCTCGAGGGCACTCGTCAACGTGAAGTGATCGCCTTGCTCAACGACGATCGAGACAACCTGCGCGCGGCCGCCAGGTATCTGCTCGATTCGAAAGAGATGGTCGCCGTCGCTCAGTTCACCTGGTGCCTGCTCATCTACTGGTGGGTCGGCGGACTCCTCGGTGAGGTCAGAGCCTGGATGGACGAGGTGCTCGAGACCGACGGCATCCCCGACAGGACACGCGCCATCGCTCTGTACTTCTCCCGGTCCATCCTGCTCTGGCACGAGGCGAACGATCGGGTCGTCCCCGGTCTGGCCGAAAGCGTGGAACTCTTCCGGCGCATCGACGACCGCGTCGGCGAGGGTTTCGCGCTCATCTTCCTCGCGCTCGCCGTGGTCGCTGACAAGAACCCCGACACCGAGCGGGCGGAGACGTCTCTCCGGCGCAGCGTGGAGTTGCTCAGGGGTGCCGGCTACCGGTGGGGCGAGTCCATGGCTCTGGTAACCCTCGGTCGACTGGCCCTGATGCAGGACGCAGTGCCTGATGCCATCGGTCGATTCCAGGAGAGCCTGACACTGACCAGGCAGGGCCACGACGACCTCGGCACGACGGTCGCCCTGCAGCATCTGGGCTGGGCTCGTTTTGCGAACGGGCAGACCGTCGATTCACGAATCCTCTTCGAAGAGAGCCTGGAGACGGCCGCGCACATCGGTCATGCCGAGGGGGTGGTCTACGGGCTCGAAGGGCTCACGGCGATCGCCGCCGCGAGTCGCCAGCTCAGGCGCGCGGGACGACTACTCCACGCCGCAGACGACCTCCGCAAACAGACCGGACTGTACGGCGCCAACCGATTCTCATTCCACGAGCGGTACCTGGCGCCGATCCTGGCCGGGAACGACGCGGAAGCCCTCGACAAGGTCCGCACAGAAGGCGAAGCGCTCTCGATCGACGAAGCGGTGGTCTACGCCCTTCACTCCGAGTGAGGGGGCGCAAGCGCCTACTCGTCGAGCGCGAGCTCCTTGGGCAGTTCGAAGTCCCGGGTCGACAACTCTTCGATGTTGACGTCCTTGAAAGTGAGCACGCGCACACTCTTCACGAACCGATCGGAACGGTAGACATCCCAGACCCACACATCGTTCATCGTGATCTCGAAATAGAAGTCGTGTTCGGTGTCCCTCCGGACGAGGTCGACGTCATTGGCGAGATAGAACCGTCGTTCGGTCTCGATCACAAATTTGAACTGCGACACGACGTCGCGGTACTCCCGGTACAGGGCCAACTCGACCTCGCGGTCGTAGTCCTCGAACTCGTCTTCTTCCATGGTGCATCCATCCTACGCGTAGGCGACGAGCCAGCTTTTCCGGTGCAGTGACGTGACCCCGAGCGACCGGATCGCATCCAGATGGGTCGAACTGCTGTAGCCCTTGTTACCGCTCCAGCCGTATCCGGGCGACACACTGTCTGAGGCGATCATCATGCTGTCGCGGTGCACCTTTGCGATGACGGATGCCGCGGCGACCGACACACAATCGCGGTCGGCTTTGATGCGGGTCCGCACGTCGAGCGGGCTGGCGAGCACCGGGTTGAGCCAGTCTGAATTACCGTCGAGCAGGATGACGCTTGCCGCGATGTCTGCACCCTGGTCGAACAGGATGCGAAGAGCTCGCTTCCCCGCCAGCCCGAGACAGTGAGTGATCCCGAGTTCGTCGACCTCCGCGGCATCCGCGAGTCCGACGGCAGAGAACAGCACCCAGTCCCGCACCACCGGGTCGAGCGCCACCCGGCGCTTCTCGCTCAGCATCTTGGAATCGCGCAGACCGTCGGGGTGGGGTCCGCAGTCAGCGGCGACGACGGCCATGCCGACGGCGACGGGTCCGGCGAGGGCACCGCGTCCGACCTCGTCGCAGCCGATCACGTAGCGGGTCCCCGCACCGAACAGCTCCCGTTCCACCGCGTCTGTCGGGTCACAGACACCCATCATTGCTTCGCGTTCTCCGGGTCCCTGACGCCCGAGAAAACGTCGGGGTGGTTGTCGAGCCAGTCCCAGTGCGCCGTTGGCCAGCTGATCACGAAGGCTCGCCCGACGACGTTGTCGACCGGAACGAAGCCGTTGCCCGGCTGTTCGCGGTTGTACCGGGAGTCACGGGAGTTGTAGCGGTTGTCGCCCATCACCCACAGGGAGCCTTCCGGAACCACGACGTCGAAGGCGACCTCGGAGACATCCGTCTTGCCTGCAGGCATGGTGATGTACGGCTCGCTGAGCGGAACATCGTTCACGGTCATCTGGCCGAGCGCGTTGCAGCACACGACGTGATCGCCCGGCAGCCCGATGAGCCGTTTGATGAGGTGATCGTCGCTGTCGGATGCCGACAACCCGATGAGAGAGAGCACCCAGTCGGCTGCGGCGGTGAGCGGAGGGAGATCCGGTTCCGGTGACGGCGGAAGCCAGCCGCCCGGGTCACGGAACACGATGACGTCGCCGCGCTCGAGCCCGACGAGATCGGGCACGAGTTCGTTCACCAGAATGCGGTCGTCGATTCGAAGGGTCTGCTCCATCGACGCGGACGGGATGTAGAACGACCGCACCAGGAACGTCTTGACGAGGAACGACACGAGGAGCGCCACCACGAAGATCACGAGGACATCGCGCAGAAAGAGGAGCGCCCCCTTCTTCCGGGAACGCCGTCGTGGTCCGGCAGACACGTCGTCTGCCGGCTGGATTGTTTCAGTCATTTAACCGCCAAAGCTCCCCACCAGTTTATCGGCGGGGAGCTTCGGTTCTTTCACTCCGGTTGGAGTCGAACGGGATTAGTTGCGCTTTTCCTTGATCTTCGCCTTCTTGCCACGGAGTTCACGGAGGAAGTAGAGCTTGGCGCGACGCACGTCACCGCGGGTGATGACCTCGATCTGGTCGATCACCGGGGAGTGCACCGGGAACTTACGCTCCACGCCGACACCGAAGCTGACCTTGCGGACGGCGAACGTCTCACGGACGCCCTCGCCCTGACGGCCGATAACGATGCCCTGGAAGACCTGGATACGAGAACGGCTGCCCTCAACGATGTTCACGTGCACCTTGACGGTGTCGCCGGCACGGAATTCGGGGATGTCGGACTTGAGGGATGCTGCATCGACGCTGTCGAGGATGTGCATGATATTTCGCTCTCTGTAACCGCCACAGGTCGACTACGAATTCAGGGATGATGGGGGTGTGTCCGGCGCCTCGAGAATCGAGGCAGTGGCGCTGGCTCCCCTGTGGCAGAGTCTGGCCGCGGCACAATCGTCTATTCTGCCATGAATGGCCGGTCCGGCGCAAAAGCTCCGGCTCAGTCCTTCGGTGGTATCCGGGTTTCCTTGACGACGATCAGCTCTTCGCCGTCGCGAACCGGACCATTCAGTCCGTTCGGACGGGCTGTCGGACGCGAGGCCATCTGCTCGAACTCGGCCATCGTCTCGCGGGCGCGGTTCCGGGCATCGGTGAAGAACTCCCAGAGCACGATCCAGAAGGCGGCCAGGCCGGTGAGAACTCCGAGAACCGCGAACGCGTCCGACGACGGCCCGAAGAGGCCGAATCCGATGACGGATGCCTGCCACAGGGTGAGGATGCCGACGTCGAGCCACGACACCGCCTTCTCCCGCCGAACGGTGGGCCGCGCTCGGATCAGCCCGGCGACGATGAGCATCGCGACGAACAGGATGGGCATCGAAATGACGAGGACGAGGAACTGCCAGCCTCCTCCACCGAAGATCCCCCAGCCGATGAGCGGCCAGATCGGAAGAGCCACGGCGGCGATGACCATCCAGGTGCGGAAAGCGCGGCGAATAATCATGACTCCAGCCTACGGCCGTGCGCTGGGAGAATCCCGCCGATCGTCGGCTTGAGCGAGCAGGTCAGGACGCACCCGCCTGGTGCGTTCCAGCTGTTGCTCTTTTCTCCAGGCGGCGATTGCTCCGTGATTGCCGCTCAGCAGGATCCCCGGCACGTCCAGACCGCGCCAGGATGCCGGTTTCGTGTAGCTGGGGGCTTCGAGCAGGCCGTCTTCGTGCGATTCCTCGACGAGCGAGTGCGGGTTGCCGACCACTCCGGGGATGAGCCGGCCGATCGCCTCGACCATCGCCATCACCGCCACCTCTCCCCCGTTGAGCACGTAGTCGCCGAGGCTGACGAGGCGCACCCGGGCACGCGTCGCCGTGTCGTCGAACACGCGCTGATCGATCCCCTCGTACCGTCCACACCCGAACACGAGATGGTGCTCCGTCGCGAGTTCGCGGGCCATCGACTGGGTAAAGACCTCGCCAGCCGGCGACGGGAAGATGACGAGAGGGCCGGCATCCGGGTCGCTGTCGAGGATGCCGTCGAGAATCGTCCCCCACGGTTCCGGTTTCATCACCATTCCAGCGCCCCCGCCGTAGGGTGTGTCGTCGACGGTGCGGTGCCGATCGGTCGTCGCGTCGCGCAGGTTGTGCACACCGAGATCGATGATGCCGGCCTGTCTCGCCTTGCCGAGCAGGGAAATGTCGAGCACGTCGAAGAACTCGGGAAAGATCGTGACGATGTCGATGCGCATGCTGAAATCCTAGGGGAGCCCCTCCCGGCGGCTGTTCAGTGTGGGAACCGCTCCGAGAACTGCCGCGCAGGGCCGTGTGTGCTCACCGTAGACGGACGCCGCGGAGTCAGCTCAGGATGCGTCGGCTCCGGTCAGCACGTCGACATACCTGTCGCGCACGATGTCGATCAGCTCGGCTGGGGCTTCTCCGCCGGCGGTGAGGAGCGGAGGCGTTGCGAGGTCCGCGGAGGTCGCGGAAGCGAGATCGGCGAAGTAGCCGGGGGCGAGCAGGTAGGTGGAGACGACGACCCGTGACCCGGGGTGATTGGCCCGTGCATCGCTGACGGCGGTCTCGATCGGCGGCTGTGCAGCCGAGATGAATCCCACACTCACGGGCCGGCCGAGCACCACGCCCAGCCGAACCGCGGTCTCACGGCAGTCGGCGACGGCTCGCGCATCAGTCGAACCGGCAGCGCACAGCACAACGGCATCCGTCTCGGTGAGACCGGACTCAGCGAGACGGCGAGCCAGGAGGTCGACCAGTCGATCGTCAGGCCCGAGCGCACGCGAGATCGCGGTCACCCGATCGGAAGCATCCGCTTCGTTCACGAGATCGACGTGCACGTGGTATCCGGCCGAGAGCAGCAGGGGAACGAGAACAGCAGGCCGGTCGGCGTCCAGTTTGCCGAGCGTCGCCTGCACGTCCGGCTGCTGCACGTCGACGAATCCTCCCTCGACGATCGACGACGGCAAGCTCACTCCGACGGCGTCGACCAGCCCGGCGACGGCCGCCTGGCCGGCAGGAGAGCTCGTGCCGTGCGAGATGGCGACGAGGGCAGCGGTCGTTGCGGTGCGGGGTGAGAGCGAGAGCACTGTCACGACAGTTCCACCTCGATCATGCCGCCGACGATGCGGGTCCGGTAGGTCTGAAGCACGAAGTCGGGATTGCTGAAGCATTCTCCGGTTGCCAGGTCGTAGACCTCCTTGTGAAGCGGAGATGCGACGGTGGGTCTGTCACCCTTCGAACCGACGATGCCCCTCGCCATGACGTGAGCCTCGGTGTGCGGGTCACGGTGTGACACGGCGTACACCTCGAACGGCGAGAGCAGGAACAACGCGATCTGCTGCGCTTTGAGAAGAGCGACCTCACCCCAGGAGGGCTCGAGCTCGTCGACGGCGCAGACGCTCTCCCACGTGGTCACCGGGGTCCGGCGTACGTCCCTGTCGATTGCTATGGTCATGCGAACCACCCTGCCCATCGTGTTCCGGCTCGGTTGGAGCCTTTCCGGTCACCAGCGACGCTATGCGCCCCCTGTTTCGCGAAGAGCATTGGGATGTTTCTGTCGTGTGAATCCGTCCTCTCACCGTGCCGCCGGCACTGTGCGGTGCCAGACAACCCGCTGACATGTGCGGGAAATTGGGGCGAAACCGCCGACGGTTACGCTCGCCGGACACCAGCTACTTGGAGGTACGGAACGATGACTGGCACTCCCATGGATTCAGCTCGACCAGCGGCCGTTCGCGAGATCGTGGTGATCGGGGGTGGCCCGGCCGCTCACCGGTTCGCCGACGCCGTCCACTCGAGGGACGACGCCCGTACCCTGCACGTCACCGTCGTCTGTGAGGAGCCGTATCTTCCCTACGACCGCGTCGCACTGAGCAAGCGTCTCGAGCATGACGCCGACCTCACCCTGCAGCCGTCGAACCTGTGGGACAACGACCACGTCACGCTTCTTCTCGGCGAGCGTGCGGATGCCGTCGACCCGGCTGCGTGCACGGTCACCACGTCGCTCGGCAGGACCCTGCCGTACGACGAACTCGTCTTCGCTACCGGATCGTCCGCTCCCGTTCCGGAGATCACCGGCCACGAATCAGCGAAGGTGTACCGCACCATCGACGACGTCGACTACCTGGCCGGTCAGGTCGACCGGCTTGCGCTCGAGCTCGGCCGCCCGGCGCGCGTGCTCGTCGCAGGAGGCGGCCTCCTCGGGCTCGAGGCCGCCGGGGGGTTGTCTCGACGTGGAGCCGATGCGAGCGTCGTCCACTCCGGGTCGTGGCTGATGTCTGCCCAGCTCGACGAGGGCGCCGGTCGTGCCCTCGGCAGGATCATCGCGTCGCAGGGCATCGGGTTGCACCTCGGTACCAGGCCCCGCAGTATCCTGCACGCAGAAGACGGAACGGTCTCCGGCGTGAAGTTCTCGAGCGGTCAGCAGATCGCCGCGGACCTCGTCGTCTTCGCCATCGGCATCCGGGCCCGCGACGAACTGGCCGCAACGGCCGGGATCACCGTCGGTGAGCGCGGAGGAATCGTCATCGGCACCGATTGCCGGACATCGCTCGAGAACGTGTGGGCGATCGGCGAGGTCGCCTGCTTCGAAGGCCGGTGCACCGGCCTCGTTGCTCCAGCGAATGCGATGGCCGAGGTCGTCGCCGACCGGATCCTCGGCGGAGCGGCAGAGTTCACCACGGTGGACGACGCGACGAAACTCAAACTCTCCGGGGTCGATGTCGCGAGCTTCGGAGACGCACTCGCCACGACCGAGCACTGCCTGGAGATCGTCTATGCGGACCCCGCGCGCGGCCTGTACCAGAAGCTCGTGATGACGGATGATGCAAAAACGCTTCTCGGCGCCATCTTCGTCGGCGACGCCTCACCGTATGCGTCTCTGCGCCCCATGCTCGGGTCTGAGCTGTCGAGCGAACCGGCAGCCTACCTCTCGGCATCCGGAATGGAGGCGCCCGCCGGTGACGACCTCCCGGACGCCGCGCTGGTCTGCGCCTGCAACAACGTGAGTGTCGGAACGGTGCGCGACGCCGTCAACGGCGTCCACACCGATGCCTGCACGGACCTCGGGGAGCTGAAATCCTGCACCCGTGCCGGCACCCAGTGCGGTTCGTGCGTCCCGCTCGTGAAAAAGATCCTCGAGACCGAACTCACGAAGTCGGGGATCGCGGTGTCCCGCGCCCTGTGCGAGCACTTCGCGCTTTCACGCCAGGAGCTCTTTGAAACCGTCCGTGTCTACGAGCTGACCTCGTTCGACGAGATCATCGCCCGTTTCGGCCACGGCAGGGGTTGTGACGTCTGCAAGCCGGCCGTCGCGTCGATCCTCGCCAGCCAGCACGACGGACACATCCTCGACTCCGGCCGTGGCACGCTGCAGGACACCAACGATCGTGCCATGGCGAACATGCAGAAGGACGGTACGTACTCGGTCGTCCCCCGCATCCCCGGAGGTGAGATCACGCCCCAGAAGCTGGCCGTCATCGCACAGGTGGCCACGGACTTCGGCCTGTACACGAAGATCACCGGCGGCCAGCGGATCGACCTGTTCGGCGCAAGGCTCGACCAGCTGCCCCAGATCTGGAAAGTCCTCGTCGACGCCGGGATGGAGTCCGGGCAGGCGTATGGCAAGTCGCTCCGCAACGTCAAGAGCTGCGTCGGCTCGAGTTGGTGCCGCTTCGGCGTGCAGGACTCCGTCAGCATGGCCGTTGCCCTCGAACTGCGGTACCGCGGGCTCCGTGCCCCGCACAAGTTCAAGATCGGGGTGTCCGGGTGTGCACGCGAATGTGCGGAGGCGCGGGGCAAGGATGTGGGAGTGATCGCAACCGACAAGGGCTGGAACCTCTACGTCGGCGGCAACGGTGGCTTCCAGCCCACTCACGCGCAGCTCCTCGTCGGTGACATCGATGACGACACCCTCATCAGGTACATCGACCGCTACCTCATGTACTACATCCGCACCGCCGATCGGCTGCAGCGCACGGCCAGATGGATGGAGGACCTCGACGGCGGAATCGACCACGTCAGGGAGGTCGTCGTCGATGACTCGCTCGGGCTCGGCGACGAGCTCGAAGCGTCGATGGCGAAGCACGTCGACAACTATGAGGACGAGTGGGCAGCGACCCTCGCCGACCCCGAACGGCTGAAGAAGTTCCGTCCGTTCGTCAACGACGCGTCTGCGACAGACACCGGCGTCGCGCGGGTGCACGAACGCGGTCAGATGCGCCCGGCAACGGCCGTCGAGGTGGAGAGGGGAGACGCCGTCTACCTGACAGGGCCTACCATTCCTGTAAGGGAAGGGGCGTAATGACGGATGCCGGAACGGTCGCGCTCGTCGGCGGAGGACCGGGCGATGAGAGCCTGCTGACAGCAGCAGCACTCGCCGCCCTCGGCCGCGCAGATGTCGTCCTGTACGACCGGCTCGCCCCGCACCACCGGTTGTCCGAGCTCGCACCGAACGCCACCCTCATCGATGTCGGCAAGCGCCCCGGCCATCACCCGATCGGCCAGGGCGGTATCGAGGCGCAGATCGTCGCACACGCGCTCGGCGGTTCGAACGTGGTCCGTTTCAAGGGCGGGGACCCCTACGTCTTCGGGCGAGGAAGCGAGGAGGTACTCGCCTGCCACAGGGAAGGCATCCCGGTGAAGGTCATTCCCGGCGTCACCAGCGCTGTCGCCGTTCCCGCCTCCGCCGGGATCCCGCTCACCCACCGCGGGGTGAGTCACATGTTCACCGTTGTGAGTGGGCACGCCCCGCTCACCGACGCCGAGCACAGGCACCTCGCCGGCCTCGGGGGAACGATCGTCGTTCTCATGGGAGTCGGCACCCTCGCGACGCTCACGCAGGGTCTGCTCCGTGAAGGACTCGCACCGGACACCCCGGTCGCGATCATCGAGCGCGGGTTCAGCGAAAAGCAGCGCACCACGATCGCCGATCTCAGCTCGGTGGTGCACGTCGCCGCCCAGGTCGAGGTGCGCTCCCCCGCCGTCCTGGTGATCGGACGGGTCGTCGACCTGGCTTTCGACGGTCACCTCGATGCCGCCGCGCTCATGGATCGCGCCTCCCGGTTGGCGGCGTTCCAGTGAGTGACGGGACGACGGGCACCGTCCCGGGCTTCCGCGCGGATCAACTCGAAGGATTCCGCATCGGCGTGACGAGCGACCGGCGCTCCCAGGACCTGATCGACTCGTTCGAAAGACGGGGAGCCTCGGTCGTCCACGCACCGACCCTGCGCATCGCGCATGCGGACCACGATGAACCACTGATCGCAGACACCCGGGCGATTCTCGCTGCCCAACCGGATGTTCTCCTCGCGACGACGTCGTACGGTATCCGTCGCTGGTTCGAGATCGCAGACACCGCGGGCCTCGGCCACGATCTCGTCGATGCCCTGTCTGACACCGCGATCCTCGTCCGCGGTCCCAAGGCTCGCGGCGCCATCCGCGCCACGGGATTGAACGACATCGGGATGAGCGACGAAGAGACGACCGCCTCGCTGGTGACCAAGGTGCTCGCCGACTTTCCACCGGGGCTCCGCATCGCCGTGCAGTTGCATGGCTACACCGATGAGGCTCAACTCGACAGGCTTCGCGCCGTCCATGCCGAGGTGCTCACCGTCGCGCCCTACCGCTGGGCGGATCCCGACCAGACCGACGATCGGGTGAAGAAGCTCATCGATGCCGTTCTCACCGGCGGCATCGACGTCGTCACCTTCACCAGTGCGCCGGCAGTCGATGCCCTGTTCAGCACCGCTGAGGCGCTCGGCCAGGATTCGGACCTCCTCGGCGCTTTTACCGGCGGGGTCATCACCGCGGCGGTCGGTCCGGTCACCGCGGCTCCCCTGCTGTCGTACGGCATCACCCCGATCATTCCGGAGCGCTACCGGATGGGGGCGTTGATCCGCCTCGTCTGCGAGCACCTCGAGCAGCACGGAGTGATCAGGCTCGACACCCGTCACGGACCTGTCGCGCTGCGAGGATGCCTGGTCGAACTGCAGACAGGACGGGTGCAGCTCGCTCCGTCTGCGCTCATTCTCTTCCGACGCCTCATGCTCGCTGGCGGCGACGTGATCTCCCGCGCCGAACTCGCCGCCGCGCTGCCCGGGAACGTCGACGAACACGCTCTCGAGGTGTCGATGAGTCGGCTCCGGCAGGCCCTGGGGATCTCCGGGCTCGTCAGCACCATCGTCAAGCGCGGCTACCGGATCGACGTCTGACGCCCCATGACCCTGTCATTCGAACCACCGAAGCCCGTCACCGAGGTGCCGGTGAGATACCAGCGCCAGACGGTACTGCCCGAAGTCGGCGCCGCCGGGCAGCACCGTATCTCGACGGCCCGGGTTCTGGTCGTCGGAGCCGGAGGCCTCGGCTCGCCGCTCCTGATCTCCCTCGCCGCAGCGGGGATCGGAACGATCGGACTTGTCGATGACGATGTCGTCGACGAGTCGAACCTGGCCAGACAGACCGTCCATCGGTCAGACAGCGTCGGCGAAGCGAAAACCGTCTCGGCGGCACGCACCCTGGCAACGGTCAATCCGCACGTCACGGTCGTGCAGCATCCGATGCGACTCGACACAGACAACGCCCTCACGCTCACGGCCGACTACGACGTCATCGTCGATGGAACAGACACGTTCGAAACCCACTATCTCGTGGCGGATGCCGCCGCGACGCACCGAATCCCACTCGTCTGGGGATCGGTCCTGCGCTTCGACGGGATGGTCTCCGTCTTCGATCCCGGGTCGGTCCCCGGCTCTCCGGGGTTTCGCGATCTCTTCCCAGACGAATCCGCGTCGAACACCGCCGAATCCTGCGAGCTCGTCGGCGTGCTCGGAACGAGTAGTGCCCTCGTCGCCGGGGTGATGGCATCCGAAGTGATGAAGCTCGTCGTCGGATTCGGCGAGCCGTTGGTCGGCCGGGTGCTCGTCATCGACGCCCTCACGGCGGGCTTTCGTGAAATCCCCCTGCAGTCCGGTGGCGCTCGCCTGCACACGCCGTCAGCAGCGGAGCCCGCAACCGTGAGCGCCGAGGAGTTCCACCGGTTGCGCGATGGTGGTCAGTCGGTGACGGTGATCGATGTGCGTGAGCCAGCCGAACATCGCGAGTCAGCCATCCCCGATTCGGTGAACATCCCGCAGACCGACCTGCCCGATGCTCTCCGCCGTCTCGACAACGACCACCTTCTCGTCGTCTACTGCGAGAGCGGTGTTCGGTCCGCTGCCGCTGTCGACTACCTTCTCGCGCAGGGACACCAGGCGAGAAGTCTGGATGGGGGCATCCGCGCCTGGCGTCGGGGTCAGCCGCCGGCGAACGGCGGGAGCACGTCGAGCTGATCGCCGTCGGCGAGGAGCACCGAGCGATCGCGCGTGGTCAGGCCGTTGACGATGAACGAGCAACGCCCGAGGACGGTGCCCAACCGGTCGTCTCCGGATTCCGACGACCGTTCGACATCTCCGAGCACGCTGTCGATCGAGATCGGAGCGGCGTACCGCCTGCGCTCCTCGGTGCGCCCCACTCCGGCAGCAGCGCCGGCGAAGTACCGCACGCCGATGGTCACGGTCATTTTTCAGCCACCGATCGCGCTCATCGTGCGTTCCGGTTGCACGAAATCCGGGCTGTTCACCTGGTGGCCTGCGGTCTTGCGCCACATCTCGCCCTGCCAGAGCCGCGCGAGGGTCTCGTCATCGGCGCCGGCACGCATGGGCCCGAGCAGGTCGGTCTCATCGTTGGAGAACAGGCAGCTGCGGACTCCTCCTTCGGCGGTCAGCCGCGTGCGCCTGCAGTCGTCGCAAAACGGCTCGGTCACCGACGCGATGATTCCGACGAAGCCGAGAAGCAGGTCGGAGCCGGGCCGCCGCACCTGCCAGAGTTCAGCGGGGGCACCATCCCGCGGGGCGGAATCGGGGGTGAGGTCGAATCCCTCAGACAGGATCTGTCTGATCTGCGCCGCGGTCACCATGCCGTCCCTCGTCCAGCTGTGGTCGGCGTCGAGCGGCATCTGCTCGATGAACCGCAACTGGTGGCCGGAACGCAACGACCAGTCAAGGAGCTCGACGGCCTGATCGTCGTTGACACCGCGGACGAGGACGGCGTTGATCTTGATGGATGCGAAACCGGCGTCGCCCGCTGCCGTGATGCCGTCGAGCACGCGCTGCAGGAACGGACGCCGCGTGAGAAGCGCGAACACATCGGGGTGCAGCGAATCCAGGGAGATGTTCAGCCGGTCCAGTCTGGCCGCGGCGAGCTTTCCGGCCCGCGAGCCGAGACCGATGGCATTGGTGGTCAGTGAGATCTCCGGCCGGTTCGGAAGGCTTGCGCACGCGGACACGATGTCGATGAGATCCGCCCTGAGCAGAGGCTCGCCGCCGGTGAAACGGACCTGGCGAACCCCGAGCGTGGTGACGGCGATTCCGACCAGACGCCTGATCTCGTCAGCTGTCATCAGGGCGTCGACCGGCTGGCTGGGGAGTCCCTCAGCCGGCATGCAATAGGTGCACCGCAGGTTGCACTTGTCAGTCAGGGAAATCCGCAAATCGGTGGCGGCCCGACCGAACCGGTCGACGAGAGCATCCGTTCGCGGCCGGTCGGCCGGCAACGTCGCCGCGTCCGTGATCACGGCACTCTGACGGGTGCGCGGGATCCCCAGTGCAACGGTCATTCGGTAAGCGTAGCCGAGACCGCTCATGTCAGAGCCCCGGTGCCGTATCGTGCCGGTAAACTCGGCACGATACGGAGGTGGAGACGCCGTCCGCTCCCAGCGTCGAGCGAAGGATCCTCATGACACCAGACGACATCGTCACAGCAGGCGCCACGGGCACTGTGCGAGTCGCGTCGGTGACAGCCGATCCGATCGAGCTGGATGCCCTCCGGGCTGCGGTGACAGATGACTCTCGCGGTGCTGTCGTCACCTTCGAAGGGGTGGTGCGCGATCATGACGACGACCGCAGCGTCGCGTGGCTGAGCTACTCGGGGCATCCGAGTGCCGAAGACGCGCTCCGAGCTGCCGCCGAGTCTGTCTGCCAGGATTTCCCGGCCGTCGCTGTCGCTGTCGCGCACCGGATCGGGCGTCTCGAGGTCGGCGGCCTCGCTCTGGGGTGTGCTGTTGCGAGTGCTCACCGAGCCGAGGCGTTCCAGGCCTGCGGTGCTCTCGTGGATCGGGTCAAGGAGAGCGTGCCGATCTGGAAAGAGCAGGCCTTCGTCGACGGTGGCACCGAGTGGGTGCAGGCGATCGGCTGACGCGGTGAGCCATCCGGCCTGCTCGTGGTCGAAGCCTCGCTCTCCGAAGGACCCAGCCGCGTTCCCTGGTCAGACAGAAATGGTGGCTGTGCGCGGCTCTAGCCAGCCGTTTGCGTCCGATGAACAACGCGACGACCGAGGCATCCGTTCATCCGACACAAATGGTGGCTGTGCGCGGCTCTATCCAGCCGTTTGCGTCCTGTCGACAGCAACGGTGAAGGTCTTGAGCCTCACATTCAGGCGATTGCTCCAAATTCAGGAGAAACGCCGCGACACGCCGTCCACGGATGCCGGCGGGCCGGCGTGTCGAGAGAATCTCCTGAATTTGACGTCTCGCGCTGGCAGAATCTCCTGAATTTGTGGTCTGGAGAAGCGGCGGCGAGGTTACTTTTGCTCGTCGGTCGTTGGCTCGTCGACGGCAACATCACCATCTGAATCACCAGACGCGACATCAGCAGCGCCGGCGTTCCCGACGGCGACATCACCATCTGAATCACCAGACGCGACATCAGCAGCGCCGGCGTTCGCGAGGGCGACATCACCATCTGTATCACCAGAGGCGACATCAGCAGGGCCAGCGGCCGCAGCGGCGACATCCACGTCGTCGTCGTCATCATCCGGAAGCTCTTCGAAGAGGCCTGTCGGAGGAGTGACGGTGACGATCCCTGCAGCGATGTCAACCGCAGGCACAAGAGCCTTCACGAACGGCACCATCACGTCGCCGGACGCCGTCGTCACGATGAGGAGGTCCTGGGCGGGGAAGTGATCGACCCGCGCGACGGTACCGACCCGCGCGCCGTCACGGTGCACGGCGAGTCCGACGAGCTGGTGGTCGTACCAGGCGTCCTCTTCCGGGGAAGCCTCAGAGACGTCCTGCTCGATCCAGAGGATGGCTTTGACGAGAGTTTCGGCCTCGGTTCGGTCTGAGACGCCCTCGAAGAAGCCGACCGGGTGGCCGTTGTACCAACGCAGTTCGGTCAGGGTGAGCGATTTCCCGTGCCAGGACGAACCGGTCGGAACCTGGAGGGTGAAAACGGCCCCCGGCACGAACCGGCGTTCGGGGTCGTCGGTGAAGAGTTCGAGCTTGATGGCCCCTTTGAGGCCATGGGCCTTCGTGAGCCGTCCGACCCGCAACTGGGTCTTCGGCGTCTGGGCAGCGTTCACGTCAGGAATCGGTGTCGACGACGTCGACGCGAACGCGTCGGCCATCGGCGAGAGCGGAGACAAGCGTGCGAAGTGCCTTGGCCGTTCGGCCGGAGCGACCGATCACACGGCCGAGGTCCTCGGGGTTCACACGAACCTCGAGGACCTCACCGCGTGGTGAGCTCTGCGCTACGACGGTCACGTCGTCCGGATTGTCAACAATCCCCTTGACGAGGTGTTCGAGAGCAGGTGCGAGCAATTGTTACGCCTTGTCTTCTTCAGCTGCCGGTGCGGCCTCAGCCTCAGCGGGAGCTTCTTCCTTGGCGGCCGGCTTCTCAGCCTTCGGCTTGAGGACGGGCTTCTTCTTCTCGTCTGCGACGAAGGCAGCCTTGGGCTCCTTCACCTTGACGGTCGAAACAGCGTCCTTGTCACCCTTGAACATGCCCCAGTCGCCCGTGAGCTTGAGGATGGCTTCGACCTGAGGAGTCGGCTGTGCGCCGACCGACAGCCAGTACTGTGCACGCTCGGACTTGACCTCGATGAACGAGGGCTCCTCGGTGGGGTGGTACTGGCCGATTTCCTCGATGACACGGCCATCACGCTTGGTGCGTGAGTCGGCGACGACGATGCGGTAGTACGGTGCGCGGATCTTGCCCAGGCGCTTCAAACGAATCTTGACAGACACAATTCTCCTGAAAGTTATTTGTTGTGTGATTGTGCTCGTCACCGGCTGCGTGGGGGCACACTCGGTCCGAAAGCTCTATTTGCTGCAGCGCCTGATTAGAGGGTCGGGCGGGTGCAGACTCGACTAACCATTCTGTCAGATTTTCCGGGCTCCCGTTACCAGCAGGATCAGACGGATGTCAGGATGTGACGCTGTCACGCCAGGACAGCCATCTGCGCACCGCGGCGAGGTCGTGATCGGGCCCGGAGATGCCGAGAGTGAACATGGTCGTGCCGAGCTCGAGCAGACGATCCGCCGTCGCCTCATCCCTGCCTTTCAGCTCGGTCGAGACCTCGATCTCAGAGACGTCGCGACCGACGTTCTCACCGTGCTGACCGAGAATCTCGAGCTTTTCGGTGAGGATTTCCGGAGACGAGAAGCTGTGCCAGATGTCTGCGTGCTCGGCGACGATGCGCAGCGTCTTCTTCACGCCACCTCCGCCGATCATGACCGGGATCTTCCTCGATGGCGGCGGGTTCAGCTTCGACCAGCGGTCTGTGATGACCGGGAGAGCTTCTCCGAGCGCCGCGATCCGGCTGCCAGGCGTTCCGAACTCGTAGCCGTACTCGTCGTAGTCACGCTCGAACCAGCCGGCGCCGGTGCCGAAGATGAACCGACCGCCCGAGATGTGGTCGAGCGTGCGCGCCATATCGGCCTGAAGGTTGGCGTTCCGGTAGCTGTTGCAGTTCACGAGCGTGCCGAACTCGACTCGGCTCGTCTGCTCCGCCCAGGCTCCCAACATCGTCCAGGCCTCGAAGTGGAGCCCGTCAGGGTCGCCGCTCAGCGGGAAGAAGTGGTCCCAATTGAAGAGGATGTCGACGCCGAGTTCTTCGAGTTCGGCGACGGTGTCGCGGATGGCGGGGTACATCGCGTGCTGGGGTGCGATCTGTACGCCGATACGGACGGGGCGGCTCTGCGAAGATGACATGCCTCAAGCCTAGGTGGGACGTGGAAGGATAAATGCGTGCCGTGCACCCGCCCGGCGGAGCGGACGGTCACACATGGGCATCGACTTCGCACGATCGGAACGATCGACTGTGGGGATCGAGTGGGAACTCGCTCTCGTCGACCGCGACAGCGGCGAACTGGTTTCGGCCGCAGATGAGGTGCTGCTCGCACTCTCCCAGCCCGACGGTTCGCCGCACCCGAACATCACCGGCGAACTGCTACTCAATACGGTGGAACTCGTCAGCAACGTCCACAGGACGGTGGCTGCCGCTGTGTCAGACCTCGACGGCCAGCTGCAGGAGCTCCGCACGGTGACGCTCGGCCGCGGCATCGACATCATCGGGAGCGGCTCCCACCCGTTCGGCCAGTGGTATGACCAGCCCGTTGCGAACAAGGAGCGGTACCACAAGCTCATCGAGCGCACGAAGTGGTGGGGCAGGAACATGATGATCTGGGGCGTGCACGTGCACGTCGGCATCGAGCACCGCGACAAGGTGATGCCCATCCTCAACGCGATGCTCAGCTACATCCCCCACCTGCAGGCGATCTCGGCATCCAGTCCGTACTGGACCGGAATCGACACGGGGTACGCCTCGAACCGATCCCTGATGTTTCAGCAGCTCCCGACCGCCGGCCTGCCGTACCAGTTGGCCGACTGGGCGGCATTCGAGCAGTACGTCGCAGACATGACAACCCCGGGCATCATCGACGACTACACAGAGGTGCGCTGGGACATCCGCCCGTCCCCACGTTGGGGAACGCTCGAGGTCCGGTTCTGTGACGGGGCGTCGACGCATCGTGAACTCGCGGCCGTCGCCGCGCTCATCCACTGTCTTGTCGAGCATCTCTCGACCCGTCTCGACAACGGCGAGAAGCTGATGGTCCTTCAGCCTTGGTACGTGCGCGAGAACAAGTGGCGTGCCGCCCGCTACGGACTGGATGCCGAAATCATCCTCGACAACGCGGGCAATGAACGCCCGGTCACCGATGACATCCGTGAGCTTCTCACGTTGCTCTCCCCCGTCGCCGACCGGCTCGGCTGCGCCGAAGAACTGGCCTCCATCGCCTCGATCATCGACCACGGAGCCAGCTACATCCGGCAACTGCGGGTCGCCGACGAGAACAACGGCGACCTCAGCGCTGTCGTCAAGGCGCTGGCGCAGGAACTGCGCGCCGGTTCGGCGCCGTCCCGTTAGCGTCCGAGGAACTTCTGCAGGCTGGCGAGTTCTTCCTCGGTCGGGGTCGCAGAGCTCTGCGCACCGCCGAGACCGAATCCTCCACCGGTCGACGCCGCTGCCGGTTTCACACCGGATGCCAGCGCCGCGTTCTCGGTCGCTCGCTTCGCCGGGTTCCCTGACTTCGAGCCCTTCTTCTTCGGCTGAGGCTTGCGTGAGCTTCCGCCTCCACCGCCGGGAATGGGGCCCATGCCGGGGATCTGCGGAACGCCTCCCTTTGCGACGGTTTTCATCATCTTCGCCGCCTGTTCGAAGCGGTTGACCAGCGCGTTGACCTCGGTCACTGTCGAACCGGAACCGCGGGCGATCCTCAGCCGACGGGATCCGTTGAGCAACTTGGAGTTCTCCCGCTCGGCGAGGGTCATCGACTGGATGATCGCCTCCGTGCGAACGATCTCGCGCTCGTCGAACGCATCGAGCTGCTGCTTCATCTGACCCATGCCGGGGAGCATGCCCATCATTTTCTTGATGGACCCCATGTTGCGCAGCTGCTGCATCTGCTTGAGGAAGTCGTTGAGCGTGAAGCTGTCTGTGGAGAACTTCTCGGCCATCTCGCGGGCTTCGTCCTCGTCGAATGCCTGCTGGGCCTGCTCGATCAGGGTGAGGATGTCACCGAGGTCGAGGATACGGCTGGCCATGCGGTCGGGGTGGAACGGCTCGAAATCGTCGAGTCCCTCACCGGTGGAGGCGAAGATGATCGGTCGACCGGTGACGGATGCCACGGAGAGCGCCGCGCCACCTTTGGCGTCACCGTCGAGCTTGGAGAGAACGACGCCGGTGAAGTCGACACCTTCCTGGAACGCTTTCGCCGTTGCGACGGCATCCTGTCCGATCATCGCGTCGATGACGAACAACACCTCGTCAGGGTCGACGGCCTTGCGGATGTTCGACGCCTGCTTCATCAACTCGGCGTCGACGCCGAGGCGACCGGCCGTATCGACGATGACGGTGTCGTACTGCTTCTGCCTGGCGTAGGCGATCGAGTCCTTCGCCACGCGAACGGGGTCACCGACGCCGTTGCCGGGCTCGGGGGCGTAGACCGCGACACCGGCCTGCTCGGCGACGACGCTGAGCTGGGTGACGGCGTTGGGGCGCTGGAGGTCGGCGGCGACGAGGAGCGGCGTGTGGCCGTCCTTCGCCAGCCACTTGGCCAGCTTCCCGGCAAGGGTCGTCTTACCGGCGCCCTGAAGGCCGGCGAGCATGATCACCGTCGGCGGGGTCTTCGCGAACTCGAGCCGGCGCTGCTCGCCGCCGAGAATCGCGACGAGCTCTTCGTTGACGATCTGCACGACCTGCTGGGCAGGGTTCAGCGCCTTGTTGACCTCGTCGCCGAGCGCGCGCTCGCGCACCTTGCCGGTGAAGTCCTTCACCACATCGAGAGAGACGTCGGCCTCAAGAAGGGCGCGACGGATTTCACGTACGGTGCCGTCGACGTCTGACGCCGAGAGCGAGCCCTTCTTGCGGAGATTCTTGAAGGTCTCGGAGAGCCGGTCTGAGAGGTTTCCAAAAGTAGCCATTTGAGGTCCAGTTTACCGAGCCTCGCGCCCCTCTCGCACCGCAATCGCCCGAGTCGCCGGATGGTGTTATTGGACTCGGTCTATTTAATACTAGGCTGACCACATGACCGACGTTCTCGTTGCCGGACTCGCGCCCACCTACCTGACCTACATCGACGGCTGGGAACTCCAGCGCCGCACCCATCGGAGCGTCGCCGACGGTTCGGCCTCGGACACACTCATTCTGTGCGAACACGTCGACGTCTTCACGGCAGGGAAGCGCACATCGTCCACCGAGCGCCCGACGGATGGCACTCCCGTTGTCGACGTCGACAGGGGCGGGAAGATCACCTGGCACGGTCCGGGCCAGTTGACCTGCTATCCGATCCTGCGTCTGCCCGAACCCGTGGACGTGATCGAGCACGTGCGCCGTCTCGAGCAGGTGATGATCGATGTGATCGCCGGATTTGGCGTGCGAGGCGAACGAGTCGACGGACGCTCCGGCGTGTGGGTGGCGAGTGGGAACGGCTACAGCAAGATCGGAGCAGTCGGTGTGCGCGTGGCCGACAACGTCACCATGCACGGTTTCGCTCTCAACTGCAGCAACTCCCTCGAACCGTTCAGCCGCATCGTTCCGTGCGGCATCACCGACGCCGGGGTCACGACGGTGAGCATCGAATCCGGCCGCACCGTCACTCCCTCAGATGCGCTGGACTCCGTCGTCGCCGCGTTCCTGTCGAGCGCGGTCGACGTGACAGAAACGGAGTCGGCCGCGTGAGCGCCTGCGGCAGCCCGGGCCCGTCACCGCAGGTGACGGGGAATGGCCGCAAGCTGCTCCGTCTCGAGGTCAGAAACGCCGCCACCCCGATCGAGAAGAAGCCTGACTGGATCAAAACGAAGGCCCGGATGGGACCGGAGTACCAGAGCCTGCAGAAACTCGTCAGGGACGAGGGGTTGCACACGGTGTGCCAGGAGGCTGCGTGCCCCAACATCTACGAATGCTGGGAAGACCGGGAGGCCACGTTCCTCATCGGCGGGTCGCAGTGCACGCGCCGCTGCGACTTCTGCCAGATCGACACCGGCAAGCCCGCCGACTACGACACCGATGAACCGCGCCGCGTCGCGGCATCCGTCACAACCATGAATCTGCGCTACGCAACGGTCACCGGTGTCGCCCGCGACGACCTCCCCGACGAAGGCGCCTGGTTGCACGCGGAGACGGTTCGCCGGATACACGCCGACAACCCGGGAACCGGCGTGGAGATCCTCGCAACCGATTTCTCCGGAAATCCTGACCTGCTCGGCGAGGTGTTCGCGTCACAGCCTGAGGTGTTCGCCCACAACGTCGAGACCGTCCCGCGCATCTTCAAACGGATCCGTCCCGCCTTCCGCTACGAGCGGTCACTCGACGTGTTGTCGCAGGCCCGCGCGGCCGGGCTCATCACCAAGTCCAACCTCATCCTCGGCATGGGCGAAGACGAGGCCGAGGTAGCGGATGCTCTCCGTGACCTTCACGACGCCGGCACCGACATCATCACGATCACCCAGTACCTCCGGCCCACCCCGCGGCATCTCCCGGTGGCGCGATGGGTGCATCCGGAGGAGTTCGTCGCCTTCAAGGAGCTCGCCGAGCAGATCGGGTTCCTCGGCGTTCTCGCCAGACCGCTCGTCCGATCCTCCTACCGCGCCGGACGGCTGTGGGCCCAGTCGATGCATCGCAAGGGCCGCCCGATTCCGGCGGGGCTCGACCATCTGGCCGACCCGGCGCTCGGCTTCGCGCAGGCGGTCGGCTGAGTCAGCTCAGCAGTTCAATACCGACGGACTCACCGCGGGTCGACAGGTAGACGACGAGTGCCAGATCGGAATTGTCAGGGTCGAACGCGAACTCGAATGAGGCGAACGGGGCGCTCTCACCGGCCTGGTGAGGCGAGATCGCTACACGGATGAGCTGCAGCGACCGGATGATGTCGACGTCATTGTCACCGGAGTGGTCGACGAGCAGGTCGACGAGATCATCACCCACCTCATCGATGGTCTGCTCGATGAACTGGGTGACGTCGGAGTTGCGGTCATCGACGTCGGAGAGCATGGCCTCGCGGGCACGCAGGTCAAGGCCGTCGAGCGAGCTGATCACCCCTGCCGCCGTGTCGAGAGCGTCCGGGGAGATGGTTTCTCCGCCGGGAGCGCTCAGTGAGACGTCGACCGCCTGGTCACCCACCTCGACGGTCTCCGACCAGTACAGCCCACCGGTGGCATCCGTGTCGATCGCCCCGAAGAAGTCATGTTCGATCATCAGCCAACCAGTTTCTGTGCGAAGACGTGCGGGGTGAAACCGGTGAGGTCGTTGATGCCCTCACCCTGCCCTACCAGTTTGATCGGAATGCCGGTGCGTTCCTGAACGGCAAGTACGAACCCGCCACGAGCCGACCCGTCAAGCTTGGTGAGGACGAGCCCGGTGACGCCTGCGTGCTCGATGAACGCTTCTGCCTGGGCAAGCCCGTTCTGCCCGGTCGTGGCATCGAGGACCAGCAGCACTTCAGAGATGGGTGCCTGCTTCTCGATCACCCGGCGGATCTTCGACAATTCGTCCATGAGCCCGCTCTTCGTCTGCAGGCGACCTGCGGTGTCGATGAGCACGATCTCCACGCCGGTGCGCTTGGCGTAGTCGACGGTCTGGAAAGCGACGGATGCCGGGTCCTGGCCCTGCTGCTGGGGACGGATGATCTGCGCTCCCCCGCGTTCGGCCCAGGTCGCGAGCTGTTCGACGGCCGCGGCACGAAAGGTGTCTGCGGCGCCGACGACGACGCTGCGTCCGTAGGTGCCGAGGAACTTGGCGAACTTGCCGATCGTGGTGGTCTTGCCGACCCCGTTCACGCCGACGACGAGCACGACGGCCGGACGCTCGGAGAGTTTCAGTGTCGTGTCGTATTTCGAGAGTCGTTCCTCGATCGACTCGCGGAGCATCCGCTGCAGATCCCGCGGGTCCGTCGTGCGGTAACGGTCGACCTTGGCATGGAGGTCGTCGACGACGGCCTCGGTCACGTCTGGCCCGAAATCGGCGCTCAGCAGGGCCGTCTCGAGGTCCTCCCAGGTGTCGTCGTCGATTGTCGGTTTCTGGAACATGCCCTTGAGGGCGCCGGAGAGTGACCAGGGCGTGCGTTCTGCCATGTGTCCAGACTATCGAGTGAAAGCGGACCGCTGCGTTCAGCCGGCCTTCTCTTCGGGTGCCGCCACCCGCTGTCCGACGACCGCCGAGACGCCGTCCTGACGCATCGAGACCCCGTAGAGGGCGTCTGCGATCTCCATCGTGCGTTTCTGGTGGGTGATGACGATGAGCTGGCTGGTGCGGCGGAGGTCCTCGAAGATCGTCAGAAGCCGGCCGAGGTTGGCGTCGTCGAGTGCGGCCTCGACCTCGTCCATGATGTAGAACGGGCTCGGCCGTGCCTTGAAGATCGCGATCAGCAGCGCGACGGCGGCGAGCGACCGTTCGCCGCCCGAGAGCAGTGACAGTCTTTCGATCTTCTTGCCCGCGGGCTTCACGGCGACCTCGATGCCCGTGGTGAGCAGGTCATCCGGGTTGGTCAAAGAAATACTGCCTGTTCCGCCAGGGAAAAGCACGGGGAACACTTCGGCGAACGCGGCCTTCGTGTCGTCGAAGGCATCGCCGAAGATCACCTGCATTTTCTCATCGAGTTCGTCGATGATCGCGAGCAGATCCTTGCGCGTGTTCGTGAGGTCGGTGAGCTGCTCGGTCAGGAAGGCGTGGCGTTGTTCGAGGGCGGCGAACTCCTCGAGGGCAAGCGGATTGACCCTGCCAAGCTGCGCGAACGTGCGCTCAGCCTTCTCGAGCCGTTTCTGCTGGACGGCGCGGTCGAACGGGATGCCATCGGACGCGGCATCCTGCGCGTTCCCCTCGGAGTGCTGGGACTGTGTGTCGTCCGGCGGGACGGGGATGTCTGGACCATATTCGGCGACGAGCACGTCCTCGACGAGTCCCAGCTCTGATCCGGCGCGCTCGAGCAGGCTCGACAGGTGCAGCTTCTTCTCGTAGATCTGCAACTCGAGTCCGTGAACGTTCTCGGTGATGGCCTGAAGCCGTTCACGCAACGCTGCTTCCTCACGACGGAGGGCGACGAGTTCGGCGTTCTGGCTGGCACGCTCGTGCTCAGCCCGCTCGAGCACCAGTTTGGCCTCGGCGACGGAGCGGTCGACGGACGCGAGCACGGCCGGCAGGGCGTCGGCGACCCCCGTTGCTGCTTCGACCTGCCGGGCACGGATCACGGCCCGGCGGGCGGCCGCCTCAGCAGCGAGCCGGTCGGCCTCCATCTGCGCGATCAGGGTGCGGGTGCGTTCCTCCTCGGCCCTGACGCGTTCCCGCGCGGTCTCCAGCTGCAGGCGCGCTTCGAGCTCCCGTTCCCTCGCCGCTTCGAGTTCGACGAGGAGCGATTCGCGTGCGCTGAGGTCGAGGATCGGGCGCGGGCGGGATTTCGCGGTCTCGAGCTCGGACCTCGCGCGGGACGCCGCGTTCTCCGCGTCGGTGACAGCATCCCCTGACAGGGCGAATGCCGCACTGAGACGTTCGCATTCGGCGGCGGATGCCTCCACCTGCACGCGTGCACGGTTGAGCCGTTCGGCCTGCGCGGCGACCTGCGAATCGAACTCACGGAGGGCACCGAGCGCATTCTTCGAGCGTTCCTTGGCCGCGCTGAGGAGTCCGCGGTGTTCGGCGAGGTCGAACCGGGCGGTGTCGAGGAGGGTGGTCACTTCGGCGAGTCGTTCGGCAGCAGAGTCACGTTCGGCGAGGAGTTCGATGCGACCCTGTTTGCCACCCGACCCTCCACGGAGGACGAAATCGGTGAGCACGTCGCCGCCGCGGGTGATGAGGGTGACCGGTCCGCCCAGATCGGCTGCGGCGAGCGTGTCGACGGCTGCCCGCGCGGCGTCGACATCGTCTGCGATCGCGAGAAAGTTGAGGATGCCGAGAACGCCGTCCGGAGCGCTGACGATGGATGCCGCCGGCCGCACCCCGGGAATCGACGGCCACGACACTGGGGCGCCTGAGGTCTCAGCGATGACGACTTCGACGCGTCCGAGTTCGTGAGTCCTGGCGTGTTCGATCGCCCGCTCAGCTGCGGCACGGTCGTCGGCGAGCACGGCATCGGCGAGGGTGCCGAGCGCGGCGGCGATCGCGGTCTCGAAGCCCGGCTGGACCTGCACCGCGTCGGCAACGACCCCCCGGATGCCGGCGAGCCCCGCGGCGACGAGATCGGTAGAGCCGTCCTTGATGTCGAGTGCCCTGGAGAGGGCACTCGTCTGTGCGGCCAGTGCGTCGCGTTCCCGCTCGTGGCCGTGGAGCAGTTCGCGGAGACGTTCGATCTCGGCTTCCGCTTCGAACACTGCGGCCTGCGCCAGCTCGTAGGCCTCGTCGAGTCCGCTCTCGCCTGCGTCGACGTCCCCGGCGGATTCCTCGACCTCGTCGAGCTGGAGTTGGGCTCCTCGGCGCCGGTCGGTCGCGGCGTCGAGGGCGTTCTGCTGCCGCAGTCGTTCACCGCGGACAGCGGCGAGGCGGGATGCAGCTGTGTCGGCCTGCCCGGACAGCTTCGTGATCTCGAGATCGTGACGGGAAACGAGTGCGCTCTGCGCGGCGATCTCCGTATCGACGGCGTCCAGCCTGCTCCGCGCCGACGCGGTCTCGGCCCGCGCACGATTCCAGCCGCCTTCCGTCGTACCGATCAGGTCTTTCAGGCGTGCGACCTCGGCGCGCGCATCGTCGACCATCGACCGGGTGACGCTCGGCCCGGCATCCTGTGCGTCGCCCTGTGAGCCGAGGAGTGCCAGGCGCTGGTTCGCGAGGGTGTACAGGTTGCGCAGTCGCTCCTGTGCGCTTTCGAGGGCGAAACTGGTGCGCCGCGCGCCGTCGACGGCGTCGCCGACCTGGGCCTGCTCGATGCGGGCTATCCGCAGCTGTTTCTGCTCCAGCTGCTCCTGCAGGACGATGCGTTCGGTGTGGCGTTCACTTTCGGTCCGGCCGTGGTCGTCGAGGGCGCGACGCAGGGTAACGACGTCGTCCGCGAGGAGCCGTGCCCTGGCATCCCGAACGATCGCGGCGATGGTCTGTGCTTCGCGGGCGATCTCGGCCTGGTGGCCGAGTGGTTTGAGTTGACGGCGAATCTCACCGGCGAGGTCGCTCAGCCGGGTCAGGTTGGTCTGCATGGCATCGAGCTTGCGGAGGGTCTTTTCCTTGCGACGCCGGTGTTTGAGGATGCCTGCCGCCTCCTCGATGAAGCCACGGCGCTCCTCGGGGCTGGCGCGGAGCACGGCATCCAGCTGGCCCTGTCCGACGATGACGTGCATCTCGCGTCCGAGGCCGGAGTCGCTGAGGAGTTCCTGCACGTCGAGCAACCGGCAGTTCTCGCCGTTGATGGCGTAGTCGCTGCCGCCGTTGCGGAACAGCGTGCGTGAGATCGTGACCTCGGTGTACTCGATCGGGAGGGCACCGTCGGAATTGTCGATGGTGAGGATCACCTGTGCACGGCCGAGGGGACCCCTGGTCGAGGTACCGGCGAAGATGACGTCTTCCATCTTCCCGCCGCGGAGGGTTTTCGCCCCTTGCTCCCCCATCACCCAGGCGAGGGCATCGACGACATTGGACTTGCCGGACCCATTGGGCCCGACCACGCAGGTCACGCCGGGTTCGAAAGCGAACGTCGTGGGTTGCGCGAATGATTTGAAGCCCTTGAGAGTGAGGCTCTTCAAATACACCGCGGGTCCTTCCGTGTCGCACGTGTGTGGTCGCGCGGGCGCGCGAAGCTGAGCACTACCGTACCCAAGGTTGCCCGAAACCCGGCTCACCGACCCGCTCTCGCGAGCGAACCCGCCTGTCTGACGTGCGCAAGCGGTTCTCTCGTCGTGTGGGATCTCCGGTCGTCTGGGGCCTCTGGTCGTGTGGCCGCCGTTTCGTTAGACTGGTGGGCTGCCCCGTCCGGTGCAGCACAGACACCGCTGGAGTCGTCATGCCTGCCGCCACCGTGACCGATGGGCTCACCATCGACGAGTTGACCATCCCCGCAACACTCGACGCCCCCGGGGGCTCCGACTTCGCCGAGATGACCCGGATCCGCAACGACGTCGAGGCCGAGATCCTCGGCACGGATGATCTGACCATCACGGCACGGGAACTGTTGCCGTTCTACCATGACCGGTTCTCACCGAAACGGGTCTTCCTTGCCAGGCTGGCGGGCAGGCCAGTCGGACGGGCCGTGTATGAGTGGCAACTCGAGGAGGACGCGACCGCCGCCTTCGTCGAGGTGCAGGTCATCAGGGAGGCGAGGCGCCGTGGTGTCGGAACCGCACTGTTGTCTGCCGTCGAGGCGGCGGCATCCGCTGACGGCTGGCGGGTCTTCCAGTCCTGGAGTTCTCACCTGTCGCCGGTGTCGAACGACGTCCTGACGCCGCCGACCGGTTTCGGCGCCATCGATCGCGACTCGCCTGCCGTGGCGTTCGCGCTCGCCAACGGGTACCGGATCGAGCAGGTGGATCGGATGTCGCGCATCGACCTGCCCGTCGCCCCTGAGGTGCTTGCGCGCCGAAAAGCGGATGCCGCGGCGCACGCGGCCGACTACGCCGTCGTGCAGTGGATCGGCCGGTGCCCGGTCGAATGGCTCGCAGACATGGCTCACCTGCATCGGAGGATGTCGACGGATGCCCCGATGGCCGGGATCGAGTACGCCGAGGAGGACTGGGATGAAGAGCGGATGCGCAATCTCGACGACATGAATGTCACAGGAGGTCGGCTGAACCTGACCTCGGCCGCGATCCATCTGCCGACGAACAGTCTCGTCGGGTTCACCGACCTGGCGCTGCCCGAGCATCAGGGGCGCCCGGCAACGCAGGAAGACACGCTCGTGCTCAAAGAGCATCGGGGGCACCGACTCGGGATGCTCCTCAAGATCGCCAACATCGAGCAGCTCGGCCGGGTGTCACCGGCCACGAACCGCATCGTGACGTTCAACGCCGAGGAGAACCGTCCGATGCTCGACGTCAACGAGGCGGTCGGCTTCGTGCCGGCCGGCTACGAGGCGGCCTGGAAGAAGAGCGTCTGACGCAGCCAGCGCAGGCACGGCTCGATGTGCCACAGATCGTCGTTCGCCGAGGGTCCAGACGACGATTTGTGGCGACTCGACGCTCAGACCGTCTCGCGCGCCTCAGCGGCGTCGCTGGCAGCGCGGGCAGAAGTGGGAGGAGCGGTTCATGAACTTCTCGCGCCGAATCAGAGTTCCGCAGCGCGCGCACGGTTCACCGCTGCGCCCATACGCATGAAGGCTGTGCGCGAAGTAGCCTGACGCCCCGTTCACGTTCACGTATTGCGCATCGAAGCTCGTCCCTCCCTCGGCGAGAGCCTTCTGCAACACCGAACGCACCTCGACCAGCAACAGCCGGGCACGCCGGCCGGACAGCGACGACGCCGGTTGTTCGTAGTGGATCTTCGCCGCCCAGAGGGCTTCGTCCGCGTAGATGTTGCCGATTCCTGACACGACGGTCTGGTCGAGAAGCACCCGCTTCAGCCCGGTCGCTTTGCGGCCGAGCACAGCGAAGAACCGATCGTCGTCGAATGCCGGGTCGAGCGGGTCGCGAGCGATGTGCGCCACCTGGCTCGGCACGAGAGCCGGACCGACGACGGAGCCGGAGAAACCGCCGGGGAATCCGTCGTCCGTCGGAAGCATCCGGTCGATCGCCATGCCGCCGAAGATGCGCTGGTCCACGAAGTTGACGAGCAGTTCGCCATGGACGGGTGAGTCGATGGCCAGGCGGATGCGCGTGAGCGGGTCGTCCGTGCCCGGTTCGCGCAAGAGCATCTGGCCGCTCATCCCCAGGTGGGTGACGAGCGCAGTCCCGTTCGCCAGCGGAAACCAGAGGAACTTGCCACGCCGCACTGCGGCCGTCACCGTTTGCCCCTGCAACAGGTCGGCGAAGATGCCGGATGCCGCCTGGTGGCGTTTCAGTGACCGTTGATCGAGAACGTCGACGACACTGATCCGCGCGCCGGTGATAGCAGGCTCGAGACCGGATCGCACGACCTCGACCTCAGGAAGCTCGGGCACTCAGCTCGGTCCATGCCGACAGCGCAGCCGCCATCTCAGCGTGTTTTTTGCTCGAACCCTGCCCGACAGCGGTGACGAGGTCGCCGACGGTCACCGTTGCGACGAAGACCCGGTCGTGGTCGGGCCCTGAGCTCTCCATCGTGTACACCGGCGCGGGGGCGTGGTGTGCTGCCGCAGCTTCCTGAAGACTCGTTTTCGGGTCCATGGCTGCGCCGAAGCGTGCCGGATCCTCCAGAAGAGGTTCGACGAGCCGAAGGACGAGGGCGCTGGCGACGTCGAGTCCCTGGTCGAGGTACACGGCACCGATGAGTGCTTCCATCGTGTCGGCGAGAATCGACGCCTTTTCGCGACCGCCGGTGAGTTCTTCACCGCGACCGAGGCGCAAATGCGGCCCGAGGTCGATGGCGCGGGCGATCTCGGCGAGTGCGACGGTCGAGACGACGCTCGCGCGCATCTTGGCGAGGGAGCCCTCCGGGAGGTCGGGGTTCTCTCGGTACAGCTTCTGCGTCACTGACAGGCCCAGCACGGAGTCGCCGAGAAACTCGAGGCGCTCGTTGTGCGGGATGCCGCCGTTTTCGTACGCGAAGGAGCGGTGCGTGAGCGCATGCTCGAGCACCGAAGCGTTAAGTGACACACCGAGGGTCGCCAGAAGCGACCCTCGGTCTGTCAAGCTCTCTGCCATCGGCGTTGCGATGGAGTTCAGCCCAGGCGCTGACTAGACGTCAGCGACCTTGCGGCCCTTGTACTCCATGAACAGCGCGGTGCCTGCGGAGTCTTCGACGACCTTGGCACGGTGAGGAAGGCTGTAGGTGACCTTGCCGTTTTCAACGGTCTTCACCAGGGTGGGCGCTTCAGCCTTCCACTGCGCACGGCGTGCACGGGTAGAGGCTCGTGACATTTTCCGCTTCGGAACAGCCATGACTTATCTCTCTTCTTTGCTTACAGCATCCGAGTTGTCGGAGCCTGGGTCTGGGGAGAACCCGGCGAGCGCAGACCAGCGAGGATCGACGATCTCTTGGGGTTCGATGTCCGGGTTTTCTGCCAGCCGCTCACCGGTCTCGGGGTCGAGTCCAGGGCAATCCGGTTGGCATACCGGCTGAAACGGCAGTGACAAAACCACTGCGTCTCTGAGGAGAGGTTCAAGATCCACGTGGTCATCGTGAACTTCGTAATCAGAGGCTTCGTCACCAGAGTACGCGAAAAGTTCCTGAATCTCGACTTCGACGCCCTGCTCAATGTCGATCAGGCACCGGCCGCACACACCGGCGGCTGTGGTCGTGACGTCGGCAGTGACGAGGATTCCCTCGTGGACCGACTCGAGACGCACCTGCTGGTTGATCGGTGTTCCCGTGCGGACGGCGACAAGGCCTTCACCCCACTGCTCGGGAGCGTCGACGGTGACGGTGTGCTCGCGCATCTCGCCCGGGTGCCGCACGATGTCGCGGATGTTGATCGCGAACGGCAGCTTCTTGTAATAACTCACGTCGTCGATTGTATCGTCGGCAGCGGACACCACCTGCGTGCGCGCTGAGTCCTCCGTGACATCCTCTGCGCTGACTCCCTCGCGGTCAGGCGATCGTCGCCGTGCGGCGTGGCCGAATCGGCGACAGAACGGATGCCGGTGCGCAGGTCGCACGAACCCGGTCGACGATGCCCGCACTCTTCCGGATCGACGCGAGAAGAATCTCGGTCGACGCGGCGACGCTGTTCCCGGAGAGCCGTGCGTTCTCGATGTTGGGGTCGGCGAAGCGTTCGTGTTCGACGGCGTCGAGGAGCTCTGCGAGTGCGGCGGCCTCCCGCGTCGATGTCGCTGCACGGCGCGCGAGGGCATCCGCGAACCCCCTGGGCGTGTCTGCGTCGCTCACCGGGAGGCCGATGTCCTGCGCGGTGTCTGCGATCTCCTGCCATGCGGTCACGGCGCCGACCCGACCGGATCTCAGAGCGCCCAGACGACGGCGGCGGCGCGCCAGCCGGACAATCGCGGGAGTAGACAGCACGACGAGAACGACGAGCGCCGCGCCGGTGAGAACGCCGGCCGACGGCGGGTTTGCAGTGGCGCCGCCCGCCGACGATGTGTCCGTTTCCGGCGCGACCGGTGCCTGTTCCTGCTGGGGCCGCTCGGACACGCCGGCATCACCGGTGTCCCTGCCGTCTGCACCGCTCGTCTCGGCGCGCGCATAGTCGGGGACCACACCACGGCCGGGAGTGGGCTCGAATGGAACCCACCCGACTCCGGCGAAGTACAGTTCCGGCCAGGCGTGCAAGTCGTCCGTCCCCACCGTGTAGCTCAGCCGGGTGTCGGCCCCCACCACGCGTTCGCCGGGCAGGTACCCGAGCGATACCCGGGCGGGGATGTCGGCCATGCGCGCGAGGATTGCCATCGCTGATGAGAAGTGCACGCAGTATCCGCTCTTCTTCTCGAGGAACTCGGCGATCACCGCGAACCCGTCCCCGTCGTACCCGTCGTCGACGGGGGCCTCGACCGAGTAGAGGAACTCGGTGCTCCGCAGGTACTGCTGGATGGCGAACGCTGTGTCGTAGGCGTTCGTGCTCTCGGCCGTCACCGTTGCGAGAGTCTCGGTGAGGATCGGCGGGATGTCGTCCGGCAGTTCGAGGAAGCGGCTCACGTTCTCCGGGGTTTCCGGCTGAGCCGCGATCAGCTGATCCCGCGTGGGTTGGATCAGCACGCTCTCAGCGATGTAGGTCTGCCCGCTGGCGCTCGACAGCCTGCTCGACAGAGTGAGGCCCTCGACGTCCCACTGCCAGCGACCGTCGGCACCGGACACCCTGACGCTGGGAAACGGTACGGGCAGCCAGGGGGCGACCATGCCGTCGACCTGGACGGTCGTCGTCGTCGGTTCGGTCGCGATCTCATCGGTGAGCCCGGGGACCTCGAGCATGGTTCCCGGGTTGTTGGGCTCCCGCTCACGGTCGCGTCCGGCCGACCAGGTCGTGCCGTTGAATTCGTCGAGGGTGAGCAGCCGGAAGTAGAGCGATTCATCGCTCGTCGTCGTGTAGGAGAACTGTTGGGCAACTCCGGGGCGCCGCAGGTCCTTTCCGAGGTCGACGAGCGGACTGATCCCACGCCCGAAGACCGAGCCCCCGCTCGAGGGAAGCAGGCTCTCGCCGTTGTATCCGGGGGCCATCACCGAGAACGCGAGCGACCCGATGACCGCGAGCGCTCCGATCCCGAGTACGCCAGCACGACGGCCGGACATTCTCCGAACCCGGGTGTCGGCCCAGAGCACCATGAGGTACGCGGTGCTGCAGAGCGCCAGAGCGACGAGGTTGATGTCGCCCTGCACGAAACCGGGCACGAGGGCGATGGCCGCCGCTGGCACACCGACGAATGCGGGCATCCTGGCCGCGACGCCGACGACGTCGAGCAGCAGCGCGAACAGCCCCGCACCGACGGCGAGAACAAAACGGATGCCGATGTCGGCGTCTGCGGGCGTGCCCTGCGTCGCGATGGACTGCATCCCGTCCCTGCCGAGTTCGCCGAATACCGCAATGGTGTCGAAGGTCGGCACGATCAACGCGAACGAATCGTCCGGGGCGAAGAACAGCACGAGCAACACCAGCCAGACGCCGGCCGCAAGAAGCGAGGCGAGCCAGGTCTTCGCGCCGATGGAGCGTGCAGCGGCTGCGGCGCACAGCAGGACACTGCCGAGCAGGCTGATGCCGAGCCACCAGGATGCCCCGTCCAGCAACGGGCTGAGCGTCGACACCGTGATCACGTAGAACAGAACGAGGGTCAGGCTGAGCGGCCAGAGCCGGGACGCGGCGTCACGCCGAGCGGCCAGATCGACCTGCGCCCTGGTTCGCTGCTGGGGCTTGCGACCGGTCGCCGGTCGGGGTGGGCTAACGACGGCCATGACCGACCGACCGTTCCGCCGCAGCAGCAGCCGAGTTTCCGAACGCCACCCGCGACCAGGCGTCCGCGACGCTGGTGTGTTCGTCGAAGAGAGCGGTCCGCCAGCCGGCGTCGGAGAGCGTCCTGATCTCATCGAACCCGGGTCGCGCCGCCGCTCGGCCGCCGGTGAGGAAGGCGACGGCGGGGTCGGCGTTGACCTTGGACGACACGAGTCGTCTCGCTCCGAGCGGCGACAGTCGTCCGAGGACGGCGAAGACCGGCATCACCTTCCCCGTCCGCCTGATCACCGGGCTCAGTCCGACGCTCGCGTCGTACAGGTCGGAGACCGGGAATCGTTCGGTGTCGGCCAGGGCATCGAGCAGTCCCCCGGTATCCCCTGGCGCGAAGCGCGAGATGCGGTACGGGACCGTTCCGTCGGCGAACGGAACGGCATCCGTCGCTGTCTCGACGAACGAGACGACATAGCCGGCGTCGAGGAGATGCACGCCGAGCGAGGCGGTCAGCTCGACCATTCGTTCGAAGTGTTCTGCCGAGACGGCGCCTGCGGCCAGGTTCTTCGCTGGGATGGCGGTGTCGAGGAGGAGAACGGCCTCGGGGTCGCCCTCCTGCTCCTCCTGGCGCACCATCAGTTCACCGCGACGGGCGGTCTGCCTCCAGTGCACCCGGCGAAGCGGATCACCCGGTCGGTACTCGCGGGCGATGAGTTCGTCTGCCCGCTGGGTGGCGAGGTGATTGAGTTCGTGCTTGGCACCGTCTCCGCTCGACGATCGCAGCCCGGCGTCGATGAGGTTCGTGACCCGCGGGGTGACGGTGAACACCTGCGGCCCGGCTATCCTGCGCTCGGTGGTGACGAGTCCGAAGGGGTCTCCGTGGGTTACCCGGAAGGGTCCGATCGCGAAGCGACCGCGGTGGGAGGATCGCAGTTCGTATTCGAGCACGCCACGGTAGCCGCGGACCGAACCGGGAGGCCGACGGGGCAGGTCCCCGTTAGGCACCCGGGCGAACACGGGAGGGACCTCGTCACGCCATGAGTTGATGGCAGCGACGTCTTCGTCGCGGGTTTCGACGACGGTGCGGACGAGAGCGGGTTCGCCGACCGAGACCGACCCAGGGGTGAAGCTGCGGGTGGCGGTGAGCCGCGGGCGGTGGGTGCGCACGTAGACGGCTGACCCGGCGAACAGGAGGATGAGGAACAGAAAGAAGAACAATCCCTCACGCCGGTCGATGACCGTTGCGGCGACGAGAAGACCGGAGGCCACGACGATGACCGTCCATCCGCGCACTGTCGGGCGAACGGCCCGGAACCGGCTGGTCTGCGGCGCGCGCATGACGGTTACCTCGTGTTCGGGGCTGCCGTCGGCACGACCGCCCGGTCGACGATGCCGCTGATCAGATCGGCGATGAGTTCGTCGCTGTGCTGGTGGTGCCCGAGTGCCCTGCTTGTCGGCATGAGCCGGTGCCCGAGCACCGGCAGGGCGAGCTCGTCGATGTCGTCGGGCAGAACGAAGTCCCGGCCGGCGACGAGGGCGAGTCCTTTTGCGGCGCGAACCAGTTGCAGGGTGGCGCGCGGGCTGGCGCCGAGGCGCAGGTCGGCGTGGTTCCTGGTCGCCCGAACGATCCCCACGGCATACTCCTTGACGCTCGGAGAAACGTACACGTTGCGAACGGATGCCATCATTCGTTGCAGCGACGAGGCGGAGACAACCGCCTCGAGGGTCGACAGGGGGTTCGACGTGTCACGGGTGTTGAGCATGCTCAGCTCGGAACCTGCGTCTGGATACCCCATCGAGATGCGCGCCATGAACCGGTCGCGCTGCGCCTCGGGGAGCGCGTACGTGCCCTCCATCTCGATCGGATTCTGGGTGGCGATGACGGTGAACGGGCTCGACAGCGGATAGGTTGACCCGTCGACGGTGACCTGCCGCTCCTCCATGCATTCGAGGAGCGCTGACTGGGTCTTCGGCGAAGCACGGTTGATCTCATCGCCGATGACGATGTTCGCGAAGACGGCTCCCGGTTTGAACTCGAACCGGCGGTCGGCCTGGTTGTAGACCGAGATGCCGGTGACGTCGCTTGGCAGCAGGTCGGGTGTGAACTGGATCCTGCTGACGGTGGCGTGGACCGACCTTGCCAGGGCTTTGGCGAGCATCGTCTTGCCGACGCCGGGGACGTCCTCGATGAGCAGGTGCCCCTCGGCGAGAAGTACGGTGAGGGCGGTCCGCACGGCTGTGCGCTTGCCGTCGATCACCGATTCGACGTTGGTGATGATCTCCGATGCGAGCCTGTGGGCTTCGGCCGTCGGTAGCGTGTCGACGGCAGGCGCGAACGCCGAGGAGCCGTCGGTCAGCGCGTGGGTCGGAAGGCTGGTCATGATCGGTTGAGGAATCGCGCGACGGGCGCGGGCACGTACGGGGTCACATCGCCTCCGAGGGACGACACCTGACGCACGAGCGAGCTGGAAACGTGGGCGTGGGCGGGGTCGGGCAGCATGAAGATCGTCTCCACTCCGGCGAGGTGTCTGTTGACGATCGCCATCGGTGTCTCGTAGGCGACATCCACCTGGGAGCGGATGCCTTTGACCAGGACGGATGCTCCGACGTCGGTCGCGTAGTCGACGAGCAGCCCGACGCTCCACGAGGCGACGATGATGGTTCCGGGAGAACCAGCCTCGTCGATCGACTGTTCGAGGAGGGTTACGCGCTCGGTGATCGGCAGCAGTGCGGTTTTCGCCGGGTTGTGCACGACCAGCACATGGAGCTCATCGAAAAGGCCGGCCGCGCGCTGGATGACATCCATGTGACCAAGGGTGACAGGGTCGAACGAACCCGGAACGACAGCGATCCTCTTCATCGCTCCAGACTAGCGGGAGCGTCAATCGCGAAGCCACGACAGACAGAAGATGGTCAGGGTCTGTCAGTTCTTCGACAGGGCAGCACGGGCGGACGCGTCGACGCGCTGTTCCAGCGCCTCACGCAATTCCGGATGTTCTGACAGCGCGGGATCAGCGTCGAGCACGGCGGCGGCTTCGGCCCTTGCCCTGGTGATGAGATCGCCGTCGTGAATGACCCGGAGCAGTCGGAGCGACGAACGGCCGCCAGACTGCGCACTGCCGAGGACGTCGCCCTCCTGGCGCAGTTCGAGGTCGACCTGTGCGAGTTCGAACCCGTCGAGGGTGGCCGCGACAGCGTCGACCCGGTCGCGGGCGATGCTGCCCGGTTCGGCTGCTGTGACGAGCAGGCACAGCCCGGGCAGGCTCCCCCGCCCGACCCGCCCGCGGAGCTGGTGCATCTGCGACACCCCGAAACGGTCGGCGTCGAGCACGACCATCGCAGACGCGTTCGGAACGTCAACGCCCACCTCGATCACGGTCGTGGCCACGAGCACGTCGATCCCGCCGCCCGCGAAGAGCCGCATCACGGCATCCTTCTCGTCGCTGGGCATCCGTCCGTGGAGGGAGGCGATCCGCAGGTCGCGGGTAGCAGCGGTGTGAGCGAGTTCGGCAACGGTGCCGACGACGGTGGCCCGCGGACGTTCCGGAGCGCCGGGTGCCGGCGCGTCGTCTGCGACGGTTTCTTCTCCATCGTCTTCGGGCTCGCCGACGTCGATCGCCGGGCACACCACGAACGCCTGCCTGCCTGCAGCGACCTCTTCGGCGACGCGGGCCCAGACCCGGTGGATCCATGCCGGGTGGTCGACGAGCCCGACGACGAACGAGTCGATGCCCGCCCGGCCGGCCGGGAGCTCGCGGATGGTGCTGACGTCGAGGTCGCCGAACACCGTCATTGCGACAGTGCGCGGGATGGGCGTGGCCGTGAGCACGAGCACGTGCGGGGGCCTCCTGCCCTTCTGTCTCAACGCCTCGCGCTGCTCGACGCCGAACCTGTGCTGTTCGTCGACGACGATGAGCCCGAGGTCGAAGAAGGTGACGTTCTCGCTGAGGAGGGCGTGGGTTCCGATGACGATCCGGGACTGGCCGGAGACGATCCGGAGCATGGCGCGCTTGCGTTCGGCTGCGGGAAGCTGCCCGGTGAGCAGGGTCGGGGCGAGGGCGGCGGCGAGGTCCGGGCCGAGTGACCGAACGATCGAGCGCAGATGCTGGGCGGCGAGGACCTCGGTCGGGGCGAGCAGCGCCGCCTGCCCACCCGAGTCGGCGACGGCGAGCATGGCGCGGAGCGCCACCAGGGTCTTACCCGACCCGACCTCGCCCTGAACGAGTCGATTCATCGGAATTTGCTCGGCCATGTCCGCGGCGATCTCAGCACCGACGGTGGTCTGGTCTCCGGTCAGAGCGAACGGCAGGGCGGCGTCGAATCTCTCGAGCAGGCCGCCTGGCGTCGGAACGCGAGGGGTGGTTTCTTCGAACCGCGCGAGCTGGCGTTGTTGGAGCAGTGCCGCCTGCAGGAGAAATGCTTCGCGATGGCGGAGGGTGTCGCGCGCGACCTGCCAGTCGGCATCCGTTTTCGGTCGGTGGATCTGCTCGATCGCTTGCCGATAACCGAGCAGTCCCTCGCGCTCGCGAACGGGAGCGGGCAGAGGGTCAGGGAGCTCGCCGAGTCCGTCGAGGACGATCGCCATCGCTTTGGCCACCTGCCAGCTGGCCACTGAGGCCGTGGCCGGATAGATCGGGATGGGCGTCAGCGCCCACGCGCGGGCGGTTTCGTCGCTGGTGCCCTGCTCGGCGGCTTCGAAGAGCTCGTAGTCCGGGTGGGCGAGCTGCAGGGCGCCTTTGTAGTCGCCGACCTTGCCTGCGAAGATTCCACGAACGCCAGGGGCAAGTTCCTTCGCGCGCCAGGCCTGGTTGAAGAAGGTGAGGATGAGGATGCCCTGGCCGTCGGTGATGCGCACCTCGAGAATCGATCCTCGCCTGGCTTTCATCGGGCGTTCCCGCACGTCGAGCACCTCGGCGACGATGGTGACGCTCTCGCCTACGGGGATGCGGCTGAGGGCTGTCAGCTCGCCGCGACTCGCGTAACGGCGGGGATAGTGCTCGAGGAAGTCACCGACGGTGACGACGCCGAATGCCCGCTTGAATGCTGCTGCGGTTCGGCCACCGAGCACGCCGTCGAGCTTGAGCGCGGTGGGGTCGGTCGGCATACGTCGAGTCTAGGCACCACCACGGACGAGGCGTTGCGCACGGGTACTGTTGAGCGGGTGACGAGAATCGTGTCGGGTTACGCCGGGTCCCTGACCCTCAGAGTGCCGAAGTCCGGAACCCGACCGACAAGCGACCAGGTGCGCGAGGCGATGTTCTCTGCTCTCGAGGCGCGGGACGCTGTCCACGGTGCCCAGGTGCTCGACCTCTACGCCGGATCGGGAGCGCTCGGGCTCGAGGCGGCGAGCCGAGGGGCTGTCGAGGTGGTGCTGGTCGAACGGGCGGCAACGGCAGCGGCCGTGTGCCGTGACAACGCGAAAGCGGTGCAGAAAGCGGCACCGTCGAAGCTCACCGTGACGGTGGCCGCGCGATCGGCGCAGAGCTACCTCGATGCTGCCGTCGGCTCATTCGACCTCGTATTCCTCGATCCCCCATACGACCTGCCAGAACCCGAGCTCGAATCGAACCTTGCGGCGCTTGTCCGGTTGCTTTCCGGAGATGCGCTCGTCGTCGTCGAGCGAAGCTCGCGGTCTCCTGAGCCTTCGTGGCCGGCGGGGCTCAGCCCGATCCGCTCGAAGAAGTACGGCGAAACCCTGGTCTGGTGGGCGGAGCCCGTCGCCGCATAACCGGCTCAGCCCGCGCGGCCGTCCCAGCCGACGTAAGGATCCCAGCCGAGCACCCCTGCGATTTCCTTCCCGTCGAGGGTCACACCATCGCCGTCGAGGATCCGCCCGATCACGCGAAAGTTCTCGGGAAGCGTGGCATCCGCAGGGAAGGACGCCAGAAGGGCGTGGTCCTCCCCGCCACGCAACGCCAGTTCCACTCCGACCTCACCAGCGCCGAGCGCGTCGGCCGACAGATCCACACGCACCCCGCTCGCCCGGGCGAGCCGCCCGGCGTCCAGGGCGAGCCCGTCTGAGACGTCGAGCATGGCTGTCGCTCCCGCGCGCGCAGCAGCGACACCCGAGGCAATCGGCGGTGCCGGCGCGACTTGCGCCCCGATGAGTCCTGGCTCGGATTCGCGCAACACCGCGGATGCCTCCTCGTCAGGGTTCCCGTCTGCGTCGACTCCGCGCTCGAAGAGCAGACGGAGCCCCGCAGCAGCACGGCCCGCATCCCCGGCGAGGGCGATGACGTCGCCCGCACACGCACCCGATCTCAGAACGGGCGGGCGACCGCCGAGATCCCCGAACGCGGTGACAGCGATGGTGAGGGTGTCCGACACCGAGAGGTCTCCCCCGACTACCCCGCAGCCGGGGGCGAGGGCAGCGCACGCGTCTCTCAGCCCATCGGAGATTCCCTCGAGCGTGGCCACGGGAGTATCCGGGGTCGCGGCGATCGCGACGACGAGCGCAGTGGGTCGAGCGCCCATCGCGGCGACGTCTGCAAGGTTCGAAGCGGCGGCCTTCCAGCCGAGGTCGTGCGGCGTCGACCACGCCATTCGAAAATCAGGACCGTGGATCATCATGTCCGTCGTGACGACGAACCGTCCATCGGGTGCGGCCACGACAGCGGCGTCATCGCCAGGGCCGAGCAGCTGGCCGCCTGCGACGGGAAGCCGGGGAAAAATCCGCTCCAGGATCGCTGATTCGTGCACTGCGTGGACGGTGTCCGCACCGGCGTCGTCTGCCGGTCGCTCGGAGCTGTCTGTCATGCGTTCAACGGTAGCCTGAGAGGGATGTCTCCCCGCACACAGCTCCTCCGCTCCCTCGCCTCCACGACGATCGTCGCGGCATCCGCGATCGTGCTCCTCACCGGCTGTACGCAGTCCGTCGCGCTCACCGGCGCGGCCGACGCGAACAACCCGGCCTGCGCCGATGTCACGGTCCGCCTGCCCGAGGTCGTCGCCGAGAAGGAGCAACGCGAGACAGACGCGCAGGCGACCGGAGCCTGGGGAAACCCTGCGGCCGTGATCCTGCACTGCGGCGTCGCCGTCCCAGGGCCGACGACCGACCCGTGCATCTCGCTCAACGGGGTCGACTGGATCGCTGACGAGTCCGAAGCGTCCGAGGACCGGTACCGCTACACGACGTACGGGCGCGACCCGGCTGTCGAGGTCGTCATCAACGCGGATGCCGAAACAGGGGGCGTCTCAGGAACCACGGCACTCATCGACCTCACCGCGGCCGTGCAGGCGATACCGGCTACCGCGGCGTGCGTGGGCGCGGAAGACCTCGACGTCGAGTAGGTCCCACGCAGAGGTCACACCGGTCGGCGTGCCGCCGCAACGTCGAGCAGTTCGGTGATGAGGTTCTCGTAGCTGAGCCCTGACCGGATCCAGCAGGTCGGAAACATGGAGATCGGCGTGAATCCGGGCATCGTGTTCACCTCGTTGACGACGATCCGTCCGTCGGCCTGCACAAAGAAGTCCACGCGGGCGAGCCCCTCAGCCCCGATCGCGTCGAAGGCGCGGATCGCGATGGACTGCAGCTCGGCGAGCACGTCATCCGTCAGGTCTGCCGGGCAGACGAGGTCGATACCGGGCGCGTCGAGGTATTTGGCGTCGAAGTCGTAGAACTCCCGTCCGCTGAGCACGATCTCTCCGGCGACGGATGCCCGTGCCGGCTCACCGATGCGGCCACCGAGCACGGCGATCTCGATCTCACGGCCGGGCACACCGGCCTCGATGAGCACCTTCGAGTCTTCAGCCAGGGCGACGCGCATGGCGGCGTCGAGCTCAGACGGCTGCGACACGCGGCTCACTCCCACGCTCGACCCGGCACGCGCCGGCTTGACGAAGACGGGCGAGCCGAGGGCGTCGAGGGCGCCGATGGCGACTTCAGGCTCGGCCTGGTACTCGGCCGCTGTCACCGTTCGCCACGGCGCGACGGTGATTCCCGCGTGTTCGAGAACGGTCTTGGTGAAGTGCTTGTCCATGCCGAGAGCAGAAGCGAGCACGCCGCTGCCGACGTACGGGTAGCCGACCAGTTCGAGCATGCCCTGCAGGGTGCCGTCTTCACCGAACGGCCCGTGCAGGATCGGGAACACGATGTCAGGGCTGCCGAGTGACCGTTCGGCGCCATCCGCATCGGTCACCCGGAGTTCACGGGAGCGAATACTGTCCGGCCAGCGCACACGCGAGCCGTTGTCGATCACCTCGGGCAGGTGCTCGGGGTCGAGGCCGAACTTCGACGGGTCGTCGTGTTCGAGCACGAACGCGCCGTCACGGGTGATCCCGACGGGGATCACGTCGAACAGCGACCGGTCAATCGCGGTGAGAACCCCGCCCGCCGTCGCGCAGCTGATCGAATGCTCGCTTGATCGACCTCCAAACAACACCACCACCAGGCGCTTCTGCGTCATCGTTCGTCCTTTCGCCCTGCGGCTCGTCGCTGTCTGTCGTGAGGTGCGGTGCAATGTCTTTGGGGTCGAGGGTGCCGTCGAGCACCTGCTTGACCTGCTCGACGATCGGCATCTCAACGCCGATCGACCGGGCAAGTTCGAGAACGGGCGCAACGGATGCGAGCCCTTCAGCCGTCTGCTGCATCTGCTTGACCACGGCGGAATAGCTGTAACCCTGACCAAGCAGTCGACCGGCCGTGTTGTTCCTCGACAGCGGCGACTGGCAGGTGGCGATGAGGTCGCCCAGCCCGGCGAGACCGGACAGCGTTTCGGCCTGTGCCCCCTGCGCCACCGCGAAGTCGGTCATCTCGACCAGCCCACGGGTGATGATCGACGCCTTCGTGTTCTCGCCGTAGCCCACTCCGTCGACGATGCCGATGGCCACGGCGATGAGGTTCTTGAGTACCCCGCCGAATTCGGTGCCGATGACATCCGTGTTCACGAACGTGCGGAAGTAACGGTTGCGGGCGAGCATCGCGACGGCGTGAGCTGTTTCGAGGCTCACCGACGAGATCACGGCTGCCGTGGGTTGCTCCCTGGCGATCTCGAGAGCGAGATTCGGACCGGATGCGACGGCGATGCGCGACGGGTCGATCTCGAGACCCTGGCGGATCACCTCGCTCATGCGCAGGCCCGACCGCTTCTCGACGCCCTTCATGAGCGAGACCACGATGGCGTCCGGCTCGATGAACGGGCGGATGGCGACGAGGTTGTCGCGCAGTGACTGGCTGGGCACGGCAATGAACACCTGCTGGGCACCGCGGAGCGCGTCGGCAAGGTTCGAGGTGGCCGTGAGGTTGGGCGGAAGCTGCACGCCGGGAAGGTAGTCGCTGTTGCGGTGCTGCTTGGCGATCTCGCGCGCCAGTTCGGGGCGTCGCGCCCACATGGTGACGTCAGCGCCGCCGTCTGCGAGGATCTTGCCGAACGTGGTACCCCAGCTGCCGGTCCCGAGCACTGCGACCCGCGCGTGTGCTGTCAGTCGTCGGCTCAAAATCGACCTGTGTCCTTCTGGTTGTGTTTGCTGGGATCCCAGGGTTCCTCCGGTGCTTTCTCACCGCGGAGGTCCTCGAGCAGGGCCGTGATGCGTTCCATCACCACGGCCGTCGCCTCAGCGAGCGTAGCCGAATCGAGCGGTCGACCCGCGAAGGCAGACAGGTCGACCGGGTCTCCGACCTTGACGTCGATCCGTTTCGGCGGGAAGAAACTGATCTTGCGCGAGTACCGCGCCATCACCTTGTCTGTGCCCCAGTGGGCGATCGGGGTGATCGGGATGTTGTGAGTCAACGCCACCCGGACGGCGCCGGTCTTACCGCGCATGGGCCACAGGTCGGGATCTCGGGTCAGCGACCCCTCGGGGTAGATGACGACGCCCTGCCCTTTGTCGACGAGCACCCCGCCGGCACGGACCGGGTCGTTGCCCCGAGTCGTTCCCGCACGCTCCACCGGGATCTGGCCGGACTTCGTGAGGAGCCAGCCGATCACCGGAACGGTGAACAGTCCGGCTTTCGCCATGAAGCGGGGCGCGCGCCCCATCTTCCACACGGCGACGCCGACGACGATGGGGTCGATCTCGCTGAAGTGGTTGGGGGCAAGAATGAAGGGTCCGTCGATGGGCAGTTTGTGCCCATCGCGGATCCGAATCTTCATCATCAGACCGGCTGGTGGCAACGCGATCGTCGCCAGCAGCCAGTAGATCGACGGCCGGGACTTCTCCGGGCTCGATCGCCGACGCTTCTCTGATGTCGTCACGGAGAGATCAGCCTTCGAGAACGAAGTCGGCTCCCAGCTGTTCCAGCTTGGTGATGAACTTCTCGTATCCGCGGCTGATGATGCCGACGTTCGAGACCCGGGAGGTCCCTTCGGCGCTCAGAGCGGCGATCAGGTGCGAGAAGCCGCCGCGGAGATCGGGAACGACGATGTCTGCACCGTGCAGGTGCGTCGGGCCGGAGATGACCGCTGAGTGCTTGAAGTTCCGCTGACCGAACCGGCACGCCTGGCCACCGAGGCACTCCTTGTGGACCTGGATCGTCGCACCCATCTCGACGAGAGCGTCGACGAAGCCGAAGCGCTGCTCGTAGACGGTCTCGTGGACGATCGACACACCCTTGGCCTTGGTGAGCGCGACGACGAGCGGCTGCTGCCAGTCCGTCATGAACCCGGGGTGCACATCGGTCTCGATGATGACCGGGTTGAGTGCAGTGCCCGGGTGGTAGAACCGGATGCCGTCATCGGCGATGTCGAACTTGCCACCGACCTTGCGGTACACGTTGAGGAAGGTCAGCATCTCGGGCTGGCGCGCGCCGCCGACGAAGATGTCTCCCTCGGTGGCGAGTGCGGCCGCAGCCCAGCTCGCGGCTTCGTTGCGGTCGAAGAGGGCTGTGTGCGAATACCCCTCGAGGCGCTCGACGCCCTCGATGCGGATGACCCGGTCGGTATCCACCGTGATGATGGCACCCATCTTCTGCAGGATGTTGATGAGATCCATGATCTCCGGCTCGATCGCCGCGCCACGAAGCTCGGTGATGCCCTCAGCACGCACCGCCGTCAGGAGAACCTGCTCGGTCGCGCCGACGCTCGGGTACGGCAGGTGCACCTTCGTGCCCTTGAGCCCGTTGGGCGCAGACATCCGGATGCCGCTCGGCAGCTTCTCGACGTCTGCTCCGAACTGGCGGAGCACCTCGAGGTGGTAGTCGATCGGGCGGTCGCCGATGCGGCACCCACCGAGGTCGGGGATGAAGGCTTCGCCGAGTCGGTGCAGCAGCGGTCCGCAGAACAGGATGGGAATACGGCTGGAGCCCGCGTGAGCGTCGATGTCGGCCATGTGGGCGCTCTCGACGTTGGACGGGTCGAGGTGCAGCACGCCGTCGACGTCACTCGTCACCTTGACGCCGTGTACGTCGAGCAGACCACGAACGACGCGGACATCACTGATGTCAGGAACGTCGCGCAACACGCTGGGGGTTTCGCCGAGGATGGCAGCGACCATGGCCTTGGTGACCAGGTTCTTCGCCCCCTTCAGCTCGATCCGACCGCGTAGCGGGCGTCCGCCGTGAATGGTGATCGTGTCGCCTGTGAGACCCACGCTGGCTCCTGCCCGTGATGCGTCCTGAAGAAGTGAAGTCAAATGCGTTACCTGCGCTGCCTGATTACGGGATGGGAAGAGTCGTGGGGCGCCACGACTCGCGTGCGGCCTCGAACCGTGTGATCTGCGCTTCGTTGCGCAGGGTGAGGCCGATGTCGTCGAGCCCCTCGAGGAGCCGCCACCTAGTGTAATCATCGATCTCGAATGAAACCGTGAGGTCACCGATAGCAGCTGTTTGTGCAACCAGATCCACCGTGATCTCTATTCCCGGCTGCGCGTCGATCAGCGCCCAGATCTTTTTGGTGTCGTCTTCGGAGATCTGCGCGGCCAACAGGCCCTGCTTGCCTGAGTTGCCACGGAAGATGTCGCCGAAGCGCGGGCTGAGGATGACCTGGAAGCCGAAGTCACGCAGAGCCCAGACCGCGTGCTCCCGCGAGGATCCGGTACCGAAGTCCTGGCCTGCGACGAGGACCTTGGCGCCCTGGAAGGCCGGCTGGTTGAGCACGAACTCGGGATCCTGGCGCCAGCCGGCGAAGAGGGCATCCTCGAAGCCGGTTTTCGTGACGCGTTTGAGGTACACCGCGGGGATGATCTGGTCCGTGTCGACGTTGGACCGGGTCAGGGGTGCGGCGATGCCGGTGACAGTGGTGAACTTCTCCATGATCAGATCGCTCCATCGAGGTCGGCCGGGCTGGACAGTGTTCCCCGGATGGCGGTCGCTGCAGCCACGACGGGTGAAACGAGGTGGGTGCGTCCGCCCTTGCCCTGGCGGCCTTCGAAGTTGCGGTTGCTCGTCGACGCGCAGCGCTCCCCCGGTGCTAGCTGGTCGGGGTTCATGCCGAGACACATCGAGCAACCGGCGAAACGCCACTCGGCACCGAAGTCCGTGATGACCTTGTCGAGGCCTTCCGCCTCTGCCTCGAGCCGCACCCGGGCGGACCCGGGAACGACCATGACGCGCACGCCATCAGCCTTCTTCTTGCCTTCGATCACGGATGCGAACGCGCGCAGGTCCTCGATCCGGCTGTTCGTGCACGAGCCCATGAAGACGGCGTCGACGGGGATCTGCTTCATCGGCGTGCCTGCGGTGAGGTCCATGTAGGTGAGCGCACGCTCGGCGGCAGCACGCTCGTTCGGATCGGCGAAGTCGTGCGGGTCCGGTACAGAGTCGCTGAGAGACACACCCTGGCCGGGGTTCGTCCCCCAGGTCACGAAGGGATCGAGTGTGTCTGCGTCGAGGAAGACCTCGGCGTCGAACGTCGCGCCCTCATCGGTCGGCAGCGTGTTCCAGTATGCGACGGCTGCGTCCCAGTCCGCACCGATCGGGGCGTGGGGACGGCCCTTCAGGTAGGCGTATGTGGTCTCGTCAGGTGCGACCATGCCGGCGCGGGCGCCTGCCTCGATCGACATGTTGCAGATCGTCATCCTGCCCTCCATCGAGAGCGCCCGGATGGCTGAACCGCGGTATTCGAGCACGTAACCCTGACCGCCTCCTGTGCCGATCTTGGCGATGACGGCGAGGATGATGTCTTTCGCTGTGACGCCTGGGCGGAGGGTGCCCTCGACGTTGATCGCCATGGTCTTGAACTCTTTGAGCGGTAGGGTCTGCGTCGCGAGCACGTGCTCGACCTCGCTCGTTCCGATCCCGAATGCCATCGCACCGAAAGCGCCGTGGGTCGACGTGTGGGAGTCGCCGCAGACGACGGTGATCCCCGGCATCGTCAGACCGAGCTGCGGGCCGACGACGTGCACGATGCCCTGCTCGATGTCTCCGAGGGAGTGCAGTCGAACACCGAACTCGGCGGCGTTACGTCGAAGCGTCTCGATCTGCGTTCGGCTGGTGAGGTCGGCGATCGGCTTGTCGATGGCCAGCGTGGGGGTGTTGTGATCTTCGGTGGCGATCGTCAGGTCGGTCCGGCGCACGGGGCGGCCGGCGAGCCGCAGCCCGTCGAAAGCCTGAGGGCTGGTGACCTCATGGACAAGGTGCAGGTCGATGTAGATGAGGTCGGGGGTTCCGTCTTCACCTTTGGCGACGAGATGATCGGCCCAGATCTTCTCGGCCAGCGTGCGCGGCTGTGTGGCCGGGGCTGCGTGCCTCGGACCGGACGGCTGGACTTGTTCGGACGGCACGGTGTTCTGCTGCATCAGTTTCCTCGCAAAAAAGGGTGGATCAGGCAAAACAAACCCCGCGACGGGGAGGCCTGGAGGTTAGGCCCCGTCGCGGCGACTAAGAAGGAGCCCGAACAGCACCCAGCCAGAATAACATCCGCTCGCTACCCTCTCCCTCTGCCGCGCCCGAACGCACGATCGGCGTCCCGGATCGAAACCCGGAACGCCGACGGCTGGAGCCGCGATCGTCAGTCGATCGAGACCGACTCTTTCGTGCGCGCGTCACGGCCGGATTTGATCAGGCTCGCGATCGTCGCGACGGCCATCGAGACGATGATCACGCCAAGCGACGTCCAGGTGTCGATCTCCGGTGCCCATTCGATGTGCTGGCCGTTGTTGATGAACGGCAGCTCGTTCTCGTGCATGGCGTGCAGAACGAGCTTCACTCCGATGAAGGCGAGAATGAACGCGATGCCGTACTTGAGGTACTCAAGACGTTCGAGCAGTCCGCCGAGCATGAAGTAGAGCTGGCGAAGCCCCATGAGGGCGAAGATGTTCGCGGTGAACACGATGAACGGGCTCTGGGTGATTCCGAAGATGGCCGGGATCGAGTCGAGCGCGAACATCACGTCTGTGGTTCCGATGGCGATGAACACGACGAGCATCGGAGTCCACACCTTCTTGCCGTCGATGACGGTTCGGAGCTTCGAGTCGTGGAACTCCGGGGAGATGCTGATGTGGCGCTTCATGTAGGTGATGAGCGCGGTTTCGCCGTCTTCGGCATCCTCGTTGTGCCCGAACGCCTGCTTCCATGCGGTGTAGAGCAGGAAAGCACCGAAGAGGTAGAACACCCAGCTGAAGCTCTCGATCAGCTGCGCCCCGAGGACGATGAAGATGCCACGGAAGATCAGGGCGATGATGATGCCGACCATGAGGACTTCCTGTTGCAGCCTCTTCGGCACCGAGAATCGAGCCATGATGATCACGAACACGAAGAGGTTGTCGATCGACAGGCTGTACTCGGTCAGCCATCCCGCCAGGAACTGACCGGCGAACTCACCGCCTGAGATGAGGAACATCAGCCCGGCGAAGACCAGCGCGAGAGTGACGTAGAAGACGACCCACAGGGTCGATTCCTTCATCGACGGGATGTGCGGTCGTTTGACGACGAGCAGCAGGTCGGCGAGAAGGATCAGTCCGAGAACGACATACGAGCCGATTTCGAACCAGAGGGGCAATACCGGGTGCATCCGGGCCTTTCGGTGGGGGTGGTGTGGGTGCGGCGAACGCCCGAAAGTCTCTCCCGCATCGGTCGGATACGACCGTGCCACGACGCCCGGGGTCTCATCGATGTGACCCGTGATGACGGATGCCGTGCTGAGGGATACTCCCCTTCGCAGGTTTACTGTAGTCGATTGTCCGACCGTGATTCGCACCGGCAGCCGCTGTGCGAATCGTCGTGCTGTTCCACGACGACGAGAACTCGCAGGTCGGGCGCTCTAAGATCTAGACGCGCGGATCTCCGCGGCATCCTCTCGCCTTCACTGTCCCCAGGAGCCCCTGTGTCGTCATCCCCGCCCTCACGCAGCCTTGCCGTTTCCAGCATCGGCTACATGATCTTCCTCAGCCGCTGGTTGCAGGCTCCGTTGTATCTCGGGCTCATCGTTGCCCAGCTCATCTACGTCTGGGTTTTCGTGCAGGAGTTGTGGCATCTCGGAGACGAGGTCATCAGCCACTCCGCAGACGTCACCGAGGCAAGCGTGATGCTCGCCGTGCTGGGCCTGATCGACGTCGTGATGATCGCGAACCTCCTCATCATGGTCATCATCGGCGGCTACGAGACCTTCGTGTCCAGGATCAACCTGAACGGCCACCCCGATCAGCCCGAGTGGCTTTCGCACGTCAATGCGAACGTTCTCAAGGTCAAACTGGCCATGGCCATCATCGGTATTTCCTCGATCCACCTGCTCAAGACCTTCATCGAGGTCGGAGACATGACGGATGCCGGCAGCGGGCAGGATCTCACCGGTGAGAACTACACCTCACAGGGGGTTCTCTGGCAGGTCGTCATCCACATGGTGTTCATCGTGTCTGCGCTTGCACTGGCCGCCATCGATCGGATGTCGAAGAATTCGGGGCATCCGCCGGTCGCAGTCGGAGGAACACCTGAAATCTCCGGCCCGGCCGGGTCCGGCGCGGCTGAGTACCGACTGGCCGACGGGCACGTCGCTCCTGACGCGATCGCCCGGGCGGCAGAGCACCCCGGCGTCCATCGCTGAATCCGACGGGGTGGCTCTGACCCGGCGGGTGCAGGATCTGTGCAGACGCGGCTGACAAACTGAACTGATGACCCTCGGAATCGAAGACTACGCACTGATCAGCGATTGCTACACGGCAGGACTCGTCGGCTCCGACGGGAGCATCGACTGGCTATGCATGCCGCGCTACGACTCCGCGTCGATGTTCGGGGCCGTACTCGGCACGGAGGACCACGGCAGGTGGTTGCTCGCTCCCGCCGACGAGACCGCAACCGCCCAGCGTCGTTATGAGGGTGACTCGTTCACGCTCATCACTCGATGGACGACGGGCAGCGGAGTGGTCGAGGTCACCGACGTCATGCCTCGCGGTGATCATCGCGCCGACGTCATCCGTCGGGTTCGCGGGGTCTCCGGGCGGGTCGAGATGACCCAGCGGGTGCGCATCAGGTTCGACTACGCGACTGCGATGCCGTGGGTGAGGAAAGTGCACGACGATGACGGCAGCACCGCCATCGTTGCGGTCGCCGGACCGGATGCCGTCATCATTCGAGGGCCGGAGATGTTCGCCACCGACCACGAGCACGCCGGCTCGTTCACCGTGGCCGAAGACGAGATCGTCGACATCACCCTGACCTGGTTCCCCTCTCACCGCGAACTACCCGTGCCTCTCGACGTTGAGGCCCAGTTCGCGCTCACCCGCGACTGGTGGGAGGACTGGTCGGGCATTTTCGAGCAGCACGGAGCATACGCAGACGAGGTGGCCCGGTCGCTGCTCGTCATGCGCGCGCTGACGCACGAGGAGACCGGCGGCATCGTTGCGGCGGCCACGACGTCGCTTCCTGAGATCTTCGGCGGCAGTCGCAACTGGGACTACCGTTACGTCTGGCTGCGGGATGCCTCCCTCGCCGTCACCGCGCTCCTGTCGTGCGGGATCACCGAAGGCGTCGACCGCTGGAGGGCCTGGCTGCTCCGCGCGATCGCCGGCGACCCGAAGGATGTCCAGATCATGTACGGCATCGGCGGCGAGCGGGACCTGCCGGAACGGGAACTGTCCCAGCTGCCGGGATACGCCGGGTCATCCCCTGTGCGGGTGGGGAACGCCGCTGCGCTCCAGTTCCAGTCCGATGTCATCGGCGAAGTCATGGTCGCCCTGCACGATGCCCGTGCGGCCGGCGTCGTTGAGACCTCGTTCTCGTGGGCGCTGCAGCGCGCCCTGGTCGGATTCATGGAGACCCACTGGCAGGCGCCGGACCAGGGCATCTGGGAGATCCGTGGTGAACCCCAGCGCTTCACCCATTCCCGGGTGATGATGTGGGCCGCGTTCGACCGCGCCATCACCGCCGTGACCGACTTCGGCCTCGACGGCCCCGTCGACCGGTGGATCGAGATGCGTGCCCTCATTCGCGAGGAGATCGAGACAGAGGGCTTCGACGAGGAGCGGAACACCTATACCCAGTTCTACGGAACAACAGAGGTCGATGCGTCCTTGCTGCAGCTCGTCGATGTCGGCTATTGCCGACCGGACAGCCCACGGATGCTCGGAACAGTTGCGGCCATCGAGAAGGACCTGCTGCGCGACGGGTTGCTGCTCAGGTACCGCACCGAGGCCGGGGTCGACGGAATTCCCGGCGACGAGCATCCGTTCCTCGCCTGCTCGTTCTGGCTTGTCTGCCACTACGCCCGGATCGATCGTCTCGACGATGCTCGCGCCCTGATGGACCGCCTTGTGGGGTTCTCGAACGACGTCGGCCTGCTCAGTGAGGAGTACGACGCGAAGAACGGGCGGCAGATGGGGAACACCCCGCAGGCGTTCTCTCACCTGGCGCTGGTGCAGGCCGCGAAGGCCATCAGGGCTGCTGAAGCGCGTCTGGCCGGGTGACGACCGCTCAGCGGCGCCCCGCAGCGAGCGACAGCAGACGCTCGAGCGGCCCTCGCCCGACGACCAGACGCCAGACGCTCGCGCCGGCCACCGACGCCACGGCCAGAGTGATCAGCAGCGGCCAGCCCGGATAGTCGGGTCCGCCGGCGTCCCGTGCGCCGGCGACCATGGCGAGCACGACGATCTGCACGGTGTACACCGTCAATGCCAGTGCCCCTGTTGCACCCACCGGCCAGAGCAGCCTGCGCATCAGACGGCCAGGCCCCTCCCCGCTCGTCGCGAGAAGGATCAGGCCTGTGAGGGCCATGACCGCTCCTCCCGATCCGACGATCTCCGCCATCGACGATGAGTGGGCGGCGGCGGTGACCCCGGGGAGCACGGCTGCCATCCCGTAACCGAGAAGCGCGGATGCTGCTCCTCCGCCGATCATCCAGAGCTGGGTCCGTCGACGGCCGAGCCCTGACCGCGCCACGATGAGACCCGCGATGAGAACGGGGAGCCACACGAGAGCCGGGTACGTGCCGGTCAGGAGGTAGTCCCGCAGCACATCGGTACCCGTCGTGCCTCCGTCCTCCCCCGGATCGACGAGGTCGGCCACCATCGGTGCACCGACGAGAAAGACACCAGCGATCGCAGCGAGCACCGGTCGAGCCAGAAACAGCATCGGCAGGAGGATCAGGAACATGATCGCGTAATAGTCCAGGATGATCGAGACCTCGCTGCCCATCGTGCCGAGAACGACCCCGAGCAGGAAGATACCGAGCGACCGGACGAGAATCACTCGACGGGTCCGCCCGCGCGATCCGGGCGGGAATGGGCGATCAGCGCCAGACAGGAGTCCGAGCGAGATCCCGGCCAGCGTGGCGAACAGCAACGACGGGCGGCCATCGACGAGAAGCTCGGCGTCACCGTCCCGCGGCACGGTGTGCGCAAAGAACATCCCGAGAATGGCCACCCCGCGCGCGATGTCGATACCGGCGATGCGGCCGACAGAGACCCGGCCGGGTTCCGTGATCATCGCCGGGCCAACCTCACACCGTCGCGTCTGCCGACCGGAGCGACGCCAGTACCCGGCGGCGTTCAGCCTGCTCCACAGGGTCCGGCACAGGCAAGGAAGCCAAAAGTCGCTGGGTGTACGGGTCCTTCGGAGCTCCGAGCACCTCGGCGCCCGTTCCCTCCTCGATCAGTTTGCCGTGATAGAGCACGGCGATCCGGTCACTGAGGATGTCGACGACGGCGAGGTCGTGGCTGATGAACAGGGCGGCGAACCCGAGCTCGCTCTGCAACTCTGCGAAGAGTTCGAGAACCCGGGCCTGGACGGAGACATCGAGAGCGGAAGTCGGCTCGTCCGCGATGAGCAGAGAGGGGTCAAGCGCGAGCGCCCGAGCGAGGCTCGCGCGCTGGCGCTGGCCTCCACTGAGTTCGTGGGGGTACCTGCTGCCGAACGCCTTCGGCAACTGCACCGCTTCGAGGAGTTCGCCGACCCGCTGGTTCACGGCTCGCTGGTCCATGCCCTTTCGGTGGACCTTGAGCGGCTCAGCCACACATTCGGTGATGGTGAGGAGCGGGTTGAAACTCGAAGCCGGGTCCTGGAAGACGAAACCGATGGAACTGCGCAGCGGACGGAAACGTCGCTCTTTCACGCCATTCATCTCGGTGCCGAGTACCGTGAGCGATCCCCCGGACACGGCGGTGAGGCCGGCGATCGCGCGCCCGATGGTGGTCTTACCCGAACCGGACTCCCCCACCAGGCCGACGACTTCACCCGGCGCGATGCTGAAACTCACGCCGTCGACGGCCACGAAACCGGGGCGACCCAGCCGGCCGGGGTACTCGATTCGCAGGTTCTCGGCTTTCACGACCGGGACGGCATCCGGATCGACCGGCGCCTTGCGTTCAGCCGCCTCGATCTTCTGCCCGATCCGCGGTACGGCGGCCAGGAGCTTTTGCGTGTAGGCGTTCTGCGGGTTCGCGAACAGGGTTGCGGCATCCGCCTCTTCGACGACCCGCCCCTGGTACATCACCGCGACGCGATCGGCGAGATCAGCGACGACTCCCATGTTGTGGGTGATCAGGACGATGGATGCCCCGAATTCGTCGCGACACCGGCGGAGGAGGTCGAGGATCTCAGCCTGTACGGTGACGTCGAGTGCGGTCGTCGGCTCGTCTGCGACGATGAGGCCCGGGTCGAGGACGAGCGCCATGGCGATGACGACGCGCTGCTTCTGCCCGCCGGAGAACTGGTGCGGGTAGAAATCGACGCGGGTTTCGGGATCGGGGATGCCGACCCGGGTGAGGATGTCTATGGCCAGGGCCCTGGCGGCTTTGCGGCTCAGTTTGCGGTCGTGGGCACGGAGTCCCTCGGCGATCTGCCAGCCGACCGTATAGACCGGATTCAACGCAGTAGACGGCTCCTGGAAGACCATCGACACGTCTGCGCCGCGGATGCGGCGCAGTTCGTCTTTCGAGACGGAGACGACGTCGTTCTCGCTCGCGCCGTCCTTACTGCGCAGGATGATGGCACCTGACCTGGTAGCCGTGTCTGGCAGCAGGCCGAGGATGGTTTTGGCAGTGACCGTCTTGCCGCTGCCGGACTCGCCCACGATGGCGAGCACTTCACCTGGGGCGACTCTGAGGCTGACCTGGTCGACGGCTTTCACGGCGCCGGCATCCGTGGCGAACGAGACGTCGAGGTTGCGGATCTGGAGTACGTCGGTCATGGTCGTCCTTCGTTCTCGAGCCCGGCGAGCCCGCCGGGACCCGCGGTGAGGGTACCGCCAGGAACGACGGAGGTTTCGGCGACGGTGCCGGAGGAGGCGCCGACCGCGCGACGGCCGCGCAGGCGGGGGTCGGCAAGGTCGTTGAGGCTTTCACCGACAAGGGTGACGCCGAGCACGCTGAGAACGATCGCCAGTCCGGGAGGGATGGAGGTCCACCAGATCCCGCTCGACACGTCGGAGAGGGCCTGCTTGAGGTCGAAGCCCCATTCGCTGGCCGATGTCGGTTCGATGCCGAAGCCGAGGAAGCCGAGCCCGGCGAGGGTGAGGATCGCCTCGGACGCGTTGAGCGTGAAGATCAGCGGCAGCGTGCGGGTGGCGTTGCGTAGGACATGCCGGAACATGATCCGAAGGTTGCTCGTCCCGACGACCTTGGCGCTCTCGACGTACGCCTCTGATTTGATCCGCACCGTCTCTGCCCGGATGACCCGGAAATACTGCGGAATGAAAACGACGGTGATCGAGATCGCCGCGGCGAGGATACCGCCCCAGAGGCTCGACTGACCACCGGAGATCGCGATCGACATGACAATGGCGAGCAGCAGGGTCGGGAACGCGTAGATCGCGTCGCAGACGACGACGAGGATGCGGTCGAGCCAGCCCCCGAAGTAACCCGAGACAAGCCCGAGGGCGACGCCGGCGAAGATCGACAGCAGGACGGCCACGATGACGACGCTGAGGCCGGTCTGGGCTCCCCAGATCACACGGGAGAGAACGTCATAACCGCCGACGGTTGTTCCGAGCAGGTGTTCGGCGCTCGGAGGACGCTGCGCGCCGAAGCTGCCGCTGTCATCACGCAGCTGGCTGTACCCGTACGGGGCCAGCAGCGGTGCGAGGAGGGCCGTGAGGACGAAGATGGCCGTGAGGACAAGTCCGCCGACGAGCATGCCGCGCTGGATTCCCACGCTCTGGGAGAGCTGGTGCACGACGGGAAGACGACGCCAGAGACTGCGTTTTCTGGTCGGGGCCGGTGGAGTCGAAGTCGTCGACATGGTCAGTACCTCACTCGCGGGTCGATGAGCGCCGCGATCACGTCGACGATGAAGTTGGTCAGGGCGACGATCACGGCGAGAAGAACGACGATGCCCTGAACGGCCACGAAATCTCGTGCCTGCAGGTACTCGGCGAGCTGGAAGCCGAGTCCCTTCCATTCGAAGGTGGTCTCGGTCAGCACGGCACCTCCGAGGAGGAGGGCGATCTGAAGGCCGATGACCGTGATGATCGGGATGAGTGCGGGGCGGTAGGCGTGCTTGGTGACGAGACGGTATTCGCTGACACCTCGCGAGCGGCCGGCATCCACATAGTCGGTGGAGAGCGTCCCGATGACGTTGGTCCGGACCAGACGGAGGAAGATGCCTGCGGTAAGCAGACCGAGGGTGAGACCGGGAAGGACGGCGTGCGCGAGAACATCGCCGAGGATTCCCGGGTCGCCGATCCGGAGGGCGTCCCAGAGGTAGATGCCGGTCTTGCCCTCGAGCAGCTGCATCTCGAGTTCGGTGCTGGTCGTGCCGCGCCCCGAGACGGGGAGCACCTTCAGCCACACCGAGAACACGAGCTTGAGCAGCATTCCGGCGAAGAACACGGGCGTCGCGTAGAAGAGGATCGCGAGGATGCGCAGGATGGCATCCGGGGTCTTGTCACGGAAGTACGCGGCGATCATGCCGAGCGGGATTCCGACGATGAAAGCGACGATGAGCGCGTAGAAGGCGAGCTCGAGCGTCGCCGCACCGTAGGTGAAGAGCACTTCGATGACCGGGCGGTTGTCGCTCAGGGTGGTGCCGAAATCACCGGAGAAGATCTGCCCGACGTATTCCACGTACTGAACGAAGATGGGCCGGTCGTAGCCGGCCGCCGCGACACGCTCGGCGAGCTGGTCGGCGGTCAGACGATCGCCGAGTGCTGCAGTGATCGGGTCACCGGTCGTGCGCATCAGGATGAAGACGAGCGTGACCAGGATGAAGACAGTGGGGATGATGAGCAGGAACCGGATGACGAGATAACGCCAGAGACTTCCGCCTGAAGCCTTCCGGGTACGCGGGGGCGCTGGCGTCCGTGCGGGCGTTGATTTCCCGTTCGACGCCGGGATGGTGAGGGAACTCAGCGGTCAACCTGCCAATCACAAAGGTGTGTGCAGGGCGACCGGCCACAGCCGGTCACCCTGCACGGGGAGTCGGAGAGGTTCTCCGACCGGGTTGCTTACTTGCTCAGGGGTGCGTAACGGAACTTGAACGACGCATCGAGGGTAACCCCGTCGACGTCTGCTCCGGCAACGGCGACCTGAGATCCCTGGAGGTACGGCACCGTCGAGAGGTCCTCGGCAACCTTCGCCTGGATCTCTTCGAACACGCTCGCGCGCTCATCGGGGTCGACAGTCGATGCCTGCTCGAGGATCAGGTCGTTGACTTCCTGGTTGGCGTAGTGGTTCGCCAGGAAGTTCTCGATGAGGAAGAACGGTGTCAGGTAGTTGTCACCGTCGGAGTAGTCCGGGAACCAACCCAGCTGGTACGCCGGGTAGACGTCGCTCGAGCGATCCTTCGAGTACTGAACCCACTCGGTGGTCTGCAGGTTGACCGTGAACAGTCCGGATGCCTCGAGCTGCGACTTGATGAGCGCGTACTCGTCGCCAGACGACGGACCGTAGTGGTCGTTCGAGTACTGCAGGTTCAGTTCGACGGGCTCGGTGATGCCGGCGGCTTCGAGCCGCTCCGCTGCCTTCTCTTCGGAGGGCGCTCCGCTGCCGTCGCCGTACAGGTCCTTCAGCACCGTGGTGGCGCCGGTCAGGCCTTCAGGCATGAACGAGTAGAGCGGGGTGTATGTGCCCTTGTAGACCTCGTCTGCGATCTCCTCGCGGTCGATGAGGTCTGCGACCGCCTGACGGACGGCGAGGGCCTTGGCCGGGTCGGCCTCAGCGGTCGTCGCGCCGAACGGCTGCGTGTTGAAGTTGAAGACGATGTAGCGGATCTCTCCACCAGGGCCCTGGTGGACCGTCACGTCATCGTTGCCCTCGAGGTCGGCGATGTCCGTAGCGCTGAGGCTGCGGAATGCCACATCGATGTCGCCCTCCTGCACGGCGAGCTTGAGGTTCGACGACTCGGCGTAGTACTTCACGTTGACCGTCTCGGTCTCGGCGGCACCAAGAAGACCCTCGTAGTCGGGGTTCGCCTTGTACGAGATCAGGTTGTTGAAGTCGTAACTCGCGATCGTGTACTGGCCGGCGAATGCTTCACCGTCGACGATCTCATCGTCTGGGGTGAGTGCGTCTGCTGCGAAGACCTCTTCATCGACGATGGGGCCCGCAGGGCTCGACAGGATCTGGGCGAAGACCTGGTCGTTCTCCTGCTTGAGGTTGAACACCACGGTGGTGTCGTCAGGGGTGTCGACACTGTCGAGGTTGTAGAGCAGGGAGGATGGACCGTTCTCGTCGGCGATCGCCAGCTGGCGGTCGAACGAGAACTTCACGTCGCTCGAGGTGAGTTCGTTGCCGTTTGCCCACGTCAGCCCCTCCTTGAGAGTGACGGTGTACTCGGTCGGCGCCGTGAACTCGGCCGTCTCGGCGATGTCGGGCTCGACGTCCGGGCTGCCGTACGGCGTGTTCATGAGGAACGGGAACACCTGGTTCATGACGGCGAACGAGCCGTTGTCGTACGAGCCTGCCGGGTCGAGAGTCGTGACCTTGTCGGTGGTACCGATGGTGATCGACGACGCGCCTTCGCCTGATGAGTTGTTGCCCGAGGTGCCTGCGCAGCCGGAGATCGCGAGGGTGGTGACAGCGAATGCTGCTGTGACCGTTGCGATGCGCCTGCCGTTGGTGGATGCGGATGCCATATCCGTCTCCCCTTCTGTGAATGTGCGGACAGAGGGCGCGAGAAGACAGTGTCCTGCCGCGCCGCAGTGCTTGGTGTGTTCTCTTACTAGCACAGGACGATGCAGCATGTGTGGCTCTTCGCGTCTGATGGCGCGGGATTTACACATTCGCAACAATACGGCGCAGATACTGCGACGCAGTGCGGCGCGATGGGCGGAAACAAAAAATCCCGGCTCCCTTTTTCAAGGGAGCCGGGTGTGTTGTGACCCCAACGGGATTTGAACCCGTGTTACCGCCGTGAGAGGGCGACGTCCTAGGCCGCTAAACGATGGGGCCGGAAACAACGTGTTCGAGTATGGCACACGAATCGGCGCCGATCAAATTGGCTCAGGGCCGAGAACGAGGAGCGCTCCCGGCAGAATTTCGACCTCGATCGGAAGCGCCCCGATCCGCTCCCCGTCGGCGTACGCGACCACCCCTGGGGCGTCGATCCTGATGCGTCTGAGCGATGAAAAAGACACCACGTCGAGCTCGGTATGCGTGCCAGAGAATACTTTCGGAAAGAAGCGGAGCAGCCGCAACCGGCTGAGTGGAGCGACGGTGAACAGGTCGAGCACGCCGTCGTCGATGTGCGCGTCCGGCGCGATTCTCATGCCCCCGCCGATCGACACGTTGTTCGCTACCGAGACGAGAACGGCGTCGATACTGAGGGGGCGGCCGTCTATCGTCAATTCGTATCTGCGCGGGGCGAGCGACACGAGTTCACGGAGCAGCGCGAACGTATACCGGCTCTTGCCGCGCGGCCAATGCCAGGAGTTCGCCCGATCGTTGACGAGGGCGTCGAAGCCGGCCGAGACCACGCCGGTGAACCGGGTCTGGACGACCCCGTGGCTGATCAGGCCGACGTCGATACTCCGAGCGGGGCGTGCCAGGGCGTGCAGGAGCATCCGGATGGCCGAGGTGGTGTCGTCGGTCGGGATACCGAGCCCGCGGGCGGTGTCGTTGCCCGTTCCGCTCGGGACGATGCCCAGAACGACCCCGCTGTCGCCGATGACGTTGACTCCCAGGCTGACCATCCCGTCTCCTCCGACGACGATGAGGGCCTCGATGCTGTCGTCGATCGCTCGGGCGATGCCGGCGCGCAGCAGTTCAGCGTTGACCGCCTGAAGCACCGTGACGCGAAATCCGGCGGCCGAGAGGGCGGAGACCACGGTCGGTCCGACGTCACGGGTACGGCCGAACGACGCGGTCGGATTGATGGCCACAGCGATGTGACGGCTCGATTTCACCAGTGAAGTATGGCACCGCTGTCAAGGCCTGCGCGTCGCCTTGAAAGCGACCGGCGCACGGGGTTAGCTCGTCAGCATGAGACTGACCAAGCTGGAACACGCCGCCCTGATCCTCGAAGAAAACGGACGGAAACTCTTCATCGACCCCGGTTCGTTCACAACGGCGATCACCGAAGCCGCACAGACCGTCGCAATCGTGATCACCCATGAGCATCCCGACCACTGGACTCCCGAACAGCTCGACCGCATTCTCGGCAAGAACCCTGATGCCCAGATCTTCGGCCCTGCTGGCGTGGCCGCTGCGGCGGGAACTGTTCCGGTTCGGGTGGTCAAGGCGGGCGACGTGGTCGACGTCGGTCCGTTCACCCTCGAGTTCTTCGGCGAGAAGCACGCCGTGATTCACGAGACCATCCCGGTCGTCGACAATGTGGGCGTTCTCGTCAATGGTTCTGTCTACTACGGCGGCGACTCGTACACGGTTCCGGTCGGGGTCGCCGTCGACGTCCACGCGGTTCCGGCCGGCGCACCCTGGTTGAAGATCGGCGACGTCATGGATTACGTGCTCGCCGTGAAACCGAAGCGGAGCTTCCCGACACACGAGATGACCCTCTCGAAGGCAGGAAAAGAGATGGCAAACGCCCGGATCACGTGGGCGACGGAGCAGAACGACGGCGAGTTCTATCCTCTCGCTCCCGGCGACACGCTCGACATCTAGACCGGCGACGTCACGCGGGCGTCGATGGCAGCCGCATCGTGAACACGGTCCCGTCTCCTTCGACGCTCGCGACATCCAGTTCTCCTCCGTGCGCCTGCACGATGGCTTTGGTGATGACGAGTCCGAGCCCGACACCGGGTACCGCGTTGGCGGTTGCCGTCGTCGCCCGGAAGAACCGGGTGAACAGCTGATCCAGCTCGGCGGCCGGTATGCCGATCCCGGTGTCGCTGATGGTGATCTCCAGCGGTCCCCGCCCGGAAGGCTCGACGAGACCGACCCTCACGGTGCCGCCCCGTGGCGTGAATTTGATCGCGTTCGACACCAGATTGTCGACGGCCTGCCCCAGCCGACCTCGATCACCACTGATCACCAGTGGACTCGATGCACCCTGAGCGGTGAGGCGAACTCCCGCAGCCTCGGCCATCGGGCGTGCCGAATCGACAGCGCTCGTGACGAGCTCCCCCGCGGCTACGTCGCCCACGGTGAGCGGGAATCCGCCTGACCCTGCCTGCGCCGTGAACAGCAGATCGCCGACCAGACCGAGCAAGCGGTGAGCGTTCCGTTCGGCGACGCCGAGGTAGAGCTGCTGCGTGGCAGAAAGCGGCGCCCCGTCTTCGTCCTTCATCAGCTCGAGATAGCCGAGGATCGAGCTGAGCGGCGTCCGAAGTTCGTGGGACACCAGCCCGACGAATTCGTCTTTCAACCGGGAGACTTCGACGGAGTCGGTGATGTCGGTTGCGACGAAGATGTAACCGGTGGATGCTCCGGTGGTGTCGATGCGAGGGGTGACCGCTACCTCGACCGGAAACTCGGATCCGTCGCTGCGGCGGTAGGTCCAGTCGTGGATCTCGCCGATCCCGAGTCGTGCGGACTCCACCAGCGCAGAGAAGCCGGGATTGAGGACGGTCGCACCCGGAGGGTAGTTGAGTTCCCGCGAACGCGACTCAAGCTCGTCCTCCCGATGAAGATCGAGGATCGATGTGCGCCCGATCGTGTCGTCGGCGGAACGCCCGAGCATGGCAGCGGCGCCGGGGTTCCACACGGTGATCATCCCGCGCAGGTCGGTCCCGATGATCGCCTGGACGGTGACCGCATCGAGCACGCTGCCGGAGAGTTCGTTCGCCTTGCGGAGTTCGAGGCCAGACAGGTGCAGTCGGTCGGACTGTTCATGAGCATCGGTAAGGCTTCTCTCGCGTTCCTCTGCCAGAGCGTGGATGGATGCGAACTGGACACGGTTCTGTCGCGACATCTCGTTGATGACCGCAGCGACGACGGTGAAGACGAATGGCGCGATGATCCCGCGCACCCACTCGGTCTGACTATCGGGCACCTCACCGAGCATCATGAACGGCATCATGACTGCCACGGCCGTGCCCAGGCCGGCAACGGCAATCCACCGCCGTCCCTCCTCGGCGGCGATCCAGATCACCGGCAGAATGATGAGCGAGGAGAACAGCGACGACGCTCCCCCGGTACCCACCCGAAGCAGGGCGATGGCCAAGAGCGCCGCGAGGGGAACCGCTGTTGCCCACTCCCGCGACACCGGTCGACGGCCGAACGCATACGCCAGCACGACGGAGAAGGTGCCGACGAGGATCGAACCGACGAACGCGACGGGCTGCGTCACCGGCACGTTCTGCTCGAAGAGCGTGACCAGTACAGCGACGACGAGTGCGATGACCGTCGGAACGTGCTTGAGCAGCGGGCTCGGCTGATTGACGCTGATCAACGCGCCGATCTTCGCGAAAAGCGATTTCACTCCGCCCGATTCCGTCCGGCGGAGAGGGTGATGATCTTCTCGGCGAGTAGCCGAGGACTGAATGGTTTCGGCATGAAGTCGTCTGCACCTGCCGCGACTCCCGCATCACGGGACGGGCCGCTGACCCCGGCGGAAAGCAGCAGGACGGGGATGTCCGAGAGGGTCGGATCGTTCTTGACCAGCCGGCAGACCTCCAACCCACTCATGCCGGGCATCGAGACGTCAAGCACGATGAGGTCAGGATGCTGCTCGGTGATCGCCCGCCATGCCTCTTCACCATCGGATGCCACGGCAGCCAGTTCACAACCGGCCTTGCGTACGGCGATACCGACGAGCATCCGCATGTCAGCGTCGTCGTCGGCGATGACCACCCGGGGGAGCCTGGTCGGTGAGGTCACATCGTCCTCCAGCTCGGCAGACATTCTTCGAGGACCGCTTCGACCTGCGCGCGGGTGAACGGTTTGGGAAGCGCACCGTCGGACTCGGGGTACTCCGTCGGGTCGAGCACGCTCGTCACCACGATGGCGCAGTCCGGTTGTTCGCTCCTGAGCTGATCGACGAAGGCCTGCCCGTCCATGCCCGGCAGGAACAGGTCGACGACGGCGAGTGCCGGGGCGTGCGCGCGATACGCGAGCGTTGCCACCTCCGCCGACTCGGCGACCACGACGACGCATCCGGCTCGCTCGAAATTCAGTCGAAGCAGGTCACGCTGGTCGGCGTTGTCCTCGACAACCAGGACGAGCGGCGATCCCGTCATCGAAGCAGCGCTCCGGGCACCGGGGTGACAGCGGATGGGGCGGCCATGGAGTGACCTTTCAGGTTCGGACTCGGGTCCCACTGAGCCACAGCGCCTCGGGCGTTCCGGCGTGTCGTGAGGTACGAGTCACAACTGATCACGCACAGGACACAACAATATCCGACTCGCATAACCGGCACGGTACGGGGATGCGGCCGTTACACCACGGGCGGCTTCGACACCACAGGCGGCGCTCCGTTACCGATTAGCGCAGATAGCAGGCATACTCGGAACCGCGGGACGGTCGACCGCCGCTCCGTACGCCCCGGACCAGAGGAACACCACACGATGACTGACGAACCGGAGATCGAGCCGATCGAGATCACTTACGACGAGGATCTCTATCCGGCCAGACCGAAACGTCTGCGTCCGCGCTCCAACATGCGAGCGAGCAGCATCCGCCGGTCGTTCTCCGACCCGCGATCCGCTGACGCGTCGAACCCGTCCTATGTGGAATGGCTCACCCGCCAGTCCATGCTGCGAGATGCCGAGGTTCTTGGCCGTGGATTGTCCGGTCAGCCGAGCATGTGGCGGAACCCGTACGCCCGACCGGACGCTCGCCGAGCCATCCGGGTGTCATCCGTCTGGTTCACTGCGTACCCCATCTCGCTGATCACCGGTGGCCAGTCCTACCTCGCAGCGCTCGGTGACGACGCGCTGTGGGAGGCTTTCGAGAAAATCGGCATCACGGCCGTGCACACCGGGCCGGTGAAGCAAGCTGGTGGCATCACCGGCTGGGCCAGCACCGCCAGCGTCGACGGCCACTTCGACAGGATCAGCACGCAGATCGATCCGGCGTTCGGCTCCGAAGACGAGTTCCGGCAGCTCTCCGATGTCGCAGACCAGCACGGCGGCAGCGTCATCGACGATATCGTCCCCGGCCACACCGGCAAGGGCGCAGACTTCCGTCTGGCTGAGATGGGCTACAAGGATTACCCGGGTATCTACCATATGGTCGAGATTCCCGAAGAGGACTGGCATGAACTGCCTCCCGTTCCCGACGGGCGCGACTCCGTCAACCTTGACGTGTCGACGGAAGCCCGCCTCGCGGATCTCGGCTACATCATCGGCCAGCTGCAGCGGGTCATCTTCTACTCCCCCGGTACCAAGGAGACCAACTGGAGCGTCACAGCTCCGGTGCTCGGAGCAGACGGCAGGACGCGCCGCTGGGTCTACCTGCATTACTTCAAGCAGGGACAGCCGTCGATCAACTGGCTGGACCCGACATTCGCCGGGATGCGGCTCGTCATCGGCGATGCCCTGCACTCCCTGGGCGACCTCGGGTCGAGCGCCCTGCGTCTCGACGCGAACGGCTTCCTCGGTGTCGAGAAGAGCATCGAAGGTTCGCCCGCCTGGTCGGAGGGGCATCCGCTCTCCGAAGCGGCCAACCACCTCATCGCCGGAATGGTGCGCAAGGTCGGTGGCTTCTCGTTCCAGGAGCTGAATCTCACGATGGAAGACATCCGCGACACCGGCCGTGTCGGTGCCGACCTGTCGTATGACTTCATCAACCGTCCGGCCTACCAGCACGCGCTGGCGGTCGGCGACACCGAGTTCCTGCGCCTGACGCTCCGCACCTCGCTCACAACCGGCGTCGACCCGGTAGGACTCGTCCACGCCATGCAGAACCATGACGAGCTCACCTACGAACTCGTTCACTGGGCGACGCTGCACCGTGCGGACCTGTACCCGTTCCGCGAGCAGGAGATGACGGGAGCGCAACTGGCCGAGACCATCCGGGGCGACCTGCTCGAGACGCTCACAGGAGAAGCTGCGGACTACAACCTCGTGTTCACGACGAACGGCATCGCCTGCACGACGGCATCCGTCATCGCGGCCACGCAGGGGCACACCACCCTGGATGCGATCACCGAGGACCACGTCGACTCGATCCGGCGCGCTCACCTGCTTCTCGTCATGTTCAACGCGTGGCAGCCGGGCGTCTTCGCTCTCTCCGCGTGGGATCTTCTCGGCATGCTCCCGCTCCCGGCGGCCGAGGTCCAGGACCTCATCGCCGAGGGAGACACCCGCTGGGTGCACCGCGGTGCCCACGACCTCATGGACGTCGACCCCGACGCCACGGTGTCGAGCTCGGGAATGCCGCGCGGGCGATCGCTCTACGGATCGCTGCCGACGCAGCTCGCCGACGAGGGCTCATTCGCCACCTCGGTGTCTCGTATCCTGTCGATCCGCTCGGCGCTCGGCATCGATGTGGGCAGCCAGCTCGACATTCCCGATGTGGCGCACCCGGGCATGCTCGTGATGGTCCACCGTCTCGACGGTGGAGACACCACGCTCGACGACGCCCAGATCCAGGTCACGGTGCTGAACTTCACCGGTGAATCGATCGAAGGAACTGTGCGTTCCTCATCGTTGATCGCTCGCCGACCGGTCATCGACGCCGAGTCCGGTCTCGAGATCGGGCGCGTCGACGACCTGGAGAGCTTCTCGGTTCATCTCGAACCGTACGCCGGACTCTGCCTCCTCATCGGAGATGCAGAAGAGGATGCCTCTGGCTCAGCAGACGACAGCGACGACTGACCGTGATTCGCCGGCCGGACCATCCGGCCGGCGGATCAGATCCGTTCGTTCGGCCGACCGCCTGGGTCAGTACAGCGTGACCCCGCGGAACGCCATCCACGGCGCCGGATCCACGAAGACGCCGCCGACCCGGATCTTGAGGTCGAGGTGGCAGCCCGTGGCGACGCCGGTTGCTCCGACGTTGGCGACCACGGTGCCCGCCTTGACCTGCTGGCCGACCTTCATCTTGAGCGAGCCGACCTGAGCGTGACCGTAGACGGATGAGACGCCGGCCCCGTGGTCGACGATGACCCGCTGCCCGAATGCACCTCCGTCACCGGAGAAGGTCACCACCCCGGGTGAGACGGCTTTGATCGCTGTGCCGCACGGTGAACCGAAGTCGATCCCCTCGTGGATCGTCGACGAGCATCCGGCCGGGTTGCAGATGATCGGCCGAGGCCCGAACTTCGACGTCACCCGTCCGGGAACGGGACGGAGCCACTGGGCGTTTGCGTCGTGCATGTAGTTTCCGTCGGTGCTGACAGCGGCGGGAACTGCCCCGGGGAGCGCTGTCGGTGCGATCGCGTGAGCGGGAAGCGCTGCGGCTCCGACGAGCGCAGGGACGGCGAGGAGGAGCACGGCTGTCGCCCGGAGTGTGCGCTTCGGCCGTGCCGCGCGCGGTGCCACCGAACGCCCCCGACTCAGACGACCCCGGATCCCGAACGTCGATCGGAAGAGCGGATCGGTCATGGGGAATTCCTGTCGGTCGATGCGGATCGGGAAAAACGTCAGCGACCGCGGATCCCCACAGTCCGGTACACAGTCTCGCACCTGCAGCACGACTCTGGCGACGCCTCGTTCGCGGGGTACTGGGCCATGCGGGTGGGTCAGCCGAGTGCTGCAGTTCTATCTGCAGCACTCGGGATGAAAGTGCAGCACTGGACGCCAATCGTGGAGACCCCCTCGCGCTCGCGCCCGGGTAGGGAGTAACGTGCGAGCCACGCTTCGCCAGCCGTGTCCCTAGACGGTCCGTGCGAGGTCGCGGGTACCCGAACCTGAGGAGACGTCGATGTCGCCAGCTCCGTTCCATACACTGCCCATCCACGCCGACGGGCAAGGAGCCCGACGGCGCATCGTCGCCCTTTTCGCTGCAGTCGCCGTCGCAGCGACCCTTGTCGTGGCCGCGCCCCAACCGGTCGCTGCGCACGAGGGCGATCTGCCGTCGCTGCTCGTGAGTTCCACGGCCAACCGCTCAGGAGCGGCCTCTCTCAGCGGCGCGGCGGTCAAGGGCTCGATCTACCCGTTCTTCCCGGAACAGGCCGGCGTCAGCGTCGTCGAGTTCTGGCTGAACAACTCGTCGATGACCGGCGGACCGCGCCAGGTCGAGCGCGTGGCCCCCTACGACTTCGCGGGCGGCACCGCGACCACCGCAAACTCGTTCGATACGACGAAAATCAGCGAGGGCTCCCACACGATCTCCACTCGGGTGACCTACACCGATGGGGACGTACTCACCGGGGAGACGACATTCACGATCAACAACATCGCGGAACCGCCACCCATGCCGGCGGCGGCGCTGCGCTGGAATACCGGTGGCGGCGCGGTCACCACGGGCGGTTCGACCTGGGCAGCGGACGCGAACTTCTCCGGCGGCAAGTCGTACTCCAACCCCGCTGTGACGGCCATCGCGGGAACCACCGACGACGCGATCTACCTCAACGAGCGCAGCGCGACCCAGAATCTCGGCGGGTTCAGTTATTCGATCCCGGTCAGCGCCTCCGGAACGCACACCGTAACGCTCCACTTCGCCGAGATCTACCACGGGGCGACCGGGGGCGGTCCCGGTGGCGCAGGCAAGCGAGTCTTCAGCGTGAACTTCGAAGGGGGCGCCACCGAGCTGGTCGACTTCGACATCTTCGCTACGGTGGGCGCGATGACGGCCACGACCCGCTCGTTCTCGGTCCCCGTCTCGGACGGCAAGCTCGACATCGCGTTCACAGCGAAAATCAACCAGCCATCGGTCGCGGCGATCACCGTGGTTTCACCCTCCGGCGGCACTACGCCTCCCCCGCCGCCGCCTGCGCCCCCGGCCGGCGATCCCACCCCGTTCACCTGGGACACGCGCGCGCAGTCACCGATCGCGCGCTCTGAGGGTCAGGGAGCCGTTGTGGCCGGCAAACTCTACGTGTTCGGAGGGTTTTACACCGGTACCACCACCACAGCCAGGAGCGACGTCTACGACCCGGCCGCGAATACCTGGTCGCAGCTCCCTGATTTGCCGGAGGAGCTGACACACTCAGCCGTCGTCGCCGACGGCAGCACCGTCTGGCTCGTCGGCGGGTACGTCGACAACCACCCAGGGCCGTCAACCCGAAGCGTGTGGAAATACAACACTGTCAGTCGTACCTACACGCGCGGACCACTGTTGCCTGCGCCACGGGGCGCTGGCGCCGCAGCGATCGTCGGGCGCGAATTGCACTTCTTCGGCGGCACCAGCCGCGTCGCCGGTTCGACGGCCGACCCGGACCAGCCGGACCACTGGGTACTGAACCTCGACAACGGAACAACCTGGGGCGCTCGCGCACCCTTGCCCAATCCGCGCAATCACCTCGCTGGAGCGACCGTCGCCGGCAAGGTCTACGCGATCGGCGGGCAGCACAACGAAAACGAGAACACCGGCCTGCAGTCGGACGTCCATCGGTTCGATCCGGCCACAAATGCCTGGACCAAAGTGGCGAGCCTGCCCAAGGCTCGCAGCCATATCGTGAGCGTGGTGCGCGACGGACAGATCCTCGTGCTCGGCGGCACCAACCCGGGCAACACGGCGAGCAGCGATGTGACGGTCTACTCACCCGACAGCAACACCTGGTCGAAGCTTCCCTCGCTTCCGGGAGGCCGCAAGACCGCAGTAGCCGGACTCATCAACGGCGTGGTCTACCTCACAGGGGGCAGCCTCGCAACGAGCACTTATGCGGGGCGCTTCGCCGCGCGCTGGGAGACCGGTCCCTCGATGCCCGTCGCGCTCGGCGAGGTCGCCGGGGGGCGCATCGGGTCTTCGCTTTACCTCGTCGGCGAGAGCAGCAACGCGACCCTCGCGCTTGACCTGGCGACCGGCGTGTGGCGCACCAATCTGCCCATCCGTCCGTTCGTCGGTCACCACCACGCCGCCGAGGTCGTCAACGGCAAGCTCTACCTCCTCGGCGGTCTGGGATCCGGAGCGGGCAAGGTGCAGGTCTACGATCCCGCGACGAACGCCTGGACTCTAGGGCGGGACATGCCGTTCGCCGCCGGATCCAGTTCGTCCGCCCTCATCGGTGGGCGCGTCTATGTGGCGGGCGGCATCATCGGGTCGGTCACGACGAATCGCACGGCGAGCTACGACCCCGCGACCAACACGTGGGCGGAGCTGGCCGCGATGCCGCAGGGTCGCAACCACGCCGCATCCAGCACCGACGGCTCCCGGCTCTTCGTGGCCGGCGGTCGCGGCTCCGGTAGCGGCGACGGCAACACGGTGGCAAACGGCTTCAACACCCTGCAGGTCTACGACCCGGCGACAAACGCGTGGCGCTCCAGCGCCACGGCCGGATCAGGGCTCGCAGCACTCCCTCAGGCTCGTGGCGGGATGGGAAAGTCGGTGTTCTTCGGCGGTGAGATGTACGTGATGGGCGGCGAGACGCAGAACGGGGCCGGTGCCACCAATCGGAATGTCTACTCCCGAGTCGACATCTACAATCCGGCGACGAACACCTGGCGCATCGGAACCCCGATGCTGACCGCCAGGCACGGCATCTTCCCGATCCTCACCGGAAACAGAATCACGGTGGCAGGCGGTGGCGTGCAGGCCGGCTTCTCCGCTTCGTCCGCCGTGGAGACGTACACCGCGCGATAGGACCGACATCCTGGAAGCAGGTCCGTCAGATTGGGTCCGACTCGATTTCAGCGGTTGCCGCGGCGGATGGTGACGCCCATGAAACGCACGATCGCGCTACGCGGCAGGAAGCGCGCCGCGAGGGCTAGCGGGCGGCCATTGGTGATCACCGAGGGACGGTGCGAACGCTTCTCGACGGTGTCGATGGCGGTCTTCACGACGTCCTCGGGGCGGGCACGACGGGCACCGTAGTCGGCGGCCTGGCTGCCGGCGGCGTCGAAGAACTCCGTCTTCATGGCTCCGGGAGAAATAGCCAGCACGCGGAGGCCGGTTCCGCGGGCCTCCTCCCAGAGCGACTCGGTGAAGCTCAGCACGAACGCCTTCGATGCGCCGTACACGCTGAGGTACGGGGTCGGCATGAAGCCGAGCAGACTCGCGACATTGATCAGAATGCTGGTCTTCTGCTTCGCGAAAATGTCGAAGTATGCGTGGCTGAGGTCGACGAGCGCGCCGATGTTCAGCGTGATGAGCTGCTGCAGCCGTTCGGGGTCTTCCGCCCCAAAGAGATTGTGGGTGCCGAAGCCTGCGTTGTTGACGAGGCCGGTGGCGAAGATTCCGCGTGACTCGAGTTCGGCGCGGAGGGCGCGCCCGGCATCCGGCCGGTCAAGTCCGCGGGCGATGGTTGTGACGGTTACGCCGTCGCGGCGGGTGAGTTCTTCCGCGAGGGCCTTCAGTCGGTCTTCGCGTCGGGCGACAAGAACGAGGTTGGCGCCGCGGGCTGCGAGCTGGCGGGCGAACTCAGCGCCCAAGCCGGAACTGGCTCCGGTGACGATGACGGTCTGTGTGGTGAAGTCGATGTTATTCATGCCCACACTCTATGCACATCACTGCACTGCGTGCAAATTGTCTCCTGCGTTGCACTGCTGTACCTTGAGTGCATGGCAAACTCCTCGTCTTCTCTCCGATTGCAGACCCGAGCCGTCGTACGCACCCTTCTCGCACAGACCGCGATGAAGTTGTTTGCCGAGAAGGGATTCGACGAGACGACCGTCGACGAGGTCGCCATAGCTGCCGGAGTCTCACGCCGCACCTTGTTCAACTACTTCCGCACCAAAGAGGATCTGGCACTCAGCGGCCTCTCCGAGCAAGGCGAAGTCATTGCGGAGCGTTTGGCAGCCCGCCCGGCAGATGAAGACGTCTGGGTGTCGCTGCGCCGCGCCTTCGAGATGCTCGACGAGATCGAGGCCAGCCGTGAGAACCGGCTCGAGATCGTTTCACTGTTGTTCGACAACGATTCCCTGCGGGCCGGCCACGCCGAGAAACAGGCGCGATGGACCGACCTGCTCGCTCCGCTGATCGAACCGCGCCTCCCCACCTCTGACACGCGCGGCCTCCAAGCCAGGTCAATCGTCGGGTCGGCCATCACCTGTCTGCAGGCGGCAACCGAGGAGTGGTTGCGACAGCGGGGTTCGACCCCGCTGTTCGATCTTTATGACGCGGCGGTGGCAGCCATCCGCACCTCGAACTGACGCTGCAACGGGCCACCCCGTTGCCGACATTCCGCTCACCGCCTCGCGGTCAACGCACCCCGCACTGCCCGTAGCCTGCGACCTGCCTCCGCACCCTCGAGCTCCATCGGAGAACCGCACGATCTTCACGAGAATCCCACGCAAGCAGAGCGACCCTGGCCAACCGCCTCCCCAAACCCGACCTCAAGAACCTCCACGACGCATTCCGCGCCGAGAGCACGGTGATGCTCGACTTCGCGAACTCGCTCACCCCGATGCAATGGAACGCACCCAGCAGAGCGGCCGGGTGGAGCATCGCCGACGTGGTCGGCCACATTGGATCCACCGCCCACAACATGTACAGTCCCGCGGGCATCCACGCCGCCTGCCAGCCGAGCCTCGAGGTCGTCAACGAGGGACCCGTTCGGGGGCGCCGCGGTTGGAGCCGAGCGCAGGTGCTGGCAGAGTTCGAGACCGCCACCCGCACCGCAGCCCGCATGCTCGCCGTCGTGCGACACACCCCGCTACGCGCGGTGCCCATGAAACTCAACGAACTCGGGACGTACCCGATGGCTCTGCTCGTGGGCGGTGCCCTCATTTTCGACCTCCACACCCACCGCCGCCACGACATGTCGCCCGCACTCGGCAAGAAGACGCCATCGACCGATGCGGACCGGATGCGCGCCGTGCTCGCCTGGATGACCGCGGTTCTCAACAACCAGACCGCACAGTCCCCCGTATCCGGGCTCGACGCCGGCCTGATCCTCACCCTCACCGGCCCAGGCGGTGGCAGCTGGTGGGTCGACACCGACGGCCTCGCGGTGCCCGGCAACCGGGCACCAGCCGCCCGCATCACCGCCCCCGCCATCACATTCCCCGACTGGGGAACACAGCGCTCGGCCTGGCGCGATGCGGACGTCGACATCACAGGGGACGCCGAACTCGCCTCGCGTTACCTCGATGCCGTCAACGTCATCTAGCATTACTGACCGGTTGGTTGATCGGGCGACTGCGGCGTGCCCGGAGCGCCTCAGGGCTGTCTAGGCCGCGCCGAAGTGGTGACGATGCTCACCCGGAGTGGTGTTCAGCCGTCGTCTGAATGCGCGGTTCATTGTTTCCGGGACACCGAATCCGCAAGCTGTCGCAATTTGCTCCATCGACTTGGTGGTCGTTTCAAGGAGCCGGCAAGCGGCCTCCATCCGTACCGCTTCGACGTGCTCCGCCGGTGTGATACCGACCTCGGCTTTGAACACCCGGCTGAACTGGCGATCGGACAAATTGGCGCGCAGCGCGAGGGCGGGAATCGACAGGTCCGCAGTGAGATTGTCAGTGAGCCACGTGAGCACGTCACGCACGGGCTCGTAGTCGCTGGACTGCGCCGCAAGCACCGCCGAGAACTGTGCCTGCCCGCCCGATCGCCGAAGGTAGACAACCAGTTGTCGCGCCACGTCCACAGCAGCCCGCCGACCGTGGTCGTCGGCCACCAGGGCAAGGGCGAGGTCGATGCCGGCCGTGACGCCGGCCGAGGTCCACACGTTATCGTCGTGAACGTAGATGGCGTCGGGTTCGACGGCGACGAGCGGATAGTCGCTGGCAAGTAACACGCAGTCAGCCCAGTGCGTGGTGGCGCGTCTTCCGTCGAGGAGCCCGGCGGCGGCGAGGAGGAACGCTCCGGAACACACCGAGGTGACCCTGCGTGAACCGGCTGCGAGCCGACCGATGTGGCGCACGAGGTGCTCGTCATCGCTCGCGTCGTGAATGTCACGCCCCCCAGCGACCACAAGCGTGTCGATGGGACCGACCACATCGGCAATAGCCGTGGTCAGAAACTCCATGCCGCTCGTGGAGCGCACCGCTCCACCCTTGGCGCTGACCACCTGTGTGCGATACGGGGGGATCGGGAGAAACCGGGATGCGGTGGAAAAGACCTCCATCGGGCCACTGACGTCGAGTATCTGGCCGAACGGAAACGCGACGATCACGATGTCGTGCTCGGGCACGGTGCCCCCTTGGCGAGGTTGCTGGGGCGCGGGGTGGCCGAGATCGTCAACGACGTGTCCTAGGGGGTACGGATGTCGAACCCTACGGTGAATATATCCCCAGTGTGACGAAATGGGACCCCGCGTCCTCCAAAAGTTTCCTCCATCGTCGGTCCCGTCATCCGGGCGAACAGCCCGCGTTTCAACGAACCCTTACGTCATCCGAACATCCCCCAGTCTGGAAACCTCCCCATGTCACGAGTCAGTCGTCAGCAATCGAGCACCACGAGCCCTGAAACGCAGCGAATATCGGAAAAGCGATTCCGGCGCACACTTCGAATCACCGGCGTCATCGCTGCCACTGCGCTGGGAATCACACTGGCATCCACCGCGGCCAACTCGTTCCTGGAGCATCAGGAGAGGTCGAGCATTGCCCGATACGGCGATCTCGTGAAGGTCGCCGGTGGCGCGGTCAACGTGTACCGTGCCGGCACCGAAGGCGCACAACCGCTTGTGCTGCTCAGCGGTCTGGGCACCATCGCGCCCGCGCTGGACTTCGCGCCCCTGATCCGAGAGCTGAGCTCGTACGACGTCATCGTCGTCGAGGGTTTCGGGTACGGCTACAGCGAGACGAGCGTACGCGAACGGACGGTGAAGAACATCAGCACTGAGCTCCACGATGCCCTGTCCTCGCTCGACCTCGGAAAACCATACGTTCTGGCGGGATACTCGATCGCCGGCTTCTACACACTGGACTACGCGAACCGGTACCCGAGCGAAGTATCCGCAGTGATCGGCATCGATCCCACCGTGCCCGCCGCCAATTCCGGCGCGGCATCCTCGCCTGGCGGAAGCATCAACTTCGAGAAGGTACTCGCCACGATCGGTTTGGTTCGAACCGTCGTTTCCATCGCTCCCAGCCTGGCTGAACCGTCAAGCGACGACTTCACCCCAGCCGAATTAGAACGCATGCGCCGAATGACGAGCTGGAATTACGGCAACGCGGCGGTCGCCGACGAAACCGCTCGAATGGGCAGCAACGCCGCATTCCTTTACGGCATGACCTACCCTGACGACCTCCCTGTTTTGAACTTCCTTGCCAGCGAAAGCGTGGCCACCATTCCCCACTGGCTCGAGCTGCACGAGAACCAACTTCAGAACGTGAGCCACTCCGAGATTGTCGAACTCGAGGGCCCCCACTACCTGCACTGGTCCCAATCCAGGGTCATGGCTGAGAAGATCACAGACTTCCTTCTGGAGAATGCCGCATCCCAGGAGCCGTCTACACCGCGTGCTGCGTCGACCATCCTGACACCGGGGAGCTAGGAGCACTCATGCCCATCAACACTGCCACCGCAAGACGATTTGTCGGGGTGGTCGTGGTCGCCGTCGTGACATCGAGCGCCCTCGCCGGCCCCATCACACTCGAACCTGAGCCAGCGCAACCGCCCGAACTCGCATCGTTGACCGACCGGCTCGATCGCGACCAGCCGCTGTTCATGGCCGCCTATGAGGTACCCGGCGTCGCTCTGGCTGTCGTTCGCGACGGCGAGCTGCAGTGGTCCGGCGGATATGGTGTCGCCTCGGTCGAGGACGGAGCCGACGTGGATGCCGACACCGTCTTCCAGGTGGCATCCATCTCCAAATCGCTGACGGCGTGGGGGGTGATGCACCTGGTGGAAACCGGACAAGTGTCATTGGACGAGCCGATCGAGACGTATCTCACGAGGTGGGCGTTTCCGCCGTCGGCATACGATTCGAGCGGAGTGACGGTCGCCCGCGTGCTCAACCACACCGCGGGACTCAACCGGGTGGACGGCTACCCCCTGCCCGTCGACCAGCCCCTGCCCAGCATTGAAGAGTCCCTCGACGGAAACAACGGCGGCGGGCAGAGCCTGCGCGTCGACATGGAACCCGGTCAGCAATTCAACTACGCCAATGCGGGCTACACCCTGCTGCAACTGATGATCGAAGAAGTGACCGGCCAGCGATTCTCCGACTACATGCAGGAGGCCATCCTCGACCCGCTCGGGATGACCAACAGCACGTTCGACCCTGACAGGGTCTCCCATCAGGCAACCGGCCACTACCCCGGGGGTGAATCTCTCCCCCACTACCGGTTGACCGAACAGGCCGCGGGCGGGCTCTACTCGACAGCCAACGACCTGGCTCTTCTTGTGGCCGCCACCATGCCCGGTCCCGACGGGGAGCCGGTCGGGCGTGGGGTGCTCACGAGCGAGTCGGTCCACACGATGTTGGCTCCCCAGGAGGCGCCGGATGGATCAATGGTCAGCTTCGGCCACCTGCACGGTCACCTGGATCACGGTTTCACGACGACGGGAAACAACGGCCACAACACCGGTTGGATCACCAATATGGTCATAATTCCCGAATTGGGCGAGGGCATCGTCATTCTCACCAACAGCGATACCGAGACGACCGGGCTGACGCTCCGATCCTGGACCCAGTGGCTGGGGCTCTCGGACACCTTCACCACCGACGTTTCCCATGCAGCTCTGGACGAGCTGAGCACGATCATGATTGTCCTGGCCGCCCTGATATCTCTCGGCGGAACCGTCATGCTCGTCGTCACCACCGTCCAGGCATCCCGCGGGCGAAGACGATGGCTCTGGCACGTCGGGTCGACAGTATCCCGAGGTCTTGTCATGCGTGGTCTCGTCACTGCGCTGGCGATCGGTGGCTTAGTTGTCTTCCTCGCCTGGCCCGAACGACAGGAGTACCTGGCGCTCCTGCCGACGGAAGCGAACACGGTGCTGGTGGCGGCGGTCCTCGCTGTCGCGGCCGTGGTCGTCCGCGCCGGTACACGACGGGCAGGCTCATGAAGAAAGCACTTCTGACATCCGGCCTTCTCGCGCTGACCCTCGCCGGGTGCGCAACCAACACCTACCCGGTCATGGGAGGTCAGGCGCACCTGGACTGCCAGGGCGACGGCACCACGACGGTCGTCCTCCTGGCGGGCATGGGCGACGACTCCACAACCTGGGGACCGTTCAGAGAAACCCTCGGGCCGGCGGTCCGGACCTGCGCATGGGACTACCCCGGCGTCGGTGAATCCACCGGGACCGCTCCGATGACGGCGGGCGTAGCCTCAGCGTCCCTCAACGCGACACTTGCAGCCGCCGGCATCGCGAAGCCGGTCGTCCTCGTCGGGCACAGCATCGCAGGACTCACCGTGCGCCTCTTCGTCGGGCAGCACCCGGAGGACGTCGCAGGCGTGGTCCTGTTCGACCCGACCGTCTCATCCTTCGCCTATCGATATGACCTCACCCAGTTCCACCCCAGCTGGGACGGGGCCGTCAGCTCACGCGAGGTCGACAGAGTCACCACCTGGCCGGACATTCCCTTCGAGATCCTCCGGCACGACTCCGACGTCTACCATGAGCAGCGGATGTGGGACGCCGACATCGAGGACGCCTGGATCGAAGGCCAGGCCGACTTCGCCCGACTAGCTCCCGCTGGAGTCGTGTCCGAAGTGCAGGATGCCGGCCACTACGTGCATCGTGACCAACCGCAGATCGCCGCAGATGCCGTGCTGCGCGTGCTTCGTGACGTCGAGTAGCAGCCTCATGATCCCCCGCCTGGTGCTGTCCGTCACCCTCATCGCCGCGATCACTGGATACGTAATCCTCGCCCGGCACGTGCGCCACAAAGAGCTCATCGCTCAAATCATCGCATTCGGAGCGACGCGCCGCGCACTGGAGCAGAGCGCATTCGCCGCGCCGCAAACCGAACGTGTCGCCGCCACCAGGATCACGAGCGGGCGAACAACAGAACGGCCATCGCGAAGTCCCAGCTGATCAGGACGAGCTCGCAAGCTCTTCCAGCCACGGCGGGTCCGCTCCCGGACGAGAAGTTGTGACGCCCGCGACCGTCGCCGCCCACGTCCCGATTCGCCGCAGCGCACCTGTGGAGAGGTTTTCAAGATTTTCCCGCTGCACGCCGTCGATGATCGCTCCCATGGCTGAGTCCCCTGAACCGATGGTGTCGGCGACCGTCACGCGTGCTGCCGGCACGTCGACGGCGGCGTCTCGGGAGGCGAGAAACAGCCCATCGTCTCCGCGGGTGACAACGGCCAGTCGTATGCCGAGATCGAAGAGCCGGTCCACCATTTGCGCGGAAGGCACGGTCGGGTAAAGCCACTGCGCATCCTCGTCACTCAGCTTCACGACATCCGTGCCGGAGGCCAACGCCTCGAACTGCTCGAGAACGTCCCTCTGGGCACCGATAATCGTCGGGCGGATGTTCGGGTCGAAGCTGCTTGTGACCCCGCCCGGGAGCGATCCGAGGAGTTGGCTGACCTTCTCGGCTCCTGGGGAGAGAAATGCGGCGATGGAACCGATGTGCACGTGGGCGGCTACCTCGAGTTCGGGCGTCACAGGGTCCCAGGCGATGTCGAAGGTGTAGTGCGCAGAACCGTCTGCCTGTATGTGCGCGAGAGCCGTCGGTGTCCGACCGCTGACGCTCGAAATGACATCCACGTTCGAGGCAGCGAGATGCGCCCGAGCACGACGACCGCGGTCGTCACCGCCGATGTGGGTCACCAGCCTCACCGGGTGGCCGAGCCGTCCGAGGGCCAGCGCAACGTTCGCCGGTGATCCGCCGACGTATTCGGTCCGGATGCCATCGCGTTCGACGATATCGATGATCGTCTCCCCCACAACGAGCACGTCAGTCGCCGCGACCGGGGTGATGTCGTCGCTCATCTCCTTCTCCCTTCTGATCCGTTCGCTACGGCGCGTCGAGGCGCTCGACACGCAGCTGCGTGAGAGGAGATGAAGGATAGACCTGCTCGGTGAAGGTCACGAGGCCGCCGGCAGCGTAGACCTCGACGATCGAAGCATCGACGACGACGCGAATATCGATCTCGCCGGCGTATTCCGCAGGCAGCGGCGCCCAGTCCACGGATGGGAAATCCGGGTGGAAGGTAACGTCGCCGCTCTGTGTTCGGTCGAACGTGATGCTCCTGTCGTCGCCGTCGATTGTGAGAACGACGCGGTCAGAGGCGGCTTCGCCGCTCAGGACCACGGCAGTCCTGTCGCTTCGCCCGCAGGGAACAGTCACGTCGAACACCTCTACGCCGACAGTGCCGACCGGCAGTACCGGTTGCTGTCGAACGCGGAGCCGGCCGCCGGCGTTACGGACGAGTTCGATCTCACGGACCAGCGACATGGCGGATCGCCAGGGGTGGGTCGGCGTGTGCCCGGCATACTGCCAGTTGCTGGCCCAGCCGATCATGAGACGGCGGCCATCCGGGGCGTCGTTGAAGGAGACCGGTGCGTAATAATCGCGGCCATAGTCCAGCCAGTCGTAGTCTTCGAGGTCAGTGGAATCGATGAGACGTTCGGCTGTGAACGTCGCACCGTCGAAGTCACCGACGAAGTACTGGGCACCCGAACCCCCAGCGATGCCGCCCGGGTTCAGGCTGACAACGAGCACCCATCGGGTCTCGTTGGTGCCAACGATGCGGAGCGGGAACAGGTCGGGACATTCCCAGACGCCGCCGACGGCGTGCGCGGGTCCGAAGCGCGATTGCAGGCTCCAGTCGCGGAGGTTGCTTGAGGTGTAGACGACGACCTGGCGGGCGACGGCCTCGACGGCGACCATGACCCAGTGCCCGTCGTCACGGCCGTACCAGAACACCTTCGGGTCGCGGAACTCGTCCGAACCGATGTCGAGAACGGGGTTCCCGGCGTAGCGGGTCCAGGTCGCGCCGCCGTCCACGCTGTAAGCCAGGGACTGGGCCTGAGAACCTGGGTGACCGTCTCGAGGCGGTTTGGCGCTGGTGTAAACAGCGACGAGAGCGCATTCGCCCGGCCCGGCGAAACCGGCGGAGTTGGTGACGTCAGCGACGGCGCTGCCGGAGAACACCATTTCCTCGGCGGTGTACGCGATGGCGATGTCATGCTCGGTCCAGGTGACCAGGTCGGTGGAGGTGGCGTGACCCCAGGACAGGTTGCCCCAGACGTTCGCGTGCGGGTTGGTCTGGAAGAAGAGGTGGTAGATACCGTCGTGGTAGAGGAGCCCGTTGGGATCGTTGAGCCACGAGGTGGCAGCGGTGAAGTGTGCTGCCGGACGTGCCGGTGTGCTGGTGGGCTGGGAGGCGACGATCGTGGCGTCGGGGCGGGGCGCGGTCACAGAGAACTCCTGGTGTATCGGGTTGGTGGGCAGCCGGGCATTTGTGCCCGGCTGAGGGAGCCGGTGCAGGAGGCGTGACCTCCTGCACCGGCTGCCGGCTACTTGCCGCCCTGCTGGAAGCGGTCGTACGCGCTCTGGTAGGTGGCGATGACATCATCGACGCCCATCGACTCGAGCTGGGAGATGTACCCGCCCCACTCGTCGTTGACGGAGCCATTCACGATCCAGGACGCAAACTTCTCCTTCACGAGGGTGTTGATGTCGGTGGCGGCGAAGGACACCTGCTCGAGTTCGTCGTTGGACAGCAGCACCGGCGGGTAAGCATCGTTCGCTTTATGTGGTGCGTAGTACTCGGCGACGAGGTCCTGCCGTTCCTTGGCGCGTGGCTCAGGTGCGACCACGGTCTCGAAATCCTTCTGAGTGGTGATCTTCGGACCGTTAGGGGCGACCTTCTGACGACGTTCGCCCTCGGACTCCCCCGCGGCTGCCGGGACCTGCTGGAGGATTCCGTTTTCGTCCTCTTCGAGAGTCACGCCGATCGGTCCCCAGTTGACCTGTGCGGACATCACCGGGTCGAACAGCCGGTCGGCCCAGCGCATGGTTGCGGACGGATACTCGTTGGCGCGAGTGATCGCCATCGCTCCACGACCGATCTCCTGATTGTTGGCGACGCTCGCCAGTTTCTCGCCGTCGACGCCTTCGAGGATGCCGACCATCTCATAATCGTCGACCCTGTCGTCACCGACCATCTCCTTCAGTTCCCACCAGAAGAACGAACCGAGGACGGGGGTCGCCGACTTTCCCTTCGACAAGTAGGCGACGTCATCCTGAGAGAAGGATTCCGGGTCGATCAGACCATCGGCGTACCAGTCTCCCAGCGCGTCGACGCCAGCTTTGTAACCATCGGTGTTCGCAGTGAATTCGACGGTGTCATCGCGCACGATGCGGTGGTCGTTGTTCTCAGGCTGACCACCGAGTGCGGCGATGAGGTCGTTGGGGTTCGCGCAGAATGAATCCGTCCGGAATGACAGCGGGATCTCATCCGCCTTGCCATTTCCGTTCGGGTCCTGTGTTCCGAAGGCCTCCAGCGCGGCCCGGTACTCCTCGATCGTCGACGGCATCGGCAGGCCAAGCGCATCGAGCCAGGACGTGTTGATGTACAGGAAGTTGGGATACTGCACGAGGCCCAACTCTTCGACGGACGGGAGGGTGTAGATGTGGCCATCGGATGCCGTGATAGCGGCCCGGATGTCAGGACGATCCTTGAGAATGCCGGAAAGAATCGGCGCGTGCTCCTTGATGAGATCTTCGAGCGGAAGAAGGGTGCCGTTGCTCCCGTTCTGAACGATCTCAGCATCGGTCAAGCCCGTGTTGTAGAGCACGTCGGGGAGCTCGTCGCTGGCGAGCATGAGGTTCTTCTTCTCGGCATACACCTGCTCGGGGACGTTCTTCCAGGTGATGGCGATGTTCGTGTCCTTCTCCCATTGCTGAACGAGTTCCATCTCTGAGTAGTCAGGAGCAAGCGGCGACTTCGTGCCGCCAAAGGTCAGGGCGAGGGTGTCGTCGACGATCGGGAGGCCTTCGTTGTTGAACCCGAAATCGGCTGACTTGTCTTCGATTTTCTTGGCATCCCCTCCCCCGGCGCAGCCGGCGAGGAGGACACTGCCTGCGATGGCAATGGCGGTGGCGGTATAGAAACGGCGGTGTCTCATGTGTCTTGTCCTTTGATTGTCGAGGTGTGGTGGAGGGATGGGGTCAGCTTTTGACGGCGCCGAGCAGGGCACCCTTGGTGAAGTGCTTCTGCATGAAGGGAAGAATGATCAGCAACGGGATCGTGGAAATGACGATCATGCCGTACTTCATCAGCTCGCCCAGGCGTTGCGCTGCAGCGTATGAATCGAGTGCACCTGTTCCTCCTGCGGAGGTCACTTCGGACTGGATGAGCACGTTGCGGAGCACCAACTGGAGCGGATACTTGCTTTCATCGTCGAGGAAGATGAGAGCGTCGAAGAACGCATTCCAGTTCGCGACCAGATGGATCATGATCATGAGGAAGATCAGCGGCTTCGACAACGGGAGCACGATACTGAAGAAGAACCGGAAGTCGCTGGCCCCGTCCATCTGTGCCGCGTCACGGAGTTCCCCCGGAACGTTGTTCTCGAAAAAGGCTCGGGCGATGATGAGGTTCCAGACCCCGACGGCGCCGGGCAGCACCACTGCCCAGATGGTATCGAGCATGCCCAGGTCGCGAACCACGAGGTAGCGGGCGATCAGTCCGCCATCGATGAACATCGTGATGATGAACAGGAGCATGAAGAACGTACGCCCGTAGAGGTCTTTTCGTGACAACGCGTATGCGGCGCACAGGATGGTCGCCACGCTGATGATTGTTCCGAGCACGGTGTACATTACGGAGTTTCCGAACCCACGGAGGATGGTGGAATCGGAAAAGATCCTCGTGTAGCCCTCGATGGTGAAGCCCTGCGGCCACAACCAGACGTTCCCGTTCAGGATCTCGGTCGGTTCGCTGAACGAGGCGATGACGATGAAGTACATCGGGTAGATGATCGCGGCCATGGCCAGGACCAGCGCGCCGATCGCGATTGTGTTGAACAGCGGGTCGGCGAAACGATCACCGAACCGGCCCCGTTTTCTGGGCCGCGGCGGCAACAGGCGATTGTCTGAGGGTGACGACTCGACGAGTCGCGCTGGCGTGGTGGGGAGTGTGTGGGTCATGGCGTCATCACCAAAGGCTCGATTGGCCCGAACGGCGTGCGACCCAGTTGAAGGTCAGCAGCAGAACGAGGTTGATTAGGGAATTGAACAGCCCAATTGCGGCTGAGTAGCTGAACTGCGCTTGTTGCAATCCCGCCTTGTAGACATACGTCTGGATGACCTCCGAGGTCGGCAGGTTGAGGTCGGTCTGCATCAGGAGCACCTTCTCGAAACCGAGGTTGAAAAGGTTACCGATCGCGAGGATGAACAGGATCGTGATCACCGGCATGATTCCCGGGATGTCGATGTGCCGGATCCGCTGCCATTTGTTTGCCCCGTCGACTCGGGCGGCCTCGTGCAGCGCTGGATCGATGGCGGTGAGCGCCGCGAGGTAGACGATCATCGAGAATCCGGCGGTCTGCCAGATATCAGATCCGATATACAGCGGTCGGAACCAGTCTGGTGACCCCATGAAGAAGATCGGATCGCCTCCGAACGTGACAATGGCGTTATTGACGATGCCGGATCTCGGGGAGAACAGCAGGTGGATCATGCCGACCACGACGACCACCGAGATGAACGACGGCGAGTAGAGCACGGTCTGGGTGAGCTTCTTGAACCGCTCGCTCTGCAGTTGATTCACGATGAGCGCGAGGACGATCGGCACCGGGAATGCGAGAAGCAAGCCCAGGGCGTTCACGGTGAGGGTGTTCACCATCAGCCGTTCGAACTGGAATGACTCGATGAATCGAATGAAGTGTACGAGACCGACCCACGGGCTGCCAGCGAATCCGTCGGCAGGGTTGTAGTCGCGGAAGGCGATCTGCGCGCCGTACATCGGCCAGTATTTGAACAGGACGATGTACGCGACCGCTGGAGTTAGTAATACGTATAACTGCCATGAATGGAGAGCACGCCGCAGGTGCGAGCGAACCCGCCCTGGCTTCGAGGCAGGCTTCCCTGGGAAGAGGATGCGTGACGGGGTTTCTGTGGTCATGCGGGCACCTTTGCACTCGCCACTGATCCCCGAAGGACCAGTGAACATTCGATGGGGTTCTGGGTGGGCTTCTCAGCACTGAGAAGTAACTCGACGGCCCGGCGGGCCATCTGTTCGTAAGGCAATGCGACGGTGGTCAAACCGGGGTCGAGGTAGGGCGCGAGGGTGTCCTGGTTGTCGAAGCCGACGATTGAGCAATCGTCCGGAGCGCGCAGACCGAGAGACTCCAGGGCACGGTACGCGCCCCAGGCCGTGCGGTCGTTGCCGCAGAAAATCGCCGTCGGCCGCTCGTCCTCGTTCATCAGTTCTCGCGTCAGGTCGAAGCCATCCTCGACGATTCCGGAACCATAGCGAATGAGGCGGGGGGTCGTTTCGATGCCCGCCTCCCGGAGCGCTCGACGGTAGCCGGCGAGACGGCCGATACCGGCCGGCAGGTCACTTTCAGGATCCTGGATGTTGATCATCCCGATGCGCGTGTGCCCGGCCTCGAGGAGATGCCTGGCGGCGGTGTACCCACCCAACTCCTCGTCTGGAAAGACGCTCGACACCAGGCCCGCGCGATCCTGCGCGTTCACGACCACTGTCGGGATGCCAGCGAGCGCCGTCGGAACATCGAGGACGCGGTGGTACATGGACGCATAGACGACGCCTTGAACCCGGTAGGAAAGCATCATGTCGATCGCTGCGGCTTCGAGCTCGGGTTCGTTGAAGGTGTCGACGCTGAGAATGACGTTCCCGGACTCCCACGCGCAGAGCTGGCTGCCCTTCAACAGTTTGCCGGCGAATGGGGCGCTGGCGACTTCGTCCGAGATGAAACCGATCATCCCCGACTTGCCGCTCCGAAGCGATTTCGCGAAGGCGTTGGTCCGGAAACCGAGTTCTTCGACTGCGTCGAGCACCCGAGACTTTGTCGCTTCAGCGACGCGGCTCCCACCAACGTTGTTGAGGACGAGGGAAACGGTCGCCTGCGAAACGCCGGCACGCTCGGCTACCTCCCACATCGTCGGAGTGTTGCTCTTGCGTGCCATGTTTTCTCACCTCTTCGTAAGTTGGTTATTCGTATAACTTGATCAGAGTAACCCGTCCGACTCCGCACGTCAACAACGTATTCACGGAATCAGGAAAGTGGTTCATTTCGCCGGTGACGGCCCCCGGCTCGCCGCTGCACTCGTTGTCATGCACGACGTGCGAAGACCTTCATCAGGTCACAAGCCCACGCAGCTGACCGGTGACCGAGCCCGGCATGGCGAGGGAGGAGCCTTCCGTCGCCGGAGCGGAGCATCCGTTTTCTCGACATCCGCATTCGTTACATCGAGACGCCGCGGGCGCGGAGGAACGGCGACGGGTTGGTGAACGACCCACCGATCCGAATCTTCAGGTCCAGGTGACATCCAGTCACTACTCCGGTCGCCCCGACACTTGCGACAGGAGTTCCACCGGTGATGCTGTCTCCGACGGAAACTCGGAAGGACCCTGACTGGAGATGACCGTAGATCGATTCCACACCGCCGCCGTGGTCCACGATCACCCGGTTCCCATATGCGCCGGCATTGCCCACGAATGTCACCCGTCCGGCCGACACTGCACGGACGGGGGTCCCGCAGGTGTTGCTGAAATCAACACCGTCGTGGAAACCGTTCGAACATCCCGCCGAGTTGCAGATCGTTCCGCGGGGTCCATATGGCGACGATATGGGTCCGGACACCGGTCGCAGCCAGGAGCCCGATATGGGGCCTGTGTCGGTATCGGTTTCGGCGGCGGCGTTGGCTGCGGCCCTCGCAGCTGCTGCCGCTGCCGCTGCTGCTGCTGCTGCCGCACGCTCCGCCGCATCGAGCTCTTCCTGGGTCGTTGCGGAGTAGGTGTCTCGAATGACGTGGTCGCGAACGACGGCAGAGTTGACGGTGAAGCTTTGACTTTCGGCACTGAGCAGAGCGTTCACCTGGGCGGGTTCATCACCGGGCGTCGCGAAAGCGGGAAGCGCCATCGTCCCCATGAGCCCGGGCACGATCAGACCGAGAGTCAAAGTGGCGCGGATACGGCGACGGCGATCCGCCCACGTGCGAGGTCCGGAATCTTGCCGCGACGACCTGGGCCGAGTATTACCGCTCGGCTTCTGGGATGGAGTCGGCGATCTCGTCGATGTGATGAGTCTGCTCGTTCGCCGGGTGGGGAACTGGGGTGTTGCAGGCGTGGGTGAATTGAATTCGGAGTTCATGGGGTCCTGAGGGTGAGCGCCCGAAGGCGGAAGTTGAGTGGGTGGGGACGCAGGGGTACGACCCCACCCGTGGGGAGCAGAGGAGACTCCCCATTGAGCACGCGCACGTGCCCGAGTCGCGGCGGCTAAAGGGAACCGAGAAGGTTTCCCATGACGGCGATCTCCTCTGACTGCGTGGAGACGATTGCTTCGGCCAGATCGACTGCGTCGGGGTTGGTGCCTTCGCCGATCTCTGTTTCAGCCATCGCGATCGCACCTTCATGGTGCCTGATCATTTGTTCCAGGAACAGCGTTGTGGCTTCAGCACCGGACGCGTCTTCGAGGGCTGTCATGTCTTCGTCGGACATCATTCCGTCCGTCCCGTGATCCATACCTCCCATGCCGGCGTCTGCTCCCCAGGCGTCGAGCCATTCGTGGAGGTGGGTGATCTCAGGACCTTGTGCGTTCTTGATCTGGGTCGCGAGATTACTGACCTGATCGTCGATCCCGTCCTTCGCCAGGATCATGTCGCTCATCTCGATGGCCTGCTCGTGGTGCGGGATCATCATCTGCGCGAACGTGATGTCCGCGTCGTTGAACTTCAGTTCCGCAGACTCGCTCGGGGCGTTGGAACTTGTCGTATCGCTGCTTCCGCCCGCAGAGCATGCGCTCAACGTGAGAGCGGCCACCAGAGCCGTTGCTGCTGCGAGGTACTTGCGTGGTTTGATCATCGTTTCTTTCCGTTCACGTCGTACACACTGGAATGCCTCACGACCGTCGAAGACGCCTACGTGGGCAGAAAGGGACCGGTGTCCGGTTCTAGGTGCGACTGACGGAAAGAAGGGTGAGCGAGGGAAGGTAGACGTGCTGCCGCGCCACAGCGACCGCCCGAAGGGCGCGACGACCAGCTTCGAGCAGCCTATGGTGAAGGGCTGGATATTTGGCGAGGAGCACGAGCGCCGTGATGACGAGGAGCATGACGCAGAGCATCGCCATCAGCGCACAGTCCATGGCGCAATGTTGGTCGCAGGTCAGGCTCTGCGCGGCTGCATTGCCGTCGACGTCCGCAGCCTGATGCGCCGTCACAGTTGGCGGGTGTGCATCGGAACTCCCTGTGTGAGTATGCGACGTCGATGTCGACGTGGTCAGCGCCGCGAATCCGTGAACTCCACTCATGGAATGCAGGGCCAGGAAACCGATCAGCACCGAACAGAGTACGAGCGCAACCGTGAGGATTCTCTTGAGATCGGCTCGATCGGCAGCATCCGGGCTGAGCGAGAAAGTCACAGTGCCGCCCTCTCAAGTGTCTTGCCCGTCGCCGTTACCTATTCGTTATCTATAAGCGTACCTGACAGCGCATCGGTGCCGTCTGAGCGTTCGGTGTGTGGCGACGAGGTCGCCGTTGCCGCCCCGGTCAGCAAGGGACTCGACGGTCTCCACCTGGAGCCACGTCATGATGCCTTGTTTATCGAGCCCTCTGATCAAGTGTGCAATAATCTGCGCATGGATGCAGATAAGCAGATATGTGGGCGCGAGCCTGACAGCCAGTTCGTCGAGCTGGCCGTGGAGGTCTTCGCGATGCTGGCCGACGCGACACGGGTACGGATCATCCTGGCACTGCGCGGCGGCGAGCTGTCCGTGAACCATTTGGCGGACATCGTCGACAAGTCGCCGGCGGCCGTATCGCAGCACCTGGCTAAATTACGGCTCGCCCGGATCGTGGCCACTCGTCAGGACGCCCAGCGAGTGTTCTACCGGCTCGAGAACGAGCACGCGAGTCAGCTCGTCTCTGACGCCATCTTCCAGGCCGAACACTCGCTCGGAAACACGCCCCGCCACCACCACCCCGCGGGTGAGGTGACCCAGTGAGCATCCCTGCCCGCTCTACCAGCCCGCACGAGCACGAACACGGCCATCGGCACGGCCCGGACGGCCGTGTGCACCCGGCCGGAATCAGAGGGTTCATCTACGGCTTGTTCGTGCCGCACAGTCACGACGCAGCCGACTCCATCGATGACGCGCTCGAAGCGAGCAAAGAAGGCGTACGGGCGCTGAAGATCAGCCTGTTCATCCTCCTCATCACCACGGTGCTCCAACTCGGCGTGGTCCTGATCAGCGGCTCCGTTGCATTGCTCGCTGACACGATCCACAACTTCTCTGACGCCCTGACGGCGGTCCCGCTGTGGATTGCATTCGTGCTCGGTCGCCGGGTCGCCAACCGTCGGTACACCTTCGGCTACGGGCGCGCCGAAGACCTCGCCGGTCTGTTCATCGTCGCCGTCGTCGCCCTGTCCGCGGTCCTCGTTGCCTGGCAATCCCTTGATCGCCTCGTCAACCCGCAACCCCTGCAGAACCTGTGGTGGGTGCTCGCCGCCGGGGTGATCGGGTTCCTTGGCAACGAGGCCGTCGCGATCTATCGCATCCGAACCGGGCAGAGAATCGGGTCGGCTGCGCTCGTCGCGGACGGCGTGCACGCCCGCACCGACGGATTCACCTCGCTCGCCGTGGTGCTCGGCGCGATCGGCGTCATGCTCGGGTTCCCCCTCGCCGACCCGATCGTCGGCCTCCTCATCTCAGTCGCGATCATCGTCCTCCTCTGGGGCACCGTCCGAAGCATCGGACGTCGCCTCATGGACGGAATCGAACCCGAACTCGTCGATCGCGCACAGTCGGCCCTCACCGCTGCTCCCGGGGTGCTCGCGGTTCAGAGACTGCAACTGCGCTGGGTCGGCCACCGCCTCCAGGGTTCGGCGGTCCTCAGGGTCGCAGACACGTCCTTGGCGCACGTGGAGGAAATCGTTCACGAGGCCGAACACCGTCTGGTGAAGGCGCTGCCCAACCTCGACGACATGACCATCGGTACCGTGTCCACCGACCCCGTCACGGCATCGCCCTCACGCTGACTTCGCATCGCCAGTAATCTGCCACCCGAGGATAGACCCGCGCTGTTCGAGATTGACACTCGTCGGACATAGCTAAAGCGACGTTCAGGGAAAGACTGGTGACTCACCCGCAAGTTGTCGCTGCCGGACGACGTTGCAACTGGGGTGCTTCATAGATTCGCTGAGGGGTCGCAGCTGATGCAATGGGAATTGTCGAGCGTCGATACGGACATCAAGGAGCGCGAACGATGAGCCTCGAGAGACCGCCATGCCGCCCCACACGCATGGAGTAGTAGCGGAGAAAAGTTAGCGTTCGTCTTTTGGTCAGGAATCAGCAGAAGACCGCAGAACAGGGAGCTGCGACAACGATCCTTCTCGCTACCTCCCCTCTTCTCGACGGAGTCAGCGGACGATACTTCAACGACAACCAGGAGGCTGAGGTGACCGACCACCGTCCGGAAGACCTCACGGTCTTCTCGACCAAAGTCGCGAACTACGCTCTCGACGAAGACAATGCTGATCGCCTGTGGCAGATCAGCGAGCGCGCTCTCGACTAGCGCTCGAAAGGATATAGACCATGTCAGAAAAACCCGTCATAGGCTGGATCGGCCTTGGCAACCAAGGCGGGCCTATCGCTCGAGCTATTGCCGTGGCGACCTGCTCGACCTCGCAGTCGCGGAGCACGTCGACATCCAGGCCCTCGTAGACATGCTGCGCAGCGGCACTGCTTCCAGCCGAGCATTACAGTCGCTCGGCTCAGCAATCACCCCCGAGAACGCCGAGCATCTCAGCAAACTGCAGTTGATCGACATGGACCTCTTCCGGGCCGCCTTCGACGGTCACGGACCGACGGTGAAAGCTGTCACCGAGCGCGCCGTTATTGGTGCAGAAGATCTACCAAAACTCGCCGCGCTTGTCACCAAGTAAGCATGTCAAGCAGCCGCGGCTTCACCCAACGGAGGTGTGCTGGTGGTGCACCGTGAACCCGGAGCCAATGTGATGGATGAGTCCCGTGTGAACGGTATCGAAGGTGAGCTAGCTGCCTTGCGGGTGGCTGCCGCGCTAGTGGCGGAGGGGGCGTCGCCTCGGGTAGTACTGCAGACAGCCGCGCTGCATGTTGCAGACGCAGTTGAAGCCGACTTTCTCGAGATCCTGCGCTTCGCCCGTGGAGGTAGGACGGCAGCTTTCGCCGTCTGGGCCGCGCAGGATGCGGAGATCATCGACCTTGATCACCGGTTACTCGATGATGACCAATTAGCCCGAGAGGTTTTGCGCACGCAAAAGCCGGTACGTCAAGATTTCGCTCTTGGACCCGCGACCTTGGACGCGGAAAGACGGGGCAACAAGTTCGGCATCACATCTTCCGTCGGAGTTCCGATCCTGCTCGGCGGCGAGGTGTGGGGAGCGACGGTCGTCCACTCGGTCGGTGACGTTTCCTTGCCAGCCGACACGGAAATGCGGCTTTGCGGTTTTGACGAATTGGTTGGCTCTGTGCTCACAAACAGTCGCACCCAAGCTGAGATGGAGCAGCTCATCGCCGAACAGGCAGCGCTGTTGCGCGTCGCCGAGCTGGTTGCACGCGAAAGCCCAGCCGATGATTTGTTCCATGCGGTCGCAGAACAACTTGGATGCGTGACTCACGTGTCAGGCACGCAATTGCTGCGATTCGACGACGACGAGATGGCCACGTCTGTGGGGAGCTGGGGCCGGGTGGAGAGCGGTATCGCGGTCGGCGAGCCATTCAGCACTCAAGGGAATATCCTTACCGGCCGAATTAGAGCAACCGGATTGCCAGCGCGAGTAGAAGACTACAGTTCCGCCGTAGGTCAGCTTGACGCTCTCAAACGTGGATTCGGGATACGTTCGGCGGTAGGTGCCCCGATCCGCACTGCCGGGCGACTATGGGGTGTGCTGGTCGTCGGATCGGTTGCAACGGAACCGCTACCCGACGAAACCGAGGACCGGATGGTCAAGTTCGCTGACCTGGTCGGGGTGGCTCTGTCCAACTTCGAGGCGCGCACCTCTCTGCAGATCCTTGCCGACGAACAGGCGGCGCTAAGGCGCGTGGCGACGGTTGTTGCACGTGAGGAATGGGACGTTATTCTTCCCACAATCGTCCGCGAACTAGGTCTCTTGCATCGTGTAGCGGGATCCGTGATCATCAGATACGAGAACGACGAACTCGCAACTATCCTCGCCGCCTGGGGCGATCCACAGCTGGATCAGTTCATCGGCCAAACGCTCCCGTTCGAAGGTGATAATCCCGGTGACTACGTCTGGCGTACCCACCGCCCCGCCCGGCAGCACGGTTTCGAAGGGGGTGCGGGTCTCTTCGCAGAACTCGCCGTTCAAATGGGACTTACAGAGTCACTCGCCGGACCGGTGTTTGTGGAGAACCGACTTTGGGGAGCCATCGTAGTGGTGACCACGGCTTCGGGTCGGCTACCGCCAGAGACGGAGGCCCGCCTCGGCCAATTTGCGGAACTTATTGCGACGGCGATCGGCAATATGAAATCCCGGTTGGAATTAACTGAGTCCCGCGCTCGTATCGTCCAAACCGCCGATCAAACACGACGCAAATTCGAACGAGACCTTCACGACGGTATTCAACAACGCCTCGTTTCGATCTCAAGGGATCTGCGGGGTGTGGAGCGGGAACTTCCAGCGGATACCGAATCCCGCTCCCGCGTATCGAAAATTGCCGACGATCTCCTCGCGGCGCTCGACGGACTCCGCGAGCTATCCCGGGGATTACACCCGGCAATTCTATCGGTGGGCGGGCTAATACCTGCGGCTCGTTCGCTCGCGCGACGGTCCACCATCCCTGTCACGCTGAACTTACCGCAGCCTTCGCGACACCCGGACAATGTCGAGGTCGCCGCGTATTACGTCATGTCGGAGGCTCTCGCCAACACGGCGAAGTACGCGCAGGCGACCACGACGGAAATCACAATCACCACGACCGGCGATTCACTTACTGTGACGGTCACCGACGACGGTATCGGGGGTGCAGACCCGACCAAAGGTTCCGGCTTGATCGGGCTGGAGGACCGGGTACAGACGCTCGGCGGAACGCTGACGGTTCACAGCTTGCCACCCAGCGGGACCACGATCACCGCCCATCTGCCGTTTAGACCTGGGGAGGCCCCTGCCGGCGGGGGGTCCGGAACCCGGTAAGCGTCCGGAATACATCCGATTGGGAGTTTTGCCCCGCCGACCCCCACGTTTTGCCCGGATTCGTCATCATGATCGAAGGCATCGTCGTGGCCGCAAAGCCCTACGCAACAAAACAAGCCAACGCTCCCGCAGCCCGTATGAGCTCCCACCGATAGAACGAGAGAACGATGAATACATCGGCAAGACCATGGATCTTTTCGACGGTTATGTAAGGACCGGCCTCGACCGATTAGCGATGGAGATGTTGGTTCGCTCTTACTTCGACACACTGAACGAGGGTGGTGACCCTTCAAGATATTTGGAACACCCAGTCGTATTTCGCCCATCCCTCTCGCGAGAGGCTCAAGGACGCTCCGACGTCATTGAGATGGTCGCCTCCATGCGCGAACCGTTTGAAGAATGGCAAACCACCATCGTTTCGCTGGCGACAGGAGAGGACTTCGTATTAGCCGAATGCGTAATTCAACTGAAACTTCACGGCACTCAGGGTCACGTCCTGGCGTTCTCCTACCTACGAATCCGCGATGGGCGCATCAGTCACTGGCATCAGGTCAGCGAATAGGGGCAATATCCTGCACGAAGGTTTCGAACGAGCGATTCCCAGCCATACCTACTTCCAGGATCTGTTGCGGGGGTTTTCCGTAAATGTTGTCTGGTCGACCGCATCACGCTGCCGACCACGGGACCGCAGGCTAAGTACACAGAGCAACGGGCAAAGGAACGTGCATGAGCGGTCCCCTAGGGCTTTTCACGCAGAACCAGAACAGGGACACTTTCATGACAAACATCATGATCATCGTCGGAAGCGTCCGACCGGGACGGGTCGGCCTCCCTATTGGCAGATGGGTAGAGAAGATCGCTCGGACCGATGGTCGATTCGAGATCGACTTTGTCGACCTCGGTGAGCTCGGATTGCCGCTGATGGATGAACCGAACCACCCGCGAATGCAGGCATACACCCACCAGCACACCACGGATTGGAGCGTTCGCGTCTCGGCTGCGGACGGATTCATACTTGTCACTCCCGAGTACAACCACTCGTATTCCCCGGCGCTGAAGAACGCCCTCGACTACCTCGCCGTCGAATGGTGGCGGAAACCTGCTGGCGTCGTCAGTTACGGCGGAGTGTCGGCCGGCACGAGAGGCGTCACCGCACTGGAGCCGGTGCTCGCGATGTTGGGAATCGTCCGGGCAGGAGCGGAGGTAGAGATCTCTCTCCTATCCTCGCCTCGATTTGTTGAAGGCGTATTCGTCCCTCAGAACAAGGAGGTGGCGATCCTCGGCAAATTACTGGACGAACTCGCCAAACTCACCGAAATTCTGCAAGGACGAGTGACGTCATGAACGAAGAACAGCGCGCCGATGTGGCGCGACTCCCGCATGCTGAGCCGGGACCGCTGAGCGGATGCCGAGTTCACCGGTACATGGTCCCTGTCAAAACATGCGGACACATTGCGCCTGACGATACGGCTGACCAGACGAACTCAAAATGGACTATCTCCTGGTCTCGTCGAGGAATGTCTGGCACACCTCGCCGCGGTCCCTATCGGGGAGGGAGCAAGCTTCGGCGCTCCAAAGCATGCCGCTCTCGCCTACCGAACTGCCAACGCCCATCCCGTCGAACCGCCGCCCCTCAGCCGATTGCGAGCTAAGCGATGAACGAGCCGAGTCTTGGAATAGACCCTGACGTGCCCCCCAGCGGTCCGGGCTGCGTCGAATGCACGCGGGACGGTGGATGGTGGCTGCACTTGCGGCGATGCGCCCAATGTGGGCACGTCGGATGTTGCGACAACTCGCCATCGCAGCACGCGACCAAGCACTTCGCGGCCACCGGCCACCCGATCATCCAGAGCTACGAACCCGGTGAAGACTGGTTCTGGGACTATTCGGCGCAGGAGTACGCGCGCGGGGTACAGCTCATCACGCCCCACCACTACCCGCTCGGGCAGACCGTGCCCGGTCCGGAAGGACGCGTCCCCGCCAACTAGCTATCCCAACTGCATCCGTGAAATCAGCGCAACAACGGCACCGGGAGCCACCATATCGTTCGATGCTGGCGTATGGCTTGTCAGCTCACCTCCCGACTGGACAAATGTCTCCGAGACGAATTATTTCTATGACCGCTGGGTAGTGAAGAAGCGCAGAACAGCTTGGACGCGGCGGTGGCCGGATGGCTCGGCGGCAAGCTCCAGCTTGCGGAAGATGGACGTGACGTGCTTTTCGACCGCCGCATTGCTGATGAGAAGGGTTCGTGCGATCCCGAAGTTCGATTTGCCTTCGGCCATCGTTCTTAGCACGGCGAGTTCGCGGTCGGTGAGAAGTGCGAGCTCTTCCGGGACTCGGCGGGGGCGAATCATTTGAGCGACGATGGTGGGGTCGAGAGCGCTACCGCCGTGCGCTACGCGAATGACTGCCTCGGTGAATTCGTGGATGTCCCCGACGCGCTCCTTGAGGAGATATCCCGCACCCTCAGCGCGGTCACTGATCAGCGCTAACGCGTACTCGGGATCATCATGCTGAGTCAGCACCACTACCCCCATCTCTGGGATGCGCCGCCGCAGTTCTATCGCAGCCTTGAGGCCGTCATCACCATGATGGGGCGGCATTTGAATGTCAATAACAGCCACATCGGGGCGGTATGCCAGGGTGATTCTGAGCAGCTCTGCCGCGTCTGCGGCTTCCGCAACCACCTCGAGTCCAGCGTCGGCGAGCACGCGAACGACTCCCTGTCGCAGGAGCGTGTCATCTTCACCTACACAAACGCGCACGGGCCGAGATGGCGAAGAGTCCATGGGCTTAGTCAGCCTGAAGCACGGCGCGACCAGCGGAACTTGTCATCGTCGTCTGAACCAATGCAGAAGCCCCCATCACCAGAGTGTGACGCGAGTCGCGGGGCGGGTCAAGGGGATCACGGGATCCGCTGCCGGCACGTCACCAGCGCGCTTTTCGGTAGTCAGCTCGAGGATCCCTGCCCGCATCCATCGATGCTGTTCGACCCCATCGGCACCGCGCGTCGATCCGATGACGTCAGTACCTGTCCGAACTCATGGTTTCGCTATGGAGGACCTACCGTCAGGAGGAGCTCAGACCCTGATCAGCTGACCGACGACTCGATCGCTTCCCTCACAAGGTCGACGACCTCGGCCGAACGTGAGATCCCTACAACGTGGGATGCTCCAGAAACCTCGACGGTTTTGCGCGCACCAGCGCGCTTCGCCATTGCCTGGTGCGCGCCAGAGGGGATGTTGCGGTCATTTTCGCCGAAGATGAAGTAGCTGGGGACGAACTGCCAGATTGCCGCGCCACTGAGCGGCTCATTCAAGCCGGCGCCAGTCACGGGGCGCTGTGTGACGGACATCGACGCTGCCCGTTCTTCGGGAAGGTCCGCGCAGAACTGCTTCCAGTACTTGCCCGGCTCGATGTACAGGTCCACACCTCCCGATTGAAGCGGGACCTCGACCAGAGTGTCTGCAAGAGTGGATCCGGGGGCAAGGGCCGATGCTGTCGCGGGGCTCTCGCCGGGTTCCAGTGCAAACCCTGCGACGTAGACAGCGCCGATGATGTCACCGGCCGAGGGGTCGACGGCTGTCATCACAGCTCCGCCGTACGAGTGCCCTACAAGCAAGATCGGACCGTCAAGTGTTCTGATGAGATCGACCAACTCCGCAGCGTCCGTAGCGATGCTGCGGAGGGGGTTGGCGTACGCGATGACACGGTAACCATCATCGCTGAGTGGTTTGATTACGCCGTTCCAACTGTCGGAATCGGCGAATGCGCCGTGAACGAGGATGACAGTGACCATCTTGGTTCCATTCGGTTTCGTGGGTTTTCGAAGATTGAAAAGTGTGTTGCTTCGTGTGCCGCGGATCCACAGGGAGAACCGAGTCAACGTATTGCAGAGCTCCAGGTTCCCGGCCGCGGTCCGGGTCATCGCGAATCTACTGCGACGCGGTGTCCCCAAGGAATCGAAGGAGTTCCTGATTCACTTCCGCAGTGTGGGTAACCGGGTTGATATGCGGCCCGCCCTCGATCTCGACGTAACGGGCCGCCGGCAGCGCGTCGTGGGCACGCTGCCCCTGCCCGTCTATGGAGAGGATCCGGTCGGCGGTGCCGTGAATGAGGAGGGCGGGAACGTCGAAGCGACCGAGGTCGGCTTGGAAGTCTTCCAGCCAGGTCTGGGGGCAGGCCCACGTGGCGTACGGAGACGCCTCGGCGCCGGTGGACCACAGAAACTTGACAGTGTCTTCGCTGACGCGCGTTCCTTGGTAGTCGTCCAGGTTGAGAAAGTTTCCCATCATGACGGTCAGCCACGCGAATCGATCCTCGATGATGGCCTGTTGCACGCCCTTGACGCCCGCCTCGTCGACACCCGTAGGATTGTCCGGACCCTGCGCGAACGTTGGCGTGAGACTCTCGATGAGGACAACGCTGCGCAGCCGTTCTGTTCCGAATCGGCCGATATATCTTGCGACCTCTCCGGTTCCTAACGAGAACCCGACGAGAGTGGCGTCCCTGACATTCAACGTTCGTAGAAGCACGTCTACATCAGCGCTCAGCGTGTCGAAGTCGTAACCCTGAGTGGGTGCGCTGGACCGGCCGAATCCTCGCCGGTCGATGCTGATCACGCGGTAGCCGGCTTCGAGCAGCGGATGCAGTTGCGGCTCCCATGACCGGGCATCGAACGGCCACCCGGAAAGTAGGACTACCGGCCGGCCGCTCCCCTGGTCTTCGTAGTACAGCTCGACCGGTGTCGAGTTCTCTTCACCGACGGTGATCATGCCCATAGCGACTCCTTTGCTTGAAACGACCTTCTCTCTAGAGATTGCACCTCCGGAGAGTTAGCCGACCTCCGGCCGTCCGGAAGATTCTTCCGGAAAACCCCACAGTCGCCCCAGCGCTAAGCGTTCCAGAATGAGCAGGCAGTCCGGAAGGCGTGACCTGGTCGCACCATCTGGATCCACGAGGGCTGCTCGGCCTTCGAGCGAGGCCTGTCGCAGAGGGCCAACCGAATGGGGAGAACACGATGCCAAGAGTCACCACACCGGACGGAGTGGACATTTACTTCAAAGATTGGGGGTCTGGCCAACCTGTCGTCTTCAGTCATGGTTGGCCGCTCACCGCAGACGCGTGGGACGGGTCAGCGAGGTTCGTCGCCTATCACGGCTTCCGGGCCATCGCCCACGATAGGCGCGGAGGAGGTCGATCCGGCCAGCCGTGGGACGGGAACGATCTCGACCATTATGCGGACGACCTCGCGGCAGTGATTGAATCTCTCGACCTTCATGATGCTGTACTCGTCGGTCACTCAACCGGCGGCGGTGAGGTTACCCGCTACATCGGTCGACACGGGACGAGTCGCGTCTCGAAAGTCGTCCTGCTGGGTGCGATACCTCCGCTGATGCTGAGAACTGAAGCCAACCCGGAAGGGTTGCCAATCGAGACGTTCGACGAACTGCGCGCAAATGTGGTGTTTGACCGGTCACAGTTCTACCGAGACCTGGCCTACCCGTTCTACGGCGCCAACCGGGAACAGTCGTCCGTCTCAGAGGGCGCTCGGGAGGCGTTCTGGCTCATGTCCATGACCGTTGGCGTCAAGGGTGCATACGACTGCATCCAAGCATTCTCCGAAACAGACCTCACCGAGGACCTGAAGAAGATCGACGTGCCCACGCTGATTCTGCACGGCGATGACGACCAAATCGTGCCGATTCAAGCATCCGCTTTGAACTCTTCGACAATCGTTCCAAACGCGACCTTGAAGGTCTACCCGGGCGCTCCCCATGGGCTGACCGGTCCGCATGAGCAGGAGTTCAACAACGACCTTCTTGAGTTCCTCATCAGCTGACACTCGCGATATCACCATCAAACCAATCAAAGGCAGTTTCATGACGAAGAACATCACCCACCCGGCCGATGACCTCGCGAAGTCCCTCAAACGGACAGAGATTCAACACAGCAGCTCGTCGATTCCAGGGCGAGACATCGTGCAGGTGCTCACTGAGATTCCGGTTGGCGTCGAATCGGGCTGGCACACCCACCCCGGAGAGGAAGTCGGATACCTCCTCACAGGCCGAGTGCAGATGCGCATCCAGGACAAGCCGACCCTCATCCTCGAGGCAGGAGACGGCTTCCTCATCGAGCCGGGAACCCCGCACAACGCCCTCGACCTCGGCCCGGACACCGGTCGCATGCTCTCCTGCTACATCGTGGAAGTAGACGCGCCAGTCGCATCGTTCGTCAAAGAACCCGCAGCACAATGAAAAACCCGCTAGACGGTATCCCGCTTCAACATGCGGTGACCGGCCCACTTGATGTGTCTTATATTGACATCGGACCAAAAGATGGCGACACGGTGATCCTTCTTCACGGGTGGCCTTACGGAATCCACAGCTACGGCCCCGTCGCGTCTCTACTCGCAGAAAAGAACCGACGCATCATCATCCCCTATCTCCGGGGTCACGGCGGAACAATAAGTTTGGATGACGCGGGGCGGTCCGGACAGCAAGCCGCTGTGGGTGCCGACGTCATCGAGCTGATGGACGTGCTGGCAATCGACCACGCGGTCTTCGCGGGATTCGACTGGGGCGGACGTGCGGCGTGCGTCGCTGCCGCTTTGTGGCCGGAGCGCTGCGTCGCACTGGTTTCCGTCACCGGCTATCTCATCCAGAACATTGCCGCATCCGCGAAGCCGCTGTCGCCGGTAACGGAGGCGGGACTGTGGTATTTCTTCTACTTTGCAACCGAACGCGGCCGTGCAGGGCTGGAAGCGAATCGCCGGGAGATCGCCAGGATCGTCTGGGAGCGAAACTCACCAGAGTGGGCCTTCACCGAAGCAGATCTAGACCTCGCGGCGGCAGCGTTCGAGAACCCCGCTTACGTCGATGTGGTCATCCATTCGTACCGGCACCGGCTTGGGCTGGCGCTAGGGCACCCACTGTACGGCGCACTTGAACGCCGCCTCGAATCCTCTCCCCCCATCGGCGTACCGACGGTCACCTTGGACGGAGGTGCCGACGGGAACTTCCCGGCTACAGCCGGTCACGGATACGCCCAGCATTTTGTCGGCACCCACCGGCACCACATCGTGCTGGGCGCAGGACACAATCTGCCCCAAGAGAAGCCGGAGGCGTTTGCCGACGCGGTTCTCGAGGCTGAGCTGCTAGCAAAGCGAGAACGGACATGACCGAGCGCACGCCCACCAAACGAGCCACACCGCGCATCCCCCTCAACACGCTGGCAATCAGCTTTGGGATAACGGGCTTGGCATCTTTGTGGTCGGTGATGACCGCCGCCTTTGAATTGTCCGTTGCGGTCCCGGCCGTGCTCTGGACGGTCGCGGGTGTCACTTGGGTTTGGCTCATTACAGCGCATCTCGTTCGCGGGGCCCACAGCCCCGAGACATTGCTTTCTCAGCTCAAGCATCCCGCGCAGGGTCCGATAGCGGCCATTGTGCCGACGGTCGGAATGCTGCTGGGGGCGGAGCTCTACCTCATCTGGCCTAGTGGCGGATTCATCCTTGCACTTGTCGCGTTCCTGGCCGCGGTCGTATTCGCTGGGTGGATCCTCGCGTTCTGGCACACCGGACACCTGAACCCCGAGGCCTTCCATGGCGCGTACCTGCTTCCGACCGTCGCCTCCCCCTTGGTCGCATCCGCAGTTGCGGCTCGACTCGGCTTCCCGTTGGTCGCCGTTGGAGCCTTCGCCGTCGGGGTATTTTTCTGGGCGGTGCTGGTCACCGTTCTGCTGTCCCGGCTTGCCTTCTTTCCGCCGCTCCCTGACCCTCTCACGCCGACGCTCGCAGTCCTCCTCGCACCTCCCGCCGTAGCAGGCGCGGCATGGTTCGCGATGAATGGCCGCCACGAGGACGTCGTCGCAGCCAGCCTGCTCGGTCTCCTGGCGCTAATGGCGGTGGTGCAGTTGTTCCTTTTAGGCATCTACCGGCGCTTACCGTTCTCCTTGGGCTGGTGGTCTTTCACTTTTCCCGCAGCATCCGCGGGAGCGTACGCAATTGAGTGGACGGAGATGGCGGCATTCCCCGGGTGGGAGGTCGTCGCGTTCGCCCTCGCTGGCTGTGTCTCGGCACTTATCGTTGCGATTGCTATCCGCTCCCTCTTCCTCGTCAGTTCGGTCCATCGTGGTATCCACCGGGCCGAGCAGACCCTTCAACGAGCGGATGATGCCGCTCAGCGGACCACGGGGACCAGACCACCACTCCGTGAGGAAGCGTCGCCGAATCCCGGGATTGAGTTGCATCGATGAGCGAGACAACACCGACCCAGGCGGGAGACGCCGCTCCGACCAGAGACGACCGGGCCTATCCGATCCTCAGTCGCGAGCACCTCAAGCGGATGAGACGCTACGGCGTTCGTCAACCCATCAGCGTGGGAGACCTCATCTACCGAGCTGGGGAACCCGTCTCGGACCTCGTGCTGGTCGACCAAGGAGCTATTGACATTCTCACCGCTCGTACTGCGGACTCACCTGAGGTGTTCATCACTCGCCACACCACAGGGAGGTTTCTCGGCGAACTAAGCCTCCTCACAGGCCAGTTCTCGCATCTCATCGCCCGAGTCGCAGTCAACGGAATCATTACCCGAATCCCGCCCGCCGGGTTCCGGAAGCTGATGGCCGAAGACGGCGAACTTTCAGAGATCCTCCTCGAAGCTTTCCAAGCTCGCCGCGAGTTAATAAAGAGCGTCGCCGCACACACGATGGAGATTCTCGGTAATACCTCTTCCTCCGGCTCCTTGACTCTTCGTGCGTTCGCTGAACGGTTCGACCTGCCCCATGTTTGGTTCGATCAGGACTCCGTGGCAGGAATCGCTCTGATGCGGGCCACGGGTGTCACGCATGACCAGCTGCCGGTGGTGTTCGTGCCGGGCGGCGCGCTCTACAGAGCGACCCCCGCACGGCTCGCTGAGCGTCTCGGCTTGGCGTACCGGCCGAGCGACAAGCCAGTCGATCTCGTGGTCGTTGGGGCGGGTCCAGCAGGTATGGCGGCAGCTGTTTGCGCCTCCTCCGAAGGGCTGACAACTGTGCTGTTGGATGCTGTCAGCCCGGGAGGTCAAGCCGCCGCCAGCTCCCGAATCGAAAATTACCTGGGGTTCCCGAATGGCATCAGCGGCATGGACCTCACGAGCAAAGCATGCATCCAAGCGTTGAAATTTGGCGCACACATTTACGCCCCTTGCCAGGTCGTTGGCTTAGACGCAGACGAGCCCCTGTCAATGCTTCGGTTAGAAGACGGCAGCGGGTTGCAAGCGAAGGCGGTCATCGTCGCCACTGGCGCGCACTACAGCACTCTGCCCATCCCAGGCTGGAAAAGGTTTGAACGAGCAGGGATCTTCTTCGGCGCGACCAAGCTGGAGGCGACAGCCTGCGCGGGGAAACCTGTCGTCATTGTCGGAGGCGCAAATTCCGCCGGTCAGGCGGCCCTTTTCTTGGCAGGCCACAAGTGCCGCGTCGACGTCGTTATCCGCGGACCCGAGATCGGCGCCGGCATGTCGAACTACCTCGTCGAACGGCTCCTCTCTCACCACAAAATTCGAGTGCTCACCTGCACCGAAGTCACCGCAATAGGCGGAGGAGAAACGCTGCAGGAGGTGACGCTAACGAACAACATCACCGGTCAACACCGGAAGAAGGATTACGGTGCGCTGTTCTGTTTCATCGGCGCCACCCCCGCGACCCAGTGGCTCACCGGCATCGCGGTCGATAGTCACGAGTTCATCGTCACTGACGTCACAATCGACGCAGGCACTTTCCAAGCCGCGTCGACATCGGGACGCATGCCTCTACCCTTCGAGACTTCAGCTCCCGGCGTCTTTGCGGCAGGGGACGTCCGGCGCGGGTCCATGAAGCGGGTCTCGGCAGCAGTCGGGGAAGGCGCCAGCGCCGTGTCGTCAGTACACCAAGCCATCCACGCCCGGATGTGACCGGCGAGCCAGGAAGGAGCCGAAACTTGAACGTCAAAGCAGACCTGGACATTGAGCGGACCTACGCAAAGCTCTGCCAACTGGACCCACGCTTCGCGGACATCATCGAACGGGTGGGAACCCCAGACCCTTTCCACTTCCCAGACGGTGGCCGCACCGCAGACAGCAACTTCGCCGGCATGGTCATGCACATCCTCGCCCAACAGATCGCCACTAGAGTCGCGCTCGTCCTCTTCGATCGACTCGTCACCGCCACCGGGGGTCCGCTAACACCCGAAACAGTCTTACGGCTCGATGTCCAACAGTTGAAGGCCATTGGTACATCACACTCGAAAGCCATGTACATCCAAGCTCTTGCGGAAGCCGTGGACTCCGGCAAACTCGACATAGAAAGGCTGGAGGGTGTCAGCGACGGGAAGGCCGAAGAGTCGCTCACACAGATTAAGGGTATCGGGCCCTGGAGCGCAGAGATGTTCCTCATCCACCAACTCAGAAGGAGCGATATCCTGCCCGCCGGTGATCTCGGTATCCGGGCTGCAGTGCGCAAACTCGACTCACTCCTCGAGGTCCCCACGATAGACGAAGTACGCGCCCGCGCCGAAGTGTGGAAGCCCTACCGAACCTACGCGGCCGCACTTCTCTGGCGCTCCCTCTCCGAACCCGGTTCCAAAGCCGAGGCCGTTGAGCAGCACGACGAAGCGTGACATAGCCTCCCAAATCGAAGGCCTCATCACTGGGCGCCAGTGCGGGCATTTGGCGAACGCGACGTCGAGGAACTGTGGGGCGCTCTGACCCACGGTGCCATCTTGGCTTCACCCGCGCCGGACATGTCGCCACCGATATTATGCTGATGTTAATCGGTCACGATTGTGACCAATAGGAAGCTGCTCGTGTCAGCGAAGGGCCCGATGGCAAAAGTAAACGTAGTAGCCGTCCCGTGGGAGGACGATCGAGCTGCAGCGCTCCGAGAGGTGCTGCAGGAAGATATTCACCGGAGGTACGCAAGCCATCTGCAATCAAGTCCCAACCGAGACGCTGCTCTCGACGCTTTGAAAGTGAGCCCGGATGACGTGCTAGCAACCGTCATCGCGATCTCGGATGAAACTGGGCCGGTCGGCCATGCAGCGCTTCGGTCCCTGAACGGCGAGTGGGAAATTAAGCGCGTCGTGGTTCTCAAAAGCGAACGCGGCAAAGGGGTGGAGCTCTTGCTGATGGCGGAGATCGAGGACATCGCGAGGCGCGGCGGGGCCTCGCGTGTCATAGTTCAAACTGGAAACGCGCAGCCCGAAGCGCTGTCCCTCTATCTGAAATCCGGTTATCTGCCCATCCCACTTTACGAGCCATACGCAACCGCCATCCCCTTTTCTCACTGCTTTGAGAAGCGCCTGGCTTAACCAAGCGCGCTGCCAAGAGGTCGCGTTCGTCACATTTTCGAGAAGGTCGAACTGAGTGTCGGCAGCGACGGCAGCCACCCCCGGTGGGAGTCACCAGATAAGACATGGTGAAATCGGATTGAGCGCCAGGCGCATAATCCGAAGGTAACGTGATGCGGCACCGGCTCGCGTCGGACGAAGCTCGTGAGCCGTGCGGTCATGCTAATCGGGAGCGCAAAAGCGCTAGGTTTGCTTCTGTCGCGCTTCCCGGTTCAGCGTGGTAAATCACAACGAGCTGGTTTGCAGACGGCGAGTTGACCGCCAGCTTCTCGTAGCGCAAGTCGAGTTCACCGGCAACTGGATGGATGATCAACGAGCGTCCTGCTCTCTTGGGCCGAACGTCATGAAGAGCCCAGAGACGCGCGAAATCTTCGCTGCGCGCGGTCATTTCCGAGATGAGTTCTGCGAGTTGCGGGTCGTCTCGCCCAGTTGCGGCCTGAGCTCTCAGGCCCGCGACGGTGCCGGCTGTCATTTCAGGCCAGTCTCGCCAGAGCTTCTTCACCTCCGGGTCGAGGAACGCCGCCCGCACCAAATTGGTCCCAGGCGCGAAGATCGACGTGAGTGCTCGAGCAAGCGCATTTGAGGCGAGCACATCGAAAGTGTTGCCTTGCACATAAGCGGGTGTCTCTCCCCAGATGTCTAAGAGCTGCTGCAAGCTCTCCGTGACGTTCTCCGTTCGCTTTGATGGCCCACGGGGCTGAGGCCGCGCCAACTCGAACAAGTATGCGGTTGCAGCTTCATCCAGGAGCAATGCGCGGGCAAGTCCGGCGAGAACCGAGTCGGATGGATGCTGGTCGCGGCCTTGTTCGAGACGCAGGTAGTACTCCCCGCTGATCCCAGCAAGCCGGTGACGTCCCCTGGGGTGGTGTGGTTTCCGGGGTTCTGAGCGTCGGATTGTCGACGTGGTGAGCCATCGTGGGATGGTCAGTGAGAACCGATCA
>NZ_JADOUY010000008.1:0-108163 GCF_015752285.1 Mycetocola sp. CAN_C7
CGAGGCGGTGATCCTCCCAGAACTCGCCGCCGCATAAGCTAGAAGCACTGACCCGCACGGTGTCGAGAAATTCCACCACTCAGCGGGACGTCACCGATGGCGAGGTCGCCTGGGCTGTCTCCTTCGTCTCGGCGTCGCGTCGTTCCGACTCACCCAACGTCAGCCCACCAAGACGGCCGAAGCCTGACGCACGGCCACGTCCACCATCGCCAGAACGTCCCGGCTTGGAGAATTCCGGGCAAAGGCGACCACGACAACACTCGGCTCGAGCCCGTTCACCCGACAGTATGCCACGTCGGTTCGGGCATAAAGGGAGGCCATCGATGCCGGCAAGACAACGATGCCGTGTCGAGCTGCTACGCGCTCCATTGCCTCGAGCATTGACCCAGTTGAGTAACTCCGGGTGAGCCTTCGCGGCTGCGCACGATGGCCGCCTGGAGCGTAGAAAGCCGTGAGCTCGGGGACCGCCTCCGCGTCCTGAAGAAGACGAAGCTGGAGTAGGTCTCGGATCTCGAGATAGTCCAGCCGGGCCAGTGGATTGTCGGCGGGCATCGCAACGACTCGCGGCTCTTCGTAGAGGGGAATCAATTGGAGATCACGAGGGTCAATAGGTTGCCTAACGAAGCAAAGATCGACCATCCCGCTTCGCATCAGTTCGGTCGGGTCTTCGGGCTCGACGCTCATTAGGTCGACTTCCACTGCACCGTGTTGTTCGCTGAACTCCCTAACGATTGGAGCAACAGCTATACCCCGGTCAAAACCAACCGTGATGAGGGGCATGCGGATTGCTGCCTCAGCTATCCTGTCCCTGAGCTGGCCGGCGGACTGCAAGAGAGGCTCTGCGTCCTCGAGAAGTTGCCGCCCGGCGTCGGTAAGTTCTGTTCCGCGCACGGAGCGCGTGAACAACTTTGCCGCCATCTCCACTTCAAGTGATCTGATTTGCCGTGTCAACGCCGGCTGAGAGACATGAAGCACACCCGCGGCGCGTCTGAACCCCGAGCACTCGGCAACTGCTACAAAGTAGCGCAGCTTCCTAAGATCGACGTCAATGCTGTCCTCCTTTTTCTCCTCGCAACGAATTTGACCAGCGTGACGTCCAGCGACCGATCTTCGGGATCACTTCCCTGCCATTCTTGCTATCACGCGAAGACAATCGTCGCGCCGTCGACGCTCGGTTTTGTCCCACACCGTCGCGGTAGGCGCAGCGCACCGCGAACCGAGCGAGCCCGTGTCATTCGAGATGATGTGGACCGCTCCAGCCACGTACCCTGGCGTGTTATCGCATTTCGACGGAATGATCACGATTGACGTCCGACAGCGGGTTCACCGACAAATTGATGCCCTTCACGGGCGAGTTCTGACCAGAGTTCACGGTCACTCACGCGCACCCAGGTGCGACTAGTGATCCCGTCGCCGGTAAACGCCTCAGCAACCCCGCGGATACGGAGATCCTGAGCTCGTTCTACCGGCAGGTCGACCACTAGTTCAGAGCCGTGCAGGAATGCGAAGAGTTTCCCGTGAACGAGAAGCCCGCTGGGAGTCAGGTCGACATCGACGTCCTCGTCCTGCAGCAGTTCCAGGGCCACGATGCTGTAGACCGCTTTAGCGCTATCGCTTGTCGTCTGTGAGTCATCAGGTTGCGACACGTTCAGCTCCCGACGAATCCAAGGAGGTCGGCGTTAAATTGAGCCGTGTAGTGGCGGTGAGTACATGGGGCGTTCCAGGGTCGGCCGTAAGCGTGCAACCGTGCGAGAGCATGATAGTGCCCCCCTCGCCCGAATCTTTATAGTAGATCTCGGTTCCATGGTCGGTGGAGATCGTGCTCATTGTCGTCTTCTCCTTTGCTCTACAAGGCCTCAGCCATCGTCGTTTCAGCATCCCGGCCTCTGTGCGTGTCGCTTGCAACCGGTTGAACCAACAGCACCACACGAGGCCGGTCCTTCGAATCCGGGACAGCCCCAGTCGTGAAGCAATGTCCGTAGTTGTTGCTCCTGGTATGCGCCGCGGTTAGCATTGAGCTCCCAACCGTCACCCGAGAGCGGACCGGTAATGTGTTCAGCTAACGATTCCTGACATGAACTTCAGCGAGAACGCCATCCGTCACCGGACCAACCGATGACCAACCACATGGCGCCCTCGCATTTTGATGCGGCACCATTCTTCGGCCGCCACGAGGAGCGCCGGAATCTAGACGATCTCGTTTCTCTGATAGAAAACGGACTGAGCGGTGCCGTCGTTTTCTTGGGTGACCCTGGGGTTGGGAAAACCCGACTGCTGGAATGCCTACACGAGGCATCAGAGAGTGTCCGAACCATCCACCTGGTTGGGCTCGAGTCAGAAGTCCGGCTGCCGTTCGCGGCACTCCACCGCTTGCTGGAACCGCATTTCAATCGAATCGACCGGCTGCCCACCCCTCAGCGCGACGCTCTACTCATCACGTTCGGCATGCTCGATGGATCCCCGCCCGCGAGACTTCTCATCGGACTTGGAACTCTCAGCTTGCTGGCGGACGCCGCCACTGAGCAGCAACTGATCTGTGTGGTCGACGATGCCCAATGGCTCGACCGAGAGTCGCTGGGGACACTCGCTTTCGTCGCGCGACGCGTCCATGCTGACGGCATCGGTTTCGTCTTCGCGGGCAGAGAAAACCAACCGGAACTACAGGTGCTCGATGGTCTTGCGACGCATCACCTGGCGGGTCTAGGCACGTCCGACGCCAGCTCGCTGCTCAACGCGATCACGCCGCACAACATCAGTCCTTCAATCGCAGCGCGCCTGGTGACCGAGACTGGCGGCAATCCGCTCGCATTGGTTGAACTCGTCAAACAATTGACACCTGGCCAGTTGGAAGGTCAACTGCCTCTCCCTCAACGGCTGCTCATCGGCTCTGGACTGATCGACTATTTTCAACGCCAGGTCGAATTGCTTCCTGCGCAAACGCGCTCGCTTCTCTTGCTCGCATCGGCAATGTCGGATGAGAACGCGGCGTCGCTCTGGCGTGCGGCGACACTCATCGGCCTCTCGCCGGAGTCGATGGATGCCGCCGCACGCGTAGGGCTGATACGGGTCGACGATCGCGTCGCATTCCGGCACCCGCTTATCAGGTCCGCTGTCTATGGATCCGGCACACTAGACGAACGGCGAGCTTCCCATGCCGCTCTGGCAGCCATCGCCGACTTAGAGGACCATCCGGACCTGACAGCGTGGCACCGGGCTGCGGCAGTAGCAGCTCCGAACGAGGAGATTGCTGCTCAGCTGGAACGGTCCGCCGTCCATGCGGAACAGCGCGGGGGCCAGGCGGCGCAGGCCCTTTTTCTCGCGCGAGCCGCGGAACTTTCGCCAGGCAAAGATGACCGAAACATCCGCCTTTTTGCCGCTGCACAGGCCTATCTCGCTGCTGGAGATGGCGTCCAGGCGGATGCGCTCTTGGAGAAGGCAGCCACATGGCTCGGCTCCACAGAAATGCGCGTTGATCTCCAACGTCTACGCGCATCGATCGCTGTGTTCTTTTCCCGGCACAAGGACGCCCCCGCAATCTTGCTCGAAGCTGCTCGACACGTAGATCCAAATGAATCCGGAGTGATACGCGCGATTCTCTTCGATGCGCTACAAGCGGCTCTTGTTGCACGGGGCTACATCGTGGGACTCACTCCGGCGGACGTCGCTCTTTCAGTCCTTCATACACGCAGCCCGGAAAGGCCGAGTACCAAAGACCTACTTTTGGATGGATTCGCCGCACGCCTCGCAGTCGATTTCGAGACGGCAGCCCCCTTGCTCCGGGCGTCAGTGAAGCAACTCTTCACTGACGAGCAATCGGGCGCCCCGGAACTTCCCTCGATCATCCTCGGCTGGTTTGCGGCCGAGGATGTTTGGGATGACGAGGCTCTCAGATCGATGTTCGACCGTGCCGCTGTTATGTGCCGCCGTCACGGTGCACTCGGCGCGCTTCGTATTGCGCTCGCTGGCCTCTGCGTCAGTCAAGCGCTGGCGGGGCAGCTCGCCAAAGCGGAGCAGAGCTACTTCGAGGCCGCAGACATTTCGTCTTTGATCGGCGTCCCTCCGCCCGCAACAACGGGGGTGTTACTTGAGGTGCGGGCGTGGCAGGGTCGTGAACAAGAGAGTCGCGAAACTGCGGCTCTGACGTCAGCGTGGGGCAAAGAGCACGGCGCGGAGATCCTAGAGATCTTCTCGTGGTCCGGGTTGACGATACTCGAAATAGGACTTGGAAATTACTCGGCCGCGGCGAGATGGGCCAGGGAAATCTTCCGACGCGATCCGCCAGGGTTCGGCAATCGAATCCTTCCTGAGATTGTGGAGGCCTGCACTAGAACGGGCGAAACCGCATTCGCGCAGGAGGCGCTAGACCGGCTGAGTGAACGCGCTCGCGCGAGCGGGACGCCTTGGGCGAACGGCATGCTGGCACGATCGCGGGCTCTAATCGCCTCAGGTGAGGAAGCTGAGACGTACTATCTGGAAGCGATCGAGCATCTTGCGGCAACATCTGTCCACACCGAGCTGGCACGTGCCCACCTTCTCTTCGGAGAATGGCTACGGCGGCGAAAGCGGCGACGGGATGCACGGCTGCACCTCACCACCGCGCACGACATGTTCCTAGCTATGGGTGCGATGGCATTCGCGACCCGTGCTCGTTCTGAACTGCTCGCAACCGGCTACCAGTCGACAGTCGATACTCTCCAGTTGAGCCTAGGACTGACCTCTCAGGAGACTCAAGTAGCCCGATTGGCGGCGGCCGGCGCAATGAATGCTGAAATTGCAGAACAGATGTTCGTCACCACGTCGACGGTGGAATACCACCTCAGTAAGGTCTTCCGGAAGCTCGGTATTTCGTCGCGCCGCCAGCTCACGAGCATGCTCCAATAAGGTCGACCTTTTCGATGGCCAAACGCTTGTGCCTTACCGGATTCCCAAGTGGCGGATTGAAATATGCACCCGAGCGGCCCGTGGGCACAATGTCTTCCCAGTTCGCTGGTCCCGCGGTCCCGGCACCGCAACGGTCCAAGATCGCGCAGATACAATTTGTACGATCACGTCTGGGCTGTGAGCAATGGCTTCGTGTGATTCACAGCGCGAAAAAGAGAGCTTCATGAAAAAGATAAATATAGAAGCCGTCCCCTGGGCGGATGATCGGGCTGTATCGCTCCGAGAGGTGCTACAGGAAGACCTCTACCGCCGGTACGCAAGCCATCTGCAATCGAGCCCAGACCGGGAAGCTGCTCTCAACGCCTTGAGTATGAGTCCAGATGACGTGCTAGCAACCGTAATCGCGATTTCGGAAGAATCTGGACCGGTCGGCCATGCAGCTCTTCGTTCTTTGAACGGCGAGTGGGAAGTTAAGCGCGTCGTGGTTCTCGAGAGCGAACGCGGCAAAGGGGTCGCTCGCTTGCTTATGGCGAAGATCGAAGAAATCGCCAGGCGCAACGGCGCCTCGCGCGTCATTCTTCAAACTGGAGATGAGCAGCCCGAGGCTGTGGCTCTTTACTTAAGACTTGGTTATCAACCCATTCCGGTGTACGAGCCATACGCAACCGCCATCCCTTTTTCCTCCTGCTTCGAGAAGCGTCTGGCGTAACCATCAGCACCAATCTGGCGGCGGGTTTATCTGGAATACGTCCGCCGCTAGAGCGGTGTCATGAAGGGTTCGATATCCACACCAACGACTTAAAGCCGCCAGAACGGGATCCATTTTCGCTTGGGCCGCGGCAGCATCCGGCTCGCGCGCGGTCATGGTATTGTCCGTTCCTCGGAGATATCGTCTTCAGGCCGGCGTTGATGACGTGAGGACGTCCGCCCGTCCCGCGGAGTCAGTTCTTGCTCCTCCGCTGCTGTGCGCACGGCGGCCTCCTCGGCGTCTATGATTCGGAGCACGGCTATGACTGCTGCTTCCGGGTAGCGGTGTTGGGAACGTGCCTTGATGGTCGCTTCCCACTCGGCTTGAATCATGTGACGACGCAGGCGCCTATGACTGTCTGAAAGGGACTCCTGGGTGGGATCTTCGTGTTGACGTTGAAGCGAGGACGCGGCCAGGGCTGAAGACGCTCGCAACTGTGAGACGACTCGTTCATCGTCTGACTCGGAAATTTCGGCTTCCAGTCGCATCAGTCCAGCTGCTCGAACCTCGGACAGCAGTGCTTGCGCCTCCATGCGCTCTTGGGCGGGATTGGGTGGCTCTATGTGGAGAAGACGCACTAGGCCAGATATGGCAGTTGACCCGAATATCGTGGCGACTACGACGACGAAAGCAAGGAACTGAAGAAACTCGCGATCGGTTGTGTCCGGAGGAAGCAGAAACACTGCCGCAAGGGTAACCACACCTCTGACGCCAACTGATGAGATAACCAGAGCGTTCTTCCACTCCACGTTCTGTTCGCGAAGTCGACCCGGCCCCACGCGGAACACCCATGCGACCGTGAACACGAATGCGAATCGCGCGATCACAAGCGCTAGAAGAATGACGGTGCAGATCAGGGTGGATGTCCCGAGTTCGTATCCGGCACGCGCTGCGCCAGCCACGATGCCAGAGAGATTCATCCCGATGAAAAGAAAGACTGCGTTTTCGAGGATGAACTGTACGGTGCGCCAATTGACCGACTCGGCAGTCCTTGCTTCGGCCGTTTGAATCAGCGGGGACCAGTACCCGAGGATCAGTCCGGCGACTACCACGGCGAGGATGCCGGAGCCGTGGATCGCCTCGGCCGCCAAGAACGCTAGATATGGAGTGATCAGAGCCAGGCTGGTGTCGAGAACGGCGGAGCGAATCCGCGAGCGGATCATCGACAAAAGCCATCCGATGACCGCGCCCAGAACGACACCAGCCAGCACCGCGAGAACGAATTCACCGACGATTGACCAGGGTGTCAGGATTCCGGCCATGGCAAGAATGGCCGCGTTTAGAGCAACCAGGGCTGCCGCGTCGTTCAGGAGGCTTTCTCCTTCGAGGATTGTGATCACGCGGCGCGGCAAACCGATTCGTCCCGCCACAGCTGTGACCGCCACTGTGTCGGTCGGGGCAACCACAGCGGCAAAGGCAAATGCTGCAGCAAGCCCAATGGTGGGAAGCAAAAGCGCCGCGGTGAAGCCAACTACAACAACCGTCGCTGCCACCGTGCCGACCGACAGAATCAGGATGGTGTCCCGTCGGATTCGAATGTCTGGGAAGTAGGTCTGGCGAGCTGCAGCGAACAACAGCGGCGGAAGGAGCCCGTAAAGTACGAGTTCCGCCTCAACGTGAACCGAGGGTACCCCCGGAATGAAGGAGGCGATTCCACCGATGCCAACAAGCATCAGCGGTGTGGGCCAGCCGATGCGTCGACCCAGTCCTGTCATGGCGACAGTTACCAGCACGAATGCCACGATCCAACCGATGGCTGCGGGCGTGCTCATTGCCCCGCCTCGCCGCCACATCGGGTCGTTGGCATTCCTTCTTTGTCCAACCGCTCGAGTGGGTCAGTGCGCCTGGGATCGTAGCGTCGCATTTTCGGCTTCCAATTCTGCGATGCGGTCACGAAGGGGGATTAGTCGTTCCTCGACCTGGTCCACCGTGAGCCGCCGAGGAATGTGTTGAGGGCAATTCCAGTCGTAAGCCGCCACAGTCACGACGATGGCGGCTTCGATCACTGCGTCGTAATCTTTCACGGCCAGCGAAGCGACTAGGTCCGGCTCGTCTTCCGTGCGCACAACCCTCGCCGTGCCGAACAGTTTGAGACGTCGACGAGTCAAGTAGTCAACAGCTATGAACGCCACCCGTTCGTCGCCCACGAGGTTGCCAGTCGAGACATGTTGAAGGTTGCCCTGAAAGTCCGCCCATCCGATGGTGTTCGGATCTAGAGTCTTGATGAAGCCTGGTCTTCCTCCACGAAATTGGACATAGGGCCACCCACCCGACCCGACTGTCGCCAGGTAGAAACCGTCTCGTTCACCAAGGAACTTCTTTTCTCTGGGCCCAAGCGGGTCAGGGCCCTCCGCGGCGCTACCTCGTTCCGCCACCCGCGTGTAGAACTCGGCGCTGCCGTAGTGTTGCTGTGTCCGGCGTACGTCGTCTGTGAAGGCGATGCAGCCGTACTGCGTGCTCATGACTGCCGCCGGGTGCGCCATCCGGCGGCCGGACTTGGTGTGTCTTCCAAGCTGATTCGTGTGAGCGTAGGCGCAACCTGTGGCGTTTCTTGCATGACTTTTCCTTCCCGAGCCTGCGGCCGATTGCCCGTTGAACTCGAGCTGTTGAGTTGTTGGGAAGACTCGAATACAAACGAACTCGAGACGAGGACGACCAGGCTAAGCCTGCGGCACGACTGCCATGCAGTCGATCTCTACTCCGTAGCCGGGAAGAGATGCCCCGACCGTTGTTCGGGCAGGTAGCCGCGCGCCGAATGCGCTTACGTATGCTTCATTGAACTCGGCGAGGTCGGCAAGATCGGCGAGATAGACGCCGCATCGGACGATGTCTTCAAAAGATGCGCCTGCTGACTCCAGAACCGCGGCGATGTTTTCCAGTACGACAGTGGTCTGGATGCCGATCGGCCCGGTGAAAAGCTTCCCGCCACGCATCGGGGTGTGTCCGGATACGAACACGAACCTACCGTCAGCAATGACCGCTGAGACGTATGGTCGGTCGTTGGCCGCTCCCATTCGGAAGAACTTCATATCGCAACCCCTTCACCTTGTTTCTTTTGCGTCTATTGGCCGACACTTGCATTTGCGGCCTCCCGGATGAGATCCACGACTGGTCAAGAGGTCGATGGCGTGCTCCACCTCCGCATATGAAGACAGCACCATGATTTCCGATCTCGGGAAAGGCCGCACGGACCTCTTTTGCGGCATCCAGCCCTTCTCTGGTGTGAGTCGGGGGCATCCGAATGTCGATGATCAGTAGGTCCGGTGCTCGCATTCGGATGAGCTCAAGCAACTGCTCTGCATCCGAGGCTTGTGCGGCGACATCGAAGCCAGCCCGACTCAATAAGCTCGTCAGTCCCTCCCGCAACAACACGTCGTCGTCAACGATTATCACCCGAGGCAGGGCAGCCTCGCCTGCTTGTCCTAAAGACATATGGCGATTATCGAGCTGGACCCTTCGACAATGTAAGGGCCAAGCTGATACCGAGATTGCATCGTCCTTCGGCCATGGCCGACAACACGTCCGTTCACGCAGCGAATGCGCCAGCCGCGTGTGCCCCGCCTCTCGACATATCCGGGTTCTGGAGGTGAACTATACGGCGAAGCATAGTTCTATTCGAAGGAGGCACGCAGATGTCGTCTCTCGATGATGATGCGCCCAGTGGTGAACCAGCGGCGCTCCGAGCGGCTGTCGGGCTTCTCGCGAATGGTGCTTCGTCGAGGGTCGTGCTCGAGACAATCGCCCGCCACGAGGCTGCAGCGCTCGGTCCGAACTACTTAGAGATACTCCAATTTCGAGCGCGCAGAACGCACAGGAGTGGTGGCAGCTTGGGCAAGCCAGGAGGACGGCATCGTTGACCTCGACCGCTGGGAGCTGGCTGATGACAGCCTTGCCCGTCGGGTCGAAGCTACCTGTGCCCCAGCGCGAGACGACCGCAAGGTTTCGAAGACGAAAGTCCCAACCGACGCCACCGCTGAACGATCAGGCATCACCTCCTCTGTCGGTGTGCCGATTCTGGTAGGCAATCAGGTGGGGGGCGATACTCGTCCACGCCGTTGGGAATGAGCCGTTACCACCTGAGACAGAATCCAGACTCACGGGCTTCAACGAACTCATTGCGTCCGCCATCGCCAACAGCCGCATCTAAGCGGAGATCCAAGAATTGGTCTCCGACGAGAGAGCGCTTTTTGCGGGTCGCCGAATTGGTGGCTCGGGGGGCCACTCCAGACGACGTATTCGCTGCAGTTGTAGAGGAGCTGGGGCGCGTCGTTCATGTTCAGGGTGCGAAATTGCTTCAATACGACGCTGCTGACACAGCCACATTCGCAAGTTGGGGGCCGCTACAAGCCGGCATATCGACCGGATCCCGGTTGAGTTCGAAAGGCACAAGCGTCACCGCTCAAATACGGAAGACCGGGTTGCCGGCGAGGGTGGATGACGACGCTCCCGTAAGCGGTGACATCGGCGCCTCTCAGCGTTCAGCGGGGACGCAGTCCGCTGTCGGCGCACCTTTCTTCGTGGGAGGGCGTCTTTGGGGCGCTGTGATTGTTGGTTCCCTCGCACTACGCCCGTTGCCCGCTGGCACAGAAGACCGCATAGGGAAGTTTGCGGACTTAATTGCGATCGCGATTTACAATCTTGAGAGTCGCGCGCCACCGAAAAAACTACGACTGCACAGATGTTTCCAGCTCGGACGCGAGCTGTTTCATTAGTTCGGAGAGCTTCTCGGGCACACCTGCATGTATGGAGAATTTGTACAACGTGCCGAGTGAGACTGGGTCGCGGTAACCGACATTTGTCGCTCCATCTTCGTCCCACAACAGCAATCGCATCGGTAGATCGATCCCCGCTCGAGGATCGTCCATCATCAGCCCGGTCCCGACGGCAGGATTCCCGAACAGCACGACCAACTCATCGGGTATCTCAAGGCCCGCCGACCGGGCAGCGGCGGCATGGTCGATGGTCGCGAACACCGTGATCCCGCGGCTCCGCAGCGCGCTGTGAAGTCGTGCCGTCGCTTCGGCGACACTACCTGGGACACGCCGCACAATCCATTGCTCGTCCATCAGCACCCTTCTCTCTCGTGCCCCACGCTACGACCGCTTCGCTCAGACGGGCACGAAGGCTTTCTCCAGTTTCTCGCCCATGGTGAAATGCTCCGCACACGCTCACTCGCCGCACCGTCTAGATACGCCTTATGCGTCGCTGCCTAACCTAGGGTGCTCCGATCGTAGACGAACCGACTGGGACCTGCTCGAGTCCGACGCAGCTCGTTTCGGAGTCTGTCGACTGACCGGAGCTCTTCCTCATCCAGCTCGCAGCGGGAGGGGTCCGGCCTGGCGCGGCAGCCTCCTTCACGGCATCACGGTCGCCCAGAGGATTCTGCGACACCGAAGCGTCGGCACGACAATCAGTGCGCATGTCGAACCAGACATCCACGCGCCTGACGCGCGGAACATCACCGAACGGATAAGCCGCTAGAAGCACGAAGACAAGCCTCGTCTGAACACGTTCCGGGGGGCGGCTTTTGCTTTTTGTCGGTCGCCGCTCATTCGACGCTAATCGACGTCTATTCGACGAAAAGTGGAGCTAGAACCGATGAGAATGGATGACCACCGATGAGGAACGTGACGACAAGTGTTCCCTGTCGGTTATTCCATTGACGTGTGGCTTCGGCGTGATTATGCAGGAGCACGCGTCACGGCCCCGGGATTTCGGAGCTGATTTAGTCTGATGCAGTTTGTAAAGTTTCTGCTACTGCGGGGTACCTGGACTCGGTTTTCGGTGCATTTCTGCCCATGGTGCCAAGGTTTCATTCGACCGGGCCAGCGGCGCGTCGCCCCGCTACCCTCATGGCGGGCTCGGGTCCGCGACCCTCACCCACGTGTAGACGTCGACGTGGTCGCCGTTGAGCACGAACCGGGTCAGACCGCCGGGCCCCATCAGCGGGAGGTCAGCGACAGTATCACGGCCTTCGGCGGAACACCCTTCGGCCCAGATCCCCTCGTTCAACCCCTGGACGGGGTGGGCTACGAGCAGGCAGGTGGTGCCGTAGCGAGATTCTCCGCTCCAGATGCTGAGTTTCCCGAAATTCTCGTAGCGCCGCATTTGATCGGAACTGAGACCCAGCCGGTTGAGGCGTTCGCAAACGCGTGAGGTGTGCCTCAACCCGACGTGTCCCTTCCCCACAGAACGCCAGGCAGCCTCGCTATGCGGTGCCGTTCCTATGAAACGCCGAAGGAACGCGGCGGCGGTCACGAGACCTCAGACCCCGGGCCCGGGGCTGCCGACCGCGCAGACTGTGACAAAAACCCTGTGATCAGCCCGGTTGCGTCGGGGCAGGTCCGAATCTACCGGGACACAACAAAACCCCCGCATGAGCGAGGGTTTTCTACTGCTGGGGTACCTGGACTCGAACCAAGAACAAATGAACCAGAATCATCCGTGTTGCCAATTACACCATACCCCAATGGCCAAAAGCATTGCCCCGGCCGAGTGTCAACTGTAGCCTAACGGCGGCTTACTCTCAAATTGAGCGAGCCTCCGCGAAGACCGTGTCACGGATGATCGTCGCAGACACCTGAGCGCCCTCCCCCGCAGCCACGATGAGCTGCTCGGGCCCTGGCGGAGTGATGTCGCCAGCGGCATATAGGCCGGGAATCGACGTCCGTCCGGCGGCATCCACGATGAGCAGACCGTCCTCGTCGGTGTCGGCGCCCAGAGCGCCGAGGTAGTCCAGAGCCGCCGTCCAGCGTGGGCGTACGAAGCCTGCAGTACGCGGCACGACCTCGCCGTCCTCCAGTCGAAGACCGGTGAGCTCACCTCGGTCGCCGACGATTTCAGCCACGACGCGACGCTCGACCCGGATGCCCCGGGCAGCAAGCATCCGCTCGTTGTCGTCGGTCACTGTCGCGACCCCGTTCGTGAAGGCGATGATGTCGTCGCTCCACAGGGCGACCATCAGCGCACGCTCGACGAGGTCGTCGGTCTCGCCGATCACGCCCAGCGCTTCGCCGGCCTTTTCGTAACCGTCGCACTCGTAACAGCTGTGCAGCGCAGTGCCGTAGTACGCCCGCAGGTTGCCGATCGCCGGCAAGGTCTCGCGGAGCCCGGCGGCGACGAGGACGCGCGTCGTGGTGACATCACGGTCGGGCGCGCCACGCACGCCGGATGCCGTGACGCGGAATCCACCGTCGACGGCGGTCACGCTGTCGACGAGGGCGAACTGCACGTCGGCGTCGGCATATGACGTGACTTCGTCGCGTCCCATCCGCCGGAGTTCAAGCGGTGAAATCCCGTCGCGGGTAAGGAACCCGTGCGAATGCAGCGTGGCGGCGTTCCGAGGCCGGTTGCCGTCGAGCACGAGCACACGCTGGCGTGCACGGACGAGGTTCAGCGCAGCCGAGAGACCTGCAGGTCCCCCGCCGACCACGACGACATCGACTGGCGCGGTCATGCGGCCAGGTGGGCCGACAGCCGCGACAGACGGGCGAGCGTGTCCGACTTGCCCAGGATGTCCATCGATTCGAACAACGGCGGTGACACGCGGCGACCGGAGACGGCGACGCGGAGTGGGCCGTAGGCGATCCGCGGCTTGAGCCCGAGTCCCTCGATGAGCGTCGCGGCGAGGGCCGCCTGCACGCTCTCGTGGTTCCAGTCCGATTCGGCGACCGAATCGAGTGCGGCGACGGATGCCGTGAGCACCTCGTCGGAGTTCTGCGGGAGGCTCTTCAAGGCGTCTTCCTGGTACTCGATGCCCGCGACATCCGTGAAGAGGAAGCCGAGCATCCCAGGCGCTTCGCCGAGCAGCCCGATGCGCTCCTGCACGAGCGGCGCGGCCGCCGTGAGGATCGTCTGCTGCTCATCGCTGAGCGGCTCGGTGAGGATGCCCTCGGCCACGAGATACGGAATGGTGCGTTCGGCGAAGTCGGCGACATCGAGCAGGCGGATGTGGTCACCGTTGATCGACTCCGCCTTCTTCAGGTCGAATCGCGCCGGGCTCGGGTTCACGTTGACCACGTCGAACGCCGCCACCATCTCGTCGAGCGAGAACACGTCGCGGTCAGCGGAGAGACCCCAGCCGAGCAGCGCCAGATAGTTGACGAGCCCCTCAGGGATGAACCCGCGGTCGCGGTGGTGGAACAGGTTCGACTCGGGGTCGCGCTTCGACAGCTTCTTGTTGCCGTCGCCCATGACATACGGCAGGTGACCGAACCGGGGCACGAAGGTCGTCAGTCCGATGTCGATGAGCGCGTGGTAGAGCGCGATCTGGCGCGGCGTCGACGGCAGCAGGTCTTCACCGCGGAGCACGTGGGTGATACCCATGAGCGCGTCATCGACGGGGTTCACGAAGGGGTAGAGCGGATGCCCGTTCGGGCGGACGACGACGAAGTCGGTGAATGAGCCGGCTGGGAAGGTGATCTCACCACGCACGAGGTCGTCGAAACTCAGGTCGGAGTCTGGCACCTTCAGTCGGAGCGCAGGCTGGCGTCCCTCGGCGCGGAAGGCATCCTTCTCAGCGTCGGTGAGGTCACGGTCGAAGTTGTCGTAGCCGAACTGTTTGGGGCGACCGGCGGCGGCGTTGCGCTCGTCGATCTCTTCGGCGTTCGAGAAGCTCTCGTAGACGTGCCCGGCTTCCATCAGCCTGTCGATGACACCGCGGTAGATGTCCGACCGCTGCGACTGGCGGTACGGGCCGTGGTCTCCCCCGGCGCCCTCCCCCTCGTCCCAGTCGAGCTTCAGCCAGCGCAGTGCCTCGATGATGAGGCCGTAGCTTTCCTCACTGTCGCGGGCGGCATCCGTGTCTTCGATCCGGAAGACGAGTTTGCCGCCGGTGTGCCGCGCGTACGCCCAGTTGAACAGGGCTGTTCGGATCAGACCGACGTGCGGTGTGCCGGTCGGCGACGGGCAGAATCGGACGCGAACGTCGGAGCCGGTGGCCGTTGAGAAGAGGGAGGTAGTTGCGCTTGACATCACCGGCAATCCTAGCCGTTGCGCAGCCTCAGGGCGCGGGACGGCGGCTGACGAGCACGGCGCCGACGAGCACAGCCAGCACGAATGCTCCTCCGGCGACAGCGAGACCGTTGAAACCGATGAGGGCGAGTGTCGGGCCGGCCAGCGCTCCCCCCACTGCTCCTGACAGGTTCATCAGCGTGTCGGTGATGCCCTGCACCCGCGGGCGGCGGAGCGGTGCCGTCGACTCGGTGACGAGAGCAGACCCGGCGACGGTCGACGCGCTCCAGCCCAGCCCGAGGAGGATCAGGCCGACGGTGACGGCCGTGGTCTGTTCCGCGCCGAGGGCGATGGTGACGAGGGCAGCCGCGAAGAGTGCCTGGCCGAGGAGGATCACCGGCACCCGGCCCACACGGTCCGCGAGGATGCCGAATACAGGCGACAGCGCGAACATCCCGGCGACGTGCAGGCTGATGGTGAGGCCGATGATGGTGAGTGTCGCCCCGTGGTGAAGCAGGTGCACCGGGGTCATCGACATCACCGCGACCATCGTCGCGTGGCTCAGCGCCACCGTGAGAATCGCGAACCGTTCACGTGCACGTGACTCGTGTGCGGCGATCGCCGGTTTCGCCGTTGCATCCGCTGACGCACCGATTGCGCGTGCCAGAAGAAGCGGATCAGGCCGGAGGGCGATCAGATACACGGCAGCGGCCAGCACCTGCGCCGTGATGCCGAACAGGAACGGACCGCTGAGCGGCACGAGGCCGAAGATCCGGCCGATCGCATCGCCGGGTTCGAGCAGATTCGGGCCGACGACGGCACCGAGGGTTGTCGCCCAGACGACGAAAGAGAGATCCCGGCCGCGGGTGCGGTCGGTCGCGAGGTCGGTCGCCGCGAATCGGGCCTGGAGCCCGACGGCGGAGCCGGTGCCGATCAGTGCCAGAGCGAGCAGCAGGAGCGGAAAGCTGCGGGCGGATGCCGCGGCAATCGTGAGCGCGGCACCCATCGCTGAGACGAGTGCTCCACTGCTCAGCGCGACTCTGCGCCCGCTGCGAACCGCGAGCCGGGCCAGCGGGATCGCCGCGAGAGCGGCGCCGAGCGTCGACATCGTCGCTGCCATCCCCGACCAGGCATCCGATCCGGAGATGTCGGCGGCGAGCAGGGCTCCGAGCGAGAGAGTCGCCCCGATCGCGAATCCGCCGAGCACCTGACCGGCAGACAGCAGCCACACGGTGCGGCGCTGCAGTGCGGCGAGCTCAGTGGCTCCGGTTGCGCCCCCGCTCATGAGCGTCAGGCGGCGGTGTTGCGCAGGATGCCGAGTCCGGAGACCGCTACCTCGACCGTGTCTCCGGCGACGATGGGCCCGACGCCTGCGGGCGTCCCGGTGAGGATCACATCGCCGGGCAGCAGGGTGAAGACCGCGGAAGCGTAGGCGATGATGTCAGCGACCGAGTGGATCATGTCGGACAGCGGAGCCTGCTGGCGCACGTCACCGTTCACGCGCGTCTCGATCGTCGCACCGTCGAAGGAGAACTCGGTGTCGATGACGGGGCCGAGCGGGCAGAAGGTGTCGAAGCCCTTCGCCCGGGTCCACTGGCCGTCCTTCTTCTGCAGATCGCGAGCAGTCACGTCGTTGCCGATCGTGTAGCCGAAGATCACGCTCTCGGCATCCTCGGGGCGCACGTTCCGCGCCACCGAACCGATGACGACGGCGAGCTCGCCCTCGTGCTCGACACGCTCAGACAGTGCTGGCAGCACGATGCGGTCGTTGGGCCCGATCACCGACGTGTTCGGTTTGAGGAACAGGAGCGGCTCAGCGGGAGCCTCCCCCCCCATCTCCTTGGCGTGATCGGCATAGTTCTTGCCGACGCAGACCACTTTGGAGCGCGGGATGACCGGGGCGAGGAGTACGGCATCCGCCAGCGGCACCCGTTCGCCGGTCGTGTCGAACCCGCCGAACATCGGGTCGGCGGCGAGAACGACGAGGTCTGACTCGTCGATGATCCCGAAATTGATGACACCGTCAGAACTGAATCGCGCTATTTTCACGAGTCGAGCCTAGCCGGTGTGTCGAGCGCGCGCCCGGTGTCAGCCGTCGAGTCGCACGAGCCAGCCGTGACGGTCGTCGACGCGACCGTATTGGATGTCGGTGAGTTCTCGGCGAAGAGACATCGTGAGAGCCCCCGGTTCGGCGTCGGCGGAGCCGATCGAGAATTCGGACGTCTTCAGCTCGCCGATCGGCGTGATCACCGCTGCGGTGCCGCAGGCGAAGACCTCGGTGATCTCGCCGGACTCCATTCCTCTACGCCAGTCCTCGACGGTCACCGGGCGCTGGTCGACCGTGTAGCCGCGGTCTTCAGCGAGCTGGATGATGCTGTCACGGGTAACACCTTCGAGGATGCTGCCGGTGAGCTCCGGCGTGACGATCCGCTTGTCCTTGTGGACGAAGAAGATGTTCATCCCGCCGAGCTCTTCGATGTGAGCGCCGGTTTCGGCGTCGAGGAAGAGCACCTGTGCGCAGCCGTTCTCGGCGGCTTCCTGCTGCGGGAGAAGGGATGCCGCGTAGTTGCCGCCGCACTTCGCCGCTCCGGTTCCGCCGCGACCCGCCCGGGTGTACTGGGTCGACAGCCAGATCGAGACCGGCTTCACACCACCGGAGAAATAGGCCCCTGCGGGGCTTGCGATCACGTAGTAGCCGACCTTCTGGGCGGCGCGCACACCGAGGAACGACTCGTTGGCGATCATGAACGGACGCAGGTAGAGGCTGGTGTCATCTCCGGACGGAACCCAGTCGATGTCTGCGGCGGTGATCTGGCGCAGTGATTCGAGGAAATCCTCGACGCTGAGTTCGGGCAGTGCGAGACGTCGGGCCGACCGCTGGAACCGTTCGGCGTTCTTGTCCGGCCGGAAGGTCCAGACCGAGCCGTCGGCGTGCCGGTACGCCTTGAGCCCCTCGAAGATCTCCTGGCCGTAGTGCAGCACCGACGATGCCGGGTCGAGTTGGAGCGGTCCGTACGGCTGCACGCGGGCATCGTGCCAGCCGTCGTCGATCGTCCAGTCGATGGCGACCATGTGGTCGGTGAAATGTTTGCCGAATCCGGGGTTCGCGAGGATCTCTTCCCGCTTCGCTTCTTCGACGGCCGACGCTGTGGGGCGCTGTTCGAATGCCAGGGGGAAGGATTCGGTTGCGAGGGTCATGTTCGTTCCTTTGACTGAGGGAATCTAGTGTGCGCCGAGTGCTGCGACGATCGCATCCCCGACATCCGCCGTCGAGCGGGTGCTGCCGGTCCTGGCAGCGATGTCGGAGGTGACCGCGCGGGTGACCGCTGCTGATTCGTCGGCGAGACCGAGGTGTTCGAGCAGGAGGGCCACCGAGAGGATGGCGGCGGTCGGGTCGGCCACCTGTTGTCCGGCGATGTCCGGGGCGGATCCGTGGACCGGCTCGAACATGCTCGGGAAGGTGCCGTCGGGGTTGATGTTGCCCGAGGCCGCCAGGCCGATGCCGCCGCTGATTGCGCCGGCGAGGTCGGTGAGAATGTCGCCGAAGAGGTTGTCCGTGACGATGACGTCAAATCTAGCAGGGTCGGTGACGAGGAAGATGGTCGCCGCATCGACGTGCAGGTAGTCGACGGCAACGGCGGGGAACTCGGCGGCGACTGCACGCACGATCCGCTGCCAGAGGCTCCCGGCGAACGTCAGCACGTTGGTCTTGTGCACGAGAGTGAGGCGACCACGGCGAGCGGATGCCTGTGCAAACGCGAACCGGACGACCCGTTCGACTCCGTATGCGGTGTTGACCGACACCTCGTTCGCGATCTCGTGCGGTGTTCCCTGCCTGATGGCACCACCGTTGCCGACATACGGGCCTTCGGTGCCTTCACGCACGACGACGAAGTCGACGGCTCCCGGGTCGGAGAGCGGACTCGGCACGCCGGGGTAGATGCGTGTCGGGCGCAGGTTCACGTAGTGGTCGAGGGAGAAACGGAGCTTCAGCAGCAGGCCGCGCTCGATGTTCGCGTCGGCCAGTCTCGGGTCGCCCGGCACGCCGCCGACCGCTCCGAGGAGGATGGCGTCGTGAGTGCCGATCGCCGCGAGGTCCTCATCGGTGAGCACGTCGCCCGTCGCGAGGAATCGCGCGGCGCCGAGCGAGAATTCCGTCGAATCGATGGTGACATCGCTGCCGGCCGTTGCGGCATCCAGTACCTTGACGGCCTCGGCGATGACCTCGGGGCCGATCCCGTCTCCGGGGATGACCGCAAGCTTGACCTGACGCGACATGAACGCTCCATCTTCGGCACGAGTGTGGGATTTCAGACCCGTTCAGCCTATCGCCCGGCGTCTGGGCCCGACGCACGCGTCGCATGCCCGGTGACCTCACTCGACAGCGGGGGCGGCGCAGGCGACGGCTGTGCTCTAACGCACGCGGCGCAGGGCCACTCCGGCGACGACACCGGCTGCGACGATCAGCGCGAAACCGATCCACGCCGCGAAGCCGACACCGCTGTCGAACGCCATCCGTGCCGATTCGAGCAGCGCGTTGCCGGCCGGACCGGGAAGCTCGCCGGCAACGGAGACAGCACCACCGAGGGTTTCTCCCGCAGCGGACTGCTGCTCGGCGTCGAGTCCGGCCGGCAGTACGACGTTGTTCCGGTAGGAGGCGGTGAGGATCGACCCCAGAATGGCGGTGCCGAGAACCGCACCGAGCTCGTATGCGGTCTCGGACACCGCAGACGCTGCTCCGGCTTTCTCGGCCGGAGCGCTGGCAAGAATGAGCTCGTTCGACACGGTCTCAGCCGCTCCGATACCCAAACCCAGCGCCACGAATGCCAGGGCGATGCCGAGAACGTCGACGTCTCCCCCGGTGATCGCGATGGCTCCGTAGCCGAACGCCGAGAAGGCGAGAGCCGACGGCACAACGACCGACGGACGCACCCGCGCGGCGATCGGCACGATGACGAGACCGGCGATGATCATCACGACGAGGCCGGGCACGAGGGCGAGCCCTGCCTCGAGGGGTGAGAGCCCGAGCACGAGCTGCAGGTGCTGTGACACGAAGAACAGTCCGCCGACGAGCGCGGTGACGCTGAGCAGGTTGATCAGCACTGCGCCGCTGAACGATGCCTGACGGAAGAGCGCCATGTCGAGCATGGGCGTCTCGAGGCGGCCCTGGCGGCGAACGAAAAGCACGCCGGCGGTCAGCCCGATCGCGATGGCAGCGATCGCGATGACGTCGATTCCGTCGGTGGCGATGTGCTTGATCCCGAACACGACGGGCAGCATCGTCACCAGAGACAGGAGGATGCTCGGCACGTCGAGCTTGCCCGGGTGCGGGTCACGAGACTCGGGCACGAGGAAGGGGGCAAGGGCGAAGAGGGGCAGCAGCACGGGGATCGCGATGAGAAAGACCGAGCCCCACCAGAGGTTCTCGAGCAGGATGCCGCCGATCACCGGTCCGAGTGCGCTTCCGGCAGCGAATCCACTCGCCCACACCGCGATCGCCAGCCGACGCTGTTCCCGGTTGAGGAAGATGCTGCGGATGAGGGACAGGGTCGACGGCATCAGCATGGCGCCGAAGAACCCGAGCGCTGCCCTCGCTGCGATGAGCAACTCGATTGACGGAGCGAACGCTGCGACGACCGACACGATCCCGAATCCCGCCGAACCGATGAGGAGCAGCTTCTTGCGTCCGATTCGGTCGCCGAGGCTCCCCATCGACACGAGCAGGCCGGCGAGCACGAGCGGGTAGATGTCGATCATCCAGAGCAACGAGGTTCCGCTCGGCGTCAGATCCTCGGAGATCGCCGGGAGCGCGAAGTTCAGCACCGTGTTGTCGACGGAGACGAGGAGTACCGGCAGCATCAACACCGCGAGCGCCGCCCATCCGCGAGCGCCGACCCGGTCGGGAGGGACCACAGAGTGGCTGGCGGTTGCTGAAGCGGTCACGACCGGAGTCCTTGGGTTCGAAGATTGGCGGTTCTACTGTACCGACTGGACGGTATAGTTGCAACATGTCGCTTTCCTCCTCTCGCTACGATGGCGGGATGCCGCGCCCCGATTCCGCTCGCGACCGCATCCTCGTCGCCTACGAAGACCTCCTCATCGAATCCGGTGAGCGGGGCGCCACCCTGGAGGCGGTCGCCGCCAGGGCGGGCGTGTCAAAGGGCGGGTTGCTCTATCACTTCGGGTCGAAGGATGCCCTCACCGAGGGGCTCATCGATCGCCTTCTCGCCCTGACCGAAGAAGACGTCGTGCTGATGCAGGCTGCTCCGGCCGGTGTGGTGGACTACATGGTCCGCACCTCGGTGAATGTGGGCTCCGCGTTCGACCGTGCTCTCATCGCTGCCGCACGTCTCGCGCAGACGTCCGACCCTCGAGCCAGCACAGCGCTTGCGTCCATCCGTGACCGCTGGCTCGGCATCGTCACCGAGGCAACGGGCGACGAGACCCTCGCCCGTGCGATCGTGCTGATCAGCGATGGGCTCTACTACAATTCCGCGCTCCTGGGCATGAGCACGGCTGGCGCGGAAGACACCTCCGAGGAGAGGCTCGACCAGTTGATCGCCGTCATTGCACGCCTCGGGGGCCATACCACAGGCTGAATCCCAGCGCGCTGTCACGGAGCGCCCCTAGCACGGTTCTCGCGAATGCCCCTAGTGTGATGGTCAACCAGGCATCTTGTGGATGTCGACCAGAAAGGGAGCAATCACGATGAGTATCGGTTTGGGCATTTTTCTTCTCGCCATCGGGGCGATCCTCACGTTTGCGGTCAACGTCACCGTGGAGTGGATCGATCTCGATCTGATCGGCTGGATCCTCATGGGCGCCGGTCTCGTGGTGACCATCATCGGCATCGCGCTCATGACCAGAAAGCGTCGTTCAGTGACGACCACCCGCACCGGCGTCGACCCCGCGACCGGCACCAGGATCAACACGGCAGAGCGCAACGACTCGCTCTGACCGTCGGGCAGTAAGTAAGAGGGGCACCGCGGATTCCGCGGTGCCCCTCTTACTGTGTCCAGGTGTGGTTACTGTTCGGTGATCTCGATCGCACGGAGCACGCTCGCGTCGATGTCTGAACCGACCGCGTCGAGGATGGCATCCGGCACCGGTGAGTCGACGGTCAGTACGCTGAGCGCCTGCCCGCCGGCTTCACGCCGGGCGATCTGCATGCCGGCGATGTTGATCGAGGCTTCACCGAACCGACGACCGTAGACCGCGACGATTCCGGGGCGGTCGGTGTAGAGCATCACGATGTGGTGCCTTGCGATGGGCACCTCGACGTCGTATCCGTTGATCTCGACAAGCTTCTCGATCTGCTTGGTGCCGGTGAGCGTTCCTGACACGGAGATCTGCGAACCATCGCTGAGTGCACCGCGCAGGGTGATGACGTTGCGGTACTCCTCACTGTCCGGGTCGGTGAGGAGACGAACGACGATACCGCGCTGTTCGGCGAGGAGCGGCGCGTTGACGTACGAGACCGTCTCGCTGACGATGTTCGTGAAGATCCCCTTGAGAGCGGCGAGCTTGAGCACGCTGACGTCGTAGTCGTTGAGTTCGCCGTGCACCTCGACATCGACGCTGGTGAGCGGTGAGTGAGCGAGCGACGCGAAGATCTGGCCGAGCTTCTCCACCAGCGGGATGCCAGGACGCACGTACGGGTCGATGACCCCGCCGGCAACGTTCACGGCATCCGGAACGAGCTCGCCACCGAGAGCGAGTCGTACAGAGCGGGCAACAGACACACCGGCCTTCTCCTGGGCCTCGTCGGTCGACGCACCCAGGTGCGGGGTGACGATGATGTTCGGCAGGCTGAGGAGCGCGTCGTTGGTGGGCGGCTCCGAGACGAAGACGTCAAGCCCTGCCCCCGCGATCGTGCCGGTGATGAGCGCCTCGTGCAAAGCGTCTTCGTCGATGAGCCCTCCGCGAGCGACGTTGACGATGTATGCGGTCGGCTTCATCAGCGCGAGCTGAGCTGTGCTGATCATGCCGGTGGTCTCGGGCGTCTTCGGCATGTGGATGCTGATGAAGTCCGAACGTTCGAGAAGTTCGTCGAGAGTGACGAGTTGCACACCGAGCTGCTGGGCGCGCGCGCTCGTGACATACGGGTCGTATGCGACGATGTTCGTGCCGAAGGCCTGCAACCTCGCAGTGATGAGGGCGCCGATACGGCCGAGGCCGATGATGCCGATCGTCTTCTCGTACAGTTCGGTTCCGGTGTATTTCGACCGCTTCCACTGGCCCTGGGCGAGCGCGTTATGCGCCTGCGGGATGTGGCGGGCGAGGCTGAGGATGTGACCGACCGTGAGCTCGGCAGCCGAGATGATGTTCGACGTCGGAGCGTTGACCACCATGACGCCTGCGCTGGTCGCCGCCTTGATGTCGACATTGTCGAGGCCGACTCCCGCCCGTGCGATGACTTTGAGCTGAGGCGCGGCGGCAAGCGCTTCGGCATCGACGCTGGTTGCCGATCGGACCAGGATCGCGTGTGCATCGGCGAGCGAGGCCAGGAGTGCGGGCCGGTCGGTGCCGTCCACCTGGCGGATGTCGAAATCGGGCCCGAGGGCGTCGACGGTTGCTGGGGAGAGTTCTTCGGCGATCAGTACGACCGGTTTTGACACAGGGACATCCTTTGTTGGCAACGGGGAGGCCGGGCGTCGCAGCCGTCGGGACGCACGTGCTCCAACTTTACTTGACCCTACGGGGGTGTTACGTCAGCACCGATCCGATGCCGAAGAGGGCGAGGAGGCTCAGCGAGATCGCTGCCACCGCCCCGAGCCCGGCGAGATAGAGGAGGATCTGGGCGAGCGCGTCCCGGCGCCTGCCGAGCAGATACGCGAGAACGAAGACCGCGACGGGGATCAGGATGCCGGCGATCAGCACCACCCAGCCGACGCCGTTGATGCTGGTTTCCAGCCCGGATGCCACGATGCTCACCCCGGCGAGATTTCCGACGGCTTCCCAGACGTCCCAGGCGAAGAGCAGACCGAAGAGGATGGCCAGGGTGAGGGTGAGCCAGACCGGCGTGCCGCGCCGTTCGACCGTCGTTTCGGCGCTCATGCCGCTCCCCCGGCGACGATGAATGGCCAGGGCGCGAGAACCACGACGCCGGCGAGCAGAATGACGAACCGTGGACGGAGCGAACGCGAGGCGCGGGTGAGCCAGAACGTGGCGCCGATCCACAGCGCGGGGGCCAGCACTGCGAATGCGAGTCCGACGGTGTGCATGGCGGCGCCGACGACGTCCGTCGGCGCGACACTGTTGCGCTGCACGGCGATGAGCCAGCCAATCGTGTAGAGCAGGTAGATTCCGGCGAGGATCCCGAAGGTGACGAGGGCGACCGAACTCATCTGACTGGCGCCGGATGTCTTCTCGGTGGCGGGAGCAGCGACCTGGCCGGGCTTGCCGACGACCTTCCAGCCGCCGGAGATGCGGGGACTCTTCTGGCGTTCCCCTGTGGCAGGTTCAGTTGCCTCGGGGTCGCCTGCCCAGGTCAGTGCGTCGTCGTCGGGGTGGTCGGAACTCATGCCTGTCAGCGTACCGGCGATCCCACCCTCACGAGATCGCAATAGCGCACCTCAAACGAGCCGATCAGAGGCTTTTGGGTGCGTGAGTGCGATCTCGTGCGGCAGCCACCGCGCGCGCAACGAGCTCCGGATCGGTCACGTCATGCCCGTCGTCGCCTCCGCCGGGTCCGCTGCCGAAGGAGCGGTCTGCTGCCGCGCGGGCGGAGAGGTGGATGGCGTCGACGCCGACTGCGGCGAGAGACGGGATCGACTCGACCGTCACTCCCCCGCCGGCCATGATCTCGACCCGACCGTCGGATTCACTCACGAACCCGGCGAGTACCGCGAGACCGTCCGCACTGGATTTCGCACGGCCAGAGGTGAGAACACGATGTACCCCGAGGTCGGCGAGTTCGGAGATCAGGCCAGGCCGCTCGGTCGCTCTGTCGACGGCACGGTGGAAGGTCACGGTGAGGTCGCCTGCCGCCATCAGGAGGCTCTCGAGCGTTCTCCGGTCGAGTTCGCCGTCCTCGGTGAGCGCTCCGATCACCACGCCGGCCACTCCGAGCGCCGCCAGCTCGGCGATGTCGTCAGCCATGACATCCCTCTCGCCGCGTGAGAAGACGAAGTCACCCGGGCGAGGACGAACGAGTACGTGGACGTCGTCTGCCCCCGCTCTCCGGGCATCCTGCACAGCAGCCCTGACGGCACCGAACGATGGCGTGAGACCGCCGAGGTCGAGCGCGGTGCAGAGTTCCACCCTGGTGGCACCCGCAGCCCGCGCGACGCACGCACCATCAACGCCCTGCACGGCGATTTCGACGTCAAGTCCGTGTCGTCCGACGGGACGCGTGCCTGGAGCGGGGTCGCGGGTCGAATCCATGCCCCAGAACCTACACCGTGCGCCGTGAAGCAACATCGCCGGAAACATGGATGCCGTAACGTCGTGCCCAGTCCCGCCCGCACCCTGCTCGTGAAAGGACCGTATGAGCACCGCAGCACTCCCCTCCCCCGACTTCGCGTGGTTCGACCGCGGCCGGCTGGGCCTTTTCATCCACTGGGGCGTCTACGCCCTCCCGGCGAGGCACGAATGGGTGCAGAACCGGGAGCACATCCGCCCGGAGGACTACGAGATCTACAGCGAACATTTCGATCCCGACCTGTTCGACGCGCGGGGGTTGGCGCGACAGGCCAGAGAAGCCGGCTTCACCTACGCCGTGCTGACGACGAAGCACCATGACGGCTTCTGCCTCTGGGATTCCACTCTCACCGATTACACGGCACCGCGAACCCGAGCCGGCCGCGACCTCGTACGCGAGTTCGTCGATGCCTTCCGGGCCGAAGGCCTCCGCATCGGCTTCTATCATTCCCTCATCGACTGGCACCACCCCGACTTCACCGTCGACGGCGTTCACCCCCTGCGCGACGATCCGGCCGAGGTGAGCCTCAACGGCGAACGGGATCTCGGTGTGTACCGGAAGTACCTGCACGGCCAGGTGCGTGAACTCCTCACCGGATACGGACAGGTGGATTACCTCTTCTTCGACTTCAGCTACTCGCAGGGCATCGGCGGTCTGCCTGGCAAGGGCGCCGCCGAGTGGGGGTCTGCAGAACTCCTCACGCTGATTCGCGACCTCCAGCCCGGATGCATCGTCAACGACCGGCTCGAACTCGGCGGAGACGTCGCCACTCCCGAGCAGTACCAGCCGGTCGTGACCCCGACGGATGACTCGGGGAACCCGGTGCGGTGGGAGGCCTGCCAGACTCTCAACGGAAGCTGGGGCTACGATCGCGACAATCTCAACGACAAGTCCAGTGACCTCCTCCTCCGGATGCTGGTCGACACCGTTTCGAAGAACGGCAACATGCTGCTCAACATCGGACCGGATGCCCGTGGCGCGATCGACGCCCGCACCCAGGAGCGGCTCACGGACCTGGCATCGTGGTTCCGGCTGCACGGTCGTTCCATCTACGGGGCCGGGCCGAGCGAGTTCTCACCGCCAACCGACATCCGCTACACCCAGAATGGCGACCGGCTCTACGTGCACGTGTTCGCCTGGCCGTTCGTGCACCTCCACCTCCCGGGGCTCGGCGGTCGGGTCCGTTACGCCCAGTTACTGGCCGACGGATCGGAGGTCCCGTTCCAGGTGCACCTGCCTGACCACGACCAACCGAACCAGCACACCCAGCCCGTCGGCCTGGGCAGAGACACGGTGACCCTTCACCTGCCTGTGCGTGCTCCGAACACCCCTGTACCGGTGATCGAGATCTTCCTCACATCCTGAGCGCCCGCGAGAGTTCAGTTTCGCACCCAAGACGCCCCGATCGGGCTGTTTTAGGTGCTCGATTGCGATCTCGCACAGCCGCCGCACGCACGAACGGCCCCCACCGCAAGGCGAGGGCCGTTCGTCACGGGTGACCGTGAACTAGCGCGCGACGGAACCGTCGGTGTAGTCGTCGTCGTTCGACGCGTTCCAGGCGAAGAGCTTGCGCAGTTCGCGACCGGTCTCTTCGATCGGGTGAGCCTCGCCCTTGGCACGGAGTGCGAGGAACTCGGGAGCACCGGCATCCTGGTCGTCGATGAAGCGCTTGGCGAACGCGCCGGACTGGATGTCAGCGAGAACGGCCTTCATGTTCTCCTTGACCGAGGGGTCGATGACCCGCGGTCCCGAGACGTAGTCGCCGTACTCGGCGGTGTCAGAGACGCTCCAGCGCTGCTTGGCGATGCCGCCCTCCCACATGAGGTCGACGATGAGCTTGAGCTCGTGGAGAACCTCGAAGTAGGCGACCTGAGGCTGGTAGCCGGCTTCGGTCAGCACCTCGAAACCATACTGGACGAGCTGTGAAGCGCCGCCGCAGAGCACAGCCTGCTCACCGAACAGGTCGGTCTCGGTCTCTTCGGTGAATGTGGTCTTGATGCCACCGGCACGAAGTCCGCCGACAGCCTTCGCGTAGCTGAGGGTGAGCGGCCAGGCGTTGCCTGACGCGTCCTTCTCAACCGCGACGATGACGGGAACGCCACGGCCTGCCTCGTACTCGCGACGAACGGTGTGGCCGGGTCCCTTGGGGGCGACCATCAGCACGTCGACACCCTCGGGTGCCTCGATGTAGCCGAAGCGGATGTTGAAGCCGTGGCCGAAGACGAGAGCCTTCCCCTCTGACAGCTGGTCCTTGATGGACTCGGCGTAGATGGTGCGCTGGAACTGGTCAGGCGCGAGGATCACGATGACGTCTGCCCAGGCAGCCGCCTCGGAGACGCTCTTGACGACAAAACCCTGCTCCTCGGCCTTGGCGATCGACTTGGAGCCTTCCTTGAGGCCGATGACGACCTCGACACCGGAGTCGCGGAGGTTCAGTGCGTGTGCGTGCCCCTGCGAGCCATATCCGACAACGGCGACCTTTTTACCCTGGATGATCGAGAGGTCGGCGTCAGCGTCGTAAAAAATCTCAGCCACTTATTTATCTCCTTGTTGTTGAGGTTGGTGTGAGAGCGGTGTCGCGCGGTGCGCGGACCGCCCGACTTAGTTCTTGAATACGCGTTCGGTGATGGATTTGGATCCGCGGCCGATGGCGAGGAGGCCCGATTGGGCCATCTCCTTGATGCCGTACGGTTCGAGCACCTTGAGCAGCGCGTTGGTCTTTCCGGAGTCGCCAGTGACCTCGATCACGACGGCATCCGTCGCGACGTCGACGACGCGGGCCCGAAACAGGTTGACGGCTTCGAGCACCTGCGATCTGGTCGTGTTGTCGACGCGCACTTTAATGAGCAGATGCTCGCGCTGCACGGACTGGTCCTGGTCGAGTTCGACGATCTTGATCACGTTCACGAGCTTGTTGAGCTGCTTCGTGATCTGCTCGAGGGGCAATCCCTCCACCGTCACGACGACGGTGATGCGGCTGAGGCCGGGGACTTCGCTCGTGCCGACGGCGAGGGATTCGATGTTGAAACCACGTCGGGCGAACAGGCCGGCGACGCGGGTCAGAAGACCCGGCTTGTTCTCCACCAGGAGGCTCAAAACATGTCTGCTCATTCTCAGGCCTCCTCGTCGAACGACGGGCTGTGGTCTCGTGCGTACTGCACGTAGCTGTTGCTGACACCCTGCGGGACCATCGGCCACACCATGGCGTCTGCGCTCACCACGAAGTCGATGACGACCGGGCGGTCGTTCGTCTCCAGGGCGAGCTGAATGGCTGCGTCGACCTCATCGGCCTTCGTCACGCGGATGCCGAGGCATCCGTACGCTTCAGCCAGCTTGAGGAAGTCAGGGATCCTCACCGTGTCATGCCCGGTGTTGAGGTCGGTGTTCGAGTAGCGCCCGTCGTAGAACAGCGTCTGCCATTGGCGCACCATGCCCAGTGACGAGTTGTTGATCACTGCGACCTTGATCGGGATCTTGTTGATGGCGCAGGTCGCGAGTTCCTGGTTCGTCATCTGGAAGCATCCGTCGCCGTCGATCGACCACACGACGCGATCGGGCTCGGCGACCTTGGCGCCCATGGCCGCAGGTACCGAGTAGCCCATCGTGCCAGCTCCACCGGAGTTGAGCCACGAGTTGGGACGCTCGTACTTGATGAACTGGGCGGCCCACATCTGGTGCTGTCCGACGCCTGCCGCGTAGATCGCCTCTGGCCCGGTGAGTTCGCCGATCCTCTGGATCACGTACTGCGGGGCAAGGAGGCCGTCTGTCGGTTCGGTGTAGCCGAGCGGGAATTCCTCGCGAAGGCCGTTGAGGTAGGTCCACCACTCGTCTGTGTCTGTCGAGTGGTCGCGCAGTCCGGCAGAAATCGCAGCAGTCAGGTCGACGATGACGTCTTTCGCGTCTCCGACGATCGGCACGTCAGCCGTGCGGATCTTCGAGATCTCCGCCGGGTCGACGTCCACATGGACGACCTTGGCGTTCGGTGCGAACAGCGCCGTCTTGCCGGTGACCCGGTCGTCGAATCGGGCGCCGAGCGACACGATGAGGTCGGACTCCTGCAGGGCGAGAACAGCGGGAACGGTGCCGTGCATGCCCGGCATGCCCAGATTCTGCTTGTGCGAGTCGGGGAAGGCACCACGAGCCATGAGCGTGGTCACCACGGGGGCGCCGATCAGCTCGGCGAGTTCGAGCAACTCGGGCGATGCCTGCGCACGGATGACGCCGCCTCCGACATACAGCACGGGGCGCTTCGACTCGAGAAGCAGCTGTGCCGCCGCCTGGATCTGCTTGCCGTGTGCCTTGGTCACCGGCCGGTAGCCGGGCAGGTCGATCTTGGGCGGCCAGATGAATGGCGCGTCCTGCTGCTGGGCGTCTTTGGTGATGTCGACGAGCACGGGGCCCGGTCGTCCGGTCGACGCGATGTGGTAAGCGGCGGCGATGGTGGCCGGGATGTCGTTCGCGTCTGTGACGAGGAACGAGTGCTTCGTGATGGGCATGGTGATGCCGACGATGTCGGCTTCCTGGAAGGCATCCGTTCCCATGAGGGTGGAGAAGACCTGGCCGGTGATCGCCAGCATCGGCACCGAGTCCATGTGGGCATCCATGATCGCGGTGACGAGGTTCGTGGCGCCAGGACCGGAGGTCGCGATGGCGACGCCGACCTTGCCCGTGGATGCCGCGTAGCCCTCGGCCGCGTGGCCGGCACCCTGTTCATGACGAACGAGGATGTGACGGATCTTGGTGGTGTCCATCAGCGGGTCGTAGACGGGCAGGATCGCGCCGCCGGGCAGACCGAACACGTCGGTGATGCCGAGCAGCTCGAGCGTGCGGACGACGGCCTGAGCTCCTGAGAGCGTTTCGGGGCCGTCTGAGGCGGCCTTGAGATCGGCGGGCGATATGGCGGTGCGAGGTTCCGCAGGCATCGTATGGATTCCCTTATCGATGGTTGGATCTGAACTGAACGCGGAAGTTACCCGGTGATCGCGCCCTCCGCGGCGGAGTGCACGAGCTTGGAGTACTTTGCGAGGACGCCACGGGTATAGCGCGGGGGAAGCGGTGCCCAGCCGTTGCGGCGGGCGGCCAGCTCTGTTTCGTCGACAAGTAGGTCGAGCGACCGAGCTGCGATATCGACCCGTATCAGATCACCATCGCGCACGAAGGCAATGGGACCAGCGTCCACTGCTTCGGGTGCTATGTGGCCGATGCAGAGGCCGGTTGTGCCGCCTGAGAATCGACCGTCCGTCAATAGTAGTACATCTTTTCCGAGCCCAGCGCCCTTGATGGCCGCGGTGATCGCGAGCATCTCGCGCATGCCGGGCCCGCCCTTCGGGCCCTCGTAGCGGATGACGATGACGTCACCTGCCGAGATCTGGCCGTCGGTCAGAGCATCCATTGCTGCGCGCTCGCGTTCGAACACCCGGGCGGGTCCTTCGAAGACGTCGGCGTCGAAGCCGGCGGTCTTCACGACCGCACCCTCAGGGGCGAAGGTGCCGTTGAGCACCGTGATGCCGCCGGTGGCGTGGATCGGGTTATCGAGTGTGCGGATGACCTCGCCGTCGAGCGGGAGCGGGTTGAGGTCTGCGAGGTTCTCGGCAAGGGTCTTGCCCGTGACGGTGAGCGCGTCTCCATGGAGCAGCCCGGCGTCGAGAAGCGCCTTCATGACGACGGGTACGCCGCCGTGACGGTCGACGTCGTTCATCACGTACTTGCCGAACGGCTTGAGGTCGCCGATGTGCGGAACCTTGTCACCGATGCGGTTGAAGTCGTCGAGAGTGAGGTCGACGTCGGCCTCACGGGCGATGGCGAGCAGGTGCAGGACGACGTTGGTCGATCCGCCGAAGGCCATGGCGACGGCGATCGCGTTCTCGAACGCTTTCTTGGTGAGGATGTCGCGGGCCGTGATCCCGAGACGCAGCATGTTCACGACGGCCTCGCCTGAGCGGTGAGCGAAGTAGTCGCGGCGCCGGTCGGCCGATGGCGGCGCTGCTGAACCGGGGAGGCTCATGCCGAGTGCTTCAGCGACGGATGCCATCGTGTTCGCGGTGTACATTCCGCCGCAGGCACCCTCGCCTGGCGCAATCGCACACTCGATGCGCTTGAGGTCTTCTTCACTCATCGTGCCGGCTTTGCACGCTCCGACCGCTTCGAACGAGTCGATGATCGTGACATCCTTCTCGGTGCCGTCGCTGAGCTTGACCCAGCCGGGCGCGATCGACCCGGCGTAGAGGAAGACGCTTGCGAGGTCGAGGCGCGCCGCAGCCATGAGCATGCCTGGCAGCGACTTGTCGCAGCCGGCGAGGAGCACTGTGCCGTCGAGGCGTTCGGCCATGACGACGGTCTCGACGGAGTCCGCGATGACTTCACGGGAGACGAGGGAGAAGTGCATGCCCTCGTGGCCCATGGAGATACCGTCAGAAACCGAGATCGTTCCGAATTGCAGCGGGTATCCCCCGCCGGAGTGGACGCCTTCCTTGGCGCCCTGGGCGAGCCGGTCGAGCGAGAGGTTGCAGGGGGTGATCTCGTTCCAGCTCGACGCGATGCCGATTTGGGGCTTGTCCCAGTCTTCGTCGCCCATTCCGACCGCACGGAGCATTCCGCGTGAGGTGGTGGCTTCGATTCCGTCTGTGACTGCTCGGCTGCGAGGTTTCAGGTCGATCTCTGACATGGTTCGAGTCTAGAACCTCGAACATGCCCCGGCTTTCATCGGCCGGTGGCTGCCCGGAGTTCGGCGAGCCGGTGGAGGACGGCGGCGACCTCGGCTGGGGCCTCGACGCGGTACGGAGCCACCGTCGGTCCATCTCCGCTCTTGAGCGCCAGGTCGCTCTCGGCGAGCACACGGAAAGCATCTTCATCGGTCACGTCATCGCCCGAGTACAGAACGGCGGTCGCGCCGGTGTAATCGCGCAAATGCCTGATCGCGTCGCCCTTCGTGGCGGAGAGGACCGAGAATTCGAGGACGTTCTTGCCGTCGCGCACCGTGGCATCGGGGTACACATCTGCCACGATCCTGCGGGCGTCGTTCTCTGCGGAGAAAGCCGCATCGGTTTCGACACCACGCGTGTGGACGGCGAAGCCCGCCGGTTTCCGCTCGATACTCACTCCGGGGTGTTCGTCGGCGAAGCCGAGAAATGCCTCGGCGAGTGCCGCGACGCGCGCGCTGTCTTCTGCGCTCAGGGGCGGATGGGCGTCGACGCCGTCGAACCGGTACTCGGCGCCGTGCGATCCGACGAGGAGCACCCCGTCGGGAGACTCCGACGCGAGCTGGAGGCTGTCGACGGCCCGACCGGAGACATACGCCACGGTGGTGTGGGAGATCTCGAGCAGCTTCTCGACGGCTCGCTGTGCTTCTGGCAGCGCCCGGGCGTCTTCGGGGCGGTCGACGAACGGCGCGAGGGTGCCGTCGAAGTCGAGGGCGATGAGAAGGTGCTCGCTGTCGGCCAGCTTCGCCAGTGCGGCATCGAGAGCCGGAGAGACGGCGGTCATTTGCGCTCCTCCGGGTGCTCGTGGGACACCGGATGCGACGTCGACGCGTGAGCGAGTTCATCGAGGAACACGCGCGACCACTTCACCACATCGTTCTCGAGCACGCGTTTGCGCAGGGCTCGCATCCGTCGCCGGCGTTCGGCGTGCGGCATGTCGATCGCGGCGATGATGGCATCCTTCACCCCGTCGATGTCGTGCGGGTTGATCAGGAGCGCCTGGCGGAGATCGTCGGATGCTCCGGCGAATTCACTGAGGATGAGCACGCCGCCGAGGTCGGCGCGGGTGGCGACGTACTCCTTGGCGACGAGGTTCATGCCGTCGCGGAGCGCGGTGACCAGCATGATGTCTGCCGCCAGGTAGAGAGCAACCATCTCTTCGCGGGGGTAGCCCTGGTGGAGATAGTTGATAGCGGTGTGGCCGATGCTGCCGTAGTCGCCGTTGATGCGCCCGACGGTCAGCTCGATCTCGTCGCGGAGCTGCATGTAGCTGGCAACGCGTTCGCGGCTGGGACTGGCGACCTGCACGAGCGTCACGTCCTCGACGTCGACCCGATGTTCGGCGAGAAGCTCTCCGAATGCCTTGAGCCGGTGTCCGATGCCCTTCGTGTAGTCGAGTCGGTCGACGCCGAGCATGATCGTCTTCGGGTTGCCGAGTTCCTCGCGGATCTGGCGGGCACGGGCCTGCACCTCGGGCTGACCGGCGAGTTCGACATAGCTCGTCGCGTCGATCGAGATCGGGAATGCCCGGGCGATCACCCGGCGGACGGGAGCGCCGCGCACGCTGGACCTGTCCCCCGTGGTCTCATCGGACGAGTCGCCGACGGGAACCCAGACCCGGGTTCCCTTGGTTTCATACCCGAACAAGCGGCGCACGGCGCGGGAGAAGTTGCCGGCGTCTGCCACCCGCTGGAAGCCGATGATGTCGGCTCCGAGCAGGCCGGAGATGATCTGCCGCCGCCACGGCAGCTGCGAGAAGATCCCGTATGCGGGGAACGGAATGTGGTTGAAGAAGCCGATGGTCAGATCCGGACGGGTCTCACGGAGCATGCCGGGGACGAGTTGCAGCTGGTAGTCGTGAACCCACACGGTCGCGCCGGTGTCGGAGATTCGAGCGGCGGCCTCGGCGAACCGACGGTTGACGGCGACATACGCTTCCCACCATTCGCGGTGGTAACCGGGCTGCGCGATCACATCGTGGTAGAGCGGCCAGAGGGTGTCGTTCGAGAAACCCTCGTAGTAGTTCTCGATCTCCTCCCCGTTGAGCGCGATCGGGACCATCCGGATGCCTTCGTGCTCGAACGGGTCGAGCTCGACGTCCGGAGCTCCAGGCCAGCCGACCCACGCACCATCAGATGCTTTCATCAGCGGTTCGAGGGCGGCGACGAGACCGCCGGGCGACATCCGCCACCCGGACGAACCGTCCGGCTGGCTGACGCTGTCAACGGGAAGCCTGTTCGCCACGACAACGAAGTCGTAGGTCTCGCCTGAACTGGATGTCGTCACAATGATTGAGCCCCTTCGGCCACGGGTCTGGCCTTGTAGTTCGGCCACTGTCCGGTGGCCTCACAGGCTACCAGTCGTCGACAGCCGGCCATCTCGTGTTCAGTTCCGAATCCTAGGCTGAACGCGATGATCAGAATCGGCATGAGCACATCGAGTGTCTACCCGCTCGGCACCGAGCGGGCGTTCGCGTTCGCGGAGAAGACCGGCTACGACGGCGTCGAGGTGATGGTCACCAACGACGCCGTCACCCAGGACGCCGACGCGCTGCTGGCACTGAGCACGGCGTACGGGATGCCGATCCTCTCGATCCATGCTCCTGTGCTCCTGCTCACCCACTTCGTCTGGGGAACCGACCCGCTGGTGAAGCTGAGGAAGTCCGCCGAACTCGCGTCGGATGTCGGTGCGGACACCGTCGTCGTTCACCCTCCATTTCGCTGGCAGAAGGGGTACGCAGACGAGTTCCTCGACCGGGTTCGGAGCCTGGCTGAGTCGACCGGCATCCACATCGCCGTCGAGAACATGTTCCCCTGGCAGATCCGCGGCAGAACCATGAAGGCCTACTCTCCCGGCTGGGACACAACAACACTGGACTGCGATGACGTCACTCTGGACTTTTCGCATGCCTCCCTCGCCGGGCAGGATGCTTTCGATCTCGCCATCCGCCTCGGGTCACGGCTCAGGCACCTGCATCTCTGTGACGGATCAGGCTCCAGCGACGACGGCCGTGTCTTCGACGAGCACCTGCTCCCTGGCCATGGAACGCAGCCAGTCGCCCGGGTGCTCAGACATCTCGCCGAACAAGCGTGGAACGGTTCGGTGGTCGCCGAAGTGAATCTGCGCAAAGCACGGTCAGACGTCGAACGGCACCTCGCACTCGAGGAGACCCTCCATTTCGCCCGCACCCACCTCGGACACGCCCGGCCAGGAAACGATCACACTCGAGAACTTCCGTCACCGCTCCATCGACAGGCTTCTGCGTCGTCTGCCCTCTCGCCGCTGAGCCGCCCGTCGTGACTCTCGCAGAAAATGCCGATAGCGTAGAGGACCTTGGAGGTGCACCAACATGCGCAAATACATTCTCAACTTTCACATCATCAGTGCGTTCGCCGGTGCGATCACCCTGATCAAGACGAGCAAAAATGCTCCGCGGGACTGGCGGCTCGCTCTGATGTGGATCGGCTGGCTCGTCACCGTCGCCAACGCTGTAGCGGCGGCTTCTGAACGGTTCGAACAGGATGAGGCCGAGGCCGAGGGCGGCAAGAAGAAGGTCGAACGTCGGCAGGCGGCCAAGTCCTGACCCGACGACCGGAAACGCCACAGTTCCGCGGGCGAATCGGTGGTGGTGCGGCGTGTCAACTCCCCTCTCGGGGGTCGGTGATTCACACTGGAACCACCACCACCCAGGAGCAGGGAGCACCGAGCATGTTTGGTCGCCGTCGTCACCGAGCACCGGTCGCCGTCGCACCTCCGGTGCCCGCTCCGCTGCCTCTCAGTACTGGCCTCGAACTCAGTACTGGCCTCGAACTCAGTGAAGAGCAACTCTTCGAGAAGGTCCGTGCGAGACTCGACGCGCACATCGGCGCGACCGGTGACTGGACCCTGGTGCGTCGCACCGCGGCAGACACCGACTCGTTCTTCCACGACATGGCGTCGTTCTCGCTGGCCCGGGAAATCACGGCGGCGATCGTCGGCACCGCTGCCGATTCCGGGGTCACGACCCCGGGGCACGCCGTAGCGTCGACCACCCGACTGCCGGCTGACGTCGAGCCGACCATCACCGTGCCAGCGACGGCATCCGCGCTGCGCGCGATTCCCGCTGTCGACGACGTCCGGCCCGCCGTTCTCGAACCGGCGCCAGACGATCGTGTCTCTGCCGTCACGGACGACGCAGCGAGCGAGCAGAAGTTCCGTGAACACGTCATGTTCGAGCTCAACACCGTGGCGGTGTGGGCCGACCCGCAGCGCCACGACCCCGCTCAGGTGAGCACCGACATGGTGACGCCTCCCGTGTCACGTCGGCGCTGGAACGGCACGCGCGTCTCCTGACCTGGTCAGGCCGCGGTGGAAGCGTTCGTCGCTGACTCCGGGCGGGCAGAGGCAGCGATCCGGGATCGCCGTGCACGTTTGACGGCGAAGACCGGCCAGCCGACGATCAAGGCGACGAGGCCAAGCGCTGAGGAGTCGTATCGGCCGAGCGCCTGACGGCGATCCCAGGCTCGCCGGAGCAGTCCCCCACGGCTGCGCCTGGCTGGGGGCCGGAATTGCAGCAGACCTGCGTCGCGAGCCTCGAACAGCGCAGCCAGGCGGGGCACGAAGGTGTTCTCGATCTCCCGGTGCGCATAGTTGGCCGTCAGCCAGCTCGGTTCGATGCTCCGAAACCGCAGCGCGAGCAGGTCAGCGGCGGAACCGAAAAGCCCGCTGCCCTCAAAGACTTCATTGATGAGAAGCGGGCCGACACCGAACTCATCGAGCACAAGGCTCGGGATGTCGAGTGCAGCGGCTTCGAGGACAGCCGTCGAACTCACCGTCGCGAAACCGACGGCGCGCTGCAAATGCTGCTGCATCGAGCCCGCCTCGACGACGAGGTTGGCCGGGGCATCCGACGGAAGAAGCTCGGGCAGCGGGTCCGTCTCGGTGTGCGTCTGTTCCTCGCCCGGTAGCGCACGGACCTTGAGGACGATCCGGAACTGCGGATGCCGTCGCGCGAGTTCCACGAGCAGGTCAGCGATCAGCTGCCGCTCCGGTCGTTCCCGCGGCACGATTGCCTGTGCTGCGAAGACAATGCTGTCGCCCGAATCTGACGCGCGGGTGCCCGCTGTGAGCCTCCGGGCGAACGGGAGGGTGGCGAGCACGAACTCGACGCGAGCCCCGTTCTCGGCGGCAAGGTTCCGATACGCGTCGACCTCCCGGTGGCTGTGGAGGACGAACAGGTCAGACTGTGTCCGATAGAAGATGCCCTTCCACTTCGCCGGGATCGAAATGCCCGGCAGGCCGCTGACGAGAACCGGTCGACGCTGCCGTTTGCTCAGGGCATGCAGGAGCACTTCAGCAACCGGTCCCCTGCAGGCGACGACGACGGCATCCGCCGACGTGATCTGCTCATCACGCAGGATGCCGGCGACGGGCAGGATGCGCGCCGTCGCACGCGAGAATCGGGTTCCGGACACCGCATCAAGGACCTGGCGGTTGCTCGCCGTCAGCGCACTGGCGACGATGACGAGTGAGATGTCCCAGGTTGCCGGAAGCGAATCCAGCAACGCAGCGCCCCACTTGACGAAGGAGTCGGAATCGACGAGACCGACGACCCGTCTGCCCACTAAGCGGGAACCCGGCGGAGCTTGGCCAGGGGAGCGAGTTCACCGGGGTAGATCCGCTTGATTCCGTCACCGAGAGCATCCTCGAGGATCCGGATGTCACGGACGAGCGTCGAGAAGCCGTGCGGTTCGAGCGATGCGGCGTGGTCGGAACCCCACATCGCCCGGTCGAGGGTGATGTGGCGTTCAACGATACGGGCGCCGAGTGCGACAGCGGCGATGGAGATCTGGAGACCACGTTCGTGCCCGGAGTAGCCGATCGGCACATCCGGGTACCGCCGTGCGAGCGCGGGGATCATCAGGAGGTTGGCTTCCTCTGGTGGCAGCGGGTAAGTGGAGGTCGCATGGAGGATCGTCAGCCGCGCCGGGTCGAGCAGGGAGACGGCGCGGTCGATCTGTTCGAGGGTCGACATCCCGGTGGAGAGGATGACCGGCTTGCCGGTGGCGTCGATGCGGCGCAGGAGGCCGTCATCGGTCACTGACGCTGAGGCGACCTTGTATGCCGATACCCGGAGGTCCTCGAGGAAGTCGACGCTGGGTTCGTCCCACGGCGACGCGAACCAGTCGAGTCCTCGCAGGGTGGCGTGATCGCCGATCTCGACGTACTGCTCGCGGTCGAATTCCACCCGGTAGCGGTAATCGAGGTAGGTCATGTCGCCCCACGGGGTGCTCCGAAGCACGCTCTTCATGTGTTCGGGCGTCGAGATCGCCGGCGTGCGCTTCTGGAATTTCACGGCCTGCGCTCCGGCATCCGCTGCGACATCGACGAGTTCCTTCGCCAGGGAGACGTCACCGTTGTGATTGAGGCCGATCTCGGCGATGACGTAGACGGGGTGGCCGGGGCCGATGTCGCGGGATCCGATGCGCAGGGTCATGCGTGTGTCCTTTCAGGGAGTACCAGGTCGGCGAGTTCGCGGACGGCGCCGTCACCGCCGTTGCGGGTGAGAACGACCCGGGCGGCCGGGACGACATCAGGATGGGCGTCGGCGACGACGATCGGCCAGCCGACGGCTTCGAGGCAGGCGAGATCGTTCACGTCATTGCCGAGGTAGGCGATCCGCGACAGCGGGATGCGTCGTTCGGCCGCCCACTCCCTGAGAACTGTGCCCTTGTCGGCGACACCGTGCCGCACGTCGATGCCCAGTTTGTTTGCGCGCGCGGAGACGACGGCGTTCTGCTCGGTGGAGAGAATGAGGACCGGGTATCCTGCGTCGCGCAGCAGGGCGATACCGAGCCCGTCTCCGCGGTGGGCGACAACGGATTCGGTGCCATCCTGCCCGACGTGGACCCGGTTGTCGGTGTGCACACCGTCGAAGTCGGTGACGACGGCATCCACGTCGATGGCTGTTCGGGGTCTGCTTGACGCGTCCATCCGCACGGCGGCCAGCAGCTCGGCCTCGGTGTCGATCTCGAGTGCGCTGGGCGGGGAGACGAGCCCCATCCCGATACGTCCGAAAAATCGGTGTCGCGAGCGGCGGAATCCGTCGACGCGCATCACATAGAACGCGCCGGTCTCCTGATACTGCGGTTCGCGGTCCTGTCGACGCGGCCGGGTGGCGGCATCATGATTGACGGCCGCCGCTCCCTTATCGGTTTCCCGCCAGAGGAAGGAGTGAGACTCGACCGCTGAGAAAACGACATCGGACTCACCGAGGGTGACCCGTTCGACGGCGTCGTCGAGGTCGTCAGGTGAGATGAACGGGGAGGTGGCCTGGAGAAAGACGAGGATGTCCGGCCGGATGCCGTCGCGCTCGAGTTCATCGAGGACGTGCAGGAGCGCGCTTTCGCTCGACGCGGTATCCGTCGCGAGGTCATCCGGGCGGTCGATGACGCCTGCCCCATATGCTTCAGCAGCTTCTGCGATCTCCGCCGAATCCGTGCTGACGAACACCGTGTCGATCTGCCTGGCGTTGCGGGCGGCGACGACAGCTCGTGCGACGAGCGGGATCCCACCGACGCGACGGATGTTCTTGCCGGGGACACCGCGGGAACCTCCGCGTGCCGGGATGACGGCGACGACGAGGTTCGGTGCTGGCTGGGGCATGCCCTCAGGCTAGGAACACTCCGCGCCGTGAAGATGGCCACCGATGGACCGGCACGTGAACGGCCGACGACAGCTCAGTGTCTCGGCGTCAGGACACCACACCGATCGGCTCCCAGTCCGCCGGGCCTGTGGCTCCTGCGGGATAGTCGGCGAGAGGTACCTCTCCTGATCGCCAGGACGCGAGGATCGGCTCGACGATGCGCCAGCACTGCTCCGCCGTGTCTCCCCGCACCGACAGCGATGGGTCATCGTCGAAGATGCCCTCGAGCACCTCACCGTATGCACTCAGAGCCCCGGGGCCGAATGCGGCGTGGAACGTCGCCCGTTCGAGGTCATGAGGGTCGTCCGGCCCGTTGATGTTGATGGAAAGCGACAGCTCGTCCGGTGCGAGGAACAGGCGCAGGATCGTCGGTTCCGTGCTGCCGCGAAACCCGGTTGGCACGTGGTTGGCGGGTTTGAAACGCACAATGATTTCCCGGCGGCGGGCGGCGAGCGCCTTGCCGGAGCGCAAAGTGAATGGGACGCCTGCCCAGCGCCAGGTGTCGATCTGCACCGTCACTTCGGCGAGCGTCTCGGTCTGCAGCGCAGGATCGACGCCCGGTTCGTCTGCATACGACGGGTAGTCCCGCCCGTCCACTGCGCCTGCGGTGTACCTGGCACGGCGGCCGGCCGCTGCCGGGTCGTTGTTCCATGCGGTTGTTGCCCGCAGTGCGAGCCCCTTGGCGTCGCGGATGTCGGCTGCGCCGAGGGTCGACGGCGGTTCCATGGCGAACACGGCGAGCACCTGGAGCAGGTGGCTCTGGATCATGTCGACGAGCGCGCCGGCGTGGTCGTAATACCCGGCACGCCCCTCCAGCCCGAGTTGCTCGTCGTAGACGATGTCGACGCGTTCGACATGCTCGGCGTTGAACAGCGGTTCGAAGATGCGGTTCGCGAAGCGCAACCCGAGGAGGTTGAAGACGGTGGACCTGCCGAGGAAATGGTCGACCCGGTGGATCCTGTTCTCTGTGACAAGCCCAGCCAGTTGGGCGTTGAGAGCGGCGGCGCTCGTGCTGTCGGTTCCGAACGGTTTCTCGAGAGCAAGAATGGTGCCGTCGGGGAGGCGCACATCCTCGAGCGCAGCGCAGGCTTTCACGGTGACGGCGGGCGGCAGCGCGAAATAGAGCGCAGGGGTGCCGGTCGCTTCGGCGAGCAACGCCGAGAGTGCGGATGCGTCGGTGACGTCGGCGGTTCGGAAGACCGTCCGGGCGAGCACCGCGTCCACTGCGGGACCCGCTGCATCCACCGTCGCGAACGAAGCCGACACAACGTCGCGCCAGGCGGCATCCGTCAGTTCGTCGACACCGACACCGATGAGCTCGACCCGACGGTCGGGCTGTCCGGTGAGGAGCTGGCCGAGTGCGGGGAGGAGAAGTCTCGAGGAAAGGTCTCCTCCCCCACCGAGAAGGAACAGGGTGGTTGATCGTGTCATCCTCCGACCCTATTCCCCTGGCCGTACGGTCAGGTGTACATCAGCGACCCGGGTGTGGTGAGCAGCGTGCCGGTCTCCAGCCAGGTCTTCAGGCCGGAGAGGATCATCGGCCAGCCACCGTACAGCTGCTCGTTTGCACCCTCACGCAGCTGGTCGTGCGTGACCGTCAACCTGCACGAGTCCTCGACCTGTTCGATCTCCCAGGTGACCCGCGATGTGCCCTCGCTCTTCACATCGTCTCCCCACAGGGCCACCATGCTCTGAACCAGCCTCCTGGGCGGATCGATCTCGAGGATCTCTCCTTCACCGAGCGGGGCATCCGCCCTGACGTTGGTCATCTCGTAGTGCGATCCGGCCGACCAGTCGGTTTCGACGCGGTTCCCGAAGCTGTATTTGCTGCGGATGTCGGAGTCGACGATCGCCTCCCAGAGCCGCTCGGGCGTCGTCTTGATGTAGACCTCGAAGATCTTCTCCATGGTGTTCTCCAATTCCTTCTTCAGGCCGCTGAGACCAGCAGCCCAGTTCTCTGCGTACTTGCTCACCCATCGGTCGTGGACGAGCTGGATCGGCACGGCGTTGAGGAAATGGAATTTTTCCCGCCCGTCTCGCCTCGTGACGATGAGTCCGGCGTCTTCGAGTTGCTTGAGATGCTTCATCACCCCGAACCGGGAGATGTCGAATCGTGATTCAAGCGCCCCGAGGGTCTGGCCGTCCTCGCGGTAGAGATCATCGAGGAGCGCGCGGCGAGTCGGATCGGCCAGCGCTTTGAAGATCTCGTCCATGCGCAAACATTATGTGACCATTTGGTCACATGTCAAGGGTGGTCAACGGCAAAAGGACGGGCAGCCAGGAGGCCGCCCGTCCCTCTCCCCGATCGGCTCTAGCGTTCGATCTTGTCGAGGTGCAGCATCGCTGCGAGGTTCTTGTCGAGCTCCTCGTCGGTGAACACCTTCTTCCAGTCATCCTTGATGATCGAGGACTTTCCGTAATCCATGGCGATGAGGCAGGCGTCGCTGAACGGGTTGTCTCCGCGGAGCCCATTGGCGAGGGCGACCTGCGTGTGACCGAGAAGGATCGACCGTGCGGCCGGCTCCGGAACGCCCATCGTGTTCACGGCCTCGTCGAGGGCCTCCTTGAGGAGGGCGCCGATCATGCAGGCGATGGTCTCGACGAGGGTGGGCTCGAGTTGCGCCAGCTGCTTGATGGTGACCCAGTGCACGTCGACGACGGGGGCATAGATGGCACGCACGGTGGCTTCGACGATCGCCTTCTTCTCGGGGTCGTCCGATTCGATCGCCGCGATGGCATCCTGCGGTGCAGCGATGCCCCCGAAGGTGTCTGCGTACTCTTCCGGGGTGGTGCGCTGAAGGAAGATCGACGGGTGGCAGGGGTGCGCGACGGCCTGGATGACGTCTTCGCGGGTGGTGAGCAGGCCCGCGTATGCGGCAGCCGGGTCGAGGGTGAGGACGATCGCGCCCGCCTTCAGCTGCGGAACGATCTCCGCAGTGACCGGGCCGAGGGCGAGGTCGGGAACGGCGAGCACGATGATGTCGGCGTCGGCGACCGCTGTTGCGGTGTCGGTGAGTTCCCGGCCGGCGGCGCGGACGCGGTCCTGCCCGACGGGCGAATTCTCGCTGTAGAAGACGGTGTGCTCGGTCTTCGCGAGGTTGTCGGAGACGCGGGTCCCCATCTTTCCCCCTGCGCCGATCACGGCGATGGTGGGGGCGAAGTCTGTCGTGGTCATCGGTTTCTCCTCAGGTAGTCCAGTGTGGTGGCCGTCCAGGCGATCTCCGCCTCGACGGTGGTCTTGGGGTCGCCCTGCCAGGGCAACCAGTGTTCGACGATCTCGTTGATCCCGCGCTCGCCGGGTGTGACCGTGTCGAGCAGGTGGCGGTAGTCGTGCAGCCCATCGCCCATCGGCGCACCGCTGTAGGTGAACCCGACCCAGCCCTCCTGACGAGCGAAGGCGAAGTCCTTCACGTGAACGTTGCGGGTGAGTGGGGCGCACCGTTCGACAGCATTCCTCGGGAGTTCAAGTCCGGCGACGACGTTGGCCGGGTCGAGGCAGATGCCGAGCCGGTCGCTGCCGACCCGCTCGACGAGTCCGACGAGGTCTGCTGTCGGCACCTGTTCGTATGTCTCGAGCGCGAGTGTCACTCCCGCCGTCTCGAAAGACGGCATGGCGTCGGTGAGGATCAGTTCCGCTTCGCCGAGGCTGGGGCGGTGATCCGGCCCGAAGAGCATGCTGCGAATGAGCTCGGCGTCGAAGAGCTCGGCCAGTCGCAGGAACGATTCGAGGTGGCCGGACCCGATGCCCTTTGTGCCCAGTTCGATCCGGAGCCCGAGGTTGCGGGCTTCGGCCGCAACCGCGGCGAGCTCGGAGCGCGACATGGTGAGCAGGGGCGCGTAGTCGCAGATCTGAAACAGGTCGACATCGAGCTCACGGGTGCGCTCGAAGGCGCCGACCAGGCTCAGCGGTTCGGGGACCTGTGTCGAGTGCTGCCAGAAGAAGGCGTAGGTGCCGAGCCCGATCATGACCGGACTCCGGACTGTGCCAGCTCCGCTGCCTCATCGAGGACGGATGCCAGCGCCTCCGGGTCGTGCGCGAAGCGCCCGAGGAACACGCCGTCGACGTCGGAACCGAGGTCTGTCAGCAGACCGGGTCCGGCGCTTCCGCCGTAGATCACCGAACTGCCGTCGCGACCGTCGAGGGAAGCGAGAACCCGTCGCAGTCGCGCGCAGACAATACGAATGTGATCGGCGTCTGCCGGCTCGGCTGCGCCGATCGCCCAGACCGGTTCGTACGCCACGATCACCCGCCCGGTGGGCGCGTCGGCGAGAGCGGATTCGAGTTGCCGGACGACCTCGTCGGCGGCGGCATCCGGTGCCACGCGCTCGATTTCGCCGATGCAGAGGACGGGAGCGATGCCGTTTCGCAATGCGGCCGCGGCCTTGTCGGCAACAACCAGCTCGGTCTCACCGAAGATCCGACGCCGTTCGGCATGCCCGACTTCGACGACCCCCACGCCGAGCTCAGCGAGCTCTACGCCGCTGACCTCCCCGGTGTACGCGCCGTCGTCTTCCCAGAACAGGTCCTGGGCACCGACGATGACCCGTGTTCCAGCGACGGCATCGAGAGCGGCCGGGATGGAGACAAAGCTCGGAATGATGAAAAGTTCGACCGCACCACTCGTCACCGATTCGTGGCTGCGCCCCAGTTCCGCGACCCGACCGAACCAGGAACGGGCTCGGGCATGCCCGAAGTACATTTTCAGGCTCACTCCGACGGTGACGGGCGGCATCAGCAGCTTCCGGTCGACTCGTAGCGGTCGAGAACGGCAACCTTCTCGGCGCTCGCCGACGTGTCGTCGAAACGGTAGGTGAGCCACTCACGCACGAGTCGACGCGCGAGCTCGGCCCCGATGACCCTTTGACCGATGGCGAGCACCTGCGCGTTGTTCGAGAGCACGAGTCTCTCGACCGAGAAGCTGTCGTGCGCGACGGATGCGCGGATGCCGCGCACCTTCCCGGCCGCCATCGCCACGCCCATTCCTGTTCCGCAGATCAGCAGACCGCGGTCGGCATTCCCGGCGGCGATGGTCTCTCCCACTGCGACGCCGACCCGGGGGTACGGAGTGTGCCCGTCGGCGTCGACGCCGACATCCGTAACACTTTCGACGAGGCCGCTGGCCAGAAGGTCCTTCTTGAGGAGTTCCTTGTAGTCGAAACCGGCGTCATCCGATCCGATGACGATGCGGAGCTTGTCCATTACTGTTCCTGTTCGTTGAGTACTGACGTGATGCGCTGCACGATCAGCGCGAGGGAGTGGGCTCCGGCATCCGGGGTGCCCAGTGACTTCTCGGCGTGCGGACGGGCCCGGCCCATGAGCGGAAGCAGTTCCGCGGTTGCGGCGGCAGCGACTGTCGAGGCATCAGCGGCGACGGCCCAGGCGTCCGCAAGTCGGGTGCCGCGTGCGACCTCGGCTGCGAGGGTGTCGGCGAACGGCACGAGCGAGTCGACCATCGTCTTGTCGCCGCGCACGGCACCGAAGGTGAGGATGCTCTCCGTCGCTGATCGCACTCCGTCGCTGACCGTCGCTGCAGAGGGCTTCTCCGAATCGCCGAGCCGCTCGCCCACGGCGGTGAGCGCAGCACCCCAGAGTGCTCCTGAGGTCCCGCCGGCCCGATTCGACCAGGCGTCGGCTGCCCGGGTGAGCACCGTCTGCGCGCCGGCACCCCGGTGGAGAGCATCACGGGCAGCGGCGCGAGCAGCCTGGGCTCCTCGCTGCATCCCGATTCCGTGATCGCCGTCTCCCGCGACAGCGTCGATCCGGCCGAGTTCGTCGACGTTCTCGTCGATCACCGCGGCGATCGCATCGATCACGCGCTGGGCGACCCGGGCTGCTGCCCGGGACTCCTCGCTCGCGTCTGGGATGACGTCGACCGCTTCGAGCTCGTCGCGGACCGGTGCCTGTTCGGCGGCGGCGACGGAGCCTTTGCGATAGGCAGGAGTGTCTGCTGGCGCACGCCAGAATCCTTCGAGTTCGTCGTCGAGCCAGAACAGGGTCAGGGAGGCACCGGCCATGTCGAAACTGGTGACGAGTTCGCCGACCTCGGGGTCGACAACGGTGACCCCAGCTTCTGTGAGCAGCGCGGAGACACGGCGGTAGACGACGAACAGCTCCTCGTACTTCACCGAACCGAGCCCGTTGAGAAGAACACCCACCCGCTGGCCGTCAGCCGACGTGATGCCGTCGGGCAGTTCGGCGAGCAGCGCAGACACGAAGAGTTCAGCGAGTCCGTCTGCGGTCGGTACATCCATCTCGTCGATGCCGGGTTCACCGTGGATGCCGATGCCGACACCCATGCGCCCCTCCGGCACGGTGAAGAGCGGCGCATCAGCCCCGGGCAGCGTGCACCCGGTGAACGCTACGCCGAAGGAGCGGGTGCGTTCGTTGGCCAGCGTAGCCACTCGGACGACCTCGTCGAGGGAGTAGCCCGCCTCCGAAGCCGCTGCCGCTGTCTTGAAAACGGTGAGATCGCCGGCGATGCCGCGACGTTTGTGCTTCTCGGCGACGGAGGCGCTGGCGATGTCATCGGTGACAACCACGGTACGGCAGTCGATACCGTCAGCGCGAAGACGGTCCTGCGCCTGGCTGAAGTGCAGGACGTCACCGGCGTAGTTGCCATAGGTGAGAAGGACGCCGCCACCGAGAGAGGCGGCAGAAGCGACCGAACGGACCTGCTGCGCCGACGGGGACGCAAACAGGTTGCCCATCGCAGCGCCGTGCGCGAGGCCCTGGCCGACCAGTCCCCCGAAAGCCGGGTAGTGGCCAGACCCACCGCCGGTGACGATGGCCACCGACCCTGGCCGGGATACCGTGCTCCGGATGACGCCCCCGTGCACGCGGCGGACCTGGGCGGCGTTGGCAGCGACGAAACCGTCGATCATCTCGTCGGCGAAGTCGACGGGGTCATTGAACAGGCGAGTCATGTGCGTGGAGCTCCCGGGAAGGTGGGTGGAACAAGGAACGGTGGGGAGGGGCGGCCGCGAGCGGCCACCCCTCTCCTGATCACTGCGCGAGCGACTGCGCGTCGACCGGGTCGACGGCGCCTGGCGGTGTGCGCCTCGCACGAGCCAGCAGGAGCATGATCACTCCCGAGATCGCCATGAAGCCACCGACGATGAACATGGGGACCTCGTAGCTGCCGGTCCAGTCGGCGACAGCACCGGTGACGTACGGAGCCGAGAAGCCTGCGAGGTTTCCGATGGTGTTGATCAGCGCGATACCCGCTGCGGCTGCCGCTCCGGTGAGGAACTGCGTGGGCAGCGTCCAGAAGTTCGGCAAGGCGGAGAAGATCGCCATGGCGGTAATCGCGATGATGGCGATCGTCGCGAACGGCGAGCCGGCGAAGAGGGCGAACGGGATGCTCAGCGCACCGACGAACGCGGGAATCACGATGTGCCAGGTCTTGAGACCGCGCTTCGTGGCATCCCTGGCCCAGAAATGCAGGGCGATCGCTGCCGGGATGTACGGCACGGCGGTGATGAGGCCCTTCTGGAACGTGTCGAACTCAGTACCGAACTGGGCCTGGAATCCTTCGATGATCGTCGGCAGGAAGAAGCCAAGTGCGTAGAGGCCGTAGATGAAGCCGAAGTAGATGAACGCAAGCGCCCAGACCCGACCGCTCTTGAACGCATCACGGATGCGGGCGTGCCCGTTGGCCTTCTCGGTCGTCGCGCGCTCCTTCTCGAGTGCATTGGTCAGCCAGACCTTCTCCTCTTCGGTGAGCCACTTCGCGTCAGCCGGGCGGTCCTTGAGGTAGAACCAGGCGACGATACCGATGATGATCGCCGGGATGGCGACGCCGGCGAACATGAAGCGCCAGCCTTCGAGGCCGAAGATGCCGTCCTGTTCGATGAGGATGGCGGCGAGGGGTGCACCGATCACGGTGGTGAGCGGCTGTGCCAGGTAGAACAGCGCGAGGATCTTCGAGCGGTGGGCGGCGGGCACCCAGAGGCTGAGGAACAGGATAGCGCCGGGGAAGAAGCCGGCTTCGGCGACGCCGAGCAGGAAGCGCAGGCCGACGAGCTGCTCGAAGTTGCCGACCCAGGTGAAGAGCAGCGCGACGATGCCCCAGCTGACCATGATCCTGGCCAGCCACTTGCGGGCACCGAATCGGTGGAGGGCGAGGTTCGAGGGAGCCTCCAGCAGGATGTATCCGATGAAGAACACGCCAGAGGCGAACCCGAACTGAGCCGCCGACAGGGCGAGGTCGTCGTTCATCCCGTTGGGAGCGGCGAATCCGATCGCTGTCCTGTCGAGATAGTTGATGAAGAACATCAGTGCGACGAACGGCACCAGGCGAACGGCGACCTTTCGGATCGCTGATTTCTCTACCGCTGACTGCGGTCCGGGTCTCGATGTGGTGGAGGCCACGTTAACTCCTTCGTTAAATATGAGGGCGGCAACCAGAACCCGGTGAGAACCACGTCGGTCGCGTAAATGAGTATTCGCCTTTTTCCGTTTCCTGTCAACCGGTTGACCAAAAAGGGAGTGACGGTGGGCGCGCTCGACCCCATCCAGTACCGTGGACCCATGCCGGCATATCCTCACGACGCGTCTTCCGAAATCGCCGCGTCCATCGGCTCCCTCTCTGGCGGCACACCGGTCTCCGCGGTTGCGAAACGGTTGCTCGAGATCTTCACGAAGGGTGACATCGAGCCGGGAACCCGGCTCCCCCCTGAGCGCCAACTCTCGACCACGCTCGGTGTCGGCCGGTCCGCCGTGCGTGAAGCCCTTGCCGCTCTCGAGATCCTCGGTGTCGTCGATGTCCGACCGGGTTCGGGCACCTACCTCCGCGGTGCGACGAGCGAGCTCCTCCCCCAGACCCTGAGCTGGGGCCTCATGCTCGGCGAACCACGCACCGTCGAACTCATCGAGGTCCGCGGCGCCCTGGAGATCTATGCCGCCAGGCTCGCGGCGTCCCGCATCACCGACCAGGCCCTCGAACGACTCGGCCAGCACGTCGACGAGATGCGCGCGAACATCGGCGACCTGCCTGCCTTCGTCGAAGCTGACCTGCAGTTTCATTCGGAACTGGCCCGCAGCATCAACAACACCGTGTTGTTGGACCTGCTTCAGAGCATCCGGTCCCTCCTACGGGTCTGGGTCGATCGTGCCGTGCAGCAGCCGGAAGAGGCTGCGGCTGCCATCGAGGAACACGCGGCCGTCTACGCGGCGATCGCGACTCGCGACCCGGATGCTGCGGCATCCGCCATGGCCGTTCACATGAATACCGCTGGAGCCCGTCTCTCGCGTTCCGTCGCTCCGTAGCGCAATTCGGGCGGGTGCTCCCGTCCGAACGCGTAGCGCGGCCGGGCGAATCCCCCGCCTGATCCGGTTTACGGCAGTCTGTCGATCCCGTCAACCGGTGTATTTGACAAATCCTCACGAGTAGGCTAGCCGGCATCCACACATCGAAGTTGATCGCTCGCCGTGCGCCCGCAGATCGTGCAACCGGGTCGCCGAGCACTTGGAGAGAGGGGCGGTCGTGCCCAGTCCATTCATCGGTGAAATCTTCACTTTCCGCAATCCGGATGATTCGGAGGTGACGCTCCGCGGTTGGGGAAACCAGTTCGAAGCCGTCTTCGAAACCCTCGATGGGTACACCGTCGTACCGGGAAGCGACGGTTTCTATGAGTACGCCTACCTCGCCGACGACGGCGAGTCGCTGCTCCCCAGCGGCAGAAGGGTCGACGAGACCGACCCCGAATCGCTCTCCCTCCCGAAGCACGTCCGCCTCACGCGCGATGCCGCCCGGATGCACGCCGACGGAGCGCGTTCGGCGATGGGTCCGCCTCCACGCTGGATGCAACGCCGCCAGCAGGATCGTGCTGCCCGAGACGTGCGCCCGCCAGAGGGCTTGCCGCCCGGGTCGCCGGAGTCGGCAGCGGACGAGGCCCAGGCCGCTGATGACGGGCCGGACGGAGCTCCTCCGTCCGGCGCAACCACCGGGGACTACCTGGGTCTGGTCCTGCTCGTCGACTTTTCCGACTTTCCGCAGTCGATCGGCCGGCAGGAGGTCGACGATTTCTGCAACAAGGCCGGCTATTCGGGTTTCGGCAACAACGGATCTGCGTTCGATTACTTCCGGGACGTCTCAGACGGCACACTCCGGTACAAGAATCACGTGGCGGCGTACTACCGTGCAGCCCACCCACGGACGTACTACACCGACCCCACGGTCGCGTACGGAACTCGGGCTCAGGAACTCATCCGTGAGGCTCTCGACAGCCTCGTCGCCAGCGGCTTCAACTTCACCACGCTGACCGCGGACTCGGGCGGTTTCATTCAGGCGCTCAGCGTGTTCTACGCAGGCACCCGCTCCAACAACTGGTCGGAGGGACTCTGGCCACACTCGTGGGGTCTCGCCAGTTCGTACTCGGTCGGCGGCGGGCGCCGGTTCTCCGATTACCAGATCACCGATCTCGGTACCCAGCTGACGCTGCGGACGTTCTGCCACGAGAACGGACACATGGTCTGCGATTTCCCCGACCTGTACGACTACGACGCCGTCAGTGTCGGGAATGGCATCGGCCACTACTCGCTCATGTGTTTCGGCGGATCAGATCGGAACCCGGTCCAGGTCGAGGCCTACCTCAAGCATGCGGCCGGCTGGTCGTCACGCGTCACCACCCTCACCAGCGGCATGACGGCGACGGTCGAGGCAGGAAAAAACGACTTCCTTCTCCACGCGCGGAACGCATCCGAGTACTTCATTCTGGAGAACAGGCGCCAGTCCGGCCGCGATGCTGCACTGCCTGACGCCGGCCTGGCGATCTGGCACGTCGATGTGAACGGCAACAACAGCCATGAGCAGATGACGGCCAGCCAGCACTACGAATGCTCACTCGAGCAGGCAGACAATCGGTTCGACCTCGAACGCCGGGTCAACGGCGGCGACGCCGAAGATCTGTACGGTGGCACGGCGTCGTCGTTCGGACCAGCGACCGCCCCGTCGAGCAACTGGTGGGACGGCACCGCGTCCGGGCTCGACATCTCGCAGATCTCCGCCGTCGGCACGTCGATGACCGTCACCACCAGGGCATCCGGGCCCCAGTGGTACTCGAACGTGGGCGTTGCCAGCGTTTTCGCCACCCACCACGGCCAGAACGCGTGGGCGAACCTCGCCGGTCTCGGCTGGCGGAAAGTCCAGACGGGCGCCCCAGACGGCGTCACCAACATGCTGGGGGTTCTCGCCCTGGCCCGGGCCAGGAACCTCACCGTCACCGTCAATGCTGACGCCGGCGCCGTGTTCCAGGCCTACCTCTGATCCCCAGCAGCCACGACACAGGAAGAGCCGACCATGTGGACCTTGATCAATCAGATTTTCACCTCCCACCACTCCCAGAACGCGTGGGCACATCTCGCCGTCGACGGCGCGTGGCACAAAGTGCTGCCCAACGCTCCAGACGGCGTGACAAACGTGCACCTGGTGCTCGCCACCGCCAAAGCGAACGGCAAGCAGGTCTACGTCGTGCTCGATGCAGCCAAGAACATCACCCAGGTCTACCTCTAGCCGACGGGAACACGCCGATGCCCAACGAAGTCACCATCAGGATCGCCGTCGACTCGGGATCTGACGGACACCTTGCCTCTGCCGGGCAGGCAGAAGCCTCCCCATCGCCCGTTTCGGTCGACGAGTTGGGTGCACCGGGATCGTCCGGGAGCAGCGCGGGGGCGGCGTCAGGCGACGCCCCGGTTCCGCTCCCACTCGATCAGCTGAACGGGAACGCCTCCGCCCAGGACTCGTCCGCCCCTTCTCCATCGGCGATCCTGGCGCCGTCCGCCGCTGCCGGTGGCGACGCCCCACAGCCGATCCCACTCGAAGAACTCCGGGCGGGCGACGCCGACACGGATACGGATGCCGACGACGACGCACCCACTCCTCGGTGACGCATCGAGCGCCACCCTCATCCGGCCGTTCACTCGGGTGGGCAACGCTCCGCGTCGCCGGAATCGAGCGCGTCCAGCGCCTGAAGTGCATCGAGGGCGCGCGCCAGACGGTCGGACTCCCTCTCGTCCCACCAGTACGGCCCGCGTTCACCGAGTCCCGCTTTAGCGAACCCGACGCGCTCGCGGGCTGCAGCGATCGCATCCGCATCGCCGGCGCGCTTCGCCGACCGTACGCCGGACCGTCCCCGACCGAGGTGGGATGTCAATTGCTCGACCACGTCAGCAGGAAGGAACGGGTCGGTGCGCCGCCAGCGCCTGCCGTTGATGACCAGCCAGCGCGCATCGTCGTCAGTCGTCGATGATCCGTTGCTGTCGGAATCGGTCGAGCCATCGGAAGTCATGGCACGACTCTATTCGCGACGAACAGCGTCGTGTCGGATGACGTCACGCACCTGGCGATGACGAACTACCGGTTTAGTCGCAGTAAGAGGAAGAAGAGATTGTGCACCCCCCGGGACTTGAACCCGGAACCCACTGATTAAGAGTCAGTTGCTCTGCCGATTGAGCTAGAGGTGCATTTCGAACCCACCGATTGCGCGGTGAACCGAGGAAAACCATAGCATGCGATCCGCGTGCTCCGCGAATCGAGAGAGCATCGCCAGACGCCCCATCCCCGCTCACCATGGCGGAAGCCGACGCTATCGTGGAAGCATGACGAACCCTCCGTTCTCGATCGCAGACGACCTTGCACTCGCCCTCAGACTGGCGGATGCCGCCGACGCGATCTCGGTCGACCGATTCCGCTCAACGACGCTGCAGATCTCCACCAAACCGGATGCAACGCACGTCACGGACGCCGACCTCGCCGTCGAGAAAGTGTTACGCGAGATCCTGGCCGTCGAGCGACCGGATGACGGCATCCTCGGCGAGGAGTTCGGAACAGCGGGGTCGACGGAACGCCAGTGGATTCTGGATCCGATCGATGGCACCGCCAACTTCCTGCGGGGCGTGCCCAACTGGGCCACTCTTATCAGTCTCGCCATCGACGGCCGGCCTGCTGTCGGCGTCGCAGCCGCACCCGCCTTTCGTAAGCGCTGGTGGGCAGCAGACGGGACCGGCGCCTGGCTGGCCGAAGACGAACAGGAACCCCGCCGCCTGCAGGTCTCCGGCGTCGAGAAGATCACGGATGCCTCCCTCAGCTTCCAGAGCATCGCGCAGTGGGATGAGGCCGGCTACCTCGACCGGCTGATCGACCTCTCACGATCGGTGTGGCGCGACCGGGCCTACGGCGACATGTGGTCGTACGGCATGCTCGCTGAGGGGCTGATCGACATCGTCGCCGAATTCGGTGTGAAGGAGTATGACATCGCTCCGTTTGTCGTCATCGTTCGAGAGGCCGGGGGGCGCTTCTCCGCCGTCGACGGCCAGGACACCATCGCCGGGCGGAGCGCACTCGCCACCAACGGAGTGCTGCACGATTCGGTGCTTAGCATCCTGGGGCACGGTCCCGCCAGCCTGAGCGACCGCGACTGAATTCACGGCGGCGACCCGTACCATTTCGGTATGAACGCGCGCACCAGGGAACCCGTATACACGACGGCGATCGCGGCCGGGCGGCTGCTGTTCGGTGCCCTTCGGCTCAAACCGATCGTCACCGGGGCCGAGAATCTTCCGGCGTCCGGCGGTGCCGTGCTTGCGATCACCCATTTCGGCTACATGGACTTCGCCCTGACCGAGTGGATGGTCTGGCATCGCAACCGGCGTCGCATCCGCTTTCTCGCGAAGAAGGGCGCGTTCGACAAACCGGTCGTCGGCTGGTTGCTGCGGGGGATGCGACACATCTCGGTCGACATGAAAGCCGGCGGCGAGGCGTACTCTCAGGCAATCGCCGCGCTCGAGGCCGGGGAAATCCTCGGAGTCTTCCCCGAGGCCGGCGTGAGCGCGTCGTTCACCGTGCGCGAGTTGAAGACCGGCACTGTGCGCATGGCCGCGGAGGCCGGCGTCCCCATCATCCCCGTCGCGGTCTGGGGCGGGCATCGTCTCCTGACGAAGGGACACAAACCCATCCTCAGCGAGGCGCGTAACGTCCCCGTCCGGTTCGCGATCGGGGCCCCGCTCACGGTCGGCGCAGACGCCGACGTTCGGGAGACGACAGCAGCACTGCGGCAGACGCTCCAGACGCTTCTCGACGACGCGCAGGCGAGCTACCCGGATGCCGGCACGGGTGCCTGGTGGCAGCCCGCTCACCTCGGCGGGACCGCCCCCACCCCGGAGGAGGCCGCCGTGATCGAGGCCGAGCGCCAGCGGCGAAAGGCCGAGGAGGCAGCGGCACGGTGACGGCGGGCCGCCGCATCAAAAACGCCGTGCTTGCAGTGGTCGCGGTGCTCCTCCTCGTGATCTCCATCGGGGCCGTCTGGGCCCACCAGGTGATGGCGGGCGAGCGCGACGCAGCGCTCGAGGTCTGGCGGAACGATGCCATCACCGTCACGGACACCGACGTATCCGTGGTTCTGGCGCCGACGACCGACGCGACATCGACCGGGCTCGTCTTCGTTCCCGGCGCGAAGGTCGACCCCTATGCCTACCTGTTCAAACTGTCTGGAATCGTCGAGGACGGCGTGACCGTGGTGATCACCAAGCCGACCCTCAACCTGGCCCTGGTCGATCTGAGGCCGCTCGCGACGTTCACCGACGGTGTCGCACGCGTCGATCAGTGGTTCGTCGGCGGGCACTCCCTCGGCGGGGTCAGGGCCTGTCAGTACGCCGGCGAACAAGAGACGGTCGGCATCGTGCTGTTTGGGAGCTACTGCGCGACTGACCTGTCAGACAGCGGGCTCCCCGTGCTGAGCTTCGTCGGCGAGCATGACGGCCTGAGCACGCCCGAGAAGATCGAGGACTCGGCCGTGCTGCTCCCTGATGACGCCGCCACCGTGCTCGTCCCCGGCGGGAACCATGCCGATTTCGGCGACTACGGCGTGCAGCCGGGCGACGGCGGGTCCGCCACGAGCGACACCGCAGTCCGAGAGCTCATCACTGCCGAGTTCCGTTCGTGGGCCGCGCCGGTCGTCGGCACTGATCAGCGCTGAGCGGATTCCAGCCGGCCGGGTCCGAACGGAAGCCACGGTGCCGAGTAGCGCAACGTAGTCGGGTGACCGGGCTCGAGCGTGATCCGTGCGTACCCGAACTTCCAGAGCCGGTTGAAGAGGAACACCGTGACGTCGGTCGTTCCGACGGAGGACACCTGCCAGGTCCCGGTTCCCCATTGGGCGGGCTGGCCACGGCCGTTGAACACCACCGTCGGTTTCGGATACCAGCCGATGCGTGGCTTGTGCAGGGTGAGCTCGATGCGTTCACTGTCTGCCATGCATCCCAGCTAACCATGAATCCGCAACGCAGAAAGGCCGCCCTTCCGGGCGGCCTTTCGTCGTTCACGTTGCGTGATCAACAACCGATGGTGGAGATGCGGGGAATTGAACCCCGGTCCACTGCTGTGGTCATGTGCCTTCTACGGGTGTATCCAGTGAAGACGTTCTACTCGGCTCCGGAATTTGCCACTGGCACCTAATCCGACAAGCCCAGCCTCAGTTGAAGTCCCTCTACGCCCTGAGACGAAACGTAGAAGCAATCTCTCTAAATGGCGCCAGGGTCCGGGTAGAGAGCATTCCCGGCCTGACGGACTTCTTTAGTGCGCTCGCTTAGGCAGCGAGGGCGAAGTCAGTGCGCTTTGAATTGGCACTTATTGTTTTCCAGAGATCGTTTACGAGATAACCCTGGATCCTCGACCCGCTTCTCACAGTTGCGCAGGCAGTGTCGAAACCGATCATCCCCATGCACACTCCGAGGAGTGGATTGCTGGTCACGCGCTGTTGAATTACCAAACCGGTTTCCCGGCATCCGGGCCATTCGACCCAGCTTTTCAGTATACGCGTCTGCGAAGCCCACCGCCATGCGCTGCCTGTTCCGACGGGGTCTTCACAGGTACAGTTCGAACATGGCCCACCACTCCGAACAGTCGACCGTCGTTCTCTCCCTGCGCGGGGAGGCCGTCGCTGAGTCCGCTCCTGAGCGGGCGACCGCGACCCTCGTCATCGCGGTGGACGGCCCCGACCGTTCCGAGGTCCGCGCGCGCTCCACCCGGGCCATCGCGGAATGCATCGACTCCGTCACCCGACTGCACGACACCGTCGCCGGTCCCGTCGTCGACTGGACCAGCGACGACCTGCAGGTGTGGGCGGAACGGCCGTGGAGCAACGACGGCACCCAACTCCCCCTCGTGTTCCATTCCCGTGCGACCCTTGCCGTCACCTTCACCGATTTCATCCGTCTCAGCCTGTGGCTCGATGAGACCGCCGACCGCAACGACGTGTCAGTCGGCGGTGTGGCCTGGGCGATCACCGATCTCACGCGTCGCGAACTGGAGGCGCGCGCCCAGCGGGATGCCGTCGCGCACGCTCTCGACAAGGCATCCGTTTACGCCTCATCACTCGGCCTGGTTACGGTGACGCCTGTCACGCTCTCGGAGCCGTCGGCAGCAGCGCGGCCATTCGGTCAGGACGACACTCGGATGTTCGCGACGGCGGCGGGAACACCCTCAGATTTCGCCCCGTCCCCGATCCGCGTGTCGGTGGAAATCGACGTGACGTTCGCCGCCACCCCCTGACCCGTCATCCCTGACCCGTCACCCGCGGTCAACGAGAGAAGCAGACAACAACTCCAGATCGTGAAGACTCAAACCCGAGCGCAACAGGTACTGCCGAACCGACCCATACTCCTCGTCGATCTCGTCGAGAACCGTATCGAGTACGTGTCCGGGGCTCCCGCCCATGAGCGTCCGTAATTCCGGTGTCTCCACTCCGCCGTGTTCGACGATGAGTGCGATCATCCACTCGAGCCATTCGCCGCGCAGGTTGGCCTCTGAACGGGCGTAGTCCTCGACGACGATGGTACGGTCCACGCCGACGGCGAGCAGCGCGAGGGCGACGACGATGCCCGTGCGATCCTTGCCCGCCGTGCAGTGGACGAGTACACCGGCGTCTGCGGTCGCGATCTCACGCAGTACCCGGATGACGACGCCGGAGTGCTGGGTCACGATCTTGCTGTAGAGGGCGGGAAGGCTGACGGCCGCCTCGCCCTGCGATGCCCCCGAGCCTTCGAACACCGGCAGACGCACGACGGCGACGTCGAGCCCGTCGAGATCGTCCGGCATGATCCGGGCTTCGAACTCGTCGCGAAGATCGACGACGACTCCGACTCCGAGCTCACGGAGGTGGCGTTTACCGTCCGGCCCGAGCCGGTGAAGTCCGTCGGATCGCAGCAGCCGTCCGGAGCGCACGCGACCGTCCACTGTGGGGTACCCGCCCACATCACGCAGGTTATAGGTCCCGTTCACGGCGATCCGTGGCACAGTGCTCATTCGCCCAGGTGGTTCTTCGCCGACATGGCGCGGGCAGCCTCACGTGTCGCTTCGCGTTCGCGCAGGGTCTGCCGTTTGTCGTACTCACGTTTACCCTTGGCGATGGCGATCTCGACCTTGGCCCTGCCGTCGCTGAAGTACAGCTTCAGAGGGATGATGGTGTACCCGCCCGGCGCGACCTTGTGGCTGATCTTGAGGATCTGCGCTTTGTGCAGCAGCAGTTTGCGTTTGCGGCGAGGCGGGTGATTGTTCCAGGTGGCGCCGGTGTACTCGGGAATGTGCACGGCGTCGAGCCAGGCTTCGCCTCCTTCGATGAAGGCGTAGCCGTCGACGAGCGACGCCCGGCCGGCGCGCAGCGATTTGACCTCGGAGCCGCTCAGCACGAGTCCTGCTTCAAAGGTGTCTTCGATCAGGTAGTCGTGGCGCGCTTTGCGATTGGTGGCCACGACATTTTGGCCACGTTCTCTTGGCAACGGTTTGCTCCGACGGTCGGTGTGCGGCATCGAGCCGCGAGGGATCTGCCACGCCGGTCGCGCGACAGCCCATCAGTCTAACAACAGGACGGATGCCGCGCGGCCGGCTCCCGCTAGATCTTCAGATAGCGCTTGATCGCGAAGTTCGCGGACAACGCGGCGAGCAGCATGCCGAGCAGGATGAGCACCGGCACGACGATGAACGCGTCTGCGACGCCGACGAAGCTGACGAACGGCATCCGCGGTGCCAGGTATCCCGCGATGAAGTAGTGCACGATGCCGACGACCGCCGCCCCGGCGAGCACGGACCCGATCACCGCGGAGAACACACCCTCGAGGATGAACGGCGTCTGGATGAACCTGTTCGATGCTCCGACCAGTCTCATGATGCCGATTTCCTTGCGCCTGGAGTACGCAGACAGGCGGATCGTCGTTGCGATGAGGAGCACGGCGGCGACAAGCATCAGCCCGGCAATGCCGATGGCCGTGTAGCTGGCCACGTTGAGTACCTGGAAGATGGCGTCGAGGTATTGGCGCTGGTCGGTGACCTCTTCGACGCCGGCCGTGCTGGAGAAGGCCTCGACGAGCACCTCCGACTGCGATGGGTCCTTGAGGTTGACCCAGAAGGTCTCGTTCAGCTGTTCAGGAACGACGAGCGCTGCGAGGTCGTTGCCTTCGAACTGCTGCTGGAAGTTCTCGTAGGCGAGTTGGTGGTCCTCGAAGTAGAACTCGTCGATGAACGGGGCAAGGGTTTCCCCTTCGAGCTGTTCGGTGACACTCGCCTTCTGGTCGTCGGTCGCAGCCCCTCCCGCGCAGTTCTCGGTCGCTGAATCGGCGGTGCACAGGTAGACGGCCACCTGTGCGCGGTCGTACCAGTAGTTCTTCATCTGGCCGATCTGCATCTGCAGCAGCGCGGCTGTGCCGACGAAGGTCAGGGAGATGAAGGTGACGAGGATGACCGAAATCACCATCGAGACATTGCGGCGCAGGCCAGTCGTGGCTTCCTGCCAGATCAGTGAAAGCCTCATTTGACGGGCCCCACGCTCTGCTCGTCGTCAGTATCCGGGTCATCGGCGGCTCGCAGCCCGAGACGCTCGGCCAGCGACAGGTGATCGGTGACGGCGCTGAGGTCCTGCGGTTCTGAGCGCGGCAGGTTGACGGCTCCCGTTGCCGCTGCCGGCGCGATGCGGTCGGTCTCACCCGTCTCCGTTCGTGACGGAACCATGCGGCGCGGAGTCGGCACGGGCTCGTGCACGGGCGTGTTGATCAAGATCTGGTGTGCCTCGGTTTCGGCATCGGCCTGCGCAGTCGCTTCGGCGACTTCGCGGCGTGCGGCCTGGGCGGACTGGCCCTTCGCAACGGCGGGTTTCAACTCGGGCACGACTCCGGTCGTGCCGTACCCGCCCTCGAGCTCGTCGCGTACGATGACGCCGTCGACGAGTTCGATCACCCGGCGCTGCATCTTGTCGACGATGCCAGCCTCGTGGGTGGCCATGAGCACGGTGGTTCCTCCGGCATTGATGCGCTCGAGGATCTGCATGATGCCGGCACTGGTCGCCGGGTCGAGGTTTCCGGTCGGCTCGTCCGCGAGCAGGATCTGCGGCTTGTTCACGACGGCCCTGGCGATCGCTACGCGCTGCTGCTCGCCACCGGATAGTTCATGCGGCAAACGGTCGCCCTTGTTCTCGAGGCCCACCATCTTGAGCACGTCGGGCACGGCTTCCTGCACGTACCCGCGCGACTTACCGATGACCTGGAGCGTGAACGCCACGTTCTGGAAGACCGTCTTGTTAGGAAGCAGGCGGAAATCCTGGAATACGACGCCGAGATTGCGCCGGAAGTACGGGATCTTGCGGCTCGAGATCGACCCGAGGTCGTTTCCGAGAACAAAGATCGACCCATTCGACGGCTTTTCCTCCTTGAGGATCAGCCGCAGACAGCTCGACTTCCCGGAACCGGATGCACCGACGAGGAAGACGAACTCCCCCCTGGCGATCTCCAGATCCATCTCGTGGATTGCCGGTCGCTTGGTGCCGGAGTATTTCTTCGTGACGTTCTCAAACCGAATCATGACGATTCGAGCCTAGGCAGGCTTTGGCGCGTTCCGGGCGTGACACGCCTATGCCCGCCGTGTTGGCGGAGAGGCTCAGTCCTCCGCCGGCTGTTTGCGCCAGCGGATGCCGGCGGAGATGAATCCGTCGATGTCGCCGTCGAACACGTTCTGCGGGTTGTTGACCTCGTGCTCCGTGCGCAGGTCCTTGACCATCTGGTACGGCGCGAGGACGTAGGAGCGCATCTGGTCGCCCCAGCTCGCCGTGATGTTGCCCGCAAGCTCCTTCTTCTTCGCGTTCTCCTGCTCGCGCTGCACCAGCAGAAGACGGGACTTCAGCACCCGCATCGCCGCTGCACGGTTCTGGATCTGGCTCTTCTCGTTCTGGCAGCTCACCACGATGCCTGTGGGCAGGTGGGTGATGCGCACGGCGGAGTCAGTCGTGTTGACCGACTGGCCGCCGGGGCCTGACGAGCGGAACACGTCGATGCGGATGTCGTTGTCGGGGATGTCGACTTCTTCGGTCTCGGCCATCAGCGGAACGACTTCGACGGCCGCGAAGCTCGTCTGGCGCTTGCCGGCCGAGTTGAACGGGCTCATGCGCACCAGTCGGTGGGTTCCGGCTTCGACGCTGAGCGTTCCGAAGGCGTACGGGGAGTCGATTTCGAAGGTTGCGGACTTGATGCCGGCTTCTTCGGCGTAGCTCGTGTCGAGCACGGTGGCCTTGTATTTGTGCTGTTCCGCCCAGCGCAGGTACATCCGGAAGAGCATGTCGGCGAAATCGGCGGCGTCGACGCCACCCGCTCCAGCCCGGATTGTGACGACGGCGGGAAGCGGGTCATATTCGCCGTTGAGGAGGGTCTGCACCTCGAGGTCGCCGATCTGCTTCTGCAGGTCGACGAGTTCGCTGCGTGCTTCGGTCGCTGACTCTTCGTCACCTTCGGCGATGGCGAGACCGACGAGGACCTCGAGATCGTCAAGCTGGTTCTCGATCGCGGTGATCCGAGCAAGCTCGGACTGCCGATGGCTGAGCGCGCTCGTGATCTTCTGCGCCTTGTCGGTGTCGTCCCAGAGATCGGGGACACCCGCCTGTTCGCTGAGGTCGACGATGTCGGCGCGCAGCCGGTCAAGGTCGACGACTTGCCGGATGTCGGCGAAAGTGGTGCGGAGAGCGGCGATCTGGTCGTTCAGGTCTAGATCTAACATGTCGGCTCCAGCCTACCTTCCAGCGCGACCCCGCGGTCAGGCACGCGAACCGCCAGACATAGACTCGAAGCACGATGGCAGACGACACCCCGGCATTCAGCATCCGCTCCGTCGCCATCGTTGTTTTCCTCCCGACGCTGCTGTTCTCGATCGGCGAAGGTGCGCTCATCCCGCTCATCCCGGTCGCGGCCACCAACCTCGGTGCCAGCCTCGCGATTGCTGGCGTGATCTCGGGGATGCTCATGATCGGTGAACTCGCCGGCGACATCCCGAGCGGGTGGCTGGTCAGTCGCGTCGGCGAACGGCCGGCGATGATCGGTGCTGCCCTGTTGTCGATCGTCGCCGTCCTCGGGGCGGTTCTCGCCCCGAACCCGTGGCTGCTTGGCGCCTCGGTCTTCGTCCTCGGCCTGTCAACGGCCGTGTTCGCTCTGGCACGACATGCCTTCATGACGAGCTATGTGCCGCTCAGATATCGGGCTCGGGCGTTGTCGACGCTCGGCGGCGTGTTCCGCGCCGGCCTGTTCATCGGCCCGCTGATCTCCGTCCCGGTGATTCATGTCACCGGAGGCGCGCAGGGTGCTTTTTGGATCATGGTCGTCTCGTGCCTCGCCGCCGTGCTCATCCTGATGTTGCTTCCTGACCCCGAGTCGCTGTTCGGGGCAGAAGCGAAGGCCCGCAGAAGTGGGCACACTCACACGGCAGGCCAGGATCTCGCAGCCGAGGAATCACACGGCCTGTTCCGTACTCTCTGGCGGTTCAGGGGCGTCCTCGCCCGTATGGGTTCCGGAGCAGCGCTGATCGGAGCCATGCGAGCGGCGAGAACGGTGATCATTCCGCTGTGGGCGGTGAGCCTCGGGGTCAGCGAAGCGAACACCGCCCTTCTCATCGGCCTCGCCGGCGCGGTCGACTTTGCCCTGTTCTATGTCAGCGGGCAGGTGATGGACCGGTTCGGGCGCGCCTGGAGTGCTGTTCCGTCAACCATCGGTCTCGGTGCGGGGATGCTGATCCTCGCGCTCACCCACGACACACCACATGCCGTCGTGTGGTTGATCATCGCCGCCGGTGTGCTCTCCCTCGCGAACGGGCTGGGCAGTGGCATCCTCATGACACTCGGAGCCGACCTCGCTCCCCCGGCGCATCCGGCCCCGTTCCTCGGTGCCTGGCGGTTCACCGGAGATGCCGGATCGGCCGCAGCTCCCCTGATCGTCGCCGGCCTGACCGGCCTGGTCTCGGTGTCATTCGCGGCGGGTGCCGTCGGTATCGTCGGGTTGATCGGTGCCTGGCATCTGGCGCGGATGATCCCCCGCTACATTCCGCCGCGTCCTCGACCCGGGGCTTAGCCCAGCGACCCCCAGGCACTCCCGCTGATGAGGACGACACAGATCAGCGTCACCAGCGCGATCGCTCCGAAGACACTGGCCATCGCCACCAGCCGCCGGGAACCGGGTCTCACGGCGAACCGGACGATGAGAAGCCCCACGTAGAGAGCGACGACAAGGGCAACGCCGGTCCAGGCGACGACCGGTGCGAGCCCGACGAGTGTGAGGAGGACGGCAACACAGATTGCCGCGAGAACGGTGCCGAGCAGGATCCAGATCAACCCGGTGGATGTTGTCAGAGCGGCCTGGCTGCGCACTCGCGTGGGGTCGGTCATCGCCGTCACGCTTTCTTCGAACGCCAGTCGTTGCTCGTGAGATGTGAGCCGCCCTGTGGTCCCATCTGCAGCATGCCGCCGTCGACGGCCCAGGACGCACCGGTCACATAGCTGGACAACGGGGAAGCGAGGAATGCGATCACCGCGGCCACCTCACGGGCGTCGCCCGGTCGGCCGAGTGGGACCCCCGGCCGCTTGTGGTCGTGCGGGTCCTCGTCCTCCTGGTCGGTCATGCCGGTGGAGATCTCCCCTGGAGCGACCGCGTTTGCGGTGATTCCGTACTCGCCGAGTTCCAGAGCAAGCGTTTTGATGAGGCCACCGAGCCCGTGCTTGGCCGCGTCGTATGCGCTCGACCCGTACCGCGGCTGGTGCTCGTGCACGCTCGTCGTCGCGATGATCCGGCCACCGTTTCCTGCGTCGACCATTCGTCTGGCCGCACGCTGGATGGCGACGAACGCGCCGTCGAGGTCGGCAGAAACGGTGTGCCTCCACTGCTCGAGGGTCATGCCGAGGAACGGGACGTTGTCACCGAGTCCGGCGTTGTTGACGAAGACGTCGATCCCGCCGAGCTCGTCGCACAGTCCGTCGACCGCATCCCCGCAACGATCCAGGTCGGTGGTGTCGAGATGCGCGACGATCGCGCGTCTCCCCTGTGCGCGGACCTCTGCCGCCGTCTTTTCCGCGCCGGCCTCGTTGCTGCTCCAGGTGATCCCGACGTCCATTCCGGCTTCGGCGAGCGCGATGGCCGTCGCTCGCCCGATCCCTGAACTCGATCCGGTCACGATGGCGAAGCGGGGGCTGAATGTCATAAGGCTGATCTCCTGGTCGGGGACACGGGCTGTGTGTACTCCACCGAACACCCCCGCTCTCCTGGCCATCAAGCCCTTGACAGCATGATCGGTCGATACCGCCCAGCCGTCACGCCAGTGCGGTGACCGTGATCCGCCCGCCGTCAGGGGCGACGAGGGTGATCGTCGCGGTGAGCGGCCCGGCCAGGGGAATCCAGATGTCGTACACGCGTCCGTGGCCGTCCGACCGTCTCCAGCCGAACTGGATCCCCCCGCGCGGGAGCGGTGTGCTGCTCATCGGAATGTCCGGAAGGCTGATCGAAGCCAGCAGTGGCCGTCCGACGAGGCGCGGGTCCAGAGGAAACGGCGTGCGGCGCGGTCGCTGCGTCGCCCGCACGACGAGTTCGTACGGGGGAACCACGTCGACAGGCGCGTCGCTGCCGACCACGACGGCGACCCCGCGACCGACAACGGTGATCACGTCGATGAGCGAGAGGTCCAGCAGCGGCGGTTCCACCCAGCCGGGCACCGTCTCGGTTCGCTCCGTCACCCGGCCGAACGGATCGATGATCCGCACGGCGACCTCCACCGGGTCGGTGGCCACCGGGCGTGTGAACCAGACGGCGAGCGGCGAACGACCGGATGCCCTCGGCCCCCGCTCCACGATCACCGCGGTGTCCGCTTCGGCCGGGGGGCTGAGGAGTGGGGTTTCCGGTACTGATTGCAGCGCCACGAACGGCAGCGTCTCCGACCGTGCAGTCACCCCTACACGGTGAGCCCCCGCCGGAACGGGGCGCACCGGTGCTGACGTGGACGTGCGGAGGACGATTCCGGTATGGGCGGCATCCGTCTCGACCGCGATCGGCGCGAGGTCAGGGGGACCGTCGGGCCGCGCGCTGAACGACACGACGTCCGAAGGGTCCGACGGCATTCCACGAACCGCCTCCACCGGCACCTGGTCGACCGGGATGGCGATCGCGCGGACGAACCAGTCGTCCCAGCTCTCCGGAAACGGTCCGGTCCAGGCTGCCGTGTACACCGGGTCTCCGGTGACAACGTCCGGCGGGCCGGCCGTCGGGTCCGCCGCTACCTCAGCGAATGCAGGACCCATCGTGTCCGCACGACGCGCCGCACCCTCGGAACGCGTCCGGAGCAGTCGGAATCGGGCCACAGGCAGGGGGCTCGAACTCGACATCTCGATCACCGTGTTGCCGGTCGCATCCGGGCGTGACCGCACAAGGGGTGGAGCCGGATGCCGAAGCCTGGGAGCCATGGCGACGCGAACGGCGGTCTCGGCCGGTCCTGACGGCCACGGCGATTCGACTCCGGAGTCTGTGACGGTCGTCACCGCGAACAGGTGGATGTCTGTCGACCCTTTCGGCAGGACGGCGTCGAAGTCCCGAACGGCTCCGTCGAGTTCGGTCAGCCGACGGAACAGCTGGCGTCGCCTGTTGTCCGGAAGGGCGTCGTATGCCGTGCGGAGGGCATGCAGTCGGGCGCCGGGCGGATCGGTGTCCGCAGCCCGGGGAGCCAGCCCGACACTCTGACGCAGTGCCGTTTCCGCGCACTCCCAGATCGCGGTGGTCCTCACCGCGGCACCGGCGGGAAGCGACCAGGCGACACGGGCGTGCGCCCGCCCTTCAGCGTCTGGCAGACTCGCCAGCGGAACGCCCGGAAGCGGCGGGAGTGGGAGCGGCTCGACCGGAACAGGACTGGCCGCGCTCGCGAGCGCGGGGTGCGCCACATCCGGCGTCCAGCCCGACGGCGTGACCCCGACGAACAGAGCGCGGCGAACCCAGATCTGCACGCCCCACCGCCGGGTGGCTCCGAAGTCGAGGGTCGGAACGTCGGCGTGGACGGCGAAACGGCGCCCGCCGTCGCCCTGAGCGGGCCCTGCGGTTTCCTCTGCGGTGCCTTCTGCGTTCAGAGCGGTGACGTCGCAGCCGATGCCGGTGGGATCGTCACCAGCGAAGTCGACGCCGAGGTCGCGCTTGAAGCAGTTCGCCGGAATCACGGCTGTCGGCGACAGGCCGACCGGCGGGTCGCTTGTCGGCGTCAGCATCGGGAAGAACACGGCGACGATGTCGATCGACCGCGTCCTTCGCTGCAGCCATTCCGTTGCCACTTCGAGGTCCAGCTTTGACGGACACGTCGTGGATCCGGCGAAGCGGGTGGTGAGCGCGACCGAGACGAGCCGCGCGCCCTCGGGGCCGGGTTCGTCTCCGCTGTACGGAACATCACTCCAGCGCGACCACACGCCATACACATCGCTCACGGCGACCGCATAACCGACCTGCCGGCCCCCGCTGCCCAGCAGGATCTCGGCGCCCCCATCGACGACGCTCGTTGAGTCGCTCCCCGGCTTGGGTTTCGGCGCGTCTGCGCTGAGCACGAGCGGACGCCATCCACTGGGGTCTCGCCGCTCGATCAGCGCTTCGGCATCCCCGGCACCGGCGGCGTACCGGGCGAGCGCGGACTCCGTCGGGATGCCGAGGCCGGCGGCCGTCGGGGTGAGCTTCCAGTTCAATCGCACGGTCTCCCGCCACGCGAGATCCGCTTCCGCTGGCGGAACGAGTCCCGACCGCCCCGCTGTGAGAGCGGCTGGAGACGGTGTTTGCGCGTGCGCGATTCCCTGGGGGGCGTAAGCGGCGAACTCGGCCGAGCCGGTTCCCATCGGCGCGATTTCGCGGTAGGTGGCCGTGATGAGGAAATCAGAACCGCCGACGCCGATCTGTTCGGGGAGCATCCGTTCCTGCGAGTAGCAGCTGCCGAACCCCGTCACGAGGTTGAGAAACGCATCGCTGTGTGCGGGGATGTTGAGCGCAGCCCACGGTTTGGCGTCCGCCTTCGTCGCGAGCGCCGATTGTCTGGTGCCCTGCCGGGGTGGGGCGACTGCCCGCACATTCGACAGTGTCCACTGGTCGTACTCGGGAACGGTACCGTCGTACATTCCCGCGATCTCAGGCAGCACGAACTTCTGCACTTCCTCGATGAGCGCGTCACTGTCCGGGGCGGACCACTCCGGTGCCAGACGCCCGGCCTGGGTCACGGGATGCCAGCCGAACGGCGGGCCGCCACGGAGCAGGCGGGAAGCTGCGGCGTCTCGCGGGGCCATCAGATCGTCGATGGGCCCTTGGTCTGAGGTGTCATATTTCGTTCCCCAGCCGCGCTCGACCGGCAAGCCGACGATCTCGATCGGCTTCCAGGCGTCGTCATTGATGACGTCGTCGAGGCGAGTGATCGCCACCTGAGGGTTGGACCCGTTCACCAGGAGCCCCATGACGGCACCGGACGTCGACAGCTCAAGGGTGACTGAATTCGATGAGGGCTGCACGGCGACGGATGCAACGGCGTCGTAGAGCGACGGCGAGGTGCGGAAGAGGAACAGCCCGACCGGCTGGTTGATCGAGTCGACGTCACAGCGCACGCGAATTCGAGCAGCCTGTGTTCCGCCCCACCAGAAGGCGAGACCACCTTCTGCCTGCCAGGTGATGACGTCGACCGTCTCCATCCGGTCGTCCTGCCTCCCCCGGGTCCAGACCGTGAAGGGCCCGTACGGCACACCCAGCTCTTTCGCGGCCGCCCAGGTGACGCGGATGTCCCCCGCTCGGGCCCTCAACTGTTCCGGTTTCAGTCCGCGGAGCGGCGAGTGGTGGCCCCGTTGCGGCCTGGTCATCTTGTCGGCGATAAACGGCCAGTTCAGGCGCACAGCTTCGGCGCGGAACCGGAACACGTCGGCGATGCGAGACATCAGTCCTCCACCTCCCAGGGGGCACGCAGCAGCGAGATGCGCGCCGCGGTCACGAACGATTCGGGGGTTCCGGCCAGCTGGTCGGCGGCCGTTCGAAGGTCGAGCCGAGCTTCGGTGCCACGAGATCCAGCGGCAAGGAGCACAACGGCCCTGGTTCCTCCCGGTCCACGGATGATCCGGCTGATCCCGGCCCGTGGCGGGTCAGAGTCCGCAGGCGGCGCTGTTCCCGGCACGACGCTGAGCCAGTCGGCCGGTCGGCCCGCCCAGTAGGTGTGACTCGGGTCGGGCGAGTCCGGCGGGGCGGGGATCACCGTTGGAACGACGCGGGACCGCCAGAGCGGTTCGCTGCACTCCAGGACGACTGCGAACGGCTGAGGTACGGCATCCGTCGTCCAGAGCACCTGGACCCGCGGGAAGTCTGGAACCTGCGGCACGGCCAGTCCCGCCGCCTGGAACGCCTCGTCGACCTGGGCGCCTGTCGGGGTTGTCGGAAGTCCCGCGATCGGCCCCGTTAGCGGAACGACACGGTGCTCCACCGGCGCCGGCGAGATGAAGCCGGCCAGGCCGGCGGCGCTCTCGAAGCGCGATGTGGTGAAGCCGATGCGGTGCACGAGACCGGTTGTGGTCGGGGGCGATGCGGTCGGCACCGCGTGGATGTCGATGAGGTAGTCGGTGAGTGGCTCGAAGTCGTAGTCGAGGGTCAGCGTGTAGGTGTGCGAACCGGACCCGCTCGACGGCACACAGCGCTGGCCCGTTTCCCCGAGCATCTCGCGCACCGCCTGCTCCCACGGCGTCTGCACGCCGAAGGTGGCTCCGATACTTCCGAATGGGGCGGCGGCTTCGACAGGGATCACGAACGACGCGGCGGAGCCGCCTCCTGTCGGTGGTTCGGGGTGGTGCCCGGATGCCGCCCGCACGACGAGGCGCAACTGCTGACCGTAGGCGTCGAAGAGGGCGGCGACCTTCTGGGTGGCGAAGGCGATGCGGACCTTCTCGGTGAGAAAAACACCTACGTCATCCATCCCGGGCGTCGTGGCGAGAATCCACGGTGAGAGGTCTTTCGGCGACTCGGATGCCGGGTCTGCCTGGAACCGGTACGACTGCGTTTCCTCCGCTCCCCAGGTGGGGTCGGGGCTCGCCGCGGGCTGGACGTCCCCGTCGGCGGATGCCGCCTTCCAGGTCACGTGCACGGTGTAAAGCTCGCCGGGGACGAGGAGCGCGTGGTCGTCCGGCGCCTGCGTGAGCGCGTTCGACAGAGCCTGCCGATCGGATTCACGTGAGGTGCTGTCCCAGTCGTAGCGGCGCTGCTCGCTCCGCAGCATCCCCTCTGCGGCTACGACGTAGAACGCGGGGAAATCGCCGCTCTGACCGGCGTCGCGATCCCACCCGACGACCAGCCGAGACGCCCGGTCGGGGAGATCCCTGAGGCTGATGAGCACCGCGTAGAGGCCCTGTTGTGACGTTGCGGCGACCCGGGCTGCGATCCTGCCTGCCCGCTGTACCGGATCTGCCCAGGGGCCGGCCGGGTCGACCCAGCCAGCGGGCAGAGGGTTGCCTGCATTGATGAAGTGGCCGGTACCGATCCGCTCCTCCCCGAGTTCTCCGCCGTCCGCATCGCGGACGGAGACCACGGCGTTCCCGCCGAGCCCCCGTTCCGGGACGAGAAGGAGAATGCTGACATCCACGAACTCGTCCGTCCCGACGTCGATGGTGACGGCATCCGCCAGTCGGTCGGGCGAAAAAGCTGTGTCGTTCCAGACCTGCTTCACCCGTTCCTTGTCAGCGTCGGGGCCGAACGGAGCCGGTTCGGCCTCATCACGTTCGGGCGAGCGGAGGATGCGGCCCTCGCAGTCGAACGCCGTGCGGCGGCGGGGGTCTCCGGTAGACGGGTCCCAGGAATTCTCCTGACGGATGGCAACGAGGTCACGGAACAGACCGCCGGAAGCAAGCTGTGCTGTCACGTCGGCGAATGCGGCGCTGGGGAGCACCCGGTTGCTGAATGTCAGCGGCTGCCCGGTCTGCCAGTACTTCATCGGGTCGTCGGCCGTTCCCGGGCGGCCGTTGTAACAGGGCACGGCATCACCGATCACCGTTGCGGGCTGGGTGGCCTGGACCCGATCCGTCACCGGGTCGATCCGCCACGGCTCCGTGATGTCGACCCGGCCGGCGACGGGAATGGAGCGCGGGCGATCCGGGGGATCTGGCCAGGCGACGCCGTCGAGCCGCCAGCCAACCGGGCTCGGCCCTGTCGGGCACCGATCGAAGGTCCAGAGCAGTCGGGCCGGTGGTGCGGCGTTCCCACACACCGTCCCCCAGCGATGTTTCACCTGCGTCGTGAGCGCTTCGCCGTACGGGACCGCCGCCGAGTGCGGAGTGGGCAGCCAGTCGAGCAGAGCGAGGGTCGGTCCGGCCACCGGTCCGGCATCGGCGGGAGCCGCCCACCAGGTCGACGGAGTCTTGCCGGTCGCTGGGGTGAGGGGGCCGTCGAGTGTCACGTTGACGAGCTCGTACCGCCACCATCGGTCGCCGATCCGCGTCCACGGGTTCGCCGCGGCGCCGGAAGTTCCGAATGCGGCCGCGCCGAGGACGATCGGGCCGGCACCGGTCGGGGCGGTCCGGAAGGTGATGGCCGGGATGGCGTCGAGCGGAACGGTGGGCAGCTCATCCGGTGCTCCCGCCGACGGGGTGATGTCAACGGCATCCGACAGTTTGCCGTCGATCGAACTGTTCGCTCCGGTGCCTTCGAGCTTGGCCGGAGTGCGAGCGATGAGGCTCACGCCCATAACGAGCGGGAGCGGATCGGGTGTGGGCGTGGTCTCCTCGCCGATGGTGAGCTCCACGCAGCCTTTCACTTCGAAGAAGAAGAAGTCGACGCTGCCGCACACTTCACCGTGCACGTACGGTTCGGTGACCCACACGTCGCCGACCTTGCGTTTTCCGACCTGCACGACCAGTTCGGCGCTCGCGCTGATCCCGACGATCCAGAGCCGCAACTCCCCACGTACGTAGATGATGCCGCCGAGGTAGAACGGGTCGAGACCGAGGATGGCGTCGAACCCGGCGGCCACCTCGAGGTACAGGCCGACCGCCTTGCTCCCCATCAGCACTGCCTGAAGGTGGAACCCGGTGGCGACGGCGATGCCGCTCGGCACAGCAAGTGCCGGATCAGTGGGGAGACTGATGCCGTTTCCGTGCACCATGAGGTAGCCACTGCCTGAGAGGACGTCGAGCACCTCGACGGTGACACGGTCGGTGTAATTCCCCAGCTCAACGAACCAGTCCTCGGGCTGCTGGCTGTTGAAGAAGGCGGTGATCGGCACCCGGATCTTGAGGACGCTCTCGATTTCGTATGCAGCGACGATGCCGATGGTGATCGTGCCTCGACCGAAGTCGATATCGAGCACGGCCAGGAACGTGGCGCTCTGGTTGCTGTCCAGAACAGGCGGCAGCGAGAGCACGTCGGCTTTCATCACCAGCAGCAGTCGCGGACCGGGGACCTCGATGATGACGATGCCCTTGAGGTGCACGGTGAATCCGGCGTCGACGGTGCCGACGAGCATCCCGGCCGCGAAAGCGTAGCTCCCCGGGGTGAGTTGCCACCCCGTCGGGTCCATCACTCCCCCTGGCCTGGCGAACTGATCCTGCAACCAGACCAGGGCGGGAACCTGCAAATCGGTGCGCTCCTTGCGCGCGTAGTTGACGCCCACGCCACCCATGAATCCGTAGATCCCCAGGCCCGAGTTGCCGAGCAGGATCGGGACAGGGAATTCGACCTCGGCGCCGATGAGCACGCCGGTGACGCCGTCGTCGTTGCTCTCGACGGCGAGGACCGCGGACGCACGGATGTTGACGGGAACGATGGTGAGGTCGAAAGCGCCCTTGAACCCCTGATCGGTGAACTCGATCGACCCGGTGCCGTGAATGGTCCCAGGGATGTCGAGGGATGCCGCCAGTTTGGTCAGTTGCACGTCGAGCGTGGGACTGTCGAGACGGGCACGAACCCGCACGGTGTCCACCGTGACGATGCCCAGGTCGACGCCGAGCCCGACCTCGATCTCGAGGTAGGTCGGGTTGTCGCGGCTCACCCGGAAGCCGAGGATTCGGAGCAGCTCGTCGAGCGGAGGGGCCGCGCTGAGTGCCCCGGCGGGGACGTCGAGTGTGTAGCCCCTGCTCGGGTCGAACACCGGGAGCGGCACGTACTCGAGGTCACCTCCCGTTCCTTCGGTTCCCCACTGTGAGCGCACACCGACCGCCTTGTATCGGGTGGTCACCGGGTGGGCCTGGTCGACACGGACGATACCGAGGTCGAAGCTGAACACCACCTCCAGGTCGAGGAGCACGCTGACCTGGGTGCCACTGTCTGCGACGGTCGTCGTGCCGTCCGGCCCGACGATGCCATCGCTGACGGTCAGTTCGCCCCCACGGAGGATGAGGGTGTGGGTGTGGATGAGGTCGCTGGCGCCGAGCGCGACGCTGCCGAGGGCGACGACAGCGCCTGCCGCCGGCGACAGTTGCGTGGCAGACGAGGTGAGCGGCGCCAGAATGCTCAGGGCACCGAGAATGTTGAGTGCCGTGGCGTTTGCGGTCGCCTGATCCATTTTCGCGAGACCGTCGAGGTCGGCATCCAGCGCCCGGAATTCCCCGGTCATCTCCCACGCACCCCGGTCCTCGCTGAGCCGCAGTCGGAGGAGGAATACGCAGATACCGTCTGACGGGTTGCGCGCCCCGGTCCGCAGGGCCGGCTGTCCGTTGCGTTGCAGGGCGGATTCGGCGGCGGTTTCGATGTCGAACTCGCCGTAGATCTCACCGCGGATGAAGGTGCTGCGCACGAACTCGACCCGCACACCGATCTTCCGGAAACAGTCGGGGCGCTGCTGCGCGGGAGGTTTCGGATCGGTGTCGGTCGGCGGCGGCGTCGCCCGACGCCGGATTTCTGCCGTGCAGATCTCGGGAGCGGCGGGGGGTTCCGAGTACACTCGCGCCCGCCACCAGCCGGAGGCTCCCGCAGCGGGGATGGGTGGAGACGTGACGCCTGTCGGGCCGAGCGGCGCCTGGGTGCGGGCGGGGTCGTGCCCGAAAGCGGCGCCCTGGACCACATTTGTGAAACCGATGCGCCGGAGAATCGAGATGGCCATGTCGCGGCGGCGTTCGCTGAGCTCGCGGTTGTCGTCCTGTTCCGGTGACGAGTTGTCGCCCTCGTACGAGGCATAACCGTCGACGGTGAGCTTCGTACCCGCGCCGATCGCTGCGAGCCGGTCGCTCATGTGCCGTGTGAACGTGACGCTGGATCCGTGATGGTCACGGTCGGCTGCGGGTTCGGCGTGCGTGCGGCTTTCGTTCCGTGCGTATGGGTCGCCGTCTGAGGGGTGCGGACGGTCGAAGAGGAAGAAGCAGTCGGCGACGGCACGCTGAACCGCGGTAAACGTCGCGGTGACCACGACGGTCCCGCCAGCGCCGACAGGGACCTCAGCCGTTTCACCCGTCGACGTTCCGCCCGGCCAGGACCAGGCGACACTGTCGCGTGGTTCGAGTCGCACGGTGACGGTGGATGCCGACACGGCTTCGCGGACGATCACGTGCGAGTCCCATCGGGCGGGTGTCACGGTCACCAGGGAATCACCGGCACCGCCCGTGGTGACGGATGCCGTACGCCGCGTCGCGGTGAACGTCCGGGTCGTCTCGTGGGCGGCGGAATCGCGTGCCGAGACGGTGATCGTGATGGTGCCCGTCGCCGGTGTGGTGACCGCAGCACGGTCATCATTCGTTCCGATGCCGTTGACCGAGATGGCGATGCTGATCGGTGCGAGGCCGCCGGCCGTGTCGACGAAGATCGTGGAGGTCTCGGGGAGCTGGGCGGTGCCGGTGCCCGGGTCGGCGATGTACTCCCCGGACGAGGTACCGAACCGCACGGACAGCGACGGGGTCTGACCGCGGTTGACGACTTCCGCCTCGAAGATGCCGGTGACTCCTTCATGTTCGCCGATGCCGACCCACAGGTTGCGCACGCCCGCGCTGACCGCGAGCCCTTCAACACCGCTGGGTGAGACGAACAGCCGGATCTCGGGCAGATAAAGTCCTTGCCACGCATCGGGGAGCACTCGGGCTGTGGCCGGGACTCCGCTCGGCCCTTCAGTCCCTGACAGGTCGAGCACGGCGGTGCGGTAGGCGAAGCCGACGGTGTCGCCCGGGCCGATCAGGGCGTGCGGTGGTTCCATCCGGACGAAATCGTAGGTGTTTTCCGTCGGTGAGCCGGTCGTTGTCGCGGAGAGCAGTTTCGCCGCGGTCGATGCACCGGCGAGCTGCATCACCCTGATCCGGGTGGCGGGCAGCACGAACGCGACCGTCGGCTGAGCCGGATCGGCACGCAACTGGCCCCGGGAGTCGACGAAAGCTCCGCGAAGGAACGGGGTGCGGATGGCAATCGACGGGGCGCCGACGATGATCCGCCACCCGCTGTCTCGTGTCCCGCCAGGACCGGTGAGGTGCAAGCCAAGAGCGGCGGAGACGTTCGGGTCGCGGAACTCGATCGGTGTTCCGCTCGACCCGCCGCTTGTGCTGAAGCCTCCCGTGCGAGGATCGAGCGCGAGCGGACCGGTGAGATTCATCGTTGCGGTGTAGACAGACCACGTGCCATCGGCATCCGTCTCTTCGACCGGTCCGGTGCCGTCGACGCTTTCGAGAGTGGATCTGAGGCCGTCGAGATTTCCGGAGTTCTGGGCGCCTGCCGGGAGTTCGTCCCAGAGTGACATGTCCACCACCTAGCTCGCAGGCGCGACGCGCCTGCTATGAATAGTGCTCAGGTTCGGGTGTGGCTCACCATATTCCCGCGAATCGAGCGCCGTCAACCCGCTCCCGGGTGCGAAATTCCGAGCGGATGGCGGTGTCTGTCTGGGTCAGAGAAAGGTCGCAGCGAACGCCGGTGAACAGCTCGCGGGGACGCCGATTCGCGCGGCGCGCGTGCGGCTCCCGCTGAGGATGGATGCCCGGAGAGCCGGCTCCTCGACGAGGTGGAACGCGAGTTCGCCTTCGAAACGAGCGACGGTCGAGCGCAGCTCAGGGCCGGCGAGGCCGAACCACCCGGCGAGTGCGGTTTCGAGGTCGGTCTCGCTCTCGTTCACCATCGCAGCCAGTCGCGTGATCGGGGCGTCGACGGCGCCCCCGCGCCTCGGGATCGTGTCATCGGGAGAAGGGAGCGTGGCGGCAAGCAGACCGGCAGCATCAACGATGCCCGACCCGAAATCGCCCGCATCCCAGCCCTCAGGCACTCGCGAGCCAGCGGTGACGAGAACCCGACGAAAGGCATCCTGAAGCCCTGCGCCGTATCGCGCCCGCAGCGCCTCAGGGCCGTGGTGTGCCAACCAGAGAGCGGCCGCGCCGGCGACGTGCGCGACGGCGTAGGACGAGCCGGAGGACCGGAACACGCTGGCGTGCGGTGTGCCGTCCACCCATTCGTAACCCGCGACGTGCACGCCCCAGCCGGGAGCGCTGACATCGACGGCTCGTCCCCGCGAGGATTCCGGCCACGGCTGGCCGTCCGGACCTGTCGCCGCGACCGCCAGGCAGTTCGGGTAGGAGGCTGGCGCCACGACGATGCGCACGTTGTTGCCTGCTGCGGCCATCACGAGCATCCCGGCGTCGACCGCCCGCTGGATCGCGGCCCGCAGGCCGAAGAACCCCTTGCCGCCGACGCTGATCGACACGAGGTCGCACCCGGTGCTGCGGGCGTGGTCGACGGCCCGGGCGACGTCACTGTCGAAAAGCTGGACAACACTCTCCACCGCGCGCAGCGGCACCACGCGTGACCCGGGAGCCACACCGACGATTCCCCGCTCTTCAGTTCCCTGTCCTGCCATCACGCTCGCCGTCGTTGTGCCGTGGCCGGGGAACGGCAGCGGCCACGGGGAGTGGTCAGGGTCCATCAGCGGGTCGAGGGCGTCGTCGTCATCGTCGATCAGGTCCCGATCGGTCTCGAGGTCGAGTGCGTCACGACCGAGTCGAGGATGCACCGTGTACCCGGTGTCCGGGTGCCCGATCCGGATGCCGGCACCCCGCGTCGGTTCAATCGACCAGGCGTCGTCGCAGCGGATGGCGTCACGTGCCCATCGACGCACCTCGCTGCCCGGCGGGAACTCCGCGGCGTCGGACGACCGGAGAGCGTCGACACTCCGGCCGAATGCGGTGACAGGGAGATCCGCCTCGGCGCGGCTGGCCACGCCGGTCGTGAGGATCTCCTGCACCAGCGTGTGGGCGCGGCGCGCGTACTCGGGTGTGCCCACGTGCTCATCGACCCGGCCGCGGATCAGCCACAGCTCGCTGTCATCCGTTAGGAGTGTGTCGATGCGCCAGCCGGGAAGCGAGCCGTCGAGCACCTCACGCAGGGGTCCGGGTGGAGTCGACAGCGGCTGCGAGCTCTCGAGGCCGATCCGCAGTTCGTGCACCCGCTGCGCTGTTCCGGCGTCGTTGCCGTCCATGTTGCACATCCGCTCCGGTCCGTCTGGACCGGAGCCTAGCCACGCCAGACGCGCCCGGCAAGATCGGCCCCGGCATCTCAGCGGAACACCGACCGCGCGACGGCCGTCACTTCCAGCCGAATGCCATCGGGCACGAACAGGGTCAGCACGGGTGGTTGCCAGGCCGATGACACCGTTACCGTGGCACTTCGCCCGTCGTGCGAGACGGCATCCTCGAGCACAAGCTGGTCGAAACTGCCGATCGGATTGTCGTCGAGGAACCCGGCGACCGCCGAGCGCACCGCGGGCGAGCGGAGGGTGAGTGTCGGTTCGCCCCCGTCGAGAGAGACCTCCGACAGCTCAAACGCCTCGGCTCCGACGAGGGCAGCGGCGTCGGCGAGGCTGTAGAGGCGCTTCCGTTCGAGGTACAGCGACGTCGCTGCTGCCGCCACGAGAATGAGCACGAGCGCCATCATGCCGAAGAAGATCGCGAGGAGAAGGGTCGAGCCGTTTTCGGTGTCCGTACCGCGCAGCATCCGTCTCATCGTTCAGACCAGAAGCGCGAGACCTGCTGCTTCGCCGTCGCCTGGATTGGAATGGTTGCAGCGGTCGACAGGTCGAGCACGTCGGGAACGAGCGGCAGTGTCACATCGATCCGGATCGTGACGGTGACCACCGAATTGCGCGCGGGACACTCTCCCGTGCTCGTTCCGCCGCACGAGATGGCAACGGATGCCGCTTCGGCCGGGATGCCGTAATCGGCCAGGCCGAATTCGACGGCGCGAGCAGCACGAACCGACGCTTCGTCCGGACTGGGCGCCTGCACGAAAACGCGGGCAGCCTGGCGCGCCGCGCCTTCAGCAGCGAGGGCACCCGCCTGGACGGACGCGAGCGTGACGATCAGGTAGACGAGAGGCACAAGCAGGATGAGCCCCGCAGTCACGAACTCGAGCGCCGCGGTCCCATCATCAGCGCCGACCCGCCGGGCCGCGGAAGCCTCAATCCTCGAGGGTCTCGATCGCCGCATGACCGCTCACCTCGAGTGCTTCCTCTGCTCCGACCAGGCCGATGACCGGCAACCGCGTGACCACCGTGATCTCAACGCTGGCATGCCCGAGAAAGGTACCGGTCCGTGCTGAGACGTTCCTGGCGAAGTCCGGCCCGATGGCGACCGTGATGAGTTCTCGGGTGCGCTCGATGCCATCGGCCGGGCCGTTGTCGGCGAGCGCCGCAAATCGTGCGCCCTCCGCTGCGGCGTCGAGAACCGTGTTCCGGATGTGGAGGGCCAGGCCGAGTTGAAGCACCGCCAGGGTCAGGACGGTGAGCAGCACAGCCACGAACGTGAACTCGACGACAGCCGAACCGGCCTCGCTCTTCCAGGCCGGGCTGCTCACGGTCACATCCCCGAAACCCGGGCGATGGCCTGCTCGAAGATCTGGCTGAGCGCCGGCCCGGCCAGGCTCCAGATGAGGACGACGAGGCCAGCCGTCATCAGCGTGATCAGTACCCACCCGGGTACGTCTCCGGAGTCGTCGGTCACTCGGGCGCGCAGCGATCGGCGCCAGGTGGACAGGGTGCTCATGATGTCTCCTTCACTTCGACGGATGATGGCCGGGTCAGAATCCGGACTGGAGTACGAAGATTCCCGGGTAGATGGCGAACAGGATCGACAGCGGGAGTATGAGAAAGACGAGCGGGACCAGCATCGCCACCTCTTTCTTGCCGGCGATCTCCAGAAGACTGCGCTTCGCGTCGTCCCTTGCGTCCTGTGCCTGGGCGCGGAGCACCTCCGACAGAGGGGAACCACGCTCAAGCGCTGCGCTCAGCTGTTCGACGCATCGGGTGAAAGCTGGGAGGTCGATTCGGCGTGCGCCGTCGTTCAGCGCTGTTGCGAGTGGGATCCCGGTATGGACGGCACTGGCCACCACCCGGAACTCCCTGCCGAGTTCGCCGGACCCCACCCGGGCGATACGGCGCAGCGAGTCGAGGATTCCCTCTCCGGCCGACAGGCTGAGACTCATGAACTCGAGCACGGTCGGAAGCTCGGCAGTGATCCGGGCCAGCCGTCCGCGCGCGGACCGCTTGAGCTGAAAGTCTCGCAGAACGGCACCACAGACGGCGCCGATCACCGGGGCGAGTGCGGCGACGACGCCCGGGAGAGTTCGGTCACTGCTCCCGACGGTTGACACGACGAGACCGAGAGCGGCGCCGACCAATGCCCAGGCGAGTTGCTCCGCCCGGAAGCGTCGAACGGTGATGGTCCGCCCGGCCTGGCCGAGTCGTTTCTGGACGAGCGCGTTTCCGCCGAGAAGCGTTCCGAGCGCGTCCGCGAGTCTGATGATGGTCGGCGCGAGAAGTGTCCCGAGGATCGGTACCGGGTCCACGAGTCGTTTGAGAGTGAACAGCCGGGCCGGTTCCGAGACGTCGACGATGTAGGGCGCGACCCGATCGGCGAGAGTCGGCCCTCCCATCCGCGGCAGCAGCGCAACGACCGAACAGAGGCCGAGTCCCAGCACGACACCGAGCACGATTGCCCATGCCGATGCCGCGCTCACTGGAACCACCGCCTCTCCTGCGGCAGTCGGCCAATTGCCAGCATCATCCGATACGCCAGCAGGGACACCGCCGCGCCACCGGCGATGAGTACGGCACCTCCTGCCGAGTTGTACGCGAGTGCCGCTTCCGGGCGCGTTGCGAGCAGCAGAAGGATGCACCACGGTGCGGCGACGCCCAGCCTGGCCGCATTGCGGATCCAGGATTGCCGCGCTTCGACTTCGGCACGAATGGCGATGTCTTCACGCAGATAGGCGGCGAGACTGCGGAGCACCACGGTGAGATCGGTTCCTCCGACATCGCGGGCCATCCGCAGGGTTTCGATGATGCGGTCGGGAACCGGGTCGGCGAGGTTTGCTTTCAGGCGGTCGAGGCACCCACCGAACGAACCGGTGCGGCGGTAGTCGCCTTCGAAGTCGAGAAACTCGCCACGGAGTGACTCCGGGCCGGAGTGGGCAAGACTCGCAACGGCATCCGGGAGCGCGAGGCCGGAGCGAACGGCGCCGACCAGGTGATCGACGACGTCGGGCCAGAGCGAACGGTTCAACGCTCGGCGGGCGCGGGCACGCCAGATGACCGCGACCGCGGGAAGAACCCCACCCACCACAGCGGCGCACAGCGACAACGCCCCGACGCCGATCAGAGCCTGAGCGAGCCCGCCGGTGAGGATGGCGATGAGCAGCGACAGGGTGACGAACACCGCTGGAGGAACTCGACCGAGTCCGGCGAGCGCCAGTGTCGAGGTGAAGCCGCCACCGCCGGGAGCAGCCCTGACCTTCTTCTCGCGACGTCGAGGGACGAGCCAGGGTGAAACGGCGAGCAGTATCCCGGCGGCGAGCAGGCATCCCAGCAGCAGCCACATCATGCGCCTCGCCGAAGGATCGCCGCCGGGTTGATGCCGGCGTTCTCGAACTTGACGACGCGAGTGGGATGGCTCCCGGTCGGTTCAAGGAGCCCGTCGCGGAGCGCGAACAGCACACTCGCCTCGATCACCGGCCCGTTCAGGGCGCCGCTCGGTGCGACGATCTGCGTCACCCGGCGGAACCCGCCGCGGTCCATTTCGCAGTGGACGACGACATCGATGCACCCGGCGACCGTCGGCTGCACGAAAGAGGAATCGATGTTGCGCCCCGCGAGCAAGGGAAGCGTTGACAGCTTCACGAGAGCGTCTCGAGCGGAGTTGGCGTGAATCGAGCACATCCCCGGAACCCCACTGTTGAGTGCGATGAGGAGGTCGAGACTCTCCGCCTCACGCACCTCCCCGACGATCAACCGGTCAGGGCGCATCCGCAGCGCCTCCTTGATCAGCCGCCTCAGGGTGATCTCCCCGGTGCCCTCGAGGCTGGGCTGACGGCACTGCATCGCGACCACGTCGCCGGCGGCGAGGTCGAGCTCGAAGGTCTCCTCGACGGTGACGATGCGTTCGTTGCTGCGCACGCTCGACAGCAGAGCGCCAAGCAAAGTCGTCTTGCCAGCCTGGGTGGCACCGGAGATGAGGATGTTCTGCCCGGCCAGCACGCAGCAACGCAGGTATTCGGCCGCCTGCACGCTCAGCGAACCGTTGGAGACGAGGCTCGTGAGGTCGCGAACCTGCCGACTGAACTTGCGGATGTTGACCGCCATGTGCCGCCGCGTCACGTCCGGGATCACGACGTGCAGGCGTGACCCATCGGGCAGTGAGGCGTCGACGAACGGCGAACTGAGGTCGACGCGACGGCCGGTGCTCTGCAGCATCCGTTCGACCAGATCGCGGACCCCGGATTCGGTCAGAACGGTGTTCGTCAGTTCGGGGATGCCGTTCCGTGCGACGAATACGCGGGTGGGCGCGTTGATCCAGATCTCTTCGATACCGGGGTCGTCCAGGTACGGCTGAATCGGTCCGAATCCGGTGAGCGACGCAACCACCTCGCGCTCGGTCGCGCGCTCATCGGTGAGCAGTGGGAGGGTGCTGCCGAGCGCTCGTTCGCTATAGCGACGGACCTCTTCGCGTGCATAGTCCTCGGCGAGCCCGAGCGAACCGGCAAGGTCGACGCCTTCCCGTGTCACCCGGTCGCGCACGCGGCCGGTGATGATCTCTGTCGCCGACGTCATTGCAGAAGTCTGCCGAAAAGCATCCGGGGTCCGTGCGCGTTATCCACAGCCTCGGTGCCCCGCCCCAGTACTGGGTCACAGGATGCTGGGAATGCTGCCCCTAAACTGGTATTTGTTCGCGGGAGTGGTGAAATTGGCAGACACGCAGGATTTAGGTTCCTGTGCTTTCGAGCGTGTGGGTTCAAGTCCCACCTTCCGCACGATCTGATGGCCGACCGGCCCTGACGACCACCGAACTATCGGAGTAGTTGCGCATGATCCACACCGGGCTCATCCCCTGGCTCGACCCAGCGACCATCATCGACGGTGCCGGACCATGGGCGCTGCTCGTGATCTGCCTGATCGTGTTCGCCGAGACCGGGCTCCTCGTCGGCTTCCTGCTCCCTGGTGACACGCTGCTCGTCATCACCGGCATCTTCACCTTCGGCGGCATCATCAACATCGACATCTGGTGGGTCGCCCTCGCCATCGGGTTGGCGGCGTTCCTCGGCGGTGAGGTCGGCTATCTGATCGGCCATAAAGCGGGGCCGCGCATTTTCGAGCGCAAGGAATCCGGCATCTTCAGCATCGAGAACGTGAAGCGCACCAACGCGTTCTTCGAAAAGTTCGGCGGTATCGCCGTCATCCTCGCGCGGTTCGTTCCGATCATTCGTACGTTCGCACCGGTCGCTGCAGGCGTCGGCCACATGAACTACAAGAAGTACACGCTCTACAACCTCATTGGTGCCCTGATCTGGGGCGCAGGGCTCACATACTTCGGCTACCTTCTCGGGTACATCCCGCCGGTGGCTGCGTTCGTGCAGGAATATATCGACGTCATCCTCATCGGCGCCGTGGTCCTCACTCTCATCCCCACGATCTGGCACTACATCCAGTCAAGCCGCAAGGCGAAGCGCGCCGCGGCCGAGGGTGAGGATGTCATCACCGACGACGACGAAGCACGCCAGATGGTGCTCGACGCCGAGGCGTTTGACCAGAAGCCCGACCACCACTAGCCGCAGAGCGCAGCCGGCATCGCTCGCGCGTCGTCAGGAATGACGCGGATGCTCGTGCCCGGCGTGTTTTGCCGGCTCGAGCTGGAACGTCGAATGCTCGACATCGAAATGCTCGGCGAGGCACTCAGACAGGGTGTCGAGCATCTCGCCTGCGCGACCCTCGCTGAAGACTGCCGGTTCGACGACGACGTGCGCGGTGAAGACATGCTCCCCTGTCGTGATCGACCAGACGTGCACGTCGTGCACGTCGATTACACCTTCGGCACCCCGGATGTGCGTGCGGATGAGTTCGACATCCGTCTCGGGAGGCGATGATTCGTTGAGCACGCGCCAGACGTCACGCAGCAGCAGCCACGCCCGGGGAAGGATGCCTGCGGCGATGACGAGCGAGGCGATGGCATCGACCTGCACGAACCCGGTGAGCAGAATGATGACGGCTGCGACGATCACTCCGACCGAACCGAGGAGATCGCCGAGCACCTCGAGGTAGGCACCGCGCATATTGATCGACGTCTTCGCCGAGCTGCGGAGGATCACCATCGACACGGCGTTGGCGATCAGGCCGATCACAGCCACAACGAGCATCGGCGCCCCGAGCACCTCGACGTCCCCAGGGTCGAGCAGTCGCGACACGCCGGTGACCGCGATCGACACCGCCACCGCTGCGAGAATGAGCCCGTTCGCGAGGGCACCGAGCACCTCCACCCGACGATAGCCGTAGGTGTGGCGCTCCGTCGCCGGCCGTGCGGCGATGCTCAAGGCGACGAGGGCGATCGTGAGACCGGTGAGGTCGCTGAACATGTGGCCGGCGTCGGCCAGCAGGGCGAGCGATCCGGTGAGGATGCCGCCGATCACCTCGGCGATGAGAACGACGGCAACGATGAGGATGACGAGCACCAGCTTGCGCCGGTTCGTCGTGTGGGTCGCGTGATCGTGTGCCATGTCACTCCAACGCTAATCCCCCGCAATGCCGGATGACCACCTGCGCACGCTGATAGGAATGATCGCCGTTCTCAGTGCCGTGCCGCACCTTCAGGAGATGCCCGCACCTTCGGTGTTCAGGAGATGCCTCCAAGTTCAGGAGATCCAGACGACGCGCCGTACTGAGAGCGCTCCCTCTCGGCGTGTCGCAGTGGATCTCCTGAAATTGGAGCGAAGTCCGGGCCCCTGATGAAAACGACGAAAAGTAGGTCTACATGTTCATGGGCCATCGCGATCGACGTACCACGGAGTTCACGCGGGTGACGGAGTCATCGAGTGATCGTCAGGGCCAGGCGTCAGGGCCAGGTCAACGCCATCCTGCTGCAGGCGCCACGTCTTTCACGATGGATTCCAGGAGCGATGCACAAAAGGCCACCCCGAGCTGATTGGGCACCGTGATGAGCAGGGTGTCGGCCTCGGCGACAGCCTCGTCCTGCGCGAGCTCTGCGGCGATGACATCCGGCTCGCCGACGTAGCTTCGGCCGAACCTCGCCAGTCCCCCGTCGAGCACTCCGACCTGGTCGCGCGACTCCGCCTGCGCTCGGAGACCGAAGTAGTGCCTGGTTTCGTCGTCGATGAGCGGAATGATGCTCCGGCTGACCGAGACGCGAGGCTCGCGAGCGTGACCTGCTGTCTGCCACGCGTCCCGGAACATCCGGATCTGTTCGGCCTGAAGCTCGTCGAACGGCACCCCGGTGTCCTCGGTCAGGAGCGTGGAACTCATCAGATTCATCCCCTGCTCCGCAGCCCACACGGCCGTGGCTCGAGACCCCGCACCCCACCAGATGCGATCAGGCAGGCCCTCCGACCGCGGCTCGATCGCGAGCGGCTGCTCGACACCGGTCATTCTTGGATTCGACCGGGCAACACCCGTGCCGGCGATGGCCGACCGGAACAGATCGGTGTGCTCGCGAGCGAGATCGGCATCCGTCTCGCCTTCCGCCGGAACGAAGCCGAACGACTCAGAGCCGCGCATCGCCGTTTCGGGTGACCCTCTGCTGAGCCCGAGCTGCAGCCGTCCGCCGCTGATGAGGTCGGCCGCCGCAGCCTCTTCGGCCATGTACAGCGGATTCTCGTAACGCATGTCGATGACGCCGGTGCCGATCTCGATGCGCTTCGTCCGCGCGGCTATCGCCGCAAGCAACGGGAACGGGGATGCCAGCTGCCGGGCGAAATGATGCACGCGAAAGTAGGCTCCGTCGACTCCGAGGTCCTCGGCTGCAATGGCCAGGTCGATCGATTGGAGGAGGGCGTCGCCGGCGGTGCGCACCTGCGACCCGGCAACGGGCTGCCAGTGGCCGAACGAGAGAAAACCGATTCCTGTCATGGCACGTGCAGCGCACTGGAAGCCTGAGCTATTCCAACTGGCATCACCCGACCACTACCGGCTGTCTCGTTCGGCCTGGCGTTCGGCGCCCTGCGCCTCGCGTTTCTGCCCTCCGGTGGTCTTCTGCTGCGAACGCGCACGGCCGCCGGAGGTCACCGAGGCGTCGTCGATTCCGGATGCCTCCGGCCCGGTCGATCTGCCGGCTTGAATTCGCGCCAGCCGCTCGTCCTTGAGCTCCTCAGCCGCCACGTGCGCCACGCGGGCGAGTTCGGCGCCGATGATCGACAGGGCTTCCCCGAACACCTATGCCCGCGCGCGCCTTGTCGGACCCGAGCAACACACGGGAGTCCTCCAGTTCGCGGATCAGGTCAGCACCCACAGTTATTGGTCCATTTGGCGATGGTGGTGTGTCCGACCGCGGCGGTATGAAGCGCAGACCATTCCGGCCACCCGATCGGAACCGGTGAAGACCGGTCAGACCGGGCGATTCGCTATCAGAGCAGGCTGCGGAGCGTCGGGATCAGATCGGCGAAAGCCCTCGCCCGGTGGCTGATCTGGTTCTTCACCTCGGGTGACAACTCAGCGGCAGAGATGTCGTACCCGTCCGGCACAAAGATCGGGTCGTAGCCGAAACCGTTCGCGCCGGAGGATGCTGCTGCGAGGTGACCGGGCCAGACGCCTTCAGACACGTGCTCGAAGCCACCGGCGCGCAGCGCTTCGGGCACCACGAGCGCGATGGTGCAGTGAAAGCGCGCCCCCCGGTGTTCCGCGGCGATGTCAGCGAGCTGCGCGAGGAGGAGATCGAGGTTGTCCCTGTCGCTGTGGCCGGGGCCCGACCAGCGCGCCGAGAAGATGCCCGGGGATCCCCCCAGCACGTCGACGGCGATACCGCTGTCATCCGCGAGAGCGATCCGCCCAGTGTGGGCGGCGGCGGTTCGAGCCTTGATCAGCGCGTTCGCGCTGAACGTGACGCCGTCCTCGACCGGCTCGGGCCCGTCGTACGCGACGACCGTGATCTCGGGCATTGCCGCCCCGAGGATCCGCTGGAACTCCTGCACCTTGTGCTGGTTGTGTGTCGCCAGCACGACCTCGAGACTCATGCCGAGTCGCGGCCGAGAGCTGCGACCTGCATGGCAGTGAGATCGACAGCCCCGCCGAGAGCCAGGTCGAGCAGGGAATCCAGTTCGCGCCGGTCGAATGGTGCGCCCTCTGCGGTGCCCTGCACCTCGACGAAGAGGCCACGGCCGGTGACCACAACGTTCATGTCGGTCTCAGCACGCACGTCTTCGACGTATGCGAGGTCAAGCATGGGCGCCCCGTCGATGATTCCGACCGAGACAGCGGCGACGCTGTCGATGAGCGGTGTCGCCTTCTGACCGATGAACTTTTTCTCACGGGCCCATTCGATGGCATCCGCGAGGGCGACATACGCGCCGGTGATCGCAGCGGTGCGGGTGCCACCATCAGCCTGGAGAACATCACAGTCGATGACGATGGTGTTCTCACCGAGCGCCTTGGTGTCAATCACGGCGCGGAGGCTGCGGCCGATCAGCCGGGAGATCTCGTGGGTGCGGCCGCCGATCCTGCCCTTGACTGATTCGCGGTCCATCCTGCTGTTCGTCGAGCGTGGCAGCATCGAGTACTCGGCGGTGACCCAGCCTTTACCCTTGCCTGCCAGCCAGCGCGGAACGCCGTTCGTGAACGAAGCGGTACAGAGCACTTTGGTGTTGCCGAAGGAGATCAGCGCCGACCCCTCCGCCTGCGCACTCCAGCCGCGCTCGATCGTCACCTCGCGCAATTCGCTCGGGGTGCGGCCGTCTTTGCGGATGGTGTCGGTCATGGGTTACTCCCTGGTGGGCGCCGGAAGGCGCGGGTGGCGGACGGGTTACAGGCTGGTGGAGGAAGAGGATGCTCGCAGGGCGGAGAGGTCGATGACCCCGGTCTGCACGAGGTCGACGTGCGAAATCTCGCGGCCGATGAGCCGATGGGCGAGCTGGAGGAAGTCGTCTTCGCTTTCCCCCGTCGCCTCGTAGTGGTGCGCGGGTGCGTCTGGGCTCGTTCGTTCGAGGCCTCTCGACACCAGCTCACGGTAGACGTCGTTCGCCGTCTCGGTGTCGCTGGAGACGAGGGTGACGTCCGAGCCCATCACATACGAGATCGCGCCCTTGAGAAACGGGTAGTGGGTGCAGCCGAGCACGACGGTGTCGACGCCGGCGTCCTTGAGCGGCTGGAGGTACGCCTGCGCGGTCCTGAGTACTTCCGGGCCGGTCGTGATGCCGCTCTCGACGAACTCCACGAACCGGGGGCAGGCCTGGGTGAACAATTCGAGATCGGGCGCGGCGGCGAATGCGTCTTCATATGCGCGCGAGTTGATGGTGCCGTCGGTGCCGATCACGCCGACGCGTCGATTGCGGGTGCTGCTGACGGCGGTGCGAACGGCCGGCTGGATCACTTCGATCACGGGCACCGAGTATCGCTCTCGAGCGTCGCGAAGCATGGCGGCGGATGCCGTATTGCACGCGATCACGATCATCTTGACGCCCTGCGCGACGAGGTCGTCGAGCACCTCGAGCGCGTACCGGCGCACATCGGCGATCGGCTTGGGACCGTACGGTGAGTGGGCGGTGTCGCCGATGTAGAGGATCTCTTCGTTGGGGAGCTGATCCTGGATCGCACGCGCCACGGTGAGCCCGCCGACGCCGGAGTCGAAGATCCCGATTGGCGCGTCATTCACACTCCCAGCCTACTCGCCGCATCCCGCCGTCGAATTCGGTGTCGCCATCGCTAGGCTGACGGGGTGAACTCAACGCCGTTCCCGCGCTCGACCGCGCTGCACACCGACCGCTACGAGCTGACCATGGTCGATGCGGCCATCCAGCACGGAACCGCAGACACCGAGTGCATGTTCGAGGTCTTCGCCCGCAGGCTTCCCGGCGCGCGGCGGTACGGCATCGTCGCAGGCACCGGGCGGTTGCTCGACCTCATCCGCGACTTCCGTTTCGAGAACACCGAACTCGATTGGCTGCGCGACAACGACATCGTCACAACTCGCACCCTCGACTGGCTCGCCGACTACCGGTTCTCTGGCAGCATCTGGGGGTATCGCGAGGGTGAGGCCTACTTCCCCAATTCCCCGATCCTCATCGTCGAATCGAGCTTTGCCGAGGGTGTCCTGCTCGAGACTCTCGCGCTCAGTGTGCTCAATTACGACAGCGCGGTTGCGAATGCGGCAACCCGCATGGTGACGGCAGCGCGGGGTCGCCCCCTCGCGGAGATGGGCTCGCGACGAGCCAACGAGCACAGCGCCGTCGCTGCCGCGCGTGCCGCATACATCGCTGGCTTCGGCGCGACGAGCAATCTGGAGGCCGGACGCACCTGGGGAATCCCGACCATGGGCACGGCAGCACACGCGTTTACGCTGCTCCACGAATCAGAGGACGATGCGTTCCGCGCCCAGGTGGCAGCCGTCGGATCGGGAACGACGTTGCTCGTCGACACCTACGACGTGATGGAAGGCGTCCGCGCTGCCGTCCGGGCCGCCGGAACCGAGCTCGGGGCCGTCCGCCTCGACTCGGGTGATCTCCCCACCCTCGTCGTCGAGGTCCGCGAGCTGCTCGACTCCCTCGGGGCGACCGGCACGAAGATCACCGTCACCAACGACCTCGATGAGCACGCCATCGCCACACTCGCAGCCGTTCCGGTGGACTCGTACGGAGTGGGAACATCCGTCGTCACCGGGTCGGGCTCCCCCGCCGCAGGCATGGTCTACAAACTTGTCGCTCGCCGCGGTACGGACGGCGACTGGGTGTCTGTTGCGAAGAAATCACCGGACAAGGTGAGCGTGGGTGGCCGCAAGTTCCCGGTGCGTCGCCTCAACGCAGCAAACGTCGCGGTGGAAGAGCTTATATACGTCGGAGACGGACCTGAGACGAGCGATCAGCACGCGACCTCAGAGCGGCCCCTACTCGTCCAGCTCATCGACCAAGGCGCGATCGACACCCGGTTCACCGGCGCGGAAGGAACGCGACGCGCCCGTGATCATCGCGCTCGCATCCTCGCGGAACTGCCGGCAGACGCGTCGCGGCTGGGTCGCGGAGATCCGACGCTGCCGACGACCTTCCGCAGCTGAGAACCCGTTACTCGGACTTCATCTTCTCGTAGATGGCCTTGCAGCTCGGGCAGACCGGGAACTTCTCCGGGTCACGGCCGGGCGTCCACTTCTTGCCGCACAATGCTTTGACCGGCTTGCCGCTCATTGCGGACTCGAGGATCTTGTCCTTCTTCACGTAGTGCGAGAAGCGCTCGTGGTCGCCGGGCTCGACGCCCTCGTTGTTGAGGAGCTCTTCGAGCTCGCGGTCCAGGACCGAAGTTCCACCGGCATCCGAAGGGGAACCGGGATCTGCGATGCTCAGGCGTACGTCAATCATGGGTCGATTCTACCCGCGTCCCTCGCCGACGTGACCCTGTCCCCCGGATTCCGCCGTCTGCTCGGCTCAGTGGCTGAGCGCGAACGCCATGATCTCGGGTGCACGACGGTCGAAGACGCGGCCACCGGCCCAGACTCCGACGATCACGGCGATCAAGCCGGCACCGACGCCGAAGAACAGTGCTGCGAGGTGGTACGACGGGTCCTGCGTGAATCCCAGGAACGCGAAGACGAGCGCAGGAGAGGCGACGACGATCGACCCGAACAGACCGATCGACTGGGCGAGGCCGGCGAGTGTTCCTGATGCCTGCGGCTGCTGGAACGGGCTGTCTCCGGGAAGCGCGGCGGGGTACGGCAGCCGTGCCGAGATGTAGCTCGACAGACCCACTCCGCCGAGGAACAGCGCCGTGGAAACACCGAGCATCGACGGGAGCGCCGACCAATCGCCGTAGAGCAGGATACTGACCATCGAGCCGATGACGACGAGGGGGATGCCGATGAGCAGCACCGGGAACATCCGGCCGAGCCGGTCAGCGTAGCCGCGCACGCCCGAGACGAGGTGCAGCCAGATGGCCGTCGAGTCGAAGGCGAGGTCGTTGTGGAGCGACCAGCCGAGGAAAACGGCCATCACCGGCAACGGGAGCAGCGCGAGCGTCTGCAGCGGAACCCCGATGATGAGGAACGGCAGGATCATGATGACCGGCACGATCGGGATGATGACGATCGACACGAGATAACGCGAGTCCCGTGCCCAGTAGCTCATACTGCGGGCGGCGATGACGGATGCCGGTCGGCCGCGAAGCACGTCGAACCAGCCCATGCCGCCGTAGGTCTTGACGACCTGCTCGCGCTCGGGGGTGACGAGCATGTGTGCGACGAGGCGGTCCCAGCCGAGCCAGAGAAGGGCGACGGTGGCCGCAGCGATCAGGAGCTTCAGCAGCGCTCCCGCGATGTCGCCCAGTGCCGCATCGCCGGGGATCGCCCAGACGGCGCCGAACGGCGTCCAACTGACGACGTCAGCGGCATCGCCGAGAACGATCGCGCCGTCGCGGCTCCAGTCCACGCTCGACAACAGGATGACGGCAGGAGCGATGAGCACGAGCACGAGGGTGCCGATTACTCCGGTCAGCTCCCGCGAACGACGGGTGGCGAGCAGGAGAGACGCGAGTGCTGTCATGACGCGGGCTGCGAGGACGCACGTCGCGACCGCGAGGGCAGCAGAGATGACGGCGAAGATCGCCGGAAGGACCCCGCGTGACCAGGTCGCGACGGTGAATCCGCTCAGGATGAAGATCACCGCGGAGGGAACGCTGACCAGTGCAGCGACCATGAGACCGGTCGACAGTTGTCGCGGCTGGATGCCGAAGAGCGCGAATCGGCGCGGGTCCATGTCGTCGTCGACACCGAACACGAGAGGAAGCAAGACGAAGCCGAGTACGACGAACGACCCGGCGATGACGAGGAGATTTCGTGTCAGCTCATCAGGGGCGAATCGGAGCGCGACAAGACCGCTGCCGATCACGACGATGAGTCCGATGCCCGCGACCGTGCCGAACACGACGCCGAGAATCTGCCACGCACTTCGCCGGAACCCGTTGGCCAGCAGTTGCAGCCTTAGTCCGAGAAGCTGTGCAACCATTCCATTCCTTCTGCGGCCTTGCGACCGCCGGCAAGTTCGACGAACCGGTCTTCGAGCGTGCCTTCGCCGCGAACATCGTCCACGGGTCCTGATGCCAGCACCTGGCCGTTGACGATGATGGCAACGTGGTCGCAGACGCGCTGAATGAGATCCATACCGTGGCTGGAGAGCACGACGGTGCCGCCATGGGCGACGTACTTCTGCAGGATCTCGATCACATTGGCCGCAGAAACCGGGTCGACGGACTCGAACGGCTCGTCGAGGACGAGTAGCCGCGGTGAGTGGATCATCGCCGCGGCGAGTGCGACCTTCTTGGTCATGCCGGCGGAGTAATCCGTGACCAGCCTGTTGAGAGCATCCTCGAGCCCGAATGCCTTCGCGAGGTCCTTCACTCGTGACCGGACGGTAGCGCTGTCGAGGCCGCGCAGCACTCCCGAGTAGTACAGGAGCTGAGCGCCGGTCAGACGGTCGAAGAGACGCAGCCTGTCGGGCAGGACCCCGATCGAGCGTTTCGCGGTATCCGGGTCTGCCCACACGTCGACGCCGTGAACTGAAATGGCGCCGGAGTCCGGTCGCAGCAATCCGGTGACCATCGAAAGCGTGGTGGTCTTCCCTGCGCCGTTCGGCCCGACGATGCCGTAGAACGACCCCTCGTGCACATCGAGATCGATGCCGTCGACGGCCACCGTGTCGCCGAATCGACGGGACAGCCCGGAGATGCGGAGAACGACCGGTGATGTCGAGAGATCGCGATGAACAGTCCCCGCCGTTTCGGCCGTCTCTGCAGCGTTTTCGGCCTTCTCCGCAGCGTCTTCGGCTTCGATCTCGTCGAGGATCTCGTTCACCAGCGCTGCGTCGATCACGTCGTCGTCGGTGACAGGAGCAGGCTCCGCGGCCACCAGCGCAGCGGCAATCACAGCGTGCTGTGCTTCGATCTCGTCGGCACCGAACGCGTCAGCACCGACTTCGTCAGCACCGACTTCGTCGGCACCGATCTCCGCAGCACCGAGGTTGTCAGCGCCGATCTCGTCTGTACCGAGGTCGTCGGCAACGAAGTCGTCGGCATCGATCGTTTCCGGGCTGTCATCGACCGGCACATCGAGAACGGCAGTGGCCTCGGCGACAGCCTCGGACTCCCGTGACCTCTCGTCAGTCTCGACCACGGTCGGTTGTGCATCAATCGCAGAGGCATCCGGCGTCGGCAACGACTCGACGACGGCCTCGGGAGTCGTACCGACGGTCGTGGTGACTGAGGTTTCCGTCGAGGTGCCGAAGTCGACGGCCGGTTCACTGTCGCCGGGCCCTTCGGTGTTCGCCGGTGAGGCGGGCACGAGAGTGAGGAAGGGCCAGCGCTTGCTCCAGACGAAACGCATCGGTTCCTGGTCGTCGAAGATCGACTTCTTTTCGGGCGCCTGGGGCATGGTCTCGAACTTGAGAGCGGCGTCTTCGGGACTGAGTGTGGGCAGCGGCGGGATCTCGCCGTCTGAACCGATGACCGGCTGCGCGATGGTGGGGTCGGGATCGATCGACGGGTTGGAGTCGTCGACGACCGTGTCGATGCGACCGGTCGCGCCTGGGGCGCTGATGGCGATGTCTCCGGAAGTCACCTGGGCGGCGATGGTCAGCGGGCCCCGCTTGACGGGCGTGCGCTTGCCCCTGCCAGGGCCGGTTCCCGTGGAAAGCTGGCCGGGCCTGCGGGGCGCTGGGTTCTTAGAGGGCGCTGGGTCAGTAGAGGACGCCGGGTTCTTCGAGGACGCCGGCGAGCCTTCGACCCCGGTGTCGAGCTCGATCTCGATCTCGATCTCGCGAGGCTGTGACGGCGTGACCTGCTCGTCGCTCCCAGTGATCTCGATCGACTCTGCGTCGCCCGTCGTGGGAGCAGCCGGGATGCCGCTGGCCGGGACATCGGCGTGGTCGGCAACGCTCACGTCGTCGACGACTGCCGGTTTGGCCGGGGCCAAAGCCGCATCGTGCGCCGGTTCGGCGGCGGATGCGGCGGGCTTGCGCTTCGCCGTCGCCGCGGGTTTGCGAGCAGTGGACGACGTCGGGGGCGTGCGGGGCGCTGCGCGCTTCTTCGCCGGTGGCTTCGGCGTGACCGCCTCGGACTCCCCATCCGTCGAGCCTGAGGCCCGCGGGGTGGGCGTCGCGGTCGGTGCGCCGGGTGCCTTCTGGGCTGGTGTCTTCTGGGAGGGTTTTTTTGCCGCGGGCGTGCGGGGCGTCGTGGTCTTCGGAGTGACCCTGGCCGTGGCCGCTTTCGCGGCCGGCTTGCGGACAGGTTTCTCGGGGGCCACCGTTTCCTTCATCACGGTCTCTGAGCCGGCAGACTCGACCGTCGCGGTTTCCGGAGAGTTCGAGTCCTGCTCGGTGGCTGTGTCGGCCGTGGTTTTCGGGGCAGCGACTTGAGGCGCCGCGGGTTTCCGTGCGGCGGGTTTCCGTGCGGCCGGCTTGCGAGCCGCGGCGGCACGAGGCGTCGCACTCGACGTCTTCTGTGACGCTGTCGCTGCGGGTTTCACCGTCGGCGCCGAGGCATCCGACTGCTGCCCGACGGTCGATGCATCCTGCATCTTCTGGTCGGGCGCGTCCTGGGGGGAATCGGGCTCGGGAGTCACTGGTACAACCTACCAAGAGGCCACCGACGATTCGAGGCCGAGTCCGACTTCGACCGTAATCCAACCTGTTAAACCCCCGAGTGCCGTATTACGATACGACAACAAGGTTCTGATTATTGCTGCCCCCAATAGGGGTGCCGCGCTATCGTGGTCGATGGCATAACGGGGTGTCATTTCATCGACTTACAGGTTAATTCCAAGCAAAGGTTGCCATCGCAGGCAGCCGGGGGGCCTGAATCTATCTTGAGGAGAATCTCGTGACGACCCAGGTTGTAATTCTTGCAGCGGGCATGGGCAGCCGGCTCGGCCGCTCGCTTCCGAAGCCGCTCACCGAGTTGAGCGACGGCCGCACCATCATGCAGCAGCAGTTCGACAACATCCACCACGCGTTCGGCAAGAACGTGAAGGTGACGATCGTCGTCGGCTACAAGCTCGAGCACATCATCGAGGCCTTCCCCGATGCATCGTTCGTCTACAACGAGCAGTACGACCAGACCAACACGTCGAAGAGCCTGATGCGCGCACTGAGTGCCTCCCAGCCCGGTGGTGTGCTCTGGATGAACGGTGACGTAGTCTTCGACCCCGCCGTCCTCGACCGTGCCGCCGCCATGATGGCTCGCGACCAGTCGTTCGTCACGGTCAACACCTCGAAGGTCTCCGACGAAGAGGTCAAGTACACGACCTCAGCCGAGGGCTACATCAAGGAACTGTCGAAAACGGTTCGCGGCGGCCTCGGCGAAGCGGTCGGCATCAACTACATCTCGCGCGACGATAAAGCGAACCTGCTTCGCCAGCTCGCCCGCGTCGACGACCAGGACTACTTCGAGCGTGGCCTCGAACTCGCCATCGAACAGGACAGCCTGCTCGTCGAGCCCGTCGACATCTCGGACCTCTACGCGGTCGAGGTCGACTTCGCCGAGGACCTGGAACGAGCGAACCTTTACGTCTAGCACTCACAGACACACTGACCGGCACGCGTCCCTGACCGTGCCGGTCTTTGTTTGCCGATAGGTTTGTGGCTGTGAGTTCACCCGCCGACGTACGACCGCCACAGCGCTCGTACTTCACTCGCTACCGGCACGCGCTCTGGCTCCTGACCAAGAGAGACCTCCGCGTCCGGTACTCGACGAGCGTTCTCGGCTACTTCTGGTCGATCCTCGACCCGCTGGTCATGGCCGGAATTTACTGGTTCGTCTTCGCTGTGGTCTTCGATCGCGGAGGCCGAATCGGCGAGCAACCGTACATCGTCTTCCTGCTGATCGGTCTCCTGCCCTGGATGTGGTTCAACGGCGCTGTCTCCGACAGCACCCGAGCATTCCTTCGCGAAGCAAAGCTCGTGCGATCGACATCGATCCCCCGCACCATCTGGGTCAACCGGCTGGTGCTTTCCAAGGGCATCGAGTTCGTCGCCTCGCTTCCCGTTCTCGCCCTCTTCGCCATCTGGTACGGCGCCCCGCTGAGTTGGGAAGTGGTGTTCTTCCCGCTGGCCATCCTCATCCAGTGCACTCTGACCATCGGTATCGGTCTGCTCGTCGCGCCCCTGGTCGTGTTCTTCCGCGACCTCGAACGCGCCGCCAAGCTCATCCTCCGGTTCCTGTTCTATGCCTCCCCCATCGTCTACGGTCTGCGAGACCTCCCGACCGATGTGCAGCCGTTCGCCGTCTTCAACCCCCTGGCCGGCATCTTCTCGCTCTATCGGGCGGCCTTCTTCCCTGAACAACTCGACTGGTACGCGGTCATCGTCTCCGCCGGGATGTCCCTTCTCTTCCTCGCTATCGGCCTGTGGACCTTCAAACGGTCCGAACGCACCGTACTGAAGGAACTGTGATGCCGGAACCCGTGATCCGAGTCGACAACGTCGGCATCCGATTTCGCCGCAACCGCGGTGGAAGACGCAACTTCAAGGATCTCTTCTCCGGTCGGGGCCGTCGCTCACGACCCGGCGAGTTCTGGGCGTTCCGCAATGTGTCGTTCGACGTCCAGGCCGGCGAGGCCATCGGCGTTGTCGGCAGGAACGGGCAGGGCAAGTCGACGCTCCTGAAACTCGTCGCAGGCGTCGTACTCACCGACGAAGGCGAGGTGAAGGTCAACGGTGGCGTCGCCCCACTGATCGAGATCACCGGGGGTTTCGTCAACGACCTCACCGTCCGAGACAACGTGTACCTCACCGCCGGCCTCCACGGCATGACGCGCGCAGAGATCGCAGCGCGCTTCGACGAGATCATCGACTTCGCTGAGATCGGCGACTTCATCGACACCCCGTACAAGCACCTCTCCAGCGGCATGAAGGTGCGTATCGCGTTCAGCGTCATCTCAATGCTCGAGGAGCCGATCATCCTCGTCGACGAGGTCCTGGCCGTCGGCGACCGAGGTTTCCGGGAGAAGTGCTACCGCCGAATCGAAGAACTCCTCGCCGGCGGTCGCACCCTCTTTTTCGTCTCGCACAACGAGAAGGACCTGCGCCGATTCTGCACGCGCGGCCTGTACCTCGACAAGGGACAGCTCCAGCTCGACGGGCCCATTGCCGATGTCCTTGACCGGTACAACGCCGAATACCACCGCTGAGCTCCTGCCGAAACCCCGGAGGCCGATCCTGCCTCTTCCCAGCACGCAAACCTAGACTTGTGCCTGCACCGCACCACCGATCGTGCCGCAGGGGGACGAATGACCACACAAGATGACCGCGTGAGAATACTGGGTGACGCACCGGTGGCATCCGAACCGGAGAACGGCCCGGCCTGGCTCCGCGCTCTCGACAAAGCGCTCTCGGTTCAGCGCCCGGTCGTCGTCGCCCACATTCGGGCGCTGCGACGTTCACACCCCAACGCCACACCGGCCCAGCTGGTCCGTATTCTCGAACGTCGCTACCTCACGGCGATCACCACCGGCGGCGCCGCGGTCGGTGCCACCGCGATGGTTCCCGGTTTCGGAACGGGCATCACGCTGACGCTCGCCGGGGCGGAAACAGTCGGGTTTCTCGAGACCACCGCCCTGTTCGCGCAGTCGGTCACCGAGGTGCACGGCATCGCCCTTGACGACCCGGTGAGGGCGCGCGCGCTGGTGATGACGCTCATGCTCGGCAAGTCAGGTACCGACCTCGTACGGCAGTTCACCGGGCAGGCCCTGAGCGGAGGCCCGGGCCGCAAGGTGTTCTGGGGCGAGATGGTAGCCAAGCGGGTTCCGCAAGCGATGATGGGTCCGGTCGCCGACGAGCTCAAACGCCGGTTCATGAAGCACTTCGTGCTCAGCCAGGGTTCGTCGCTCATCGGCAAGGCGATGCCATTCGGCATCGGGGCGGCCATCGGTGGAATCGGCAACAATGTGGCTGGTCGCCAGGTCGTCACTGCCGCGCGAACGGCATTCGGCCCCGCACCGGTCTACCTGCCGCTCGAGCTCGAACCCCGTGATCGCCGTGCGCGGCCGACGATGCGGGAGCTCCGCGAACGGCTGCCGCTCCCGCGCCGTCGTCGCTCGAGAGATGCGGACGAGATCCAGCCTTAGCGCAGGTCGTCGTCGTCTTCGCCGGTCTCTTCGGACTGGTCGTGGTCGTCGGGCAGCGATAGTTTCCTCGGAACGGTGCTGATCGAACCGGTCTGCGCGGTGGCCCCGAGCTGGGTCGACTCGTCGTCAGCGTGGACAGCAGCGTAGCGATCCCACTCGTCCATCAGATGCTGGACGGCGCTGTGGAACCGTGCGGTTGCGGCACCAGGTGTCGGATCACCGAAATACCGCCGCACCCAGTAGTCGAGCCGACCGACCGTTTCGGGGTCATGCAGCAGCCGATCGGTATGACCGACGACCTTCGACGACTCGGATGCCTCCAGCCACTCACACGCTGAGAGGTAGCCGGCGGTGTCGACCTGGGCTTCCGGGTCAGCGGGGCGGGTGATCATCAGGGGTTTGCCACTCGCCAAACGGTCGTAGACCATCGCCGAGATATCGACGATGGCGACGTCTGCCGCTGACAGCTGCCAACCGAGGTCCGAGCCGGTGTCGTGGATGTGATGTGCGCCCGGGTCGGACGCGTTGGCGGCCGCGATCATTCCGATGATCTCGCGATTGGCGGCTCCGTAGGCGTGATCGACGACGCCGCTGCGGGGATGCGGGCGATAGATCAATCGGTGCGTGCCGGTTGCGAGCAACGCCCGGACCAGGTCGACACCGTGGCTGGCGATGGAGCCGTAAGCTGCTGCTCGCCTGTCGCCTTCCCAGGTCGGCGCGTACAGCACCACCGTGCGCTCATCCGGTGTGTACGGCAGGATTCCCGTGTAGTGGTCGGCCTGCGGACGACCGATCGGGATCGCGCGCTTGTCGAAGTCGAAATCCCAGAGCACTTTCTGCAGCCGGGCGATCGCGGCATCACCGGCAACGAGACTGTAGTCATAGGCCTTGAACTGGTTCGTCGTCATGTACATCTTGTCGCTCTCACCGTGGTTGATGAAAACGTGCCAGCGCTGGCCGTACCGGAACATCTGGAAGTTCTTCGTATTCTGATTGACATAGAACACGATCCGGATGTCCTGCTCGGCCAGGGTGCGTTCGAGGGCGACGACGGTGCGCACGTAGGCGACGGGAAGCGGTGACTCCTCGAACAGTCGCGTCGCGGCTGTCGCTCCGCGGCTCAGCACGACGACGGGCCAGGTGCGCCCGAGAACTTCGAGCGGCTTGTACCACTGCCGGATCTGGTACATGTTGACCTGGCTGTCAGCGAAGTACACCGCGATCTTGTACTTGCCGGGCTCGAGGGGAGGCAGCTGCGCGAGCCGGTGAGACAGGGCAGCGCGGGCGCGACGGTTGGCGAGAAGGTCGCGGCCAAGTTTCACGGCTTTCCGTGCATCCCTCACAACACCCATGGAATCCAGCCTAACCATCTAGATCACCGGCGGTCGGCCCGCGCGGGTCATCCGCCACACCGTCGACCAGCGAATCGGACGCCGTTCCCCTGCATCGGTGCGCCAGCCCTCGCGCCAGCCGCCGAACCACGGGCGAAGAGCCGCCGGTTGCCGCCACCAGCGCAGCAGGTGAACACCCGTCCACGCTCCGACGTAGAGCGGAATGAAAGGCAACGGCAGATTGCGCCGTGCCAACCACACCCGGTTGCGCGCGTTCAGGCGGTAGTACTCACTGTGCCGGGTCTGGACCACGACCGGATGGTGGGCCTCGAGATCACCGGCATACCAGGCTCTCCTGCCCTGGTCCCACACGCGCCAGGCGAGCTCGATGCCCTCGTGAGCGTAGAAGAAGGGGGCCGCCCAGCCGCCGGTCGCGTCGAAGACGGCGCGAGGAAGAAACACGGCCGCCTCGAGACAGGAGAAGACATTTCCCGGGTCGCTCGCGTCACCCTTCCGAATCCGCGGAATCCAACGACGCGGTGCCGGTTTGCCTGTGGGGTCGGTCAGGCGCGGCTGGACGAGTCCGATCCCGGGGTCCCTGCCGACGAGGGCGATGCAGTCGGCGAGGAATCCGGCATCCGGAATGGAGGCGTCGTCGTCGAGGAAGAAGATGAACTCCCCCGAGACCTTTTTCGCGCCGCTGTTGCGCCCGGCCGGGATACCGACGTTCTCGGGCAGAGCGAGGCCACGGACGCCGTCTGGAAGACCCTCCGGCTGCCAGCCGTTGCCCACGACGACGATGTCGAGTTCGACGTCGCGCTGCTCCTGCATGCTGCGGATGCCGCGGTGCAGGTCATCAGGGCGGGTGCCCTGGGTGAGGATGACGACGCCGACCTGCGGCAGCCCCTCAGGCACGGACACGCTTCGACGACATGATCGCGATGAAGTGGCCGAACAGCGTGACGACGCCGAGTGCGAGGAGCAGAACGAGAACACCGCGCATCGCGGTCAGTTCACCGATGAACAGGCCAACGACCGCAGCCGCGAAGATGACCATGGTGAGTTCGACGGAATGGAAGATCCGGTGGAACGGGAGGAACTTCGCCACCTTGCGCGCCGCAGCGAGAATTCCACCGCTCGGAGCGGATTCCCCCTCGGTGTAAGTGAGCTTCGGGGCACCGTAGTTGGCCCTGGCGACCCTGACCATGTCGTTGAGCGCCTTGTTGAGCACGATCACCAACGCGAGGAGCGCTCCGAGTGTCGTATAGAGGTAATCAGCCGGGGTCTCGAACGGGTAGCCGGCAGCGCGGATGGCCAGAGCGAGCGGGATCAGGGATTCCGTCGAGTAGTGACCGACAGCATCCAGGAACGCTCCAGCAGGCGACGAGGTGCGCCGCCAGCGGGCCACTTCGCCGTCGCTGCAATCGACGAGCATCTGCAGTTGCCCGAGCAGGAGGCCGAGGAGCGCACCCCAGATTCCCGGGATGAGAAGCGCGCCGGCAACCGACCAGCCCGTGAGGATCATCAGGCCGGTGACACCGTTCGCCGAGATGGGCGTGCGGAGGAGCAGCCAGGTCAGGTACGGCGAGATGCCGCGCAGGTAGAGCGACGCCGTCCAGTGCTCGGCATTGCGGCGCCCGCGCACTTCGGGCGGCTGCGCCACCTCGCGCAATTCCGCGATCGAGCGGGGTTTGAGCGGGCGATCAGTCGACGCGTCCGACACTCGTCCCTCCCGTTCGTTCGTTTTTCAACGCTGAGATATTGCTCGCCAGCGACAGGAAGCCGGGCACGAAGCCCACTCCCCAACAGAAATGAATACAGGGCAACACTACGAGAAACCAGAGCTGCGAACGGATGCCGTCCCGCCGCGCGACGATGCCGGCCGCCGCGAGAACCAGCAGCAGGTAGAGGGCGGGGATCAGCCAGCCGAGAAGGAGTACCGTCGGGTTGCCTGTCGCGGCCTGCACCACACCGACGAGCCCGAGGAGCGCACCGAGCCCGACCCCGACCACCATCACCGGCGGAGCGAAGTAACGCAGGGTGTTCGCGGTCGGGAATCGGCGGGTGAGTTCTCCTCGCCACATCCCCGTCGAAAAGAACTGTCGAGCCAGCGCCGAGAAGCTGGGTCGTGGCCGATACGTCACCTTCAGTTCGGGGGTGAACCAGACGATCCCGCCCGCGGACCGGATTCGTCGATTGAGTTCCCAGTCCTGGCCCCGCTTGATGCGTTCGTCGAACATGCCGACGCGTTCGAGCGGTTCACGTCTGAACACGCCGAGGTAGACGGTGTCTGCGGGGCCTTCGGCTCCGCCCACGTGGTGCGGGGTGCCGCCGAGGCCGACCCGGCTGCCGTACGCCCGGGCAACAGCGCGCTCGAACGGAGTCGTTCCCTGCGCATCCATGATTCCGCCGACGTTGTCCGCTCCGGTGCGCTCGATGGCCTCCACGGCGATTCTCGCGTAGTCGGGCGGAAGCACCGAGTGCGCGTCGACGCGGACAACGACGGGGTACCGGGTGGCCTGAATAGCGATGTTGAGGCCGGCGGGCGTCGAACCGACGGGGTTCGACAGAACCCGGATGCGAGGATCCGCGCGCGAGAGTTCGTCAACGAGTTCGTTGGTTCCATCGATCGATGGGCCCACTGCGATCGCGACCTCGAACGGCCCGGCGTAATCCTGGTTCAGCAGACTGTCGACGGCGGCTCGAACATGGGTGACATCGTTGAGCACCGGCATGACATACGAGACCCCGACGAGATCGGCGCGTGCGCCCGTCGATGTGCTCTCGGCCATGGTCTCCACTCGATGAATTCGTCGGTCGAGCCTATCAGTGGGGCCTTCGGCTCGACGCGCTCCTGCAACGCGAAACGCCCGCGAACTGCTGTTCGCGGGCGTTTCGGTGTGCGGGTCAGAGAACGAGTTCGCCGAGGGTGACCTCGACGGTCTTCGTCTTTCCGTCACGGACATACGTGACCTCTGCCGTTGCATCTGCGGCCAGGGCACGAACCTGTGCCGTGAGATCGGTCGCGTTGGTGATCGGCTTGCCGTCGAGGTTGGTGACGATGTCACCGGCGGCGAGACCTGCTTCGGCTGCGGCTCCGCCTGAGCTGACGTCGCTGATGAGCGCTCCGACGACCGGGCTGTCTGCCGAACTCGCGGCATCCCCGACGCTGGCGCCGAGCAGGCCGTGTGAGGCTTCACCGTTCGCGATGATCTCGTCGGAGACGCGCTTCGCGATGTTTGCGGTGATGGCGAACCCGACACCGATGCTTCCGCTCTGGCTGGAGGTCTCGGTGCTGCCCGCACTCGCGATCGCGACGTTGACACCGATGAGCTTGCCATCGCTGTCGACGAGCGCCCCGCCGGAGTTGCCGGGGTTGATCGAGGCATCCGTCTGGATCACCGAGAGCGAGATGACCGACTGGGTCTGCGGCTGGGCGTCGGGCTCCTGGCCCGGGATGTTGAATCCCCAGACGTCGTAGGGGCTGTCGGTGCCGTCGTCCTCGGTGGAGTCTTCTGGCACAGCCGACGAGGCGACCGTGATGCTGCGGTTCAGGGCGCTGACGATGCCGTCGGTGACGGTGCCGGCGAGGCCCAGGGGTGCGCCGATGGCGACGGCGGCGTCCCCCACGTTGAGGTCGTCGGAGTCAGCGAACTCCATCGGGGTCATCCCGCTGGCATCCTCGAGCTTGATCACGGCGAGGTCGTAGACAGGATCGGTGCCGACGATGGTGGCGGTGTAGAGCTTGCCGTCGTTGTCGGTGACCTGGATCTGCGGGTCGGCGAGCTTGCCGTCGAGGGTGACGACGTGGTTGTTGGTGAGGACGTAACCGTCTTCACTGAGAACTATGCCGGATCCGCTTCCCCCTGAGTCGGTGCTCTGCACCGCGAGGGTCACGACGCTCGGGGACGCCGTCGCTGCGATAGCGGTCGCCCGCGTCACATCCGAGGTGTCGTTGATCGTGACGTTCTGCGAGCCGGTGGCGCCGGAGCTGACCGTCGAGCCCTGGTTCTCCATCAGAAGTGCAGCAGTGCCTGCTCCGGTCGCTCCACCGACGAGCGCGCCGATGGCGAGACCTGCGACGAGCAATCCGACGCTCGAGCGGCGTTTGGTCGTCTTCGGCGCGGGCGCTCCTGCCTGAGCACCAGCGAAAGCCTGGCCGTGCTGGTCTGTCGGGAAGTGCTGGCCGGCGAACTGGTGCTGGCCGGCGGCCGGTGGCAGCACCTCGGTCGGGTACCCCGTCGGGTTCGTCGGGTACGCAGCGGTCTGGTGAGCCGGCGCGTGGCTTTGTGCATCGCTGTTCTGAGCACCGACGCCGAACGCGGCACCGGGTGCCTGCGGGTACGCATCGGTCGGGGCAGCCTGTAACGGCTGCTGCTCGGCTGCCTGCGGGAAGTAGGTAGGTGCCGGTGGAATGTACTCGTCGTTGTCGGCTACGGGATGCTGGCTGGAAGCCGCGTCGGGTGTCGAGGCTGCGGCGGTCGAGTCGCCCGCGGCGGGATCGCCAGTGGCCGGCGTCTCGCTGGGGGTGGAGACGGCATCCGCTTCAGGGCGGAGCCCCTCGGGCTCACGGGCGTCGTTCGAATCCTGCGGGTGATCGTTCATGTCTTGCTCCTTCCAAGCACAGACAGCTTCCACCGCCAAGCTGGGCGTTCCATAAGCGCACACTGTGAGCGCTCTATGGTCCTGCCGAGACATTGCCAGCGTCTCGTCGTCGCCTGTCTGGTCGCGGCCGAGGAGCTGAAGTCCAGCCTAGAAGCTGGGATCAGCAGCCGGGACCATCCGGGTTCCGGTTGCACTCGTGCTCGACCAGAACGGTCTTCGCATCTCCGGCGAGCGCCGCCACGATGGTTGCCGGTCCTGGCAGTGTCCCGGCGATGCTCCGCCAGGGGAGGGAAGCGACGCGAAACTCGACGGTGTACGAGACCGTCACGGAGATTCGGTACACGCCCCTGTCGTCATAGACGTGGCTTGTCGGGGTGGGTGAGAACTCAGGAAGGCCGAGCGAAGCCCAGGTGGCGCCCGGCACCGTCGACCTCGACGATGTGCCGTCGCCCCATGACCAGGCGTAACTCGAAGGGGTGAACCGAACAGCGAGCGGGTAGCTGAAGAGACTGCCGGAGACGACATGGGTCTGCGTGCGTGCGATGAAATTGGCGGGGAGGCCGATCAGCATCCACCCGTCGGGTTCCATGCTGAGGGTGGGCGCGACCGGTCGGAAGCTCGCCAGATCACTGAGCGTGATCGCCTCGACCGCGCAGAGCGGGCCGGTTGCGCACTCGAAGTCACGGCTCGGAACCGATGGTCCCGCCTCTCCCCCGTTGCCGCCGTTGGAGTTGTCTCGGCCGCCACCCCCACCGTTGCCGCCGTTGCCTCCGCCGCCGTCGGTTTCTCCATCACCGCGGATGATGGCCTCGCCGCCGTCGATGGCCGAGTCGGTGCAGAAGCCGTAGACCTTGTCTTGGACATCACAATCAGATGCGGCCTCGGCCACCCCGCCTGATGCAGTGAAGCCACAACTTATCGCCACCGCTGCGGCGGCCATTACTAACAAATGTTTGGCGACCACGAATTCACCTTTGAGACTACGAGCGGAGTTCCGGCGTCTTGAGACTCTCGGAATCGAACATTGAGACCTACCAGCTGCGGCCAGTCGTCTGGCGTGACGTCACTATCGCTAGAATCAAGAATTCGTACAGCGGAGAGGTCGCGGCAGAGGTTTAAGGAGATTTCAATCCCGTCTGCCGACGACTCAAAAGAGGCGACTTCGATGATCTCGAAGGAAGACGATCCATCCGTATGCCAGCCATTTTCGTCGATCATTCCTGGTTCGGCCAGCTCTTCAAGATGTTCAGGTGTGGTCAGCTCGCCCAGGGCGCTCATATCTCCGCCCCCGGTTGCTAGTGCCTCGTCGAATGCAGCGTTGTACTGCTGGTACACATCGGTGGCCGCCGCCAGCGCTTCCTCCTCGGATGCGAAGATCGAAGTGTCCGTCGGCGTCGGTGTCGGCGGAGTTGTGGTTGCACATCCGCTGAGGACGAGAGCGACCAGAACGCAACCGAGTGGGACCGCGAGCGCTTGCCGCAGCATCCGTCTGGTGTTTCCCGACCCGTCATTGGCCATGGCGACAGGGTAGAACAGACCTCTCGGTTTCGGGAGACTTATCCACAATCGGCAAGAGAGCCGCTGCCCGTGCTGCACTTTTGTGCTCGTGCTGCACTTTTGTGCTCATGCTGTAGTTCCATGCGCGCCGATTCCGTCGATGCTGCACTTTCTTGTCGATGCTGCAGTTGCAACTGCAGCATCGACAAGAAAGTGCAGCATGGGTGACGACACAGGGCGGCAAGCGCATGCAGCTAGCCTTGAACTCCGGAACAAGGGAGATACGGCATGGCAGAGCACGGTGCCTGGCAACGAGCAGCAGCGGGCGCGGGCCTGCTTCAGCCGGACGGTTCGATTGCAGCGACGATCTTTGCCGAGATGAGCGCGCTCGCCGTGACGACCGGCGCCATCAACCTCGGCCAGGGGTTCCCCGATGAGGATGGTCCAGACGAGGTTCTCGACGCCGCTCGCAAAGCCATCGCGGACGGGGCGAACCAGTATCCGCCTGGCCGCGGCATCCCCGACCTGCGCCTGGCCATCGCCGAACACCAGCAACGTTTCTACGGCATTGCGCTTGACCCCGACAGTCAGGTGCTGGTCACAGCCGGTGCGACCGAAGGCCTCGCCGCAGCGATCCTCGGCCTGACCGAGCGCGGCGACGAAGTCCTGACCTTCGAGCCGTTCTACGACGCCTATGGCGGGCTGATCGGCCTCGCCGGCGCCGAACACACCACCGTGCCCCTCCGCTGGCCGGACTTTCAACCTGATCCTGGAGACCTGCGCCGCGCCGTGACCGACCGCACGCGCCTCATTTTGGTCAACAACCCACACAACCCGACTGGTGCCGTCTTCGACCGCAGCACCCTCGAACTCATCGTCGAGCTCGCCATCCGCCACGACGCGATCATCGTGACCGACGAGGTGTACGAGCACCTCACCTATGGAACACAGCACGTTCCTGTCGCCTCACTGCCGGGCGCCTCCGACCGCACGATCACCCTGTCCTCCGGCGGCAAGACGTTCAACACCACCGGGTGGAAAATCGGCTGGGCAACCGGGCCGGCGAACCTGATCACAGCGATCACGACGGTCAAACAGTTCCTCACCTACGTGAACGGTGCCCCTTTCCAGCCCGCAATGGCGACCGGACTGCGACTGCCTGACGCGTTCTTCACCACGATCGCCGACGATCTCGCCGCGAAGCGCGACATCCTCGCCGGAGGGTTGCGACAAGCCGGATTCGACCTCTCGCTCCCCCAGGCGTCGTACTTCATCGTCGCGGACGCATCCGCCCTCGGAGTGACGGATGCCGTCGACTTCTGCCGCCGGCTTCCTCACCGCGCGGGTGTGGTCGCTGTTCCGATCACCGCATTCGTGCACGAGAGCCACCGTTCCGAGTACCAATCGCTGGTGCGGTTCGCGTTCTGCAAAAAGACGTCGGTGCTCGAAGAAGCCGCTGCCAGGCTCGCGGTGCTCAGCGCCTGACCGTCACCCGCAGCGGGTCACCGCAGCGGGTCAGTCGCATCGGGTCAGTCGGAGCGGGGTACAACGCTGAAGCGTCTGGCCCGCAGCGCCGGGTTGACAGCGCGGACCTGCGCGATCGTCGCGGCTGACGCGAAGCCGACAGCGACATCCGTCTCGGTTCCGACGCCGGCGATCGGCACTCCAGACGGGTCGACGACCATGCTGTTGCCCACACCGATCGGGGGAACGTGGTCGGCTGCAGCCAGGTACACCGTGTTCTCGATGGCCCGTGCGGCCACGAGCGTGCGCCAGTGGTGTTCCTTGAGCGGCCCGCGCACCCACTCGGCGGGAACGAGCACGACATCCGCTCCTGCGTCGACGATCCTGCGGGTGACTTCAGGAAAACGGATGTCGTAACAGGTCTGGATGCCGAACCGCAGCCCACCCGCGTCGAAGAGTTCGGGCTCGTCGAGATCGCCAGGCACGACCCAGTCGCTCTCGCTCTGCCCGAACGCGTCGTAGAGGTGCTGCTTCCGGTACCGAGCAACGAGTTCCGCCTGAGGCGAGAGCGCGACGATCGTGTTCGCGAACCGAGCCGGGTCCGTCGTCGTCTCGACCAGCCCGGCAACAACGTGGATGCCGAGTTCCTGCGCCAGACCGGCGAGGGACCCTACGAAGATCCCGTCGATCGGCTCGGCATGGGCGACGAGCTCCTCACTCAGCGGATTGCTGAAATAGCTCGAGTACTCAGGGAAGACGACAACGGATGCTCCGCGCTCCACCGCGCGCTCCGCCAGAACGCGCATGGCGAAGAGGTTCGCCTCCGTGTCGGCCTCTGGAGCGAACTGGGCAACAGCGATACCGACGGGCTCATGTTCGGTCATGCACTCAGCTTAGGCAGGTGTTGGGGGATGCGGCGGATAGACCGATCCGGATTGCCGTCCAGATCTGTCATGTGACGACGGCTTTTTCGTGCACAATGAGTACATGGGATTCCTGGTCTACGGCGACGGCACCGAATATGAAATCGATGACCGGGCACTTGCGCACCTCAAGATCGTCATCGGCTCGAAGCTCCGGCGGCAGGAGGGCTTCTTCGTCAGCTGGGAGCACACTCCCGAGGAGGGCTCCGGCCGTGTGTCTGTCTGGGTTTCACCGTCGGTGCCTATCCAGTTCCGCTTCGTCGGCGGCAAAGCGCCCGAGCTCAATCGTCAGTGGCTCGAGGTCCTCGCCGACTCATCGTTCGGCCCCCGCGGTCTCCACCTCATCAGCGAGGCCGAGGCCAACAAACAGGTCGCCACGCGCAAACCGTAAGTTTCATGAGGCGATCGCATGCCTTGGAAGAACCTGTGCGTTTCGCGCGCCGGCGACGGATGCCACTTCGCTGCAATTCATGAGCATTTCTACACGTTGTTGCAGATCCTCCGCATCCGCATGCCAATGTGAGCGTGATACTCGTGGAAAAGATCACATTGTGCGTCCGGCGCCGTTACCGTTTTGTTAACTTAGGTCGCTTAAGGGATGAAATTCTCTGTCACTTCGCGTAAGGTTGGGGAAATCCAACCGCTTGAACCTGAGCGACCGGACAGTGCGTGAGTGCCTCCCACTCGTCTTCTCACGCGGTTTCCCGATACATGTTGCAAGACGAGGCAGCACCTTTTTTGTGTGCCGCCAGTGAGGTCCCCGGAGAATACTTTGGCGAATGATGGTGCCCCCCAGTCGCGAGACGGTCAGCTGACCCGACGAGACCGGCAGCGAACCATCCGCGAAGAGACCCGCGAGACCACCGAACTTCCCAGCCGTCGCAGCCTGCGCCAGCGCGCCGCTGAATCGGTCGTGGACGACGCTCCTGTCGCCGCTGAGCCGACGCCCCTTCGTCGCCGTCGTGATGCGCGTGCGGCCATTCAGGCCGAACGCCCGACCACCCCGGAGGATGTTTCCGTCGTCGAAGAGACGATCACGCTGTCGCCCGTTTGGGCCGACCAGGACGTGGACGGTTCTGCTGCTTTCGATCTCACCGAACTCGTTCCTCGGAACGATGCGGACTTCACCGAGATGCCGGTCCCTGCGACTGCACCCGAGCCGACTCCGATCGCCGAAGATTCCGTCGACGCGTTCGTTCCGCTCGAGGCGCATCACTCCTCGATCGCTGCGGCATTCATTGCACCCCCGACTGCACCCCACCGGCCCCTGTCGATCAACCTGCCGGTCGACGACGCCGCCCCGGTCCGCGCTCGCGACACCGACAACCAGGGAGTCCCCCGCACCGGGCGTCGACGTTCCTTCCGGTCACCGGCAATCGTCGCCCTCGCTATCCCAGCTCTGCTGGGAACGGTGGCGCTTCCCGCCTACGCGTTCTCACCCGGCTCCGGCACAGCCGCCATCGCCGACGCGAACGCGGCTCTCACAACAGATGCACCTGCGACACAGTCGCTGACGGTGAGCGACGACGTGACGCTCTCTGAGATGGCTCGCGACAGCTACTCGGCCACGAGCGAGGCCGAGCTCGAAGCGAGCTACGCGTCGTCCAGCTACATCTACGACAGCGCCGCTGCCCTCGCCGCCTACCTGGCCCCGTCGTCCACCGGCTGGTGGCGTCCCCTGCCGGGCGAGATCACGTCGAAGTACGGCCCCCGCGGCCTGATCTGCAACGGCGCAGGCTGCTCCAGCTCGTTCCACGAGGGCATGGACTTCGGCGGCGCATGCGGAACGCCGATCAAGGCAGCCGCTGCGGGTACGGTGTCATTCACCGGCAACGCCGGCGCGTTCGGCAACCGGGTCATCATCGACCACGGCGACGGACTTCAGACCATTTACGGTCACCTTCTCGGCGGTTCGTACAAGGTGGCTGTCGGTGACGTCGTCGAGGGTGGCATGGTCATTGCCGAGGTCGGCGCGACCGGCGTGGTCAGCGGATGCCACCTCGACCTCAAGGTCGCCATCGACGGCGAACACACCAACCCCGCACCGTTCCTGCGCGAGCACGGCGTCGTCGTCTGATTTCCGGCCTCTCGGGGCCTTCTCGATGCCCGTACGGCGAAATTTGCTTGCCATTCAGCGCCAGACCCGCCAAAATCGGCACTAACCCGTCGGCAACGGCGGGCAGGTCATACGACACCGCCGCGCGGGTCGTTGACGGGGGCATCGGATGAAGCGAGTGACGATGGGTACCTTGACGTACGACGGCGTGATCGTCGAGTTCGACGATCGGCTCCTCGCGCATCTCCAGATCGTGATCGTCCAGAAGCTCCGCTGCGGTGAGAGCTTCCTCCTCTCCTGGAAGGATGCCGTCAGCATCGGCAACGGGCGGAGCTCGGTGTGGCTGCATCCGTCGATCCCTCTCTACTTCAAGTTCTGGGGCAGCAGGCCGCCTACCATCAACCGCCAGTGGATCGCCGAACTCACCGCATCGGCCAACAGCTCCCACGGCCTGGTCGTCTTCGGAGAGGACGGCTCACACCAGCCGACAGCAGGCCGAGGCACCGAGCCAACCGCGCCACACACACCTGCGGCTCCTGCAGATTCACCGCCCCCCGAGCACTGACGTGGCCAGGACAGCGGCGTGCTACCTGTGAAGTCAAGCCCTTATTGAGCGGTCGGGACGTACGGTTTACTGTAAGTGACCATTCACTGAGTTCTCGTTGATCACGACGGGTTTAGCGTCGTGGCTGGTCATGATCCGCGGGAGATTCCATGACCATTGAGGCTGTTCGGCCATCTGCCAGCGTCCAGAAACAACTCTCTGTCGTATGGGTTCCCGTCGCCGCCGGACTCTGGGCCGGCAGCACCGACGGCAACTTCGTCGGGCTGATCGAGAAGGTCGCCGATTCCGGTTTCACCGCCAGGGACGGACGCAGCGCCAACCTCGGATTGTTCGGAAACCTCACGGACGCGAAGCGTGCCGTTGAGCGGCAGTTGCGCTGATCCACGAACACCTCGCAACGCGACAACCGGCCAATAGCCCACAAGAAAAACACGAACGGATTTTTGGAGTGGTCCCCGAAAGTTGGACACGATAATTGAACCCTAGGCGATGGCGGTTGTTTGGGTGCGGTATTCGTCCGGGCTGAGGTAGCCGAGCCG
>NZ_JADOUY010000009.1:0-79355 GCF_015752285.1 Mycetocola sp. CAN_C7
ACTCGCTCGGGTAGGGCTTAGGCACAATGCCATCCTTCCAGGCCGCCCTCCCGGGCAAGCCAGATCAGATGTCACCTTTCCGTGCAGCAGACCCGAACGAGCGTTTGAACCGGGAGATCCGCCGCCGCACCGACAGCGTTGGGATCTTCCCCCACCGCGACGCGATCACCCGCCTCGTCGGCGCCGTCCTCGCCGAGCAGACCGACGAGTGGGCTGAAGGGCGCCGCTACCTCGGCCTCGACATCCTTGCCAAGAGCCGCCTCACTCTCGTCTCCAAAACGAACGAGGAGGTGGCCGACCAGCTCACCCTCGAACTCAGCGCCTAACCCCACCGACCGAAGGAAACATGGCTACACCACTCCACGGGACTTGACCGGAAATGCAAATACCGCCAGCTAACGCAAAGGTGGTCTCCCAACTTGTTGGGACAGTGAGCTCTTGCCCTTCCGCCGACCGGAAGGTGCAGGACACGCCTAGAGGCAGGTAGGTGACCTCCCCGGTTGCCCCCGCTTCGACCGGTTCGATAACCGCTACAGGTGCCGGCGCCAGCGCTTGGCAATAGTAGTCAGGGTTTCGAGTATCGTTCACGAATGGCTGCAAAGAGGAGAGCAAGGACGATGCCGCCGAAAGCTAGCAACGCACCGACCAACCTCAAAGCTAACCGCCCTCTTTTAGTCGACGGCATGTTTCTCCCCTTGCATATTGAGCTACTGCGCAAGAAGTCGTTAAGTTTCCAAAGCAGTGGCACTGCGCAGCTTGTACAGATTCCCTCCGCGCAGGTTATGTCTGATTGAGGCTTGAAGAATATGTGTCTTTCGGCCCATCTTCCGGACGCTCCAACCTGCCGAGTTGGTCCTCGTTCCCATGAGGGACGGTCGCCCCAGCGGCTCTTGATCGCGGGGGCTCCCCAGTGAGTCCAATCCGGGTAGCCCTATTCAACGCATCTATCCGCGATGTAGCGCCAAGTTTTGAGTAGAGATTACTCACATGGCGTTTGACTGTTCCAACTTGTATTGACAAGCTCTCCGCTATTGCAGCATTTGTCATCGCCCTACCGAGCATTTGGAGTACTTGATCCTCCCTCGCAGAGAGAAGTCTCCGCCGCTCAGGTCTTTCCCTATTGCCGCCCCCCTCGGGTCGGCGAACCTGTCCCATGCGCTGCAACGCCAAGATGAGATCGGAGCTGCGAAGCGACTTTGTGAGGTAGGCGGAAGCGCCTGCTTCGACCAGTTCGGCCTCAAGCACGCGATCCGCGTGCATTGTAAGGATGACTACGTGGGTTGCGGGGCTTGTCCGTTTCAGAGCTCGCACCGTCGTGTAGGCCGATGGTCCCGGCATGTCGATGTCGAGGAGAACTACGTTTGGAGTTGTCGCTCGTGTCATCGGCACAGCATCCCAAGAGTTGTTGGCCTCACCAACTACGACGATCTCCGAGCTCTTTTCCAGGAGTGCCACCAGGCCTTCCCGGAAGAGATCGTGGTCGTCGAGAACGATCACCCGCAGAGAGGTCACGTCCCGTCCACCTTCGAAGACAGTGGCAGGTGAATGTGGACCGCTACTCCGGACTTGGTTGAATGCACGGACATATCGGCGCCTATGGCGCCGGCTCGCTCCTCCATCCCGATGATTCCGAGCGATTTGGCACTGGTCGCGTCTTTTGGGATTCCGGGACCGTCGTCGACCACGAACAAGCTCAAATCCGCATCTCGCCAGACAAGCGAGACCATCACCCTTGACGCGGGCCCCGCATGGCGGCGGGAGTTTCGGATCGCTTCGATAGCGATCATGAAGAGCTCTTCAGCTTGCGCAGAGGGTAAGAGGCGGGGTGAGCCCTCCGAGACGACCACTATTTCCGATTCTGTCCCGATGACGTTGTCGACATATTTCCTTATGGCGTCGTCGAGAAAGTCTGTCCCTACGCGTTGTCGCAGGTCAAAGGAGATCGACTGCACGTCGGTGAGTGCGGTCCGGATTATGCACGCCGCGGCGTCGAAATGTTGGGAGCCCTCAGCCCCATCCAAATCTAAGACACCGAGTTCGATTCGTTGGATCGAGGCTGCGAGGTTGTGAGCAACGCGGTCATGCAGCTCGCGCGCGACATAGTTGCGGCTCTCCTGATTCGCGGTGCTGATCTTCTGACGGAGAGCTTCCGTGTACGCGATCGCGCCGGGAGGGAATCGACGCCAAACTGCGTGATGGAGGATTTGAGCTACGGCTATGGTTGCGCTCTCGGTTTCTGTTTGTGCGTACGTGACCACGAGGGCAATGCAACTCCGAAAAGCGCCTCTGCAGCCATGAGGCTGTCCGCAGGATGACGGTTCTGAGTTGCTCGAAGCAATCCAGTGTTGGTCATGCTCGCGCGGTCACCATACTCGACCGACACCGGAGATGGGTTGAACCCGCCGGTCTTCAGGGCGAGTAGCGCCTCATCCAGGATGGACTCCGCTTGTCTCCGAAATTCGGAGTCAAGCCCAGTCGTTGTCGCCAAGGGGCTCGACCGTGCCCAGAGTAAAGCTTGAACCTCAATGAGGATCCGAGCAATCAGGGTGGCTTCGATGGTCCCCTGATGGGCGCCGCTTATGGGCTCGGCCATCGCATCTGCCCCCATCAGTCCGTCGCGGATGGTAACCGTGACGCACGCTCTACTAGTCCGCTTCGCTCCACCGTAGCGGGCGAGCGGCTCTCGCGTCGAATGGCGCTGGTCGCCGTCGCAGTGCTGAATGTTGGTGCGGTGGCTTGGTGCAGGAGTCACCCATCGTGGTGTGTCCGACTGGCCCTTCAAGATCTCACGAAAGTCTATCTGGAGGAGGAAGGCGTCGTTGGGCGTGCTCGGTACCCCCCACTGCGGTCTTCGGCAACGCTTTGGCTCTCGGTGTCTACACCGAAACCGGCGGAAGCCTCAGCCTCACCGACCACCAGGTGGCGCTGATCACCGCAGCAGCAAGCCGCAAACCCGAGCCCAAGATCCTGGACGAGGTGTGCCGTCCCGCTCCCCCGCGTCGTTGCCATGCTCCGCCGCCTATAGACCGGGCACGGCTGGCCTGGGACACGCTCAGGCCAGCCGTGAGGAGGCCGGCGCCCCCTCACACTCCCCCACCAGGCGACAGCCAGTCACCAGAGTCACGGTTCCACTCCGTTCTGGTTCGTTTCGCGGAGCAGCGGCGTAGCCGCTGCAAAGCCCAACCCGTCGGAGCCGCTGCACGGCGCTGTTTGCTGAGCCTTTGTGACCATTCCGGCCGGTCATCGTAGCTCCCTCCGCACCTGCGTCACCCACAATCTCGGACGCGGTCGCACGCTCCCTTATTTCGCCCGAGATTCCGGGCACTGCGGTACTCCCGGTCGCTATCGATTTCTCTCGCCGGAAGGCAAAAAAACAAGTTGTCCAAGGGGAGAGAGACATGACCACCACGACCACAGGCCACCTCACGTTGAGGACCAGCCAGGAAATCGCACAATCCCGAAAAGCAGCATCAGCGTTCTTCCACGGCCTCGCCACAGCCTCTACAACGCGGATCGAAAAAATCAGGGCAGAAGGAGCACGGTCCCCCAACCTTCACCTGCTGCTGTTCAATGTCTCCCAATGGCAGAACCCTGCCACGGCTTCGCGCGAAGCAGCCAGAAAGCGCTGGGAACGAGTGGAGGAGAACCTGAAACCGTACGTCGGCCGCGAGACCGCACGTCGCATGCCAGCTCACCGATTCCTCAGCCCGGAACCGGGCAACACGGCCGCACTTCGAAAGGAACGGAAAGCATGGGCCGCGAGGATGCACCGGCCGTCTCCGCGGCTGATCAGCAGACCGACCAGGGAACAGAACGCGCATTACAGGCTGTGGATCCTTGAGAACGAACGACTCAGCACCCCCGTTCTCGCTGGTGGGCTGAGCGTCGCCCGTTCAACCGAGAAAGCGCCGCTGACGACCCGCTACATTCCGGGGAAGGTCAACCCGGCAGGAATGACACCCGAGCGTGCCCTCGAAATCGCAATGGCCGCACTCGAACACCTATATCCGGCGGGGCGGGGCGGCCAGGGCGGCCCGCCGTGAGGGGTGATTCCCCTCACACTCCCCCGCCAACCAGAACTTCTCCACAGCTGGACGGGATCCGTCCGGCCGGAGTCGACAGAAAATTACGCTCAAGCCAACCCCCACAAGTCGGACAGGAGTGCACCCATGAGCAATTTCGTGAAACTCGTTATCACGGAATACGACAGCGATGGCAGACCGGCGATCGGCGCAGACGACCAATGGTTGAACATCGACGCCGTCACTCACGTCGAAGAACATCTTGGCAACAACCTGTTCAGTCGCGGCCCCGGCGAGCGAGAAGAGCACTATCCCTGCCTCCTCATCACCAGCGCGGACGGAAAAGATCGACTCGTGTCGCTCGGAGCCACTCCCGACCCCACGTCAGGGATGCAGCGCATCGAGAACTTCATGACTCTCTTGCAGACGCGGCCCATCCGCCCGCACTCAGATCTTGGCCTCAAGCGCTAAGAATCGCAAAATGCAATAAAAACAAGTCTTGTAAGACAAAGAAGTATTGTATTCATGGTATTTATTGCCTTCCGCGTGTCGATCAATGCAATAAACCATTGCAACGCAATACTTGATTTGCAAGTAATCCAGTAAACACAAACAAGTATTGTTTACCGGCTCGAAGAAAGGGTGCGCAGTTGGCACATACAACGGTTGTAGCGAATAACAAGGGCGGCGTGTCCAAGACAGAGCTGACTGTGCAACTCGCTGCGGCGCTTGCCCGCGCAAATTGGCAAGTACTTGTGGTTGATATGGATCCCCAGGCAAACGCCACTCGACGCCTAGGCGTGGATTGGGATCCAACCGAACCAATTGTCACGATGTCGGAAGTGATCAAGGCGGACCAGGTTGGTGTCGCAGAGGGTGCCGTGGTCGGATGCCGATGGACGCTCCCAGATGGAACACCGACGGTGGAAGCCGGAAATATCGACGTGCTCCCTTCACGGTTTGACCTAATCAACAGGGAGACCGAGGCTGGTGTTGTAGGCGCGGTACGAAGGCTTAAGAAGGCGCTCGAGGGCTGGAGTGAGGATTACGATGTCATCCTCGTTGACACCCGGCCTGACCTCGGGCATCTCGTCCAAATGTCGATGGCAGCTGCAGACACGATCATCATTCCTACCGACCCAAATTATGACTCCGTTGAGGCTGCAATCCGGGTGAATGACTTCGTCACTCGTCACGCAATGGATATTGGTAACCCAGACCTCAGTGTGGGCGGCGTCGTAGTAACGCGGAGGAAGGCGACCAGCGAACACGACTACCAAATCGAAGGGCTACGCGAGCAATTCGGCGATCTCGTCTGGAACCTCGGGGGAGTGGTGAAACTCCCGGACGGTTCCGATCTCCTGAACCCGCCCTATATACCCGAGTGGTCCCGTTTCGCAGAGGCGGACGCTGCCGCGGTTTCCCTATCGGACTGGCACGACAGGAACGGACGTAAGACCGTTGCCATCTACGACGCAGTCGCTCGCGCCTACCAAGCCCGGTTCCTCGCTCCTAAGGGAAAAGCAGCATGACTACACCAAGCCGCCGACGGCCAGGGAGCGCAAGCCCCATCAAACTCTCGCCCCAAGTAGAAGAAGTGCGCACCTCGACCACAATCGATCCTCCGGCTGTCGTCCCCTCGGTCGATAACGAACCAACGATCGCCCCAACTCCCCAGACTCGTGAATCGAATCGGCCGCGCAGAAGCCCAGTCGAGACCGACGAGAAAAGGCCTGTGACCTTCGGGCTCCGTGTCTCGCTCAAGAAGCGAGCCGAAACGGCTGTGCTTCGAACGGCCGGGTACGAAGGAGGGTACAGCTCGATGGCCGCGCTCGTTGATGGGGCTCTCGAGCGGGAACTCGAACGGCTCGCGGTCGAGTTCAACAACGGAGAACCATTCCCACGAAATCCCGGAGGATTCCGACAGGGACGACCGCTGGGAAGTTAACTGCCCCGATTGGAGCTGTTATGCGCCACATCTTGGATCCAAAAAGCCGGCACGGAGGCCGGCCACTGATCGAGCCGCTGCGCGGCGCCGTTGAACCCTTTCCTTTTTCACCTTTTGTCAACGTCGGCCGAAAAATGACCCTGTATCGTCATCTGAAAATTGACCCCCTCTGTTTGGTTTTGCTGTGTTGGTTAGTTGCCGTTGCCAGCGTTTGTCGCCGCGATAAGGTCGCGGCGGGCCCGGGTGCGGTAGGACTCTCCGGACAAGCTGAGGACCTCCGCGTGATGGACGAGACGGTCGATCATGGCCGCGGCGACGATGTCGTCGGAGAAGATCTCGCCCCACCGCCCGAAGGGCATGTTCGAAGTGACCAAGATCGAACCTTGCTCGTAACGAGACGCAACGAGTTGGAAGAACAGATTCGCTGCGTCCGCGTCGAACGGTAGATAGCCGACCTCGTCAATCAGCAGGAGCCGGTAACGTCGCAACCGTTTCAGCTCCGCGTCGAGCCGGCCCGCCGCGTGCGCAGCACCAAGCCGGGCCACCCACCCGGTCGCGGTGTCGAAGAACACCGGGTAACCGGCTTGGGCGGCCTTCACGCCCAGGCCGATCGCGAGGTGGGTCTTCCCGACCCCGGGCGGGCCGTGCAGGACCACGTTCTCTGCCTTCGCCACGAACGTTGTAGTGGCCAGGTGAGCGAGCACGTCGCGGCGCAGCGAGGGCTGATGGTCCAGAGTGAAGTCCTCCAACGTCTTCACCTGCGGGAAGTGTGCCCCCGCGATCCGCAGGCTCGTGCCGTTGGCCTCCCGGTCGGCGACCTGGCGTTGGAGGACCGCGGTGAGGTATTCCTCGTGGGACCAAGCCTCGTCGCGCGCCTGATCGGCCAACGATTCGCAGACGCGGCCGATCGTGGGCGTCTTCAACGCCCGCACTAGGTAACCCATCGTCGAGGCGATCTTCTCGGCAGCCATCAGTCGAGGACCTCTCCAGTGGCCAGGTTCACCGGGAAATCGATCCCGAACAGGGCGTCGTAGTCCGGTAACGCCCGGAAAACGACGGTGTGCTCCCGGGGTTTGGTGTGTGCTCTGTCCCGAGCACGCCGGTCATCGGCAAACGAGCGCCGCAGACTCTTCGCCGCGGCGACGTGGGCCGGGTCGGTGACGACGACCCGGTCCGCCCAACACCTTGCATGGTCGGCGACGACTTGACCGCCGCAGGTGACGAGGACCCGGGTCAGGGTCGCGGTCACGTCCACCAGGCGGCCAATCACTCGCGGGTCGACCAAGTAGTCGACCGAATCGATACGCACGTAGTAGTCGCGGGCCAGACGCACCCGGCTACGGAGCCCGGTCACTGGCGGCATCGGCGGCAACGCGGTCATCGCGGCCCGGTCCCGCTCGAGCACGTCCACCGGCCGCCCGGCCAACGACCGCACCGTCCTGGTGTTAGCCCTCGGTAACCAAGCCGCCAGTTGTGTGTTGAAGTCCTCCGGTGAGGCGAAGCTGCGCCCGGGAAGGAACGAAGTCTCCAGGAACCCGTTATTGCGTTCAACCATGCCCTGAACTCTGGATCTCGCGGCGGCGCCAACACGATCCTGGTCGCTAACGTGCCCGCGAACGACGCTGCCGGCACCGTCACTTTCCCGGTCCCACCGATCGCGGATTCCCGATCCCACACCAACGTTTTCGAGACTGCGCCGATACCCGCGATCAGCTGCCACATGCCCGCCAGAATGTCCCCGGCCTGCCGGGAAGGGATCATCACCGCGGTGAGCATCTTCGAGAACGTCAACGTCATCACCAACACCGGCAGCATCAACGACTGCCCGTGCCCGACCGGAATCTTTGGCTCGGGAAACCACAGATCGCACTGCGTCGCGGCCCCGGGCTCGTGCACGATCCGGTCCGCTGGATCGACGCCCGCATACTCGGGTCGGATCTGGCGGATGCGGTCTTTCAAGGTCGTGATCGAGTGCTCCCAACCGATGCGCTCCGCGATGACCGTCGCTGGCATTCGCGGGAAATCACGCAGCAGCTTGCGCACCTCGCCCTCGACAGCGTCGACCAACGACCCTTTCGACGAACGCGAGTACCCCGGTGGCTCGTCCGACGCCAGCGCTGCGCGCACCGTGTTACGTGCCACCCCCACCGGCGCACGATCTCCTTGATCGGAACCTGCTCGGCCCGATGCAAACGACGAATCTCTGCCCAATCTTCCACTGAAATCACCCTCCAAGGATGTCGGAGGGGTCAATATTCATCCGACGCTATGGGGTCAGTATTCACCCGTCGTCGACAGGAGTAGACCGCCCTCACCAGCGCTTAACAATCGGGCCGAGAGCCAGTGGCTCCCCACCACACCACCACTGGCTCTCTTCCGCACGATCGCTGGCTCTAAACCGCACGATCGGGTGGCTCTCAAGGCACCAAATACTCATCTGATAACCGTGGACTTCCTTGATGGTGTCATCGATATCGACGATGGCGTACTCGTCAACACCCGTCGTGATCGGAGTCGCGGCCGCTAACCGTTGGAGCCAGCGGGAAGCGACCGCGTCGAGTTGGCGGACGTGACCGAAGGTGAAGGCTCGCAGGAACGAACCCAGGGTCGAGGGTGCGTAAGCACCGATAAAAAGCTCATCCCGCCGTGGCGCAGCACTGCCATATCGTCAATCGAATCGGCTCCGGCGACCATCCCAGCCACCAAGGCGGTGACCTTCAAACCTGCGTTCGCGCCGAAGTACCCTGGCAGGCTCAACCGCTGATCAGTCAGGTCACCCAAACCGGTTCTCACCGCCAACGCAATCGCGGGCACCAGCCCGGCGGCCGACACGAGATTCGATTCATCGAACGTTGCTGACAGCGCCGCGGAGGTGTGAGAAAGTTGCATCTACGAGATGCCTTCCTTTTCGGTGAAACAGAACTCTAGACAAGCTCTATTTTTCCCGATCAGTAAGGCATTCTCGGTTTAACTCGCCGTCAGACTCACAACCGAACCGGTGGATTGAGGCTTAGACGGCGCCAGTCGATACTTCTTCCGTCGTGGAAGTGACATCGATCAGTACTCCGCCTCTGCGGGCTGATTCCGAGATAGCTGTAAGAACCTCCAACACGTGGAATCCTCGCGTCCCGCTCGCCTGGTGAGGTCGACATTCAACGATACTTGCGGCCAGATCGACAAGCCCCATCCCCATATACCCATGCTCGGCGTCCGCGCTAAGAGGCACCTCAACGAAACTCGCATTCTCTCCAGTAGAGATGAAGATCGGACCACCCCATGAATTGGCTTGTGGAGCCGAAATCGTCCCCTGTACGCCATAAATTTCGAGGTTGGGCATCCCGGTCTGCACAACGTCGAAACTGGTCGTTAGCGTCGCGGTACTCCCGTGCCGAAACTGCAAGATTGCGGTGACGTGGGTCGGAGTCTCCACCTCGAAGCGTTCTCCGGTGCGTGGCCCTGTGAGTATCTCGCGTTCCTTACGCCCCGACACTGCGAACGCCGCGGCACGCGCCACTGGCCCGAGCATTGCTGTGAGGACGGTTACGTAGTACGGGCCAATATCAAAAAGCGGGCCGGCTCCGTTCTGATAGAGAAAATCGGGATGCGGGTGAAACCGCTCCGGCCCGGCGTTCAGTACGGCAGCGCTGACAGAGATTGGGGTCCCAATCGCGCCGTCTTCAAGCAACCGGATATTTCTCTGGGTTCCGGCGCCAAGGAACGTGTCCGGGGCGACCCCGATCCGAAGCCTCGCCACCTCGGCCTCCCTTACGAGCGCGCGCGCATCGTCGAGAGTCGTGGCCAGGGGTTTCTCCGAGTACACGTGCTTACCGGCTCGGAGAACAGCCATGCTGACGTCGAAGTGCGCCGCCGGAGCGGTCAGATTCAGAACGAGATCGATATCACTCGCGAAGAGGAGCTCCTCGACGTTGCACGCCCTCATTCCCGGATATTGCGAAGCCAGGGTCTCTGCACGTGTCCGGTCAGTGTCGGCGCAGGCAACAATCCGGATGCTCGGACGGCCAATAAGATTCTTGAGGTACTTCGTGCTCACATTTCCGCAGCCAATGACGCCGACCCGCACGACGACGCCGTCTGCGTCATGCCAGGTCAACTTCAACACCCATTCGCGCCGAATCGTAGATTCCGCTGAGAATGCGCATCATTTCGACACCGTGTTCAATAGGAGCGATGTCAAGGGCGTCGCCCTGACAAAGCTTCACAAAATGAGCGATCTCGTTGGCAAACCCCTCCGCGAAGTCGAACGTCGAGTGATCGATCTGAGGAACGATATTCAGGACGGTATCGAGATCCTCGGTAACGAGACGCAGTTCAGGTTCAAGCTCCGCTCCACCTCGGTCTCCAAATACCGAGACTGAGAGCTGGTCGGACGAGGCATGCAGTGAGTAGCTCGTGTCCAGCGTCAGCGATGCACCATTCTCGAAGCGGATGAGAGCGGTGACGAAATCTTCCACATCGTTAAGCGCAGGATCGTAGTCGGCCACCTTGTAGCGCGAGAGTGACGTAACGTTCGCACGGTTGCCGAGAACGCTGTGCGAGACAGCGCTCACCGTCGTAGCACGTGGGCAGCCCATCAGAAACCAGCACAGGTCGAGCACGTGTATCCCGATGTCGATCAGCGGGCCGCCACCGGACCGGCTGCTGTCCGCGAACCAGCCACCTGGATTGCCGAGCCGTCGGATATTGACGGCGCGAGCGTGATAAATCGTTCCCAGTCGACCGGCATCGATGAACGATTTCAGGGTTACGGCGTTGCCGCCGAACCGACGCACGAAACCTACCTGAATCCGCTTGTCGCTGCGCTTGGCTGCGTCGGCAATAGCTTCAGCCTCGTGGTATTCGCGACTGAGCGGCTTCTCGACAAGAACGTGCTTGCCCGCCTCCAACGCCGCAATGGAGATGGCTGCGTGGCTGTCGTTCCACGTGCAGACGCTGATCGCGTCGATTCGCGGGTCAGCGAGCATCTCCTCCAAGCTGTCGAAACTGTACTCCGCACCGAAGCTCGCTGCTTTTTGCGCGGCACGCTCGCGGTTCTGGTCATAGACACCGACGAGCTGCACGTTTGGGTTTGCCGCGTAGGCACCGAGATGCATCTCTGCGATGCTGCCAACCCCAACTACTCCGACTCCAAGTTTCGTCATTTCGCGGCCACCGCCTCAGCCATGAGGCGTTTGGCGTTGGCGAGTCCGATAGGAGCCGCCGTCAAGCACTCTTCTATCCCCTCGAATTCGATCGAGATGAAGCCGTCGAATCCGGAATCCACGATGCCACGCATGATCCCCCGCATGTCCAGGTCGCCGAAACCGACGATCGACCCGAGCAGGTAAGACCCACCGGGGGTATGGTGCCACCCGTCACCCGGGAATTGACTGCGAACGTAGAAGTCCTTCAGGTGAATGATCGATGCAAACGGAGCGTTGGCAGCGACCGCCACGACGGGATTTTCATCGACAGACATGAAATTACCGACGTCGAGAGTCGTCTTGAAGTTGGGGGCGTCGACCAGGTGGATCAGCCGACGTACCCGCTCGCTGCCGTTCATCCATAGACCGTGGTTTTCCACACTGGTTGTTATGCCGTATTGCGCCGCGTACTGAGCCAGTTCGCGGCATGCGTCGGCGGCGCGCAACAGCAGGGCCTCGTGCTCTGCAATGCTCGCGACGGTGAAGCCCCACTTGGCAACGTCGTGTCTGAAAAGGCAAATCCCCAATTCTGCGGCTACGTCGATATGCCGCTTGAGCCGTTCGAAGTCGGCGCTGCGATTCTCGCCGACCAGGTCAGCGGGAACGACCAGGTTCGACAGAACCACGCCGTTATCGGCGGCCCGCTGCTTGATCGCACGGACGAGGTCAGGCGAACGGTCGAGGGCCGAGGTGTCGTTGGATATCTCTGGAGACAGTGACACGGTCGCAATTTCCAGATGAGTCGCGTCGCTTGCGGATACCCAGTCGATGACATCGAGAAGGGTCATATTGCCTGCCCTGAGCTGCTGGTAGAAGGAGTACGAACTGAAACCAAAATGCATTGAGAACACCTTTGCTTTGTCTGAGTTAGAAGGTAGGAAGGGCGAGGTACTGGTTCCGCCGTTCCGCTTGGAGCGCGGGATCCGGAATCGGGGAGGCAAGCAACAACTTTTGGGTGTACGGGTGCGAAGGCTGAGAGGTAACGACCTCGCCCTCGCCTGACTCGACGATCTCGCCGCGGAGCATGACAGCGACCCGATGACTGATATAGCGAACGACCGAGAGATCATGGGAGATGAAAAGGTAGGCCACCCCGGTTCGTCGTTGTACGTCGATCAGGAGATCGAGCACGCGAGCTTGCGTTGAGAGGTCGAGTGCGCTCACGGGCTCGTCACACACAATGAGCTTGGGATCGAGCGCAAGCGCCCGAGCGATCGCGATGCGCTGTCGTTGCCCACCGGAGAAATCACGCGGGTACCGCACGCCGCTGTCGGCTGGCAGTCCGATGCGTTCCAGAAGGTCATCGATTCGGGCGGCTGCTTTCACGCGAGAGACGCCTTGAGCGGAAAGCGGCTCGCCAAGAATATCCGCGACGGTCATCGCCGGGTTCAGCGACGAGTATGGGTCCTGGAAGATCACTTGGATGTCACGGCTCAGATTGCCTCGGGTGCGGCGGTTGGCGTTCGAGATGTCGACATCGTTGAAGCGAATGGATCCGCTTTGCACCTCGGTCAGGCCGAGCACTGCGCGCCCGAGAGTGGTCTTTCCTGAGCCAGACTCGCCGACGAGGCCGAGCGTCTCGCCCGGTGCGATCTGCAATGACACGTCGTGGAGGGCGTGAAAGCCAGGGCGACGCCAGCCATGGCCGGGATAGACGACGTTGAGCCCATCAACTTCCAGGAGCGGCGCACTTGTGATTGCGGCAGCAGAATCAGCCACGGGTTACCTCCGTTTCGACACGCGTGGCCCGCGCGGGCAGGCCTTCCAACGAGGCTCCGAGCAGAGCCTTCGTGTAGCTGTGTTGGGGAGTGGCGAAGAGGCCGACGGCATCCTGCTGTTCGACAATCACCCCGGAGCGCATGACAGCGACCCTGTCGCAAATATCAGCTACCACGCCGAGGTTGTGGGTGACAAGAATCATTCCCATCTCGCGTTCCTGCTGGAGGCTGCGCAAGAGCGACAGGACCTCAGCCTGAACAGTCACATCGAGTGCCGTCGTTGGCTCGTCCGCTATCAACACGTCGGGGTCACACGACACCGCGCCGGCGATGAGTACTCGCTGGGCCATCCCCCCACTGATCTCATGCGGGTAAGACGCGAGCATGCGAGCCGGGTCCTGTATCCCTACCCGCTTCAGCAGCTGGATCGCTTTCGCTGTCGCTTCCTTCTTCGTCAGCCCCAACGAGTTCCGCATCGGACGGGTGAGTTGGGTGCCGATCGTGAACGACGGATCGAGGTTGGACATCGGTTCCTGCGGCACATACGCGATCCGTTTCCCGCGGAATGCCTGCATCTGCTTTTCCGACGCTCCAGCGATATTGTGTCCGTCGAACGTGAGCGCACTCGCGACGGTCTGTGCTCCACTCGGCAGGAGACCGAGGAGCGCGAAGACCGTCTGGGTCTTACCGGAGCCCGACTCTCCAACGAGACCGAGCACCTCACCGCGGGAGACCTGCAGGGACACGTCGTCCACCACCGTGGTGAAGGTCCCGTCCTCTTGGGGGTAACCCACAGTGAGGCCCTCGACGCTCAGCAAGGCCTCGCCACGACGAGCATCCTCTGCACGCGGTCCTCGCCGGTCTGCAGGGGCGACAACCGGGCGGACGGGTGTGCTCCTCTTCTCCCGTCTGACCGACTTTCGGCCGACCCCCAGGGTGTCCGCGAGTGCTGTGCCGAAGAGAGCAAGCGACATCACGGTGAGCCCGATGACCAAACCGGGGTAAATCACCAGTTGCGGTGCTCGTTGGAAGCTCTGGAAAGCCGTACTCAGTTCACCGCCCCAGCTGGGCCGGGAAGCATCGCCGAAACCCAGGAACTCCAGCCCTGACTGCACGATGATCGCCATTCCGAAGATGAACGAGATGCGCACGACAACCGGTCCGAGGACGACCGACAGAACATGACGGAATATGATGCGGAAGTCACTCAGCCCGGCAACGCGGGCGGCGTCGATGTACAGATCGTTGCGCACACCGACAACCGTGCTGCGCGTGAGCCGGAAAAGGTCAGGAGACGCCAGGACGCCAAGAGTGATCATGGTGGGTGCAAGACCACTGCCGAGGGAACTGATCACGACGATGATGATGAGTATCTCGGGCAGCGACATGAGCATGTTCGAGAACCAATTGGCGACATTGTCGAACCAGCGCGAGTAATAGCCCGCGATGAGACCGCTGGGGACGCCGACGAGAACTGCGGTCGTCACCATGATGAGGCCCGCCTGCAGGCTCACCTGCCCACCCCACAGAAGACGGCTGAGGATGTCACGGCCGTTGCCGTCGGTCCCCATGGGGTGATTGCCACTCGGGGGGCTGAGGGACTCGGAGAGGACAACCAAATTCGGGTCGTGCGGCGAGATGAATGGCGCGAAGACGCTTGCAAAAACGATCAGCACAAGCACCGAGCCGGAAACCACCCCGAGCGGGTTCCGGAGCACGGCGCGCCATGGCCGTACGCGCTGGCCGCGCAGAGACAGTGGGGTCATGAGATTCGCACCTTCGGGTTGATTGCCGCATAGAGGATGTCGATGGCCAGGTTGACAATGACGACGATGAGCACGGTGAAGAGCAACACGCCCATGATGACCTGGACATCGCTATTCCCTGACGCGTTGATGGCGACAGCGCCGATGCCCTGCAGGCCGAAAACGCGTTCGATGATGGCGGCGCCACTCATCGCTGCGATGAATTGCAACGAGAGCATCGTCAACGCCGGCGGAGATGCATTGCGGAGCACATGGCTGAGCACGATTGTGCGCGCGGGGAGACCGCGGCTTCGAAGTGTTCGGACGTAGTCCTGGCTCATCGTCGTGATCACCGAGTTTCGGAGCTGCTGGGCGATCGCCGCGATCGAACCTATGGAGAGTGATATGACAGGCAGCGTGATCGACAGCAGCCATCGAGACGGTGAATCGGTGATGTGGACGTACCCGGTTGCCGGGAACCATCCAAGGTTGACGGCGAAGAGGAGCGCCAGGATGATCGCCACCCAGAAGTTGGGGAGACTGAAGCCAAGCATGATTGCGATCTGCAAGCCGCGATCGAAGATGCCCGGCTTGAGGGCGGCAAGGAGACCGACGACCACTCCGAGAGTCGCGGCGACGAGGACCGCACCGAGGGCCAACGAAACCGTTACGGGAAGTCGCGTGACGATGAGGTCAATAACATTCACGTTCTGCGCGGACGATATCCCGAGATCGCCACGCAGGGCATTCGAGAGCCAGTCGAGGTATTGCTCGACGACGGGGCGGTTCAAGCCGAGTTGGATGCGTTTCGTCGCGACCTGGTCCGCCGTCGCGTAGAGGCCCAAAGCTCCGCGTGCGGGGTCCGACCCGGTCAACATCAGAAAAAAGAACATTCCCGTTACCACGGAGAGGGCGAGCAGCAACCCAACTGTGAGCCGACGCGCGATGTAGCTGATCATCGATGATCCGTCCCTATATAGGTGAGAGTGCAAGCTGGTGGACGGACCAAAATCGGTGCCGCCCACCAACTCGCACGAGCGCTAGTCTGCCGGTGCGAAGTTGCGAAGGCTCGGGAAGAGCTGAGCCTGCTGCATTGTCACGGCAATCTCCGGTGCCGACAGGTAGATGTTCTCCAGTGTTGCGATTGGAGCGAACCAGGCGTCTTCAACGAGGTGCGTGTTCAGTTCCTGATAAAGGTCAGCCTGCTCCTCGCCGTCAGTCTGCGGGATTTCTGCGATCAGACGTTCGACCGTTTCATCCGTATAACCGAAGTGGTTCCAGAGCGCGTCGGGAGTCAGCTTGTTGAGCACGTCCGTCCACGCCGGGATGTTGGTGGCGAACGAGAGCATGAACGCCGGCTGACCTGAGAGGGTCTCGAGGCCCCCGTTCGCGAACCCGTTCACGGGCACTTCTTCAACGGTGATTCCGACGTCGGAGAGATACTGAACCACGATCGGCACGAGTGGAGACATGAATCCTTCCGAGTATGAGATCGGGATAGAGAAGCCATCCGCGTAGCCGGCCTCTGCCAGGAGCTCTCGCGCCTTCACCGGGTCATACGGGTAACGCTTGTTGAGGTCGTCTACCCACGCCTGGCTCCCAGGGTTGAACGTCTGTGTCGAGACCTGCCCAAACCCGCCGTAGTGCGTTTCGAGGATGGCCTCGCGGTCGAGCGCATAGTTGATGGCCTGTCGCACCCTCTTGTCGCCGACCGCGGGAGACATTTCCCCTCCGCGATCCTGCAGGATGATGCCCTGCCATTCGCCCGGCACGGATTGCACCGTGAGACCCGCAGACTCCGCCTGGGGAACCATATCGGGGGTTCCGTACATGAACTGGATCTGGCCGGTCGTGAGTGCGTTATAGCGCGCGGTGAACTCCTCGTACGGTCGAATCTCGACGCTTTCGAACGGGTAGGCGTCGCTGTTCCAGTAATCTTCGCGCGCCGTGAATTTGTAGCTGACACCCTTCTCCGACGCCCCACTGTCGAGCAGGTAGGGGCCGGATCCAATCGGCTTGGTGGCGACGTCGCCAGACTCGATCGACCCCGGGCACACCATGAAGCCAAGGTACGTTGCGAGAGCCGCGAGAAGACCAGGGCTCGGCCTGTTCAGGAGGAGATTGACGTGCGTCGGATCAACGACCTCAACCTCCTCGATTGCTTTCGCGGCCTCTGAGGCGCTCCCAGCGCCTGCCTTGCGTGCTTCGAGGTTGACTTTCACAGCATCGGCGTCGAATTTTTCACCGTCGCTGAATGTCACGCCCTCTTTGAGGGTCAAACTCAACTCGGTAAGATCCTCGTTGTACGTGAATTCAGTGGCCAGATTTCCCTCGATCGCGGCATCCGGGGTCAGCCTGAGCAGAGGATCGTATACCGCCTCCGCATAGTGGATGACGGCCCCCTCTTTCATCTCACCCGGGTCCCAGGTCAAGACATCGCCGTTGTTGCCTACGACCAGCGATTCATCGGTCGCCTCTGATGGAGGCGTCCCGGCGCTACTACACCCGGTTAACACGAGCGCAGACACGATTGATACCGCGATGAGAGCGTCTTTGATGTGCACGATATTCCTTTCCACTTCGTCTTCCTCAGTCCCTAGACCGTTCTAGGAAATTCCAAGTTGTTCCCGCATGACCTGTGTCGCAGCGCCGCGCAACACGATGTCGTCTCCGAGAACTGTCATTCGTACAGGTACGTCGGGGGCCGCGATTGGGAGGGCGCGGCTGCGAACTGTCAGTCGCACTGCTTCGGAAAGCGGGCCATCGAGAATAAGATGCGGTCCGCTCAGGACAATCTCGGAGAGCTCAAGCGCAACGACGAGGGGAGCGAGGACGTTCCCGAGCGCTTTCCCTGCGTCGACAAGAACCTGATGGCGCGCCTCCGCGGTGGAGCTTGATTTGAGCGCCGTGTCGAGACGCGCGCTCGCGAGCACTGTTTCGAGGCAACCCTTCTTGCCGCATGTGCAGAGCAACGGTGTGCCGACCCCGCAGGCCACGTGGCCGATCTCACCGGCCGCTGAGCGGCTCCCGAAGAGCTGGGCGCCTCCGAGCAGCAGACCGGCGCCGACCTCATGACCGATGCGAACGAGGATCATGTCGTCGCTGCCGGATGCGTGGCTTCGTTCGGCCTGGACGGCGAGATTGGCGTCGTTCGCCACGCTCACGTGACAGGAGAAGCAGGCACCGAGAACGGCTTTGATATCAATGCCTTCCCAGCCAAGGCTCTGCGCGCGGATAACGGTGCCTGAAAACGTGACGGCACCCGGCGATCCGACGCCAATACCAAGCACAGGCGCGCTCAGCTGGCCGAAAAGAGTCTGAAGCAACTCAACCACGAGTGCGAGTGCTTCCTGTCCGCGTCGCCCCTCGATGGCAACGTCCGTACGATGGAGCACAGTCCCATTTGGGCCCATGACTGCGCCTCGAAACAGCGTCGAGTGACTAAGGTCGACGCAGATAATCTGGAAGGCTTCGATGTTGAACTCCAACATCATGGGCGGTTTTCCGCGTCTCGCCAGTTCTGGCGTACCCACCTCACAAAGCATTTCTTCCGAGAGCAGGTCCTCAACCACATGAGAGACAGAGACTTTGGTCAGCCCTGTAACGCGCGCCAGATCGGCGCGACTGTGCTTGCCCTCGCGAAAAAGAGTCTGGAGGATCAATGAGCGGTTGTGCAGGCGGGCCTCTTCGGGCAGCACCTTTGCATCAATCCTCCCACGGCCACGGGAGTCGCTCATGGGCAGCCAATCACGGCGCTCCGGTTCCACAACGCCCCTCGGACCGTCCGGCATCTTCGCCGATGTATTGCTCATCGCTTTAGTAAACAGCAATTACTAAAGCCATGAATAAAAAGTACACACTAGTTACATAACCGTTATGTAGCGCGTAACTCGGGCCATCGGAGACAGGTCCGCGGACGCCCCTGATCCTCGCCCTCGCCCTACACATGCCCCTTCGTGGACGGCCTCACCAGGTCACCGCCTGGTGCTAGCGATCCCGAGACGGTTGCCTGCCTGCGAGTGCGTAGTTCCTCGCCGAGTATCTGACGCGGGACTCCACTTCCGGACAACCCGACGACCTCGACCCATCAGACCCATAGGGGCGATGCGGAGCGGGTCGTGAACGCCAGATATCAGCAGCTTGCCGACCACTACCAGTGCGCGATCGTGCCAGCACGCGTGAAGCGTCCGCGAGATAAGGCGGCTGCCGAAAACGCGGTGAACGTCGTGAACAAACGCGTCATCGGTTACCTCGAGGACGATGTCTTCACGACCCTCGCCGAGTTGAATGCTGCAATCGAGGAGCGGGTGCGGGAGATCAACACGACATCCGCCGCGCGGACGATACGACCCGGTGGGAGAGGTTCGAAACCGAAGAGCGGGAGTTCCTCGAGCCGTTGCCGGACGCTGGGTTCGAGGACGTCTCGTGGAAGGAACTGAAGGCCGGCCGCAATTACCATGTCACCGCTGACACGCAACGGTATTCGGTGCCGTTCGCTCTGGCGGGCAGGCTGTTGCGGGTGAGGCTGACGTCGTCTCGGGTGACGGTCTTCGACGGGCACGAGAGCATCTGCGAACACCCCCGGCTGACCGGCCGCAAAGGCCAGTACTCGACCTTGCCGGAACACGTCCCGCCGCAGCACCGCAATATCGACGGGCTGTGGTCGAGGCGGTGGTTCACCGACCGGGCGCGCAGCGTCGGGCCGGCAACCGTCACGGTGATCGAGCAGATCCTCGATGGACAGGTGGTTGAGGCGCAGGGCTACCTGTCCTGCCAGAACATCCTGGACGGGCTCGGCAAAAACAACCGGGAACGGTTGGAGGCGGCCTGCCAGGAGCTCGTGAACCGCAGCGCCCATCCGACCTATACGACCTATACGACCCTGAAACGGTTGATGGCGGCGATCGATAGTGATGCGAAGAAGCCCCGGCCGCAGGTCCCGGCGGCCTCGACACGCAAACGCGTCAGCACCGTCGTTTTCCGCGAGACCATGCCAGACGTCTATGTTCGCGACGCCTCCCACTACGCACGCGACGAGGAGGGGAAGTGATGTTCACCAGCATCGATTACGACAAGTTCCGGTCCCTGCGCGTGACCCACGTCGCGACCCGGCTGGAAGAGCTCATCCAGGACGAAGCCAACGACACCCTCACCCCCGAGCAGCTGTTCCTCACCGCCGTCGACGACGCGTTGGAGTCCCGACGCATCAACAAGGTCGACAAACTCATCCGCCAGGCCGCCTTCCCGATCCCAGGAGCGACCGTCGCCGAGGTCGACTACCGCGACGGACGCGGGATCACCCCGGTCAGAAAGCGACGCTATGCCGCACATGACTGGCGCTCCGATGCGACGAACCTGCTCATCATCTCGCCCACCGGAGGCGGGAAAACCTACCTTGCCTGCGCGCTGGCCATCGGCGCCTGCCAGAGTGAGCACTCGGTTCTTTACTTCCGAATGGACGACCTCGCCCGAAGGCTCGTCATCGCCCGCGGCGACGGCATCGCCCACCAGAAACTGTTGAACGAGCTTTCCAACATCGACCTGCTCATCATCGATGACTTCCTCACCGTCGGCATCGACAGCGACGCCGCCAACGACCTGTTCGCGATCCTTGCGAACCGCGAACACCGGCTGCCAACGATGATTGCCTCGCAGACCGGGCCGACGCACTGGGTTGCCGAACTGCCCGACCGTGTCGCGGCGGACTCGATCGTGAACCGCCTCGCCAACAACGCCCGGATCATCAACCTCGGCCAGATCGACATGCGCCGACACCGCAACGACCAAGCCCGCGCCGCTGAGGCCTACTGGGAATAACACCGGAGCGGCCCGGGAACAAAGCCCGGGTCGCTACCACCTCGTCAGAACCGCGCTACCAACTACGTGGACTGGCGCTACCATCAAGCGCTACTCGCCACGTGACCCCAGGCTTCACGCCGGCGTCGACCTCGAACCGGCGTTGCCACAGCCGCAACGTCTCCGGGCTCATCCCGAGCATCCCCGCGACGTGACGGATCGCGGCCATCAGCGTCGGATGCTCCGGCCTGGCCTCCGCGAGCATCCGCAACGCCCGCTCACGCATCTCCGGCGAATACTTCCTGTTCATGATGTTCCATCCTTACTTTGAAGAACGGAACGAAAGTCAGGCCGATTCACCCTCGACGGCGGCTCCTACCGGCTCCGCAACCACGCCGCCCAATCCAACGAGCTCCGCCGCGTGACAACGGGCACAAACTTCCGCTAACCTAACCCCGCGACCTGGGGAGCTTCGATGAGCAAGACTGGGGAATTTCGCTGAGCGCCGTTACTGGGTTGAGACCGGCACCTACAACATGAGGGAGCACACGGCGCTGGCCAGCGCCTAATGGTCGGAAGAGTGCCCGTGGTGCTGAACCGCACGATTAGGTGGTGCTCAAAGCCTCAAAGCCTCAAAGCCTCAAAGCCTCAAATACTCGGATAAGCGACGCCGCCGCCAAGGACCGAGACGGTGACCTGGTCGCGGGGTGCCAGGCCTGCGGCGGTCGTCGCCGGAACGGGGACAACGATCCGCGTCCCGTCCGAGAGGCGCAGGGTGACCCGGGCGTACTGACCGGCCGGAAGAAAGGAGACGATCTCGGCGTTTGGCGCGTCTTGGTGTACGTTCACTGTTAGCTGGCTCGGGCGCAGCATGAGCGTGCGCCCACCCGTCGCTCCGGCAGTTCGGTCGTGCCACACGGGGACAACTCCAAGTGCGGTAAGTACGGAGGCCGGATGCGCACCGGCCTGCGCGTCGAGCAGCAGGGCATTACCGAGAAACGTTGCAAGCTCACGCGTGTCCGGTGCGTCAAAGACCAGGGACGGCGTTCCGAGCTGTTCGAGGTGCCCGGCCACGATAACGCCGACGCTGTCGCCGAAGGTGAGAGCCTCCTCGTGGTCATGAGTGACGAGGATGGTCGTGGTACCGGCCAGTTGAAGCGTATCGATCACAGCTTGCCGAGTCCGGGTCCGAAGCCCGGTGTCGAGGGCGCTGAAGGGTTCGTCGAGCAGGATCAATCGGGGCTGAGGCGCGAGTGCTCTCGCCAGGGAGACGCGCTGCTGTTGGCCGCCAGAGAGTTCGTGCGGGTAACGGTCGAGCAGGTCCGGGTTCAGGGCAGCAAGCTCAGCGACTTCGGTCACCCGTCCGTCGCGGGCAGCGCTGCGGGGGAGGCCGAAACGGATGTTCTGACGTGCGGTCAGGTGGGGAAAGAGGGCGCCGTCTTGGGCAACGTAGCCGATGCCGCGGCGATGGGCCGGTAGGTGCTCGGACGGGCTCGATAGCAAGGTGTTGCCCAGGCTGATGCTGCCCGCGTCGATGGTTGCGAATCCGGCGATGAGGCGCAGGAGGGTGCTTTTTCCACTTCCGGACGCGCCGACGAGCGCGAGCCGGGTGCCGGGCTGCAGGCTGAAGTTGATGTTGTGCAGTATCGGCTGGTTGCCGAGGGATTTACTTACGCCACTGAGCGTCAGGCTCGTCATGTCGGGAGCTTCTTCCGGGTGTTGGCGAACAGGATGGTGACCGCCGGGATTGAGAGCGCGATGAGGAGCACCGCATATGGGGCCGCATTCGAGTAGGCGGCGGAGGAGCTGACTGACCAGAACTGGGTGGCGAGCGTGCGCGTTCCGTTCGGCGCGAGTAGGAGGGTTGCGGTGAGCTCGTTGGCGCAGCCGAGGCCGACCAGCGCGGCCGCCGCGCCGATCGAGGGGGCCATGAGGGGGAAAGTGACGCGCATCCGTGACGTGAAGGGGCTCTTGCCCAGCGACTGGGCGGCTTGCTCGAGTTCCACGGGTACCTGCGCGAGTCCGCTGCGCATACTGACTAACGCCCGAGGGAGGAAGACAATGACATACGCAATGATCACCGTGGCCGGGGTCTGGTAGAGCGCCGGCACGAGGCGCAAGGTCACGGTTACTAGGGCCAGCGCGACGATGATCGTGGGCAAACTGCTCGCCAGATACATTGCGCCCTCAAGCACCCGGCTCAGGCGTCCCGAATGTCGCACGCTCAGCCACACCACGGGGAGGGCAATCAGGGTCGTGGCCACGGCGCCGCCGAGAGCGAAGAGGATGGTCTGCCCCAGCGCACCCGGCAGTTCGGGCTGAGCCCACGGCTGGCCGCGGCTGAGCCAGTGAATCAGGCTTGCGCCGGGTACGCCGAGCGCCGTGATGGCGAGCCCGGCAAGGGCGATCAGGGCTGGGACGGTGAATACGCCGAGGCTGGCGCGCGGAGCCGGCCGGGCGGCACCCGAGCCGACTCTCGCGTAGCGGCGGTGGCCGCGGGTGGAGGCCTCGGAGATGAGGAAGACCAGGCAGAGGCCGGTCAAGACGACTCCCAGGGCGCTGGCGGCCGGGCCGGCGAAGGTTGATTGGAACTGGGCGACGATCGCGGTGGTGAATGTGTCGAACCGGATCAGAGCGAACGCCCCGTATTCGGCCAAGAGATGTAGGACGACGATGAGAGCGCCGCCTGATATCGCGAGCCACAGCTGCGGTAACACGACCCGGACGAACACGACGAATGGGGAGAGACCGAGTGCCCTGGCCGACTCCTCGAGCGCGGGATCGAGGGTGCGCAGGGTGGCCAGGGCCGGGAGGTAGACCAGCGGGTAGTAGGCCAACACGGCGATCAGCACCCCACCGGCGAGACCCCCGATCGAAGGGATCGCGCTCACCCAGCCATAGCTGCTGACGAACGCAGGCACGGCGAGAGGCGCTGCCAGCACGATCGCCCATACCCGGCGGCCCGGCACGGTTGTGCGCTCCACCAGCCAGGCGCCGCCCACACCGAGCACCACGCAGATCGGAACGCCGATTAGAACCAGTAGCAGAGTGTTGGTGAGCAGTTCCAGCACCTTGGGCCGGAAGATCAGTGGTGCGAGGGCCGACCAGCCCACGTCGAATCCGACGGAGACGATGAAACCGACAGGCACGAGCATCCCGACGGCGATGATGCTTATGAGCACGGCCAACGCCACAGGGGGGCGCGACCTGTCGGTCGCACCCCCAAGCAGCGGGCGGATGGTGGTGCTCAGCTAGATCAGGCCTGCCTGCGTCATGAGGTCTGTGACTACCTTGTTGTTTAGTTTGCTGGGGTCGATTTTCGGGGCCTCGAGCGAGTCGAGGGTGGGCAGGGCTACGTTAGGGGCGACGTCACTGGCGATCGGGTACTCAAAGCTCGTGCCCGTTTGTAGGATGTCCTGACCGTTCTTGCTGGTGATGAATTTCAGAAACTCCTGGGCTGCAGCTTGTCTCTTGCTCGACTTGAGGACGCCGCCGCCGGAGATGCTGACGAACGCTCCCGGATCCTGGTTTTTGAAGTACGCGAGCTTGGTCTCGGCGCTGTTCTCCTGGGTGCCGGCCTGGTCGATGAACCAGTAATAGTGGTAAGTGATGCCCAGAGGAATCTCGCCGGCATTCACCGCCTTCATCACTGTGCTGTTGCTCTTGTAGGCAACCGAGTTATCCTTCATCGCCTTCAGCCACGCGAGAGTTTTGTCCTTACCCTCCTGCTCCAGCAGCGCCGAAACGATCGCCTGGAAGTCGGCGCCAGCAGGGGAGGCCGCCCAGCGGCCCATCCACTCCGGGTTCTGCAGGTCCAGCAACGACTGGGGCAACTGATCGGCAGCGATCTTGGCCGGATTGTAGACCATCACCGATGATCGAGCTGCGATGCCGGTCCACGTGCCCGTGGAGGGCTTGTATGCCTCGGGCACCTGCGCAAGCGTCCCAGCATCCACTTTCGCGAGGAGGCCGGCATTGTCGACGAGTGACATAGCCGGCGAGTTCTCGGTGAGGAATACGTCGGCGGGTGAAACGGTACCCTCCTGCACGAGCTGGTTTCCGAGCTCGGAGTCGTCGCCGTTGCGGAGGGTGACCGTGACGCCCGACTCCTTAGTGAAGGCGTCGGCCCAAGCCTGGGTGAGTTCTTCGTGCTGAGCATTATAAACGGTGATATTCGTTCCCGTGAGGGTGCCGCCCGTCGCGGAGGGTGATTGCGGAGCGGCGGCGGAGCATCCGGAGAGCGCGAGAGCGGCGGCGACAGCGGCCACGGCGAAAGTCAGTCGTCTCAAGGGGTTCTTTCGGTCGAGGTAAATGAACAAAGGTAAGGCTAACCTATTTTACCCGTCCAGACCTGAGCCGCCCCTGATTTCTTGCCGCCTTCTTTCTGCTGATTCGGATGTTCCCAAGAAACACCCAAGTCATTTGCTTCTCGTAACGGAGCCGTCCCAGTTCCTTGGTAGTGGAACGCTCTGTTATGGGTTTTGAGAATTCTGTGCCGGGTGGACCTTTGATATTCCAAAAGTCGGGTTCACGATGGTGTTTCATGGACCGGGTACGGATGTGACTTCCGGTACGTTCGGGTGATGGACATCGGTTACGCGCGCGTCTCGACGGCAAAGCAAGATCTCGATCGGCAGCTCGACGCCCTGGGCGCGATCGGAATCCCGTCGGGCCGGATCTATGTCGACAAGAAATCTGGAGCCACGACGAAGCGCCCGGGGCTGACGGCTGCGCTCGACTACGCGCGTGACGGTGACGTCATCGTTGTACACACCCTGGACCGTCTGGGTCGTACTGTGCGCGACACGCTGAACATGATCTACGAGCTGAAAGAGCGGGGCGTGGGGGTTCGGAACCTGGCTGATCCGATTCGGGTGGATTCGGCCAACCCGGAGGATCCTATGTCGCAACTCGCGGTGGTGATGCTTGCGTTGTTCGGTCAGATGGAACGCACTTATGCGATCGAACGCGCCGCCCATGCCCGAGCCGTTGCCGTCAGCAAGGGCCGGCAGGTGGGCAGGCCTTCCGTAGTCGACCCGACCAAGCTCGCCTATGCGGCGCACCTGCGGGACACCGGTCTGACGATGTCTGAGATCGTGGCCAAATCCGGTATCACACGGTCAAGCCTGTACCGGTATTTGCCTCCGCGTCCGCTTGATCAGCTGACAGCAGGGTTCGATGAGATCGGCGCTGAAGACTCAGCTCCAGAAGGAAGGAACATTGAATCGTGAACAGCGCCGATGACGCCATTTGGCCAGGAAAGTTGCCCCCTGAGGTCGAAGCTCTCGTCCTCGAAACTGTCGATATTGTGCGCGCACTTGATGACACCAGCCCCCGCGATATGACCCCGTTCTTTTATCAAAACGGATATGAACAGGTGAAGATGTCACTCGCTGAGCTGCTCAAAATCCTCGGACACAACCCGGAGAAGTGACTTCGTTTTGCCCGTCGGAGCATTTCAGCCTGCTCACCCATACGTGACCCAGTGCAGAGGACTACGGGAGGTTCGATTGACTCATCGAATCAGTGTGTTCCCGGAGGTATTCGCGCAGATGTGGGACTGCGAAGTCGGTCAGTCCACGGCCGGCGTCAACGATGATTCCGGCATCCAGTAGCCGGCGGCGGTATACACCGGCGTATTTGGTGGTTTCGCCCAGCCGGCGTGCGATGTCAGCGATTCGGGAGGGTCCTTCGTCTTCGGACATCTTCAGGAGGACGCTCCGGTCAACCGGGGAGAGGTCGGCCAATGCCGCTTGGAGCACTGTCGCGCCCAGGCGGCGGCGTGCTGCGTCGACACCGGCGGCTAGAGACTTGTCTGTCACGGTGTCTTCGACGGCGCGGCGCCACACGTGGTAGCCCACGAGTTGGATTAGAAATGGATATCCACCGGTGGCTTCTGCTGCCAGGTCGACCTGTGCCGGTTCGATTGTGACGCCCGTGTCTGCGAAGGTCCGGGCGAGAGCTTCGCGGACATCCTGCAGAGGAACTCCGGTGAGGTCGATCCGGTCCGCGCGCCGGAGAAAAGTGGACACGTCTTCGTTGAGCAGGTCGGCGACGGCTTTGGGAATTCCGGCCATGAGTAGGCCGATCGGCAAGTCTTCACGGATGAGGTGCTGCACGATTGCAGCGAGTTCGGTGAGGTCTTCGCGGTCAACAGCGTGGATCTCATCGACCGTGATCAGAAGTCCGGTGTCGTGGCCGGCAAGGCGGAAGAGTAGCGCGGTGGCACGCTCACGTAAACCGGTGGGACGAGTCGGCGGCAGTTGGGTGGTGACTCCGAACCCGGCGGCTGCGACGGCCGTGACGCGGCGGGAGGGTTTGCCGTCGCCGAGCTCCTCAAGGCGGCCTTGGATGGAGTCGGCCAGCCGGCTGATGAGGCCTTTGGTGGCTGTTTCGGAGATAACGACCCAGCCCTGTTCGCGCGCCAGCGCTTCGGCTTCGGTCAGCATGACTGTCTTGCCCACGCCTCGGGGGCCCGTGAAGATGGTCAGTAGGCCAGGCGAGCCGGGGCCGTCCTCGAGCCCCTCACGGAAGCTATCCAGAGCATCATTGCGGCCAACAAGCAGGGGTGGTCTTGCCCCGGCGGTCGGTTTGAACGGGTTCCGCATGACCATCCCTTTATCCTCGTTTAGCTTCTTTATCCTTTATAGCCAGAGTACAAGGCGGACGGGGACGCAGCCCCGTTTATCTTCTTTATCCATGACGACAGGTGGCCAGCCGCCACAACCCACGCCAGCCAGCCGATTTCAAGTGTCTCGAAACTAACGACCGGCGAGTTCAGGTGGTGAGCGCAACACTCTGAGTTCTGTGGGGTGTTATCAATGGGTCGACCGTGGTCGCCGTTGGGTGTTCGTTTGGCGTTCTGGGAAGGGCTCGACGCAGGGCTATCGGTAGCCGCATCGGCGCGGGCCGCGGGGGTGTCGCGTCCAACTGCGTATCGATGGCTGAGCGACCATCGGAAAGTGCTATCGCCTCCAGTTCAGGATTTCAGTGTTCCCCGCGCGGGTCTCTTATCGTTGCGTGAGCGGGAAGAGATCGGCTGGTCAAGTCCCTGTTAGTGGTGTAGCGGTGTCTCCTTCGATTTGAGGGTTAGGCGCTGAGTTCGAGGGCGGTTTCGGTGATCACCTCGGTTCCGATGTTCGGGACGAGTGTGAGTCGGGACTTGGCGAGGATGTCGAGTCCGAGGTAGCGGCGTCCTTCGGTCCATTCGTCGGTTTGCTCTGCCAGGACCGCGCCGACGAGGCGGATGATGGTGTCCCGGTTGGGGAAGATCCCGACGGAGTCAGTGCGGCGGCGGATCTCGCGGTTCAGTCGTTCGTTCGGGTTGTTCGACCAGATCTGCTGCCAGAGTCCTTCCGGGAACCCGGTGAAGGCGAGGATGTCACCGCGAGCAGCATCGAGGTGTTCATGGGCTTCGGGGAGTTTGCCGTCGACGTAGTCCAGGAGCCGGTCGAACTGGGCGTTCACCGCTTCAGCGTCGGGTTGGTCGTAAACACTGTGGGGCATCGCCTTCACGGCCGGCCACATGGTTTTCGGTGTCACCGGCATTAAGTTCGCTGCGTAGTGGGTGCGGCATCTTTGCCAGTTCGCTCCGGGCAGGTTCGCGGCGATCGCTTCGACCAAGCCTTGGTGGGCGTCTGAGGTGACGAGTCGAACACCGGTGAGGCCGCGGGCGACGAGGTCAGCGAAGAACGAGTTCCAGGCAGCTCCGGTCTCCGATGTTGCGACCCGGACACCGAGGACTTCGCGGCGCCCATCAGCGTTGACGCCGGTCGCGACGAGCACGACAGCGTTAATGACCCGGCCTCCTTCGCGGACCTTCATGGTGAGGGCATCGGCTGCGACGAAGGTGAACGGCCCGGCATCTCCGAGAGGGCGGTGACGGAACTCGTTGACGTTCTCGTCGAGGTCAGCTGCCATCCGAGACACCTGCGACTTCGACAAACTGTTGATGCCGAGGGTCTTCACGAGCTTGTCCATCCGACGTGTGGAAACACCGGCGAGATAGCAGTCGGCAACCACCGTGATCATCGCCGCCTCGGATCGTTTCCGGCGTTCCAGCAACCATTCTGGGAAATAGGTTCCCGAGCGCAGCTTCGGGACCGCGACATCGATGCTGCCGACACGGGTATCGAGCTGTCGGTGGCGGTAACCATTTCGTTGCGTCACCCGATCTGGGGAAGGCTGGCCCCATTCGGCGCCGGCGACCGCATCAGCGTCAGCCGAGAGGAGAGCGTTGATCATGGTCTGCAGCAGACTGCGCATCAAATCCGGCGACGCATCGCCAAGAGCTTCGGTAAGGAGTCCGGCAGGGTCGACAATATGTGGAGCGGTCATCGTGTTGATGCCTTTCGAGTGGGATGTCAGATATTCCTCGAAGGATCACACGGTGACCGCGCCCACGTCGTCACCGACGCGGCAGGTCACCATGCGTTACACCACTATGCGGGACTCCACTGTTCCTCGAACGGATCTTGCCGGAAGTACTGGCAGAACAAGATCCTCAATTCACGCAACTGCCCGGTGCCGAACAGCTCCTGCGAGATCTTGGCATAGCCGCTATGGCATGGTCGGTTCTGGGCTCCGAGAACGACCCCGCGATCCGCTCCTATCCAGGGAGAGAAGATGCGTACGTCGAAGTCTTTGGTGAATTCACTTGGAACGTCTTGCGCTTCCCTGGGGGCTCCCTCGTGCTCGGTGACCGTCTCGTCGGCACCTACGGTCAAAGCCAACACGCGACCGGTGAAACCAATGTCGCCGCTAGCCGTTACGGCAGCGAAGGACTCTATACATGCGACCGAGTGACCGTGCCCCTTACTTCCCGAACCGGGCTGCTGCTTTCGCGCGCAGGACGCACCCAGTCGCTGAACCCGATCGCCTTTAACCGCGCCACAATTCTGAACAGTAAGACGTTCATCGCCCGGCACCCGTCGTGGCAGGACAATGCCGGCGACCTCGTTGTTGCTGCCGCGAAAAAACAGATTGCGCAAGTAGAGGCAAACCTCGGACTACGCAGATCCGCGTCGAGGGAGCGGGCATAGAAAAGAGGCGGCACATTTCAGATTGCTGCCGCCTCTAACACTCCCCTACGCCGACGGTTACTCGTCGTTGCGAGCACCGCCCGCTGACGATTGCGAGGCGGACTTGGTTCGTCGCGTTCTGGGCTTCTTTTCCGCGTCGGAGAATCCGATTTTGCGCAGCTCATCAACTGTCCATCCGGCGGCTACCGCTGCTCCATGAACACGCGTGTACTCGCGCTCCGCGTCCGCTGCCCGCTCGCGTGCATCGCTCACTTCCTGATTGGACTGTGCGAGAACCCGAACCGCCTCAATCTTGCTGTCCTGCAATGCCCGTGCGCGTTCAATTGCTTCTTCCGCGGTTGGATTTTTCGCCATCGTATTTCCCCTCGTCGTGGCTTCCTTGGTCTATCAGCTGATGTTTCATCGCTAGCCCCAGTTTTGCATCTAGCGGAGGATCGAACAGGGTTCGATCCCATCCCGACAATTTCAAGTTGTGAGTATCAAAGTACCAGCGCTCTGCGGAGCAAGCTATAGAGTTAGGTGTCCTAACTCGCTTGTGCTCCTAGACGCGCCGCGTCGTTGTCGGCATACTTGACGTATGGTCCCCGAGTTCTCGGGTTCGCTGCGCTGGGCTAGGAGGGGCGGGACGACGTGACAGACAAGAACGAACGGCGTCTGTTCGGTCGCCAGAGGCGCGCGAATTCGGACGAGCCGCGGGAGCGTCGTTACAACGTGAGGGTGAGTGCGGAAGAGGACGTCCAGTTGCGTGCTCGGGCGGTTGTTGCGCGGGTGACTGTTCCGCGGCTGTTGGTTGAGTCTGCGATGAACGCACACATTGAGACCGACACCGATCGCAAGGAAGTTATCGCGGAGGTGTTTGCGATTCGTCGGCTGATGGCGAACGTTGCGAACAACGTGAACCAGCTCGCACGGTTTGCCAATACGGAGAGTACGTTTCCTGCCGAGGCGGAAGCGATCGTGCAGGAGTACCGCGCACTCGTCCCACGGCTCAGCGCGGCACTGGACAGGCTCGATCAGTCATGATGCCGAACGTTACGCGCGGGAACGAGATGACCGGTCTTATGGTCTACCTCGCTGGCGAGGGGCGACACAACGAGCACCAGGAGCAGCACTTGGTGGCGGGCGATTCGGCCATCGTGACGATGTACGGATTCGACCAGTTGGATAAGGCAACGGCGCTCAAGATCGCTCACGACCTCGATGAGCCGCGGACACGGCTTGGGGTCAACGTGACCAGGACGGCACGCCTCACTGACCCGGAAACCGGTGTCGTGTCAACGACGCGGGTAGACGCCAATGTGTGGCATTGCTCGCTCTCACTGCGCGCCGAGGAAGGCCAGCTGAGTGACGAGAAGTGGGGCGCGATCGCCCAGGGCTTCGCGGACCGGATGGGCTTCACCGAAGACAGCGGAAAGGCACCGTGCCGATGGGTCGCGGTTCGTCACGGACTGTCCACGAACGGCAATGACCACGTGCACATCGCGGTGTCTCTGGTACGCGAGGACGGCACCAAGGCGACAACCCACAACGACTTCGCCAAGGCGCAGAAGGTTTGCCGCGATCTTGAGCGTGACTACGGGCTGGAGCAGCTGGAGAGCCGGGAAACAGGTTTGGGGGAGCGGGGTGTGAAGCCCGCGGAGCGTGCTCGCCAGGAGCGCACCGGGGCCGTCGAGGTCGACGCCCACCGGCTCGAACGCACCGTCCGCGCCGCCGCTACTGCGTCGGTCGACGAGGGCGAGTTTGTTCGCCGGCTACGACGCGGCGGGGTACTGATCCGACCCCGTTTCGCCGCTGGACGCGACGATGTTGTGGCCGGCTATTCGGTCGCTCTCCGACCCCCTCAGGGCGCCACGCCGATCTGGTACGGCGGCGGTCGACTCGCCCGTGACCTCACGTTGCCACGACTGCGCGAGGGATGGCCGGACGCACCCGCCACAGCACAGGCGGCGGCCGATGAGTGGCGCGCCACCAGCAAGAACCCATGGCAGTACCGACCGGTTGCACCGGGCCGCGAGGAAACCACCCCGGACCCGCAACTGTGGAAGCAGTACACCGACGAGCTGGCGCAGCTCCGCAAGCAGCTGAGGGACGTTCCAGTTACCGACCGGGCGACGTGGGCCCACGTTGCCCGCGAGACTTCTGGAGCGTTCGCGGCATGGTCACAGCGGGTGGAGGTGACGCCTGGACCTCTCGCTGAGACTTCCCGCGAGCTGGCACGCAGCGCACACCTCAGGGCTCACCAGTCGAAGCCGAAACCAGCGCAGCTCGGCTCCGCAGCGAACGCCGCAATGATTCTCATGCAGGCTGCCAGTGGCGGGCGCGGAACCATGGCGGAAGCCATCATGCTCCGCCAGCTCGGCCGTGTCACCGTCGCGATCCTCGACGCTCACACCGCAGCCGGCGACGCGCGCCGAGCCGAACAGCTGACGGCGATGATGCACAGCAAGTTCGCTCAGGTGCAGCAGAGCTTGCCGGAGATCCCGTCGACAACGACCCGGGCCGACGGTCGCGTGATGACTTCCGAGAACGAGGCCATGCGCCGCGCGACGGACGGACTTGCAGCGCCCGGCACCGGCTCACCGCTGCCAAACAAGCTGCACCCGAACAAACACAAGACACCAGCCACGCCACGCGAGCGTGACGGTCACGGAAGAGAATAGGGGACCAAACATGGCCGACGAAACAGACGGAGTGGGTGAAACGTTCGACGACTCGCTGCGCATCGCTCTCACAGTGGCATCGCAGTTCGGAGGGCGAATCTCCCGACTGCGCGAGCAGATGAGTCACACGCGAGAGGCCGCCGCACAGCAGGAGTACCGCGAGCTCGAGAACCGGTTTGAGGCAGAACGCGGCGCAGCCCGGGCAAGCCTCGAACCGGTGCGGCGCGCCGAGTGGTGGGACAGCGCGAAGGTCGACGATATTGCCCTGGTCCACGAGACAGCGACCGTGTGGCGTGACCACGACGACGTCGCACGGGACGCCGGCGACACGATCCGTCGGGAGGTGCAGGACCGCTACGGCATCGACGTCGACGCACCGGGCGGAGATCCCGCTCAGGTAGCCGCGGCGTTGCGCGAAGCCGAGCAGGCCCGCGCTGACGCCCGCGCCGAGCGAGAGCGTTCAGCGGAAGAACTCACTGCCAGCCAGATCCTCTTCGCCAACGCTGAAAGGCGAGAGCGCGAGGCTCAGGAACAGTCGGAGAGGGCTTGGAACTCCGGCGACGTCGACGGTGCCGATATCGCAGACTTCAATGAGTTCGCGGAGCGGGAGGCCGACTGGAAGCAAGCCGGCGACGGAGTCAACGAGCGCAGCGCCAGCGCTCAGGAGTACGACAGCTCCGAACGCCGTCAGAAGTTCGCTAGCAGTCTTGAAGAAAAGGGCATCGCGGAAGAATCGATTGCTGCCCGTATCCTCGCCGACGGTGAGAACGCGAAACACCCCCGGGAAGCAGTGACGACGACGCCGAGAAAAACGTCGAAACACCGGTGGAGTGCTCCGTCAGCTGTGCAGCACCGCGAGCGCGGCGGCCTCAGCCGCTGATGGCCACACAGAAGCGGTGGAAAACCGCTCGCCGGGCTCGTCGAGAGCTGAACGCGGCTACGACGTTCGGGAGCCTCGTTCCTTGGATGCCCGCCGAGCTGCCCGCTGACGCGCAACCGTACTGGCCGGCTAAGTCGGAGTGGCCAACAGTAGAAGAGGTAGAGAGCTTTGTTCGGGCAACGCGGAAGAAGCCTCACGTGCGTCTCGCCATACTGACGGGATTGCGACGCTACTCAGAACCTGGGACCGCACAGATGCTCGTTGCGATCGGCTCCGTCGTCGTATCCATCATCGCAGTCGTTTTAGGAGTCGCGGCCCTCAACCCGCTACTTCACGCAGGAGCAATCGGTGCAGCCTTGCTGTACGTCGTCATGGTGGCCTTTGGGATAGGTCTCGCGCTTCGAGTCGACGAGCGCCGCAAGGCTGCCTCTGTTTGGCTCACGGCTTTCGAGCGCAGAATTCGTTAGCTTCCTGGCCGAGGTCAGTCTTGGAGTTGGCGTCGAACGAAGTCATCCATGTTGGGGACGGTGAACGAAACCAGCCCTCGGTCCGGTACATAGATGATTCCCTTTTCGATGAGCGATTGACGGACGGGGCTCAGGCTTTGCGGCTTGGTCTTGAGGCGGCTCGCGAGTTCGGAAGTTTGTGACGGTTTGCCGGCGTCCTGCGCCATGGCGGCCAGGTAGTTGCGTTCACCGGGCGTAGCCCGGTCCCAGCGAGCGGGAAAGAACCCCATGTCGAGTTCCTCGTTCCCGCGTTGTATTGCAGCTGTCGCGTCATCTTCGGTGATCCGTCGATCAAGGGCGAGTTCCCACGCAGCTTGCCCGTACGTCTGTAGGTAGTACGGATACCCCCCGGAAGAACGGACAATCATTTCAGCGGCTTCAACGTCGTACTCCGCACCTTGTCTTTTGGCGGGCACTACGAGCGCATCGGTGGCGGACTTCTCATCAAGGGCGCCGATCTCCCGGTAGCTGAACAGCCGTTCCGCATAGGAACGGGCTGCGCTTAACGTGGACGGCAAGTTGGGAAGACCAGCGCCGATAACAAAGAAAGGCCATCCGCGCTGGCCGGCACGGTGCTGCGCTGACAGAAGCGCTGTGAGCAGTTCGGGCTCCAGATCTTGCATTTCATCGATGAAGAGACCGAACGCTGAATCCTTCTCTTTCAGCGCTGGCACAAGGTCCTCGATCAGCTCTTCGAAGTCGACCTCGATACGGCCTGAATCGGCACGCCCCACAGCAGGTTCGATACCCAACTCCAAAGAAGCGCCACCAAAAGAGATCCCAAACGAACGGATGGTCGACAGTGCCTGTTTGACCTTTTCTGTCATGCCCCTGCCGCGGTATAGCCGTCGTGCCGCAAGGGCAAGCTCGCGCGCTAGCTTGCGGCGAACGGCCTCTTGCCCGGACTCAGACGCCTGACCTTCAAGATCCACTATCAGCCACTCGGCACGGTCGGCCTGATCGCGGAACTGATTCAACAGAACAGTCTTGCCCACACCCCGAAGGCCGTGAAGCACGATCGCTCGAGAATGGCGTCCTCCTCGATTCCTTGCAACAAGGAGGTCGAACGCATCGATCTCGTCCTGGCGTCCCACGAGATGCGGGGGAATGAGCCCGGAGCCCGGAGAATAGGGGTTGAGTTCAGACAACATATTGGGAAGTCTACCCGCATATTATCAAATTCGAATACTTCGGTAGACAAAGCTAGAGTCTAGGACTTCCGGTCCACTGGCCTCGCTGATGTCGTTCCGTCGGTCTCGTCGTCGTTAGCCGTGGTGATGCGGATGTTCGTCAACGTGGTCCTCGTCGTCGAGAAGCATGCCAACTGACGTGGCGCAGGCGTCGCCTTTCCAAGCTTCGAGGCCTTCCCGGATAGCGAAGACGACGATGACCATGGCGGCGATGGGGTCGGCCCACCACCAACCGAACAGAGTGTTCAGCAGCAGGCCAATGAGCACGGCGGCTGAGAGGTAGGTGCAGATCAGTGTCTGTTTCGAGTCCGCGACGGCGGTCGCGGAGCCGAGCTCGCGCCCGCTGCGTCGTTCCGCGAGGGAGAGGAACGGCATGATCACCACGCTTAGCGCGGTGAGGACGGTTCCGACGGTGCTGTGCTCGATGTCGACCGCCCTGGTGAGGGTCAGGACAGCGCTGGCGCCGACATAGAGAGCGAGCGCGAAGAACGCGAGAGCGATGACGCGGAGGGTGCCTTTCTCCCAGCGTTCGGGTTCTTTTCGGGTGAATTGCCATGCGACGGCGGCGGCGGAGAGGACCTCGATGGTGGAGTCGAGGCCGAAGCCGATGAGGGCGCCGGATGAGGCGGCGGTGCCAGCTGCGATCGCGATGACGGCTTCGATCAGGTTGTAGCCGATCGTGATGGCGACGATCAGGCGGATGCGCTTCTGCAGGAGCGCTTTTCGCTCGTGGTTCGGGCGTTCTGTTGTGGTGGTCACTGGCCGGCCTCGCAGCATCCGGGGATGGTGCAGGCGGTGTCGTTGCAGGGGGCGGAGGCATCGACGGCGAGCACGACTCCGACCAGGTCGTTGAGCGCTTTCGCGAGGTGCGCGTCGGCGATCTCGTAGCGGTTCTGCCGGCCCTCGGGTTCGGCGACGACGATGCCGCAGTCGCGCAGGCAGGTGAGGTGGTTCGAGACGTTCTGCCGGGTGAGCTCAAGCTTCTCGGCGATCACTGCGGGGTAGGCGGGTTCGTCTAGCAGCATCATCAGGATGCGGGAGCGGGTCGGGTCGGCCATGGCGCGGCCGAGTCGGTTCATGACGTCAAGTCGGGTGCTTATCGTGAGCATGACCCCGATAATACAGTGTCGGCTGTATTAAGAAGTGGGGGGGGGGGGGGCACCGTAGTGGGTAGAGCGTCGGGAGAAGTAGTGCCAGATCAGACCGGATTTCCCTCGCGCACGGGCTGCGATCCCCGGAGGTATCGCCTGCTCAAAAGGGACCTGACGGGGGCGTCGGATCGCACGCAGGGGAGCGCTGTTCTGCAAATTCTGCAATAGGCGCATTACATGTGGTGCCCCGGCGGATTCATCACCGGCGAGTTCGGGGCTGTGGTGGGGGAGAGTCAGGGTAGCTTTGCGCGGTCGAATTCCTGTTGGAGGCGTGGGCGACGGCGGTGTGTGTCGCGCAACTGACGAATGAACGCGTCGATGTCTTCTGCCTCGTCGGTGCCGCTGGCGAGGCGGCGCATGTTAGCCAGGCGCCGGGCGGCGTCACGGTAATTGGCAGCGCCGGCTTCGGTGAGGGTGTTTTCGACGAGTCGACGGTGCGTGGGGAGCACGGCGATCGGATCGATGGTTTCGTAGGTTTTGATGAGGTGGTCCCAGGTGTGATCGCTGGTTAGGTCGAGGTCGTGGGCGAGTTTCCAGGCTTGGCGTGGGTCGTTGAGGGTTCCGAGGGCGAATGTGACTGCGTCGGCTGGATTGGCGACGAGTGCTTGTGCGACAAGGGTTTCATGTTCGGGCCATGCTGCTCCCGCGGCGGTGTGGAGTCGTGACGCGTTTAGCGCTGTCGGCCATCTGTGGAATACGTATGTCCGGGTATCGAGCAACTGGTTTGGGCGATTGATCTGGATGAGGGTGCACCAGTATTCGGCTGCGCGTTGCGATTGGTGTCCGTAGTCGAAGTCAGTGGCCTGTTTTGCCCAGTCGAGAGCCAGATCGATGTCACCGATCTCATCGAAGGCTTTCGCGGTGTCGTGCAGCCAGGCTGTGACCTTGCGGTCCCGGGCGTGGGTGCGAATGATGGCGTCGATGTCCCGGTCGAGGACCGCGAGGCGACGGTCGTTCCAGTCGAGCACCCAGCGTTCGTGGCGGTCGGGGTCTTGCCAGGTATCCGCGTCTGGCGACGGACCGAGTCGATTCCGGATCATGTCCAGACGGGTCCGGTAGTCCTGCAGGCCTCTGTTGCCGAGAGCGGGTGCGTAGGCGACCGGATCGAGTTCGAAGTAGTCCACGTCGCTGTCGAATTGGAATGTCATCATCCAGGGGACGAGCCGCGCAGGCGGAATCCCGGCGGCAGCCGCGAGTTGGGGGTGGAGGGCGAGGAGCCTCAGGCATGCGTCGCCGATGATGCCGCCGGAGTCATCCGCTCGGCCGATCACTTTGAGAGCACTGGTGAGTGCCTTATGGGTGACGGTGTAGGCCTCGGCCGGTTCAGTCGTGGGGATCGCTGCTTCGAGGAGGTCTATCGCTTCGTGCATTTGGCGGCCGTGCTCGTTCGCGGATTCCCATCGGTGCAGGTCGATGCGGGAGCGGATAAGTGGGAGCACGGTGTTGGAAAGTGCGGCCATGAGTTCATTCTCTCGTCACCGCGGACCGGCGCTCGGAGGGACTATTCCGAAATGGGCCAGTTCGAGGCCCCGGATTGCCTCGTCGGTGGCGTGTGCCGGATTCGGGGAAGTCGGTGTTCAAGCGGTCCTGTGTCATCACGATGCGGCCTTGTTCGTGCAGGATCAGGAGTTCGCGGATGTTGTTGCGGATGTCGTTCGCGCTGACGGCTTCGCTCATGTGTTTAGTTTCCCAATCTTCGGGTCGGAGCGCCGCTCTGCGTAGTCCAGGAACATGGCGCCGGCATTTCGGCGGTGCTTGTCGGTGACTTGGTAGCTGTAGTTGAGCGAGTCGGCGACGACGGGTGCGGGCAGTTCGAGGACGAGGGCCCGGAGCGAGGCGTTGCGGGCGCCGCGGAGGTCGATGCCGGCGTCGCGGAGCTTGTTCATGAGGGTGCTTTGGTGAAGGTGTTGGCCGGGGCGCCGCCCGGAGAACAGCCATTGGTTCTCGTGGTGAGCCGAGGTGGTCTGGTTCGGCAGCGCGGCGACGTGGTCGCGGATGACCTGGTCGAAGGGCGGCGGGATGGTCAGGGTGTCGTCGGTGAATGAGATCGTGACGGCCGCTTCGGTCGCGGCGAGCTGCTGCAGTCGCATTCGGGCGATGCGGACGAGTGGTTGCCCATAGAGCAGGAGAAGCAGTGACGCGGCGCGTGCGTCGGCGTCGAGATCGGTTGCGGGCGCGAGGAGCCGGGTGATGTGTTCGAGTCGTTGCTGCTGGGTGATGATGGGCTCTGACTTTGCGACTCGGTAGGGGAATTCGAGCGACGAGATGTGTCGGTGGCTGATCGCCCATCGGACGAATCCGCGGGCCAGGCTTCGGGTCGTGGGGCCGGTGGCGAGCCAGTTGTCGACATCGGCTTGGGTGCAGGTCGTGGGGGAGTGGCCTTGTTCTCGGATGTACTCGAGGAACTCGAGTGCGACCGAGGTCGATTGCTTTGCGGAGAGGAAGGCGCCCTTCTTCAGCTGGCCGGTGGCGGCGAGGTGGTGCATGCGGTTCAGGTGAACCCAGCGGGCATATTGCTTCAGCAGACGCGCGTCGTCTGCATTGGTGTGGTGCAGTTTGCTATCGAGCCAGTTCTGGAAACGCTCGATGTCGAGATGAACGGGATCGAGGAGCCCGTGTTCGATGCAGAGCTCGCGGAGGAACGCGACTTTGCTCGGGTGGCTGTGGTCCGTGAATGTGGGGTGCTCAAGCGGGACGATTCCTCGGGCGAGGTCGCGGATGAGTTTCGTGGTGTGCGGGTTGACGATCAACCAGACCCGGACGCTGCGCGCGTGTGTCTGCTGCGTCATCGCGGTGAAGAGCGGCAGCAGGTTGGGGTTGGTTCGGCCGGTGGAGTCGTCGAAAAGGCTCGTGAGGTCATCGGTCAGGCAGCAGTGTGCGCAGAGCCCTGTGCGGGCGGGTTCGTCTTCGAGGCCGCAGCGGGTGCAGTGAAAGTCTCTCGGGATGCCGGCGCAATCGACGCAACACGGTTCCCCGTCGATCAGTCCCGGCAGTAGTCGGTTCTCGCCGCAACCCGGGCAGCTCCCGTGGATGCGGGTGGCCCGTTGGTAGCAGCGTCGACAAACGCGCCCTTCTGGTCACGTGGTCGCGAATCGAACCCCCGTGCGGCCGCAGCGGGCGCATTCGGTCGGGGAGCGGTGCCCGCTCATTCCGGCCGGCGGACCCGTGCTCGAGCGGGACGGAACGCATCCTTCTTCGCGGAGGTGTCGAGGGTGCCGGTCGCCCGGTCGGGAACGGCTTGGACGGTGATCGGGCAGAGTTGTTCGAAGGTGCAGTCGAGTGTGTCGAGGATCGCGCCGAGCAAGGCCAGGTTCATTCGCTCGGGAGTGCCGCCGACGAGGCGATAGATCTGCGAGTTGGAGAGATGGATGCCGCGGTCACTGAGATGCGGGATGAGGTCGGAGATCGTGTTCATCCCGCGGGTGGCCATCAGTTCTCTGAGCCGCCAACCGTGTTCGATCCGTCGTTGTATGGTCAGGTCTCCTTCGTGCTGAGCTTGGTGGCCATCCGGGCGATCGCGTCATCGACGACGCGGGCGCGGTAATCGGGGGAGAGGCCGGTGTAGATGGACGTGGTCGACGCGTGCTCGTGGCCGACCTGCTGCTGGATGAAGAACGCGTCGTAACCGTCCTCGACCAGGTGCGTGACGTAGGAGCGGCGCAGCGAATGGAAGTCGAGATCCTCCTCGAGTCCTGCTTCGCGTCGGACCTCGGTGAACGCCCGGCTGACAGAATCGGCGGCGAGCATTCCGCTGCGTTCACTCGGCCAAAGTGCTGTCGACCCCGGCGGCGCCAGCAGCGGCCGGACTTCGTCCTTCCATTGCCGCATGCACTCGACGATCCAGTCGAACTCCGGCAAAGTCAGAACGGTGCGGCGTTTCGGGGGAGAGCCGCGCATCGCCTTCCCGAACCGGACATAGATGATCCCGACGTCGCCGAAATGCCGGGCCCGAGGATTCGACGCCAGGTCCACATGATCGAGTTGACGGACCTCGTTCCGGCGAAGCCCCCAGGCGTAGGGGGCCTTCATGATCGTCGCGATCCGGAACGCCGGTATCCATCCCTTCGACCCTGCTCGGCGGATGCGGAGCACCCGGTCGTCCGCGCAGTCGAAGAGGTCCTGGATCTCGTCACGCGTGTAAGGACGCTTCCCGGGCGCACCAATCGCCGCTTGAGAGTGTCGGGCCGTGTTCCACTCGTGGAACACCTGAGCCGGATGATCACCGAACCGCTCCCAGCACTGCTCGCTCCAGCCATAGGCCGGGTCGGTCAAGTACTCCAGGAACATCCGCAGAGCGTTCTGGTAGCCCAGCACCGTCGAGTGCGACGCGCCCTTCAGCCCGCGGAGTTCGAGGAAGAACTCATCGACCATCGACGCTGACCATGACCACGGGTAGCACTCCGCAAACGCCAGGAACCGCAGCGCGACCGAGCGGCGCTTCTCGATCGTCGACGCCGACAGATTCCGGGCGGTCTGTGCTACCCACCCGTCCAGCATCGCCACCCAGACGCTTTCCTCAGCGTTCAGAACCGCGACATGCGCACGAAGGTGGCTGGGAACCACACCGGCTGTCGCTGAATCCAATGTCCGCATAATATGCGAAATGTTCGCATTAAACGCGAATGACTGTCAAGAGACCCCATGCAATGCCAGATCAGACGCCATTTCGCTCGCGCACGGCTGTGCTTCCCGGACGCTATGCCTGTTCAGAAGGAACCTGACGGGACCGTCGGATCGGCGTCAGGGAGGGGAGGTCGCGGTGACCGGCCAGTTCGCATCCAATGCGAAGGTATCGTCTTCCTCTTGACATAATACAGGTTATCGGCGCAATAAAACGCCTAGTCAGAAGGGGTTTAACCTTCTTCAGCCTCAGGCGTTACCCCTCAACGTGGAGCATGCGCCTAAGCCTATGTGAAATTGTGAGTTCAACGGCCCCTGCAGGTCAGCGCCTTTTGCGCTGACGAGCTTCTACCGATCATTCCATCGTTAAGCTTGCCGGCCTTGTCGGTGCGGCAGGCCTTGTTCTGCCACAACTTTGACTTTCTCGAGGAAGGCTTGCGCAGCGAGAACATAGGAGGCCCGGATCTGGTCCATCTCTTTGGCCTGGGTGCCACGAACAGCGAAACTGTGCAGTTGCTCTAGACGAGTTCCAGAAGATGTTGCGCTCAACCTGTAACCGGTACATGCCGCCTCATCCTGGCCTCCAACGTGACGCACGAGCGCCCACCTCTCCGGGGTTCCCTTCATCACTTCCTGGGAATAGCAACTTCATTTGGACCCGGGTTTGCCGTTTGATTTGGCCCCACCCCGGGTAGGGGATTTCCTTGTTTGCCGCTGGTTGCGGGGGTCAGCCTTTCTGTGCTTGACGTGTGGTTTTGAGGCGGTAGAAATCGGTTCCGGTGGTGATGATGTGGCCTCGGGAATCGGCGATTCCGCCGTGCCACCCGGCGAGGCCGGTGCCGTTTTCGACGGCGGTCCGGAGCCCCTCGAACTCGTCCTTTTCGATGGTGGACATCGTCATGCACTGCGTGACCAGGTCCACGCCCGCCATGTAGTCGGTGTCGGCATAGATCTTGGGCGATTCCTCCACGCGTACCTCGAAGCCGCTGGCTTTCAGGTACGGGATGAATAGCTCCGTGGCTTCAACGGGCTGGTGCCCGTCCCAGCCGCCGCGTACCACGAGAGCGGTCTTGTGGTCGTTTGTCATTGGGTTCCTCTGTTTTTGTCTTGTCGTAGCTGGGGCGGGTTCAGCGGGAGGCGGAGGCCGCGTCCAACGCAGCCGCGGGCGGCATGATGGCGGCAAGTTCCTTGACCAGCGCGAGGGCCTGGGGTGCGCCGACCAAGTGGTCCATGCCGAGCAGGGCCAGGTCGCTGGCGGCGATGGACGCGATCCTGCCCCCCTGGCAACAACGCCCCAGCGGACAGGCTTGCCGGATGCCCGGAGCGGGTCCTGGTGACCGGTGGCAATCAACGGCGTTCCGGCAAGCAGCGGCTCAGTTTCCGGGGTCAATGTGACCGCTCGCCCTCATGTAGTTCTCCCTGATGACCGGCCGGAAGTCGGGCGCCGGCGCGGCGTCCACCGCAACGGGCCATGCGGGGCGCTGGCCGCTGCGAGCCCAGGCTGCCTGGACGGCCGCGCCCCGGGCCACGTACTCCCCGGGGCTGGGGATGACCACGGGCAGCTCGAAGACCTGCGCCGCGATGGCCTGCACAGCGGGGTTCTGCACGGCGCCGCCTATCAGAAGGAGGCGCATTGCCGGACCGCCTTCGGCACGGAGGGCATCCAGTCCCCCGGACAGTCCGCACAGCATGCCCTCGATGGCGGCCCGGGCAATGTTGCTCCGGGTGCTGGAGGCAATGCTGAGCCCGTGGAAGCTGGCTTTGGCGTGCGGCAGGTTGGGCGTGCGCTCACCTTCGAAGTACGGCACCAGTACCACGCCCCCGGCGCCAGGTTCAGCATCAAGGGCAAGCCGCGAAAGTTCATCGAAATCCACGCCCAGGATGCCGGCCACGGAGCTCAGCACCCGCGCGGCGTTCAGCGTGACTGCGATGGGCAGGTACTCCCCGCTGGCGTCCGCGAAACCTGCCACCGTTCCGCTGGGATCGGCAACGGCCCGCGATGCCGCCGAAAACACCGTGCCGCTGGTGCCCACGGACACCACAACGTCGCCAGGCTCCGCGCCCAGCCCCAGAGCGGCGGCCGCGTTGTCCCCGGCACCGGCACCCAGCAGGATCCGGAGCCCGGGACCGGCTTGGCCTGGGAGTTCAGCCGGGGAACCGAAGCAGTCCGGGTGGATCCCTCCGGCAGCTTCCCCGGGGCCGAGGACCCGGGGCAGAACCACGGTTCCCGGTTCCTCCGGCACGGCTTTCCCAGCGGCCTCCCTGGCGTCCCGACCGAAGGCCACCTCGAACAGGTCAAGATCGTACGCACCGGCCGAGGGGCTCCAATAGCCTGTTCCGCTGGCATCCGAGCGATCCGTGGTGAGCTGTTCCAGGTCCGGGCCCAGGGGGCTGGACCCTGTCGGGCCGTAACCGCGGAGCCGCCATGTCAGCCAGTCATGGGGCAGCGCAACGGCCGCCACCCGGTCCGCCAGCTCCGGTTCGTGGTCCCGGACCCAGCGGACCTTCGTGATGGTAAACGATGCCACGGGGACCAGACCGGTCCGTCGGGCAAAATCCTCCGCCCCCACTTCCTCGGTGAGTGCGGCCGCTGCCCCCGCCGATCGGGTGTCATTCCACAGCAGTGCCGGCCGCACCACGTGGCCGGCGTGGTCCAGCAGCACCATGCCGTGTTGCTGGCCCCCCACCGATAGCGCGCTGTCGTCCGCCAGCCCGCCAGCGTCGTCGAACGCTGCCGACAAAGCCTGCCACCAGTGGTCCGGGTGGACTTCCGTTCCGTCCGGATGGCCGGCCCGGCCCTCGCGGACGAGCGTGCCGCTGCCGGCGTCCAGGACCACCACCTTGCAGCTTTGGGTAGAGGAGTCGACGCCGGCAACAAGTGTCATGGGAGCGGCCGTCACGGTATCAGCGGGCGCCGAGCAGGTGTTCGATGAAGAGCTGCTGCAGCTTCACGAATCCGAAGCCCTTGCCGCCGAAGTAGGCGTCGGCATCGAAGTCCTCGTAGGAAGAGCGGTCCGCGCGCAACTGCTCGTACCCTTCGCCCGGGTTGAGCGTGGGATCGCTGATTTCTGCAACCCGCGACGCCTGCAGGGCGGCCTGGACCTCGGGGTCGGCGCGGAAGGCCTCGGCGCGTTCCTTGAGCAGCAGGTAGGTCTGCATGTTGGCGGCGGCGGAGTCCCACACACCGTCGATGTCCTCAGTGCGGCTGGGCTTGTAGTCGAAGTGGCGCGGACCGTCGTAGGCGGGGCCGCCGTCGGGGCCCCCGTTTTCGAGCAGATCCACCAGGGAGAACGCGTTCTGCAGGTCGCCGTGGCCGAACACCAGGTCCTGGTCGAACTTGATGCTGCGCTGACCGTTGAGGTCGATGTGGAACAGCTTGCCCTGGTAGAGCGCCTGGGCGATGCCGTGGGTGAAGTTCAGCCCGGCCATCTGCTCGTGCCCGGTTTCGGGGTTGATGCCCACGAGTTCGGGGCGCTCCAGCGTTTCGATGAACGCCAGGGCGTGGCCCAGGGTGGGGAGGAGGATGTCGCCGCGGGGTTCATTGGGCTTAGGCTCGATGGCGAACCGGATGTTGTAGCCCTTGTCCGTGACGTAGTCGCCCAGGAGGTTCACGGCTTCGCGGTAGCGTTCCAGGGCGCCGCGGATGTCCTTGGCGACGTCGTATTCGCTGCCCTCGCGGCCACCCCACATGACGAAGGTTTCTGCACCGAGTTCGGCGGCGAGGTCGATGTTGTCCAGTACCTTGCGCAGGGCGAAGCGCCGGACGCCGCGGTCGTTGCTGGTGAAGCCGCCGTCCTTGAAGACGGGGTGGCTGAAGAGGTTGGTGGTGACCATCGGGACAACCATCCCGGTGGCCTTTAGCGCGCCGGTCAGACGGGCGATTTCGCGCTGGCGGTCTGCGGCGGAGCAGCCGAAGGGAAAGAGGTCGTTGTCGTGGAAGGTGATGCCGTACGCGCCGAGGTCGCTGAGCCTGTTGATGGCCTCGATCGTGTCCAGCGGCGGGCGGGTGGCGGAGCCGAACTGGTCCTGGGCCTCCCAGCCCACTGTCCAGAGACCGAAGGAAAACTTGTCATCACGGGTGGGCTGAATCGCCATTGAATGCTCCGAAGGTAGGTGCGGGTGTTGGGGGGGGGAAACGGAATGAATTGTTCTAGACACAAACATATTATGGATTTCCATGATGTCAACCGCTCATTCAGAAGCGAGTGGGCAGAATATCCCGCACTTTCTAGCGGAATACTGATATGTTGTGCAAAACAGCAAATTGGACATCGAAATCAGACCGCGAGACCCCGGAGTGAAGGATTCAATCGTGATTGATCAGATGGTGACGGAACGCAATTGGGCGGGAAACTACAGCTACCAGGCACCGCGGATGGCCCGTCCGTCCAGCGTGGCGGAACTGCAGGATTTGGTGGCCAGCGCCGGGAAGATCCGAGCGCTGGGGTCCCGTCATTCATTTAACGACATTGCAGACACTTCGGGGACCTTGGTGGTGCTGGACGGGCTCGACGCCGGCATCAGCGTCGACAGGCAGAACATGACAGTCACCGTCAGCGGCGGTACGCGCTACGGTACGCTCGCGGCAGAGCTCCAGTGCCAGGGCTTTGCCCTCCACAACCTCGCCTCGCTGCCGCACATCTCAGTGGCGGGGGCGGTCGCCACCGCCACGCATGGCTCCGGCGATAGCAACGGCAATCTCGCAACCGCCGTGGCGGCGCTTGAGCTGGCCACCGCCGACGGCAGCGTCCTCACGACCCGCCGCGGCGACGCCGACTTTGCCGGAATGGTGGTGGGACTGGGCGCACTGGGCATCGTCAGCCGCCTGACCCTGGACATTGAACCCAGCTTCGACATTGCCCAGAGTGTCTTTGAAGGCCTCGACTGGGAACAGGTCCTGGAGCGCTTCGACGAAGTGATGTCCTCAGCCTACAGCGTGAGCCTGTTCACCAACTGGAGCGGGGAAACGGTGGGCCAGGCATGGCTCAAGCGCCGGACCGACGAGGCGGTACGGCACACCGGATGGCCGGAATTCCTCTCCGGGACGCCGGCCACAGACGCTCGGCACCCGCTTCCCGGAGTGTCCGGAAGCAACTGCACCCAGCAACTCGGCGTTCCCGGGCCCTGGTCCGGCCGGCTCGCCCACTTCCGGATGGAATTCACACCCAGCAAGGGCGACGAGCTTCAGAGCGAATACCTGATACCCCGGGAGCATGCCGTGGAGGCCATCCGCACGATGCGGAGCCTCTCCGAGATCGTCACTCCCCTGCTTCTGGTCGGGGAAATCCGCACGATAGCGGCGGACCAGCTGTGGCTGAGCCCTAACTACGGCCGTGACGGGATCGGCCTGCACTTCACCTGGCGCCAGAACGAGCCGGCGGTCAAGGCCATCCTGCCCCGTCTTGAAGCGGAGCTGGCCCCGTTCAGCGCCAGGCCGCATTGGGGCAAGCTGTTCCACGGCTGCGCCGACAGCCTCGCCCCGCTGTATCCCCGCTTTGCCGACTTCACCGCATTGGCCGGGCGGCTAGACCCGTCCGAAAAATTCCGCAACGCATTCCTGGACCGCAGGGTGTTCGGCCGCTGATAGTGTCACGATGATGCCTCCACGTACTCCTTCCGCGTCGGCGAGCGAGCCAGACCCATCGCGCCGAAACAACTTGTCGTTGCTGACCTCCCTCGTCCATCACCACGGCGTCCTCAGCCGCGCCCAACTGACCCGGCAAACGGGGCTGAACCGTTCCACCGTCGGAACCTTGATCGGACAACTCATCTCCTTGGGGCTGGTCTATGAAACGGCGCCCGCCGGCGAGGGTCAGGTGGGCCGGCCCAGTCCGGATGTCCATCCCAGCCCGTCGATTGCGGCGCTGGCCGTCAATCCGGAAATCGACGCTGTCACCATAGGCCTGGTAGGCCTATGCGGGAAGGTGCAGAAGAAGATCCGCTTTGAAACGGAACGGATTCCGAGCGCCCGAGAAGCCGTGAATATCGCTTCCACGGTGATCGCCGGGATGCGGTCCGAGCTGGATGCCTCCTACCGGATTACCGGCATCGGCATGGCCGTGCCCGGTTTGGTGAACCGCGACGACGGCGTGGTGCGGCACGCACCACATCTGGGCTGGCGCAACGAGCCGGTTGCCCGGATGCTCAGTGAGGCAACCGGCTACCGGTGCCAGGCCGCCAACGACGCCTCCCTGAGTGCCGAAGCAGAGCTTATTTTCGGTGCCGGCGCCAGGCAGGGGAATCTGATCTATCTCAACGGCGGCGCCAGCGGCATCGGCGCCGGCATCATCGCCGACGGGCATCTGCTCAAGGGGGCCTCCGGCTACGCGGGCGAACTCGGACACACCTTTGTCCGCACCGCCGGCAAGACCTGTCACTGCGGGGCCACGGGCTGCCTGGAAACCGAAGTCTCCCAGTCCCGCCTCCTCGAACTGGCCGGCCTGAGCAGCGGCGACACCGCCGACCTCGAACAGGCACTCAGTAGCGGCAACAGCGCCGAGGTGAACGAGGAAGTCACACGCCAGCTCACTTTCCTGGGTATCGCCCTGCGCAATGCTGTGAACATTTTCAACCCCGAGGTGATCGTCCTCGACGGTTTCCTGGGCACGCTGCATGCGCTCGCCCCGGCATCACTGGACGGAATGCTTATATCCCAGGCAATGGACGGCCCCGCGGGCCAGGTGAAGATCTACCGCGCAGCGCTCGGTTCCGACCTGATGATGATCGGGGCCGCGGAGCTGGCGTTCACACAGTTCCTGGCCGATCCTGCAGACATCGGCGCAACACCCGGCACCCTGCCGGCACCCACGTCACAGACAGGCTAACCATGCAGAACCAGACCATTTCACCCATGGGTGACCACCTCCAATTTCAGTCAACGCTCGAAGGCCGCCGCCAAAAGGCCGTCGTGACGGAAACTGCCGCCAGCCTGGGCGCCCTCGAAATCGACGGTGTCGCGCCGCGCGCACGTGTCAGGCGCCAACGAATCTTTGGCGGACCCAGTCGACCTGCTGCAGCCAGTGCGCCGTCATGCCGCCCTCGTGGCCGTTGAATTCGTAGACCTCGATGTCGCGGTCGGGGCTTTTATAGGCGTTGAATGCGGCGAAGATGCTCGAGGGAAGCACGGTGTTATCCATGAGGCCCACCGAGAACAGCGCGGGAATACGTGCTCGCCGTGCGAAGTTCACGCCGTCAAAGTACGACAGGGTGCGGAAGGTACGATCGACCGCATCGCGATGCACCGAGAGATAGCGGGTGATTTCGGTGAAGGGCTCGAACGGGGTTCGGCCCACTGAGTTGCGAAAGTCGCACAAGAACGGAACGTCAGGCATGACGCCGACGGGAATATCTGAGAGCGCCGCGGCGGCAAGAGCAATTCCCCCGCCCTGGCTGGCGCCGGTGAGAACGATCTGACTGCTCACGACACCCTCGAGCGAGGCCACGTCGTCGATGAGTCGGACAGCATCAGCGAACACGCGACGAAAATAGTAGGTGTCAGGGTCAGCGATGCCGCGGGTCATGTAACCGGAGGTTGCCGGGCCAGATCCGTGGGGGTCGGGAGTCGCACCACCAGTGCCCCAGGCGCTTCCTTGCCCACGCGTGTCCATGATGACGTGCACGAACCCCGCAGCCGCCCACTTCAAGTGGTCGCCGGGCAGTCCGCGGCCCCCGCCGTAAGGCTGAAACTCGATGATCGCGGTGCGCGGAACAGTGTCGCGCGGGCGAACTATCCACGCGCGCACCGGCTCACCGTCGAATCCGCTGAAGGTCGCGTCGATGATCTCGAGTTCGGTGATCGGGCTGTCAATGAAACCGAGTTGCAGGGGCCCGGCGGCAGCGCGCGTTGACCTCAGCGTTCCCGCCCAGAACAGGTCAAAGTCATCAGGTTCGTGCACCAATGGCCGGTATCGTCGAAGGTCGTCGAGATCTCGATCAGTGTAGGGCATCGGTGAGGACTCTCGACTCTGTAGCGGCGCGCCGGCCATCGTTCCCGTGCGCGTGACTACCTGAATCTACTCGGTTCATCCCATAAAGTAGGGGGTTCCGCGGGGGCGTCCCAGTTCGACATATACGCCGCCGCACGACGCAGGACCTCGTTCTCCTGCTCCAGAAACCGGATCCGCTTCCGCGCTTCACGCAGCTCGGCGGACTCCACGATTGTGAAACTGGGGCGGTTGCCATCTTCGACATCGGCTTGATTGTCACTCCCCTCTCACGACGCCGCGCAACAGCGACCACGTCGTCTCGGAACCCTTTCGGACAGTTACTTACCATGGTGAACATCCCTCCAGCAGCACCATCCGGCACTCCACGTAACTTGTCGATAATCCGTTCAGCAGTCCTGACTCCTCGAATGCCATTCTGGCTCTAAGCCATCTCCTTGATCTAATTTCAGGTGAGCTGCGAGTTCATGCTTGACATGGGGTAGGCACCCGTGCAGCCCTGCCTTCGGGCGACTGACTCGTCAGCGCGCGGCGCTATCCGACGAGGCATGAGTGCGTGCGCCATGCGCTACGGAACGCGGTAGCCTGCCGCGCGGAACAGTTCGTACCATTCGGCGCGGGTGAGAGGGACGTCCGATCCCTGCGCAGCATCCGCGACCCGCTGCGGTGTAGTCGTGCCGAGGACGACCTGAATCTGCGCGGGGTGACGTGTGATCCACGCGGTGGCGATCGCGATCGGGGGCACGTCGTAGTGTGCCGCGAGTCGGTCGATGACGGCGTTGAGTTCCGCATACTCGGGCGAGCCGAGGAACACGCCGGTGAAGAAGCCGGCCTGAAACGGCGACCAGGCCTGCACTGTGATGCGGTTGATGCGGCAGTAGTCGAGGATGCCGCCGCCATCCAGGGTCGCGGACTGGTCCAGCCCGTGCATGTTGGCCGCCACGCCCTGGGCGATGGTCGGCGCGTGGGTGACCGACAGTTGGAGTTGGTTCGCGACAATTGGCTGATTCACCGCGGTCTTGAGCAGGTCGATCTGGCGTGGGGTGTGGTTGGACACGCCGAACGCACGTACTTTGCCGGCGGCCTCGAGCTCATCGAATGCTCGAGCGACCTCGTCCGGTTCGACTAGGGCATCGGGCCGGTGAAGCAGGAGGATGTCGATGTAGTCGGTTTGAAGAGCACGCAGCGACCCCTCGACGCTCGACACGATGCGCTCGTAAGAGAAGTCGAAGTACGGGCCCTCCCGCACGATGCCTGCCTTTGTTTGGATCGTGATCTCAGCGCGCTCCGCGGCTGAGATACGCACCGCGTTGGCGAAGCGCTCCTCGCATTCGTGCATTCGTGTGCCGTAAACATCGGCGTGGTCGAAGAAGTTGATGCCGGCGTCGCGTGCCGTGGAGACGAGTGCGCGGATCTCGTCGTCGCTCTTGTCAGCGATCCGCATCAGGCCGAGGACGACGTTGGGGGCGGTCAGTCCCGCAGGGCCGACAGGAATGGATTTCATGGGATGTTCTTTCTGTGTGGGAGGGTGGGGTGCTTAGGGCTCAGGCGTCGTTTGATAGGGCAGTCAGTTCATCGTCGTCGAGAACGAGATCCACTGCCTGGATCGAGTCGAGGATGCTCTCTGGTCGGGAGGCGCCGGGGATCGGGATGACGACGGGCGCGAGCGCGAACTCCCACGCGAGTGCGACCTGCTGCGGACTCACGCCGTGCGCATCAGCGATCTGCTGGAATACGCCGTGTCGGGCGCCGATCTGCCCCGCATGGGTGATGCCGCCCAGCGGTGACCATGGCAGGAATGCGATGCCGAGGTTGGCGCAGTGCGCGAGCTCGGTGAAGCTCGAGCGGAACGCCGGCGAGAACTGATTCTGGACGGAAGACAGCCTGCCGTCCAGTACCTCGTTCGCCTGATCGATCTGCGCGACGGTGGCGTTGGAAATACCCGCGAGTTGGATGACGCCCTCGTCGAGGAGGTCCCGGATCGCGCCGATCGAGTCGGCGTAGGGCACGAGGGGGTCGGGACGGTGGAACTGGTAGAGACCGATCGTCTCGACTCCCAGCCGGTGGGCGGAGGCCTTTGCGGCCTGCTTCAAGTACTCGGGGCGGCCGTCCTGTGTCCAGGAGCCGTCACCGGGGCGCAGATGTCCGCCCTTAGTCGCCACGAGGACATCAGATGTGTCGCCACCGTAGGCGCGCAGGGCGCGTGCGATGAGGTCCTCGTTGTGGCCGACTTCGCCGGCGTCGCGATGGTACGAATCGGCGGTGTCGATGAGCGTGATGCCGGCATCGAGAGCGGCGTGGATCGTCGCGATCGAGCGATTTGCGTCCGGGCGGCCCTCGATCGATATGGGCATGCCGCCGAGTCCGATCGCTGAGACGGAACGGGGGCCAAGGTTTCGCTGCTGCATAGTGGGGTCCTTCCTGCTGGGGTTGCGCCTGCGGGGTGAGCGAGGCCCTGCAGCGCCGGGCGGTCACCGCTTTCCTTCTGAGCAGCGCTCGCTAACGCTCGTGCTGCTCTCGCCCGCGAGTACCATAGGGGTAGTCGGCCGCCGTTGGCTCGCTCACCGCGCTCAGCACCGCGAGGGCGTCCGGCGATAGGGTGCTCCGCACGGCCTTGAGGCTCTCGGCCAACTGTGTCCGGTCACGAGCACCGACGATGACACTGCTGACCCCGGGCTGATTCAGGAGCCACGCCAGCGCCACGGAGGCGATCGGGATGCCAGACTCCAGCGAGGTTGCGCGCACGGCATCGAGAATCTTCCACGAGTGTTCGGCAACAGTTGCCGACTTTGTGCCGGTTGAGTCTGAGGCGAGGTGTCCGAGACGCCCGGTCGGGGGGATGGGCGAGTCTCGGTCATATTTGCCGGTCAGTAGCCCTCCGCCCAGTGGGCTCCAGGGCAGAATGCCGAGCCCTGAATCCCTCGCAGCTGGGAGGATCTCCCATTCAACCTCCCGGGCCACAAGGCTGTACTGAGGCTGCATACTTACGGGCGGAGGTCCGCCTTGGAGCAGGGAAGTCATCACTACTTTGGAGATCTGCCACCCGTCGAAGTTTGAGAGTCCGTAGTACTGGATCTTCCCAGAGTCGGTGGCGCGCTCGAGAGCCGATAGTGTCTCGTCTAGTTCGGTGCGAGGATCCCAGGCATGAAGTTGGAAGAGGTCGATCGTCTCCACCTTTAGTCTTCGCAGGGAAGCCTCGATCGCTCGGGTCAGATGCCTGCGTGATGCGCCCTTGTCGTTGACATCCGAACTCATTGGGAAGCGCGCTTTTGTGGCGATAATCATTCGATCAGCCAGTGCTCCACGATGGCTGCGCAGCCACGACCCTATGATCTCCTCACTGACCCCCGAACTGTAGGCGTTTGCGGTGTCGATGAAGTTCCCGCCGGCCTCCACGAACGAGTCCATCATTGAATGCGCCTCCCGCTCAGTTGTCTCGGCGCCAAAGGTCATGGTCCCGAGGCACATCTCGCTGACGAAAAGCCCGGATCGACCAAGCCGTCGGTGCTGCATATATCTCACTCGCTCTCGGAGCTGGGGCTGGTCACAGCCGCGCCCTCAGAAGTTCGGCGCGCCTTGCAACTTCATCCTCACGAGAGTCGATCCGTTCCGCAGCATGGTCCGACAGGTAAGCGGGACCGCCAGCAGCGAGTGTCCCGAGCGTGACTCGGGCGACCTTGCGAGCCATCACGGTGATATTGAACGCCTCATTCGCGCTTTGTCCGAGTGCGAACATCCCGTGGTTCTGTAGGTAGATTACTTTGGGATTGGTGCGATGTGTTGCGACATGATCCTTAATGAGTTGGCGAGCAATCCTGGCCAATGGGAGGCCAGGGTCGGCATATGGCACCAAAAGCTGATGGCTGCCGAGCACCACCACTTGATCGGGAAACAGTGTCCCGTCGACAAGGGCGGTCGGCTGGACTGAGCACAAGAGGGCATTCACGTCGACGGGGTGGGTGTGGGCGACAAAGCGTACGTTGTCAAGTTGCTGACAGACCAGGTGCAAGAGGGTTTCCACTGAAGGCATCGGAGCGTCAGGCTTCATCTTCGCCTCCGCAAGAGCTGCCGCCACGGTCGCGTCATCGGCGCTCGCGTCGTCGAGCAGCGCGAGAAGGGGGTCCATGCTCAGCTCGACCATGTCGCGTTCGTCCGCGTTGGCCATGCTGCGACCTGAAGCCTTGACGGCGAACGTCGACTCACCCGTCCGTTCCGACACGTTGCCCTCCGCGAGCACCACGAGATCGAGAGAACTATCTCCGAGGGCGCGCGCGAGTTCAACGAGTGCAGGGTATTTTGGTGGCATGAGTGCCTCCGCGCTAGAAGAAGATAACTTCTGTGAAAAGTAGCATTCAATCGCAGATTGGGCAATCGACTTATGTGCGTGAGGAAATGAACCGGAGTGAGCTGTAGGCTGCCTGACGACGGCAGCGCGAAGCATGGAGGCCATGAAAATGACTGCGACATTGTCGGTTGAAGTACGTCGAAAAGAGTTGACTGCACTGCTCAGCGATATGGGTTTTCTCACCTATGAACACGCATCGGAACTGCTCGAGGTGCATCCGATGACGATCAGGCGTGACCTTCTCGTGCTCGAGAGCGACGGAGTCGCGCGTCGAGTGCGTGGCGGGGTGATGTTCGTCGGCCCCGAGGACTTCCGACAGCGTCAAGGCAGGAATCTCCAAGCGAAGAGGAGAATTGCCCAAAAACTACTGCCGCTGATGCGGGAGTCCACATCGATCGCAATAGACGGTTCCACCACCATTTTTCAGTTCGCAGAAATACTGCGAGATGTCGAGCGTCTATTCGTGGTGACAAATGGCCTCGCCGCTTTTGAAGAAATCAAGGGCCGTCGGGGAATCCGGGCATTCCTGTCGGGAGGCGAGTCGGAGGAGCAGAACGTCAGCCTGGTGGGGCCTATCGCTGTGGCGGCGATCCAAGGCTTCGCCTACGACACGTGCTTCATGTCAGCGATGAGCCTCGATATCGTGGGCGGCTCGAGTGAATCCACGGTCGCCGAAGTCGAGATCAAGAGAGCGATGGCCGGCGCATCTAGAAAGGTCGTGCTAGCGGTGGACTCGACGAAGGTTGGTGCGAAAGCGATGGTTAGAGCGCTGCCGCTCTCGTCAATAGACGTGATCGTGACCGAGCTTGATCCTGATGATCCTCGACTCACGGAACTTCGTGCCCACGCGGAAGTGTTGTAACGGAGACTTGTCAATCCGGTCATAATCCGTTATTTTTCACAGGAGATAACAAAGAAGTGCAGGTTGCCCTGCGCGAAACATAACGGAAGGACAAGAATGTCTCGAGTCGCGGTGACCGGAGCAAGTGGCGGACTGGGCAGGTTCTGCGTGGAGGCGCTGCTCGATGCAGGATGGGATGTCGTCGCCATCGATCGAGTGCGTGGTCACGAATCCCGCGCCCATTATGTCGACATCGATGTCACCGACTTCGGCCAAACCCTTGAGGCTCTCAGCGGTGTCGACGGGCTCTACGATGGCGTTGACGCAATCGTGCACCTCGCGGCCATTCCCGCGCCGGGGATCACGACCAGTAGCCGTACCTTCCAGAACAACATCGTGGCGACCCATAACGTGTTCCTCGCCGCCAAGGTTCTCGGCATTGATCGCGTCGTGTTCGCCTCGAGCGAGACCGTGCTGGGCCTCCCTTTCACCACCCCTCCGCTCGGAATCCCGGTGACGGAGGAGTTCGCGCCCCGCCCTGAGTCGACGTATGGGATGGTGAAGGTCCTCGAAGAGACTATGGCGACGATATTCTGCCAATGGAATCCAGCACTGACGATGACGGCCCTGCGCTTGTCCAATGTCATCAATCCCGATTGGTACCCCGAGTTTCCTAGCTATGACGCCGACCCTCAGCTGCGTCGATGGAACCTCTGGGGCTATGTTGACGCGCGAGACGCAGCCTCTGCTGTGGTCCTTGCGCTCGGTCGATCAGATCGCGGATTCGACGTGTTCATCGTGGCAGCGTCTGACACGGTCATGAGCCGACCCAACTCCGAGCTCATTGCCGCGGAGTTCTCGGAGACCCCCGTCGCCGAGGGGCTCGGCGACCACGACACGCTCCTCTCGATTGACAAAGCACGCCGAGTTCTCAACTACCGGCCTCAGTATTCGTGGAGAGACCTTGAGAGCGAAGCCACCGACACGGAAAAAGAGGGATCGGAATGAGTGACTCTGAGCTGCCTGCGGACTACGACGAACGAGTTTACGCAGGAGTGCTGGGCAAAATCATTGGGGTCTATCTCGGACGCCCAGTGGAGGGCTGGCTCAACGAAAGAATCGAGCGCGAGCTCGGTGACATCGACTACTACGTCCATGATCGTGTCGGAGTGCCGCTCATCGTTGTTGATGACGACATCTCGGGAACGTTCGCCTTCCTTGAGGCGCTGCCCGACAACGGGAACACACTGGCACTCACATCGGCGATGGTGGGCGAAACGTGGATGAACTGTCTCGTAGAGGAGAAGAACATCCTCTGGTGGGGCGGCATGGGCAACTCGACCGAACACACCGCCTTCCTCCGGCTGAAAGATGGAGTCCCGGCACCACTGAGCGGATCGATTGAACTAAACGGCCCCGTCGTGGCGGAGCAGATCGGTGCACAGATCTTCATCGACGGCTGGGCGATGGTGCTGCCCGGCCAGCCGGACAAAGCCGCCGAACTCGCCGCCCAGGCGGCACGCGTGAGCCACGACGGCGAAGCTGTCATCGCGGCCCAAGCACTCGCCGCTATGGAAGCTCAGGCGTTCCTCACGGCGGACATCGGCGAGCTTCTCGAAACTGCGCTCGCAGTTATCCCCGAAGATTCCACGATCGCTCAGTTGATCCGAGACATTCGCGAGTGGCACGCGGCTGAGCCGGATTGGAGGCGCGGATTCGCACTTCTCGAAGAGAAGTACGGCTACCACACCTACGGCGGAAACGTTCACGTGGTTCCGAATCACGGCCTCATCATCCTTGCGCTCTTGTACGGAGCCGGGTCCTGGGACACCTCGATGATGATCGTGAACACAGCTGGCTGGGATACGGACTGCAACTCAGGCAATCTCGGATGCCTGCTGGGGATCATGCTCGGTCTCGGCGCCTTCGCCAGCGCCCGCGACTGGCGCGGCCCAATTGCTGATCGGATGTTCGTGCCCACAGCCGAGGGTGGTCGCTGCGTCACCGACGCGGTAAGGGAGGCTGTCATCGTCGCCAACATCGGCCGCGCGATGGCGGGTCAATCTGCCTGGCATCCGAAGGGTGGGGCACGGTTCCACTTCAGCTTCCCTGGGGCCGTCCAGGGGTTCGAGATCCGACGCGGTACAGGAGAACTACGCAATGTGGCCGACGAGGACTCTGAACTGTCCCGGATGCTGCGCCTCTCGTTCTCTCCGGAGGGAGGTGAGATGATCGTCACCACGCCCACCTTCATTCCCCCTGAGCTCTTGAGTCAGCCCGGGTATGGACTCATTGCCTCACCGACGCTCTACTCCGGTCAGGCGATCACGGCATCCCTCGTGGCACCGTCGACTAATCCTGTTTCCGTTCGTGCCAAGATCGTGATCGCGCGATACGGACCGGACGACGAGCTTGTCATGGTCGAGGGTCCGAGCGTGTCGATCGAACCGGGCCGCACGGTGTCGTCGAGTTGGGTGGTGCCCGGATCAGGGAGCGAGCCGATCGCCTATGTCGGTGTCGCGATTAACGCGGACCGGCCGGCGGAGCTCGACGTGGACTCCCTGGGGTGGAGCGGTGATCCGCTGATCGAACTCACGCGCCCGTCGCCTGCGGCGAGTGTCTGGCGACGCGCGTGGGTCAGTTCGATGGATGAATTCACCGAGGGATGGGGTCCCGGCTGGCCAGAGCCGATGCGCCTCATTCAGAACACGGGTCGGGGTTACATTTCGCAGGGCACTCGCGAGTGGACCGACATTGAGGTCACTGCCACACTCACCCCGCACCTTGCCCGCTCGACCGGTCTTGCGGTTCGGTACCAGGGACTTCGGCGACACTACTTGTTGCGGTGGGCAGATGACGGCACCGTGAGCCTCATCCGTGTCAAGAACGGCGAAACGGTACTTGGTACAGCATCGCTTCCGTGGAAGCTGTACGAGTCTCAGACCTTGGGGGTTCGCGCTGCCGGATCCATGATCACCGCGACTGCGGGCGACCGGGTACTGCTCTCCATCGACGACGTCGGTGGGGGTCTCGATAACGGCGGTGTAGCAGTGATGTGCGAGGAGGGACGAATCGGACTGGACAGTGTTCGAGTTGTCGGCGGGCCGTACCTCATCGGCGCAGAATCACAACCGTAGAAGACCGGCGGCGGCGAGGTGCTGGATCCATGAGAGTCGCATACGGGGCGGTGGATCTTGGGGCGGGTTCGGGTCGCGTCATCCGAGTGGAGTTTTCTCCACAGTCGATCTCGACAACCGAGTGCCGACGGTTCGCCAACGAGCCCATCACCACTGCCACCGGGCTCCGCTGGAACTCGCACGTCCTGGTCAACGAAGTCAGGGTTGGCTTGCGGCATCTGGCAGCCGTCGATCCCGAGGTGAGGAGCGTGGGAATCGACACGTGGGGGGCAGACTACGGTCTGCTGAGCGATGGCGAGCTGCTCGAGCTTCCTTTCTGCTACCGCGACCCGAGGACGGTCGAGGCACAGGCCGAGGTTCATGCGGCCATCACCCCGGCAGACCTCTATGCACGCAACGGCCTCCAAGCACTTCCCTTCAACACCGTCTACCAATTGGTCGCGGATCGTCAGTCCGGTCTGCTCGAGAGGGCGGATCGTCTCCTCTTTACTCCGGATCTCATTGGATACTGGCTGACCGGCCAGATCGGCACCGAGCGCACCATCGCATCAACGAGCGGCCTGCTCGACGCGAACAGTGGGGAGTGGAGTTCTTCGATTATCGGCGAGATCGGCCTCCCACCGGAAATACTCCCGCCGCTCAAGAGCGCTGGCGATGAACTCGGCCTGCTTGATCCGTCAGCGGGAGCGTTCACCCGCCAAACGCCTGTGCGGATGGTCGCGTCGCATGACACCGCTTCGGCGGTGGTCGCGACGCCCCTGCGGGAGACCGGGTCGGTCTACATCTCATGCGGCACGTGGGCACTGACCGGTACCGAACTCGAGCGGCCCGTGCTGACCGAGGAGGCACGGAAGGCGGGGTTCACGAACGAGCGTGGAGTGGACGATCGCGTGCGGTTTCAGACCAATGTGATGGGACTCGGAATCCTCACGGCGGTGCTGCGCGATTGGAGTTCGGAGGGGCAGCACGTTTCGATTGAGGACGCGCTTGCGATGGCACAGGCAGTCACACTGCCAGCGGCGGCGGTCTTCGACGTCGAAGACCCCATCTTCCTCCGCGTCGGCGGGGAGCGTCGCGCCATTCAAGAGTGGTTGACCAGCCGAGGTCGACCCGCCCCTCACGGCCTTGCTGCCCTCGTGCGGTGTGTGCTCGAGAGCCTCGCTGAGTCGTTCGCCCGGAGCGTCCGTTCGCTTGCGGACCTTTGCGGAATCCAGCCCACAACGATCCATCTCGTCGGCGGCGGCGCGCGCAACAGGCTCCTCTGCCAACTGACAGCCGATCGGGCAGGACTCCCGGTATTGGCGGGACCGGTCGAGGCCGCGGCGATCGGGAACGCAATCCTGCAATACCGCTTAGACCGCGGAGAGCACGACTCGCTCCCTGCCCTTCGTCAGCGGGTCGAATCCTCATCCCCCCCGACTCTGTACCGGCCATCCCCTGGCTAGAGAAGCGGGAAGATGTGACCATTGCAGTTGAATGTTAACTTATGCGATAATTCACCCAACGTGTCATATACTTACGTTCGTCGCCAAGTACAGTTAGGAGAGCCGGATTGACGCACCCCATTGTCGCCGAATTGATCGCTCGTTCGAACCGCCTCGGCTCCGATGCGCGGGTCACCAACTACGCGGGCGGTAACACCTCCGCGAAGGGCACCGAGATCGACCCCGTGACGGGTGAGCCCGTCGAGCTGATGTGGGTGAAGGGCTCCGGGGGAGACCTCGGAACCCTCACGGAAGACGGCCTCGCCGTGCTGCGGGTCGACCGCCTGCGCGCGCTCGTCGACGTCTACCCCGGCCTCGACCGCGAAGACGAGATGGTGGCCGCGTTCGACTATGCCCTGCACGGCAAGGGGGGCGCCGTCCCCTCGATTGACACTGCCATGCACGGACTCGTGGACGCCGCAAACGTCGACCACTTGCATCCTGACTCGGGGATCGCATTCGCGACTGCCAAAGACGGCGAGAAGCTGACCAAAAAGGCTTTCGGCGACAAGGTCGTCTGGGTGGACTGGCGTCGTCCAGGTTTCCACCTCGGGCTCGACATTTCCGCGATCAAGGAAGCGAACCCGAACGCGATCGGCTGCATCCTCGGCGGCCACGGCATCACCGCGTGGGGCAAGACGTCCGAGGAGTCGGAGAAGAACAGCCTCTGGGTTATCAAGACCGCGGAAGATTACATCGCTTCCGAGGGCAAGAAGGCGCCGTTCGGTCGCACGATCGCGAAGAACGCGGCGATGCCGGTCGCTGAACGTCGAGCAAAGGCCGCGGCGCTTGCAGCGATGATCCGCGGCATCGCATCACATGACCGCCCCATGGTCGGCCATTTCACGGATTCTGATGTGGTGCTCGATTTTCTGGCATCCGCCAACGCCCCCAGGCTGGCGGAGCTCGGAACGAGCTGCCCTGACCACTTTTTGCGCACCAAGGTCAAGCCCATGCTGCTTGACTTGCCCGCGAACGCGACCGTCGAGAAGTCGATCGAGCGGCTCAAGCAGCTGCACGAGGAGTACCGCGCGGGCTACACGAAGTACTACGACAAGCACGCGAAGCTCGCTTCGAGTGCTTCAGAGAGCGTTCCCGCGATGCGCGGCGCCGACCCGCTCATCGTGCTCGTGCCCGGCGTGGGCATGTTCAGCTACGGCGCCAACAAGCAGACCGCGCGTGTCGCCGGCGAGTTCTACGTCAACGCGATCAACGTTATGCGCGGCGCCGAAGCCATCTCGAGCTACGCACCCATCAGTGATGCCGAGAAGTTCCGCATCGAATACTGGGCGCTCGAAGAAGCCAAACTGGCTCGGATGCCCAAACCGAAGTCTCACGCAACGCGCATCGCCCTCGTCACCGGCGCGGCATCAGGAATAGGTAAGGCGATCGCTACCCGGCTGGCCGCGGACGGCGCCTGCGTCGTCATCGCCGACCTCGACCTCGCGAAGGCGCAGGAAGCGGCGGCCGAGATCGGCAATTCCGACGTGGCGATCGGACTGCAGGTTAACGTGACCGACGCGGCCGCGGTAGAAAGGGCCGTCCAGAACGCCGTGCTCGCGTTCGGCGGCATTGACATCGTCGTCAATAACGCCGGCGTCAGCGTCTCGAAGCCGCTGCTGGAGACCACCGAGGAAGACTGGGACTTCCAGCACGACATCATGGCCAAAGGCTCCTTTCTGGTCTCGAAAGCGACCGCGCCCGTGCTCATTGAGCAGGGCATGGGCGGCGACGTGATCTACATCGCGTCGAAGAACTCCGTGTTCGCCGGACCCAACAACATCGCCTACTCCGCCACCAAAGCCGACCAAGCCCACCAGGTGCGACTGCTCGCCGTCGAACTCGGCGAACACGGCATCAAGGTGAACGGCATCAACCCCGATGGGGTGGTGCGCGGCTCTGGCATCTTCGCCGCAGGCTGGGGCGCCAACCGCGCCAAGACCTACGGCGTCGATGAACAGGAGCTCGGCAAGTTCTACGCGCAGCGCACCATCCTCAAGCGCGAGGTGCTGCCCGAGAACGTTGCCAATGCCGTGTCCGTACTGACCGGCCCCGACCTCTCCCACACGACCGGGCTGCACATCCCGGTGGACGCGGGCGTCGCCGCCGCGTTCCTGCGCTGAAGCCATGACGGATTACGTCGCGGCGGTCGACCCGGGAGCCACGGGCACGTGGCGCGCCCCGACGAATTCGCTCACGTTCCTCGCGTTTGAATCCCTCACTGGCGGGAAGGCTTCGCGGTGAGACGGTCGGCGCTCGTCGTTCGAGGAGGATGGGACGGGCATAATCCGGTCGAGGCTACCGAGTTGTTCATTCCCTTCCTCGAGGAACACGAGTACGCCGTTCGGGTTGAGGAGTCACCGCAGGTCTACGCCGACATCACGGTCATGCGGTCCACCGATCTCATCGTGCAATCAACGACGATGTCCGAGATCACCCGCGAGGCCCTTGAGGGACTCCGTGCGGCGATCGCGGCGGGCACGGGTCTCGTAGGGTGGCACGGCGGCATCGCCGATTCGTACCGGAACTCCTCGGACTACCTCCAGCTTGTGGGGGGACAGTTCGCCGCACACCCCGCGGCTTCTCCGGAGCTCCTTGTTGACGGAGAAGCCAACACCTTCCTCGACTACATGGTGGAGTTCACCGAACTCGGACGCTCGCATCCGATGACGTTCGACCTTGAGGACTTCGAACTTCACACCGAGCAGTATTGGGTGCTGCACGACAACCTCAACAACGTGCTCGCGACGACCTCCCACCCCGCGCCGGCGTGGCACCCGTGGCATCGACCGATCGTGTCTCCCGTCGTCTGGACGCGACAGTGGGGAAAGGGTCGTATCGCTGTTGTGACTCCGGGCCACAGTATCGACGTACTCGAGCATCCAACCATACGCACCATCATTGAGAGGGGGATGTTGTGGGCGACTCGCACCGCATCGGGATCATCGGGCTCGGAGTAATCTCGAGCCAGTACCTTGAGACATTGCTTCCCCGCGACGACGTGCGGGTCACGGCGGTCTCCGACCTAGACCATGCGAGGGCCATCGCCGCCGCGGATTGGCTGCCTCATGCGCGAGCGGTGACGGTGGCCGAACTACTTACGAGCGACGAAGTCGACATCGTCCTCAACCTGACCAACCCGGGCGCACACGCGGAGATCGCTCTGGACGCTATCGCGGCGGGCAAAGACGTGTATGGCGAGAAGCCGCTTGCCGCGGTGTTTGCGGATGCGAAGCGCGTTGTCGCCGAGGCGGATGCCGCGGGAGTGCGCCTGGGATGCGCGCCAGATACCGTGCTCGGTACCGGTGTCCAGACCGCTCGCGCCGTGGTCGATCGCGGTGGGATCGGGAGACCGCTCGCCGCCTCTGCAGTGATGGCCTCGCCCGGCCATGAGCGCTGGCATCCTAATCCGGGCTTCTACTACCAAGCGGGCGGAGGACCTCTCCTCGATATGGGGCCGTACTACGTCGCCGCACTCGTTCACTTGCTCGGACCAGTGACAGCGGTCGTTGGCGCTGGCAGCAGATTGCGGGGCGAGCGCACGATCGCAACCGGCCCACGCGCCGGAGAGCGTGTTGCCGTTGAGGTCGACACTCATGTGACCGGGGTCCTCGAGCACGAGGGCGGAGTGCTGTCCACCCTGACGACAAGTTTCGATTCGGTGTCAACCTTCGCGGGGAGCATCGAGGTTCATGGGGAGCTCGCAAGCCTCTCTGTTCCGGACCCCAATCACTTTGCCGGGGCCGCACAGGTCTATCGCCTCGGTGCTTCGGCATGGGAGACAGTCGCACCCTCGGCTGGTTTGATCGACGGCTCGCGGGGCGCTGGGCTCCTCGACCTAATCGCGACGCCCCGCGGCCAGGACTCCCGGGCCTCGGGGCGCTTTGCCCTTCACACGCTGGAGGTAATCACGGCGCTTCTGGACTCTGCGCAGGCCGGGCACCGTGTCACACTCGAAACGACGACGACCCGGCCACAGATGGCGCCGCTGTCAAAAATGTAGTGCGTGATGGACGGTGGTTGCCGAGAAATAGATACTTGTCCAGATTCACAAGAAATATAACAAGTGGAGGAATGATGAAGACCGCCCAAAATAAGCACGTCGTTGTCGGCGCGGATTTCGCGGGGTTTCCGCTCAAGGAGGCGGTGAAGCACCACCTTGATCAGCGCGGTTGGAGCGTAACTGACCTCACGCCATTCAACACTGAGCTGCCGATGTATCACCGAGTCGGATTCTTGGTTGGCTCGCAGATCTCGGAGCGACTCTTTGAGAAGGCACTCATATTCTGTGGTTCCGGGATGGGGATCCACATAGCAGCGAGCAAGTGCCCGCATGTTCATGCCGCTGTGTGTGAGAGCGTGCCGACTGCTCGACGGGCGGCGACGGCGAACAATGCCAATGTTCTGGCGATCGGGGCGTTCTTCACTGCTCCACGATTGGCGATGGCGATGGCAGACGCGTTCCTCGAGCACTCACTCGGTGATGGTTACGAGGATTGGGATGGCTTCTACGACTATCACAGGATCGGCTATGACGAGTGCGAGGCATTCGACTATGAGGAGTACAAGGCAAACAACTTCGCGCTGGTCGACCCGCACGAGGCCCCGCTCGGCAAGGAGCCGCGCGGCCTCGCGTTCTGATCCCATCACAGCCGCAGCATCGGTCACAGGCGGAGCAGTTACGGCAGCACCTTCGACGTTAGGAGATCACCGCATGCAAAAGACATTGCGTATTGGAATGGTCGGGTACGGCTTCATGGGTGCCGCGCACTCTCAAGGTTGGAGAACGGCACCCAGGGCCTTCAGTCTTCCGATGGCACCGGAACTGGTCGCGATCGCGGGCAGGAATCCTGAGCAGGTATTGGCGGCGCAGCACAGATTCGGCTTCGTGGATTCGACCACCAGATGGCAGGACCTGATCGATCGAGACGACATCGATCTCATCGATATTTGCGCTCCGGGGAATGTTCACGCGGAGATCGCGATCGCTGCGCTGGATGCAGGAAAGCACGTACTCTGCGAGAAACCGCTCGCGAACGGACTGGACGAAGCCGAGGCCATGGCCGAAGCAGCCGCCCGAGCCGCAGAGCGCGGCACGTTCAGCATGGTGGGGTTCAACTACCGCCGCGTACCGGCAGTGCTCTTAGCACAGGAGATGGTTCAGAGTGGGAAGATAGGGAACATTCGTCATGTTCGTGCAGTGTATCTGCAGGATTGGCTCAACGACGAGGAATCACCGCTCACCTGGCGGCTGGATAGGAGCCTCGCGGGCTCTGGAGCACTCGGAGATATCGGAGCTCACATTATTGATTTGGCCCAGTTCGTCACAGGATCAAGAATTGAGTACTTGCAGGGCCACCTCAGGACGTTCGTTAGTGAACGCCCCAAACTTGGTGAGAGCAAGGGTCTGAGTGGCCGCGCATCGGGGGACCGCGGCGCAGTAACCGTTGACGATGCGGCTCTCTTCACCGCTCAGTTCTCGAACGGGGTAATTGGCTCGTTCGAGGCCACACGTATGGCTGCTGGGCGCAAGAATGCCATGACAATCGAAATAAATGGCAGCCGCGGGTCGCTGTCCTTCGATCTGGAACGAATGAACGAGCTCCGCTTCTTCGATGCAACGACCGATCCGCGCACGGCGGGCTTCAGCACAATCCTGGTCACTGATCCGGAGCATCCGTACCTCGACGGTTGGTGGCCGCCGGGTCACATGCTCGGATATGAGAACAGCTTCAGCAATCAAGCGAGGGATCTCGTGTTCGCCATCTCCGAGCAACGGATGCCATCGCCCTCATTCGACGATGGACTGCAGATTCAACGCGTTCTTCATGCAATCGAGACGAGCTCTGGTTCGAATGGAACTTGGTCAGCAGTTACCTTCCCGCCCGCGAGCAAGGAGTTGTAATGAGTCGTCCAATCACTTTGTTCACCGGACAGTGGGCCGATCTGCCATTTGAGAAAGTAGCTACACTCGCGAGCGAGTGGGGCTATGACGGACTAGAAATTGCTTGCTGGGGGGATCATCTCGATGTCTCAAGGGCGGCCGTTGACGATGATTATGTCGCTGAAAAGCGCAGGTTGCTCGACCGACTCAACCTGCAAGTCTTCGCGATTTCGAATCACCTCGCTACGCAAGCCGTCTGCGATGACCCAATCGACGATCGGCACAAGGCGATACTTCCCTCCAGGGTGTGGGGCGATGGCCAGGCTGAGTCCGTCCGACAACGCGCGGCTGAGGAAACGGTCCTTACGGCGCGGGCTGCAAGTCGACTCGGCGTTAGTACGGTTGTCGGTTTCACCGGGTCCTCAATATGGAAGTACGTCGCGATGTTCCCGCCGGTATCGCAAGATGCGGTAGATCGGGGATACTCCGACTTTGCCGAGCGCTGGAACCCCATCCTCGACGAATTCGACAAGCTCGGAGTGCGGTACGCCCACGAAGTACACCCCGGCGAGATTGCCTACGATTACTGGACCACGCAGCGAACGCTGGAGGCGATTGAGAACAGAGAGGCATTCGGGTTGAACTGGGATCCGAGTCACTTCGTCTGGCAGGACCTTGACCCTGTCGGCTTCCTTTGGGATTTCAAGGACCGCATCTATCACGTCGACTGCAAGGATGCCATCCGTCAGGTGGGCAACGGGAGAAATGGTCGGATGGGCTCGCATCTGGCGTGGGCGGACCCCCGTCGCGGCTGGGATTTCGTCTCAACGGGGCATGGTGATGTTCCATGGGAGGCATCCTTCAGAATGCTCAACACAATTCGGTATCAAGGACCGATTTCAGTCGAGTGGGAAGACGCCGGCATGGATCGCCTGATTGGCGCACCTGAAGCTCTGGAGTTTGTCAGGCGGCTTGCGTTCGACCCACCCGGTGCCTCATTCGACGCCGCGTTCTCAAGGCAATAGTGCTGCAAAGCTGGGTCGTGTAAGTCTGCCTGCAGCCACCTCCTGCCGGATCATTCGAAGTGCTGGATGATCCGGCTCAGTTCCTGACCTGGAGCGATGCCGAATCCGTAACAGATAATCGACGGTGATCATTGGAGGTCTCATGAATGGCACGACAACCGCCAACGTCTGGGTCTCGCGGGGCGTGATCGAGCAGCAGGTGCTCGAGATTCCCGACATACCCGATGACGGCCTGCTCATCGAGATCACCGCGAACGGCATCTGCGGCAGATCAGCCCTGTCGATTTTGAACTGCAACACTCATCACTACAGGCGGAAGATCAACTCGCCGCTTACCCCGAGTCCACCACCCGAGGGCAAGGCCGATCATTTGAAAAGGATCACTGTACTCATGACAACCAGCTTCAATTCCCCCCACGATCTCGCCGCGCACACCGTTCGCCCCACGCTCCCGGCCGCGCCCCAAGCGCATCCTGCGGCCGTCATCACCGGCACCAACTACCGGTTCACGGTGCTTACTTCGCGCCTGATCCGCATGGAGTACAGCTCCAACCAACTCTTCGAAGACCGGGCCTCGCAGCTGGTCCTCTCGCGCGAGTTCGAGGTACCCCAATTCCGGGTTATCGACCGCGGCGACCACATGCAAATCATCACCGAGCATCTCCAACTCTCGTACGACAAGAAGCCGTTCTCCCCCAACGGGCTCAGCGTGCAGGTCAGCGGCAAGTTGAGCGATTACACAAGCCTGTGGCGTTTCGGCGAACCGGCGACCGATCTGGGCGGAACGGCCCGTACCCTCGATGACATCGACGGTACGGTTTCCCTGCAGCCAGGCCTGATGTCGCGGCATGGATTCTCGGTCGTCGACGACACCTCCTCCCTGGTCTTCGACGACGAGGGCTGGCTCGAACGGCGTTCCGGGACTGGGACGGACCTGTATTTCTTCGGCTATGGGCGTAGCTACCGCGACTGTCTCGCCGACTTCTACGCACTCACGGGTCCCGCTCCCCTGCTACCCAGGTTCGCCCTGGGCAACTGGTGGAGCCGCTTCCACCAGTACTCCGCCGCCGAATACCGGGAATTGTTCGAACGGTTCGACCGCGAGAACCTTCCATTTTCGGTTGCCGTCGTCGACATGGACTGGCACACCGTAGACATCGACCCGAAGTACGGCAGCGGTTGGACTGGTTACAGCTGGAATACCGCGCTCTTCCCGGACCCCGACGAGTTCATGGCCTGGCTGCATGAGCGCGGCCTGCGGCTCACCCTCAACGTGCACCCCGCAGACGGCGTTCAGGCGCACGAAGACGCCTACGCGTCGATGGCACATCGCCTCGGTGTCGACGCGGAAAACGAAGACCCTATCGTCTTCGATATCACTGACCCCGCCTTCCTTTCTGCCTACTTCGAGTGCCTACACCACCCGCTCGAAGAGCGCGGCGTCGACTTTTGGTGGCTGGACTGGCAGTCCGGTCCTCACTCCAAAGTAATTGGCCTCGACCCGCTGTGGATGCTCAACCACTTCCACTTCCTCGACAGCGCCCGAGCCGGTGCCCGCCCAATGACCTTCTCTCGCTATGCGGGATTGGGGAGCCACCGATACCCAATCGGCTTCTCCGGAGACTCCATAGTCAGCTGGGACAGCCTTGACTTCCAGCCATACTTCACCGCCACCGCGGCAAATGTCGGCTACGGCTGGTGGAGCCACGATATTGGCGGCCACATGGGCGGGGTGAAGGACGACGACCTTGCCGTGCGCTGGACCCAGTTCGGGGTGTTCTCCCCGATCATGCGTCTGCACAGCCAAGGCAACCCGTTCAGTGGTAAAGAGCCGTGGAACTTCCGCGCTGCCGCGGCCGCCGTGATGAGCAGCCACCTCCGGCTCCGGCACCAGCTTGTGCCCTACCTGTATTCCATGAACTATCTGGCGTCCGGGCACGCACTCCCGCTCGTGCAGCCCGTGTACTATGACTATCCGGAAGAGGACCGTGCATACCGGGCCACCAACCAGTACCTCTTCGGCACCCAGCTGATGGTGTGCCCGATCACGCGACCGCTGAATAGCACCCTAGGCGTGGCCAAGGTGAAGGCATGGCTGCCGGAAGGGATCTGGATCGACTTCTTCACCGGTCTGAGGTATTGCGGCGGCCGCGAACTGCACATGTACCGCGGGCAGGAGTCAATCCCGGTATTGGCCCGGGCAGGAGGAATCGTCCCGCTAGTTCCGCTCGCGGATGTAGGCAACTCCACGGATAGTCCTGTGGGCCTGCAGATACGGATCTTCGCTGGTGCCGACGGATCCTTCGATTTGCTCGAAGACGACGGTGGTGGAAGTCTCGTGCTGGAGTCAAAGTGGGCGCACACCTTGATGGAATTCACCGGGGCCACCGGCACTTTCACTATTGCCCCCACAGTGGGCAATGTGGAGTGCGTTCCACCAGTTAGGGACCTTAGCCTGGAGTTCATCGGGGTCACGGAGACCGACATGATCTCGGTCACCGCCGACGGGTATCCGATCGCCCACACGACGAGGTACACCAGTGGATCCCACACCGTCACTGTTCAGGTCGAGGCGGTTCCTCGCGGTGCCGGGCTGGTCGTGCGATTTGCCAATGGTCTGGTAGCGGCCGGGAACGACGTGACCACGCGGGCTGTTGATCTGCTGACGGATGCCCAGATCGAATATGACTTGAAGGCGCGGATCCTGGAAGCCATCAGCGCGGCGTCTCACCCAGCCCTGTTAATCAGTCAGCTGCAGGCCCTGGACCTTCCTGCGGACCTCCTGGGTGCGCTGAGCGAGTTCATCCTGGCCGATCCGCTAATCTCTCTCTCAGTGGAGCCCTCATTTTAAGAGGGCCCACTGTGCGAGAATCTCGCAGCTCCTCGCATTCGTGCATTCGTGTGCCGTAAACATCGGCGTGGTCGAAGAAGTTGATGCCGGCGTCGCGTGCCGTGGAGACGAGTGCGCGGATCTCGTCGTCGCTCTTGTCAGCGATCCGCATCAGGCCGAGGACGACGTTGGGGGCGGTCAGTCCCGCAGGGCCGACAGGAATGGATTTCATGGGATGTTCTTTCTGTGTGGGAGGGTGGGGTGCTTAGGGCTCAGGCGTCGTTTGATAGGGCAGTCAGTTCATCGTCGTCGAGAACGAGATCCACTGCCTGGATCGAGTCGAGGATGCTCTCTGGTCGGGAGGCGCCGGGGATCGGGATGACGACGGGCGCGAGCGCGAACTCCCACGCGAGTGCGACCTGCTGCGGACTCACGCCGTGCGCATCAGCGATCTGCTGGAATACGCCGTGTCGGGCGCCGATCTGCCCCGCATGGGTGATGCCGCCCAGCGGTGACCATGGCAGGAATGCGATGCCGAGGTTGGCGCAGTGCGCGAGCTCGGTGAAGCTCGAGCGGAACGCCGGCGAGAACTGATTCTGGACGGAAGACAGCCTGCCGTCCAGTACCTCGTTCGCCTGATCGATCTGCGCGACGGTGGCGTTGGAAATACCCGCGAGTTGGATGACGCCCTCGTCGAAAGGGACCGACCTCGGCGGGCACTCCCAAGCACCTTCTGGCGGTCGAGAATGAACTCAACGACCGACCTCGGAGGGTGCTCGACGACCGCACGTCGGCGGCCCTTTTAAGGCTCTGCTAGCCTCACAAAGCAAACTCGTGTTACGACGATGACTAGAACCGGCCGCGTCGTTATCGTCCAGTTTTTAAGAGTCGTCGATAACGGCCTCCGAAATCAGCGAGGTCGAAGCCTCCCCGGTCGCCCACGCGATGCGTGGCTCAGACCCGAGGGATGCTATCGCCCCCCTTGCTCATAATGTTAAGTTGTGCAAAAATTTACATTGTTCCGCAGCCAATCGGCGTCGGAAGTCTCAATGAAGAGAGGAACTGGCGTGAATACACAGCACTCACGACGCCGGCGAGTCACCGCGGTCGCAGGGGCCGCAGTGGCGTCGCTCGCACTGGTGGCCTGCGGCGGCGGAGCAGAGGAGTCCGGCGACGAAGTCCTCAACATCTGGTACGGCTCAGAACCCGGCCAAAAGGACGCCATGACGTCCCTCATCGCCCAGTGGGACGAGGAGCACCCGGAGGTGTCTGTGGAGATCACGGCGATGGGACCCGAGCTCAACCCGCCCTCGCTCCTTCCGGCCTTGAGCTCCGGTGAGGGCCCCGACCTGTGGGCCGGCAATCTCGGATCGAGCCAGTCGCAGGCCTTCATCGACGCGGGTCTGGTCCATGACCTCACTCCCGCCTACTGCAAAAGCAACTGGAACAAGATGATCCCGGACGAACTGGCGGTCATCGCCACGTCGGATGACAAGATGTGGGCGGTTCCGAACAGCATCGAGTCGACCGGAATGTTCTACCGCAAGTCGATTTTCGAGAAGCTGGGACTGAGTGTCCCCACCACTTGGGAAGATTTCGTGAGTGTCGTGGATGAGCTGAAGAATAACGGCTATCCGACGCCGATCGGTGCGGCGGGCCAGGACGCATGGCCGGTGTCGCACCTCTTGGGCGCGATGTGGAGCGGTGCTGTAGGCCCTGACGGGGTCAACGAGATCCTTTTCGGTGACGGTACCTGGACGAGCACGGGCATGACCGAGGCGACCGAGGAGTTCGAGAAGCTCGCGGACGCCGGCGCCTTCGGCCCCGACCCGCTCTCGTACACCTATCAGGCCACGATGGCCGACCTTTACAACGGGGTCGTCCCGATGACCTACACCGGTGGCTTCGTCATCCCGGACGCACAGGCGGGCGCGGGTGAGAACTTCGACGACATCGGCGTGTTCGCTCTCCCGACCGTGAACGGCGGACCGATCTCCGCGAACGCGAGCCCCGGTGAGGGCTGGTACATCAACGCCAACTCGAAGCAAGCGGATGCCGCGGAGGATCTCCTCAATTACCTGTTCTTCACGGACGAGAACCGCACGAAGATCCTGGAAGGCGGCCTCGTGCCGGTCGGTCCCGTCGATCTCGACCAGGTGGAGCTGCCGTCGCTTCTCGAGGAGCTGCTCGCCGAGCAGAACAAGTATCGGGACAACGGTGTGGTGCCAGCGTTCTTCGAGTTAACCGCCCCCGCCTCCATCGGCGAAGCCATGATGACCAGTGAGCAGGGAATTCTGGCTGGCTCGACGAGCGCGGACGAGCTGCTGCAGACCCTTCAGAGCACCTGGGAGACCGAGAAGCAGGCGGGCAAGATTATCTCTTCCAGCGGCGCCCCGAAGTGCTGAGGCGCTGACAGCGATTAACAGCCCGTGAGGGCATGGGGTTGGGCCGCGGTTGGGTCGCGGCTCAACCCCGCATCTCGAAATGAGGAAAGGAAAGATTATGGCGGCCACCACCTCTGGAGCGCTCACCAAGCGGCAGATGCGAGGGAGGCGACTGACGCGCGGGGGTAGGCGCAGTCTCACCGCGTACCTGTTCCTTGCCCCGGCCCTGATCCTGTACCTGGCGTTCGTGATTCGCCCGACTGTCGAGCTGTTCGGACTATCGGCCTTCGACTGGAACGGGGTTAATCCGACCCGCGAGTTTGTCGGTTTCGACAACTTCGCCAGGCTCTTCGCCGATCCGCTGTTCTGGCGGTCACTCGGGAATAACCTCATCTTCGTCGTCCTGCTCGTCGCCTTCAACGTGACAGTAGGCCTCATCACCGCGTCGGCCTTGGCCCGCGCGATGCGCGGACGCCTGATATATCAGCTCATCTTCTTCCTACCGGTGGTGCAGGCGTCCATCGTCACTGCGCTGGTCTGGAAGTGGATCTACCAGCCGGAAGGACTGCTCAACAACGCGCTGGAGGCGATCGGGCTCGGCTTTCTTTCCCACGGCTGGTTGGGCGACCCCAACACGGCGCTACCCGCCCTCGCACTCGCGGCCGCATGGTCCGGATTCGGGCTCTCGGTAGTCATTTTCCTCGCCGGCATACAGAGTATCGACCAAAGCCTTTACGATTCGGCCAAGATGGACGGGGCCAACACGCGTCAGATGTTCATGAACGTCACGGTCCCGGAGATGCGCCCCGTCATCACGGTCGTCTTCCTGCTGGAAATGATCGGCGCCTTCCAGACCTTCGACATCGTCTGGGCGACAACGCGCGGCGGGCCGGTCAACTCTACCGAGGTCCTCGCGAGCTTCATGTTCAAGCGGGGCTTTACCGACGCGGAGTTCGGCTACGGCGCGTCCATAGCCGTAATTTTCATGATGATTGTGCTAGTCGCCGCAATCATCTCTCTGCTCTTGCGCGAACGAAACGAGGACTGACCGATGGCGTCCCTAGCTCCCGCTGCCCGGCGTACCACCCCTGGAATGAGAGGCTTTTGGCAGCGTCGCGGCGGCAAGGTGGTCCTTTACACTTACCTCACGGTGCTCGCGCTGTTCTCGTTGGCGCCCCTCGCGCTGGCCTGGTCGACAGCATTCAAGACCAAGGCCCAGGTGGTGTCTAACCCGTACGGGCTGCCGCTCCCGCCTGCCTTCGAGAATCTGGCCGAGGCGTGGACCAGTGGGCGCTTCAGCCAGTACTTCTTGAGCAGCCTCATCATCTCGCTGCTCTCAGTGTTCGCTATGGTCATCGTTGCGCCGCTCGCTGGATACGGCCTCGCCCGGATGAAGTTCTGGGGCCGGCGCCTGGTGGTGGTTGTGCTTCTGATCGGTCTCACCATTCCGATCACCGCGATTATCCTGCCGCTGTACACGATCATGCGGGATCTCCACCTACTGAACACCTACTGGTCGGTGGTGATCACCCATGTGGCCGTCGGCGGCCCATTCTTCGCATTCATCATGAGGGCGTTCTTCATGCGACTGCCCGAAGCGCTCGCGGACGCCGCGAGGATCGACGGGTGCTCCGAGCTGCGGGTATTTTGGAACGTCATGCTCCCCCTCGTGCGGCCCGGCGTACTCACGGTGGCTCTTCTGGAATTCCTCTGGTCCTGGAACAACCTGATCCTGCCGCTGGTGTTCCTCACAAGCGAGAACGTCCGCACACTGCCCGTCGGAATGCTCCTGCTGACCGGGCGCTTCTCCACCGACTACGGTCTTCTCTCGGCGGCGGTGCTGATCCTGTCGCTGCCGGTCATCGTGCTGTTCGTGCTATTCCAGCGCAACTTCATTGAGGGACTGGCGAGCGGCGCGGTCAAGGGCTGAGCTGTTCCCTACCCACACCTCCTTCGAAGTTTCCTCCCCTCCTTCCAATAAGAAAGGCCAGATTCATGACCCAACCCTTGCGCGCTGTCGTCGACATGTCCGGACGGCGCTTCGATGAGATTTTCTCCGCCGCGGACCAGCAGCGGCTCCGTGACACCGTCGAGGTGGTGTGGGGTCGTGACGAGCCCATGCCCGATGCGGAAGCTGCCGAGGCGCTCGAGGAGGCTGAGATCCTGATCTGCTCCCAGTGGCGCTACGGCGCGCTCAGTGGGCGGTACCCGAAGCTGCGCGCGATAATCGACGTCGGCGGCGGACTCCCACGAGGGCTCGACTACACAGAAGTCTTCGCTCGGGGTATCCATGTTCTCACCGCCGCTCCCGGCTTCGGTCGGCAAGTCGCGGAGATGGCGCTCGGGCTTGCCATTGCCTCATGCCGCGAGATCCCGATCGGAGACCGTGCCATGCGCGCCGGCACCGAACAGCACCTGCACCACGGCAACGAGACCACGTTCATGCTCTTCGACAAGCCGATCGGGATCATCGGCTACGGAGGCATTGCTCAGGCGCTGCACCCCCTACTGGTTCCATTCGGCGGCGAGATCTTGGCCTACGATCCCTGGCTGGGCGACGGGTACCTGCGCTCACGGGGAGTCAAGCCGGTCGGGCTCGAGGAGCTGCTGTCCGAGTCGAAGTTCATCTTCGTACTTGCGGCGCCGAGCTCCGAGAACAAGGCCGTGCTCGACCGCGAGATGCTCGAGCTGATCGCCCCGGACGCCGTCCTCCTCCTCATCAGCAGGGCACACGTCGCCGACTTTGACGCGCTCACTGAGCTGCTCGCCGCTGGTCGCTTCCGTGCGGGAATCGACGTATTCCCGGAGGAGCCGATGCCCGCGGACCACCCCATCAGATCCATCGAACAGGCCGTCCTCTCCGCCCACCGGGCGGGATCGGTTCGGGAGGGCATGTGGGACCTCGGCACGATGGTGGTCGATGATCTGGAGATGTTGGTTCGTGGTCTTCCACCCCGTCGACTCCAGGGGGCCGCTCGCGAACTCTTCGAACGCCTGACGAACGCCTGACGGGAGCAATTGACATGAAATTGGGATTTGTCACCGCCTGCATGCCCGACACGGGCCTCGCCGAGGTCGTGTCGTGGGCCGCCGGAGCGGGCTACGACTCTCTCGAGGTCTCGGCATGGCCAACCAATGGGCCAGGTCCGTCACATCTAAACGTCGACGGGATGGACGCGGCCGCTGCGAACGACGTTTCCGCGCTGTTTGCGGATGCCGGAGTAGAACTCTCGGCGGTCGGCTACTACGAGAACAACCTGCACGGCGATCCCGAAATCCGCGCTCGTACCCACGAGCATCTGCGCCGCTGCATCGATGCGGCCGTACTGCTCGGGGTGCCCCACGTCGGCACCTTCATCGGGCGGAACCCGTCCGCCTCGGTGGTAGAGAATCTGGCCGACGCCGAGCAGGTGCTCCCGCCCCTCGTGGCCTACGCTGCCGACCGCGGGGTGTCCCTGGTCGTAGAGAACTGCCCGATGGAGGGCTGGCATCCTGACGGCTACCCCGGCAACCTTGCGTACTCCCCGGAACTCTGGGAGTGGATGTTCGAGCTCGGGTTCTACCTCAACTACGACCCCTCCCACCTCCTCTGGCTGGGCATCGATCCGGCTGACGCGGTTCGTCCGTACGTCGACCGGGTCCTGCACGCGCAGGCGAAGGACACGGAGGTAAACCCCGCTGCCCGCACCCGGTACGGCGTCTTCGGCCGCACGATCGGCCGTGCGAATGAGTGGGACGTGGGGTGGTGGCGCTATCGGGTACCCGGCCGAGGCCAGGTGGACTGGCTGTCCGTAATTGACGCCCTAGACGAGGGCGGGTTTTCTGGACACATTGCAGTCGAGCACGAAGATCCTGTCTGGGGCGGAACGCCCGAGCGCGTGAAGCGCGGACTCGAGATAGCCCGCGATACGCTCCGACCGCTTGTGGGCCCCGCACGATGAACGGGAGCGCGGACGGCGGGGACGCGCCGCTCGTAGTCACAGGCCTGCTCACTGACCACGCGGCGGACCCGCTCGGCATCGACGAGGAGCGGCCCCGCTTCTTCTGGCGGCTCGAGAGCAACCGTCGCGGCGTCCAACAGGTGGCCTATCGCGTCACCGTGGCGGTCGACCCCGGGGCCGAGGTGTGGGACTCCGGATGGATGGAGAGCTCCCGCCAGCTCGGGGTGGAGTACGACGGAGCGCAGCTTGCCAGCCGTACTCGCTATTCGTGGCAGGTGACGGTCCGCACGTCGGACGGAAACGAGGCTTCGAGCGCTCTCGCCTTTTTCGAGACGGCATTCGTCTCGCCGTCCGAGTGGACGGCCGAGTGGATCGGCGCCGTCGCCATGACCCCGAGCGTTGCGTCCCCGCTCGTCCGGCGCGAGTTCGACATCGACGGTGAGGTGGTGCGCGGACGGGTCTACGTCAGCGGCCTCGGCTACTACGAGCTGTTCGTCAATGGCTCCCGCATCGGGGACTCCGTGCTTGACCCCGCGTGGACGGACTACCGCTCGCGGGCCCTCTACGCCACCCACGACGTCGGGTCGAACCTCCGCCCGGGGCGCAACGCCATCGGCGTCTCCCTCGGCAACGGCTGGTTCGAGCCCATGCCGAGCGCAGTCCCCAGCCAGCTCCAGCCCCAAGTGATCCTGGAGCTACATCTCGAGCTCGCCGACGGCAGGACCATGTCGGTCCTCAGTCGGCGGGGCGAGTGGATGGCGACCATCGACGGCCCCATCGGCGACCACAGCATCTACGGCGGGGAGACCTACGACCTGCGCCAGGAGCTGCCGGGATGGGCCGAGCCGGATTTCGACACGGCCGCTTCCCACGCCCGCTGGCGAGCGGCGACGCCGGTCGAGCCTCCCGGGGGCGTCCTCCGGGCCCAGGCCACGGAGCCGATCCGCGTGGTGAAGGAGCTGCCACCCGTGACCATCACCCGCCTGAGCCGGGACACACAGGTGGTCGACTTCGGGCAGAACTTCGCCGGCTGGGTGAAGATCCGGCTCGTGGGCGAGGCAGGGACGACCGTGTCGGTGCGCCACAGCGAGCTGCTCGGCGACGACGGCGCCGTGAACACCGCTAACTTGAGGACCGCGACAGCGACCGATCATTACGTGCTCGACGGGCAGGAACCGCGCTGGCTAGAGCCGCACTTCACCTATCACGGCTTCCGGTACGCGCAGATCGACGGTTACACCCCCGATCTCACGCCCGTCGATGTGGTGGGACGCGTCGTCCGGTCCGCGGTGCCTCAAATCGGACGATTCGGCTGCAGCGACCCTTTGTTGGAGCAGATCCACCGCAACGTCGTGTGGACTGAGGGCAGCAACCTTCACGGCCTCCCGACCGACTGCCCCCAGCGCGACGAGCGACTCGCGTGGCTTAACGACATGACCGTGCGGGCCGAGCAGGCCGTGCACAACTTCGGCCTGGCCCGGCTCTACGGCAAGTGGTTCGACGACATCGTCGACACGCAGGGCGACGTGACCGGCGCGATCGCGGATACGGCACCGCACGTGCGGTATGGGCACCGTCCGGCCGACCCAGTCGTCAGCAGCTTCCTGCTCGTCCCACAGCTCGTGCACGCGCACTACGGGGAGTCCCGCCTGATCGAGCGCGGGTACGAGAACCTTGCCCGGTGGGTGTCCTACCTAGCGTCCCTTCGCGTTGAAGGGATCATCGAGCAATCGGAGATCGGAGACTGGGCACCCCCGGTCAGCGAGGCCGTCGAAGGAAGCGCTGGCTCCGGCGCGATGTCGGCACTGACCCCGGGCGGCCTTATCTCGACCGGCTTCCTTTACCTGAACCTGATGCTCATGGCAGGCTTCGCCCGCCAGCTGGAGAGGGACGAAGACGTGCGACGGTACGAGGCCGAGGCGGATGAGGTCCGAGGCGACATAAACGCTCGGTACTTCGACGCCGAGCGCGCCTCCTACGGGCCCGGCAACCAGTCGTCTAACGGGTTCGCGCTCTACCTGGGCCTCGTGCCCGAGGAACACCGGGTGGCGGTGCTCGAAGCTCTCGTGCGCGACATCGAGGAGCACGACTTCCATCTCACCACCGGCAATCTCTGCACGAAATACGTCATGGACGTGCTCGGCCGCTTCGACCGTGCCGACGTCGCGTTGCGCCTTCTCACTCAGCGGACGTATCCCAGCTGGGGTTACATGATCGAGATGGGCGCCACGACAATTTGGGAACGGTGGGAGCACGTCACCGGCGGCGTCCTCGCAGGCATGGGCTCGCACAACCACCCAATGTACGGCGCCGTCGACTCGTGGTTCTACCGCTACCTCGGTGGGATTGCCGTGGTAGACGAGGCTCCCGGCTTCGGCGAGGTGCGCATCGAGCCGATCCTGGTGGAGGGCATCGACTGGGTCGACTGCGAGCTGGAGACCCCGCGCGGCGTCCTGGCGTCAAGGTGGAGGCGCAACGGCGGCCGAGTCGAGATCGACCTGACGATTCCCCCTAACTCAACGGCATCGATCCTCCTGCCGCTTGCGGAGGGGTCTTTCGAGGACTACGAGATTCGTGAGGGCGACCAGCCGCTCAGGAAGGGATCAACGACCTCGATCGCGGGTCTCGGCGAGACCGCAGTCGAGCGCGGCGGCGTGCGCGTGCTGCTCGGTTCGGGAGACTACAGCTTCAGTATCACGCCGCTTACCCTTGCCCGACCGCTGGCGACGGCGCCGGTCTGATCGAGGGCGTCGCTGACCGGATGGGAGAAGGGTTGCGGGCGGCTACGTCCCCGACGCCCCGATCGGCTCCGGTCTTGTCTGGCTCCACGGGGGCGGCTTCGCGTTCGGGGACCTCGACCAGCCGGAGGCGGACTGGGTCGGCCATTCTTGGATTGAGCCACCAACGCGTTTCACAGCTCGCCAACGACCACTAGGCAGAGGAGCTCCACTGTGCGGGACAAGCCCTCTGCAGGCCCCCCAGCGATATCAACGACTTCGATAATCTCGCTCCCGATAAGGCCGCGAAGCTGCTGCACCAATACCGGGGGCCTCCTCGGGGAGTGTTTCGAAGAGTACGACGACGACGACATGATGGGCCGGGGCTGGCTCATTGACGGTTGGCGGGATCTGATCGAAGCCACTGGATAGAGCCCGACAGCTAACCCTCCGCCCGGGCTTCAAGGAACATGGATTGTGTTTCGGGGGTCCCAGATCCGCTTCCAACCTAGGTAACTTTGCCGCCGAAACGCCTGGATAGCTCTCTTCCAAGCTCCTGGGAGACGTTGGGAGCTATCGCCGGCGCGGCCGGCAGTGAACCGCCCCTGCCAATCTCATGACCGGACCAGCGGCGCCGTGTAGCCACAATGTAGTAGGAATAGTAGTATGACTACTATTCCTACTACGTTTGGAGTGATCCGCTGTAATGAGTGAGCACGCTACCCCCACAGGGTCTGCCAGGGACAGGGTGTACGCCGCCGCCGAGAAAATCAGTGCCGAGCGTAACCCCACGGTGTCCAGTGTCCGGGAAGCCGCAGGAGTCTCCAACGCCGACGCCACCAGGTATTTGAAGGCGTGGCGGGAAGAGAGCGCTGTTGCCGGCTCACGGATCGTCGCTGCACCGCAACCGCTGCTTGACCAAGCGGCGCGGTTGGCCGGATCGGTGTGGGCTGATGCTGTGGCGTTGGCTGCCGAGCAGCATGCAGCACTCGAAGCACGCTGGATGAAAGAGGGCCAGGACAAAGATACTGAGCTGGCCGAGCTCGTGGCAGACCTCGATCGGATCACCAGCGAAAAGAATGCTCAGGCCGCGGCGCTGAACACGGAACTGATGGCGGCCGTGACGCGGGCTGAGGACGCGGAAGGGCGTGTACACCAGGCGGAGGCCGCTGCTGAGCGTTCCCGCTCCGACGCGGGCACGCTTGCTCATGACTTGGCCGCCGCGCGTGCCCGGGCCGACACACTGCAACAAAGCCATGACGCACTCATCCAGCGCATCACCCCACCAACCACCAAGACACCACACCAAACGTGAAGCAGTAATGGTGGAATCCCCACGAAGAGAAGCACCAGGGGGAACAAGATTTCCTTTCGCAGGGAAAACAAGAAGAACAACGGGCGCGGTAACTGTGTGGTGCAGGAGCCCCCCGGCCCCACCGTTCATTGAAGAGGCAACGATGCACAGTTTCACCGCCACCGCCCGCCAAGAAGGTACATGGTGGTTATCGATATTCCCGGAGCTAGGGCAAGATCACCCAGGCTAGGAACGCCACAGAGATTCACGGCATGGCAACGGATTTAGCCGCTGTCATCCTCGATGTGGACCCTTCCGAGGTTCACATCACCGTGAGCATGCAGACGCCCAGCGAAGGAGCTGCACAGTGAGGGATAACCCCTATGCAGGCCCGAGCGATACCAACGATTTCGATGACCTCGCCCCCGGACGACACCGTGAAGCGGCTACTTTTCATCCTGGGCTGCGGGGGTGACCGAGCCGACCCATACCCAGCCATCACGCTGGATCTTGATGCCCGGCTCAAAGAAGGACACCTTCACGGGGTGGCTTGTGAAAAAGTAAAATATCCGACGCTAAGGTTTAGACGAGCGTCGTAGCGGCCTGTATTTGCCGGGTTTGATCCGGTTGGCGCGTGGCCAGGTGTAGTCACCGGTGAGGTTGATGTGTTCCCATCCCAGGGGTGAGAGGAACCGCAACAGGTCAGGGTTAGTGGTGTTGCCCTCCTCATCCAAGGTCGCTATGGTGCGGTCGAGGTAGACCGTGTTCGGTCAAGTCCCTGTTAGTGGTGTAGCGGTGTCTCCTTCGATTTGAGGGTTAGGCGCTGAGTTCGAGGGCGGTTTCGGTGATCACCTCGGTTCCGATGTTCGGGACGAGTGTGAGTCGGGACTTGGCGAGGATGTCGAGTCCGAGGTAGCGGCGTCCTTCGGCCCATTCGTCGGTTTGTTCGGCGAGGACTGCGCTCGTCAAGTTTTTGAGACAGTTCGATGTGTTTTTCTTCTATGCCGCAGCCAGGTGGCGGCGGTCTTGGTAAGCGGCGAGTGCGGCGGCCG
>NZ_JADOUY010000010.1:0-43344 GCF_015752285.1 Mycetocola sp. CAN_C7
CCACGGCCTCGGCCCGGAACTCGGCACTGAACTTACGACGATTCGACATGAAACAGATCCTCCTAACGCCTGTCTCAATTCACCATACGGGCGCAGACTGCGCCGACGAGGCGGATGATCGCGTCACGGTTGGGGAAGATCCCGACGCTATCGGTGCGTCGCCGGATTTCACGGTTGAGTCGTTCGTTGGGGTTGTTCGACCAGATCTGTTGCCAGAGCCCATCGGGGAAGCTCGTGAACGCGAGGATGTCAGCCCGTGCCGTGTCGAGGTGCTCATGGGCGTCGGGGAGTTTGCCGTCGACGTAGTCCAGGAGCCGGTCGAATTGGGCGTGCACGGCGCCTGCGTCGGGTTGGTCATAGACGGAGTGCAGCATCGCTTTGACGGCCGGCCACATGCTCTTCGGGGTCACACTCATCAGGTTGGCGGCGTAATGGGTGCGGCACCGTTGCCAGGCAGCTCCGGGCAGATTCGCTGCGATCGCCTCAACCAAACCCCGGTGGGCGTCGGAGGTGACCAGTCGAACCCCGGTGAGGCCGCGGGCGACGAGGTCGGCGAAGAATGAGTTCCATGCCGCCCCGGTCTCTGCCGTTGCGACCCTCAGGCCCAGGACTTCGCGGTGTCCGTCGGCGTTGACGCCGGTGGCGACGAGGACGACGGCGTTGATGACGCGTCCACCTTCGCGGACCTTCATCGTGAGCGCGTCGGCTGCGACGAACGTAAACGGGCCGGCGTCTCCCAAGGGCCGGTGCCGGAACTCATCGACGTGCTCGTCGAGGTCTGCGGCCATCCGGGAGACCTGTGACTTCGACAACGAGTGAATCCCGAGAGTCTTGACAAGCTTGTCCATACGACGAGTCGAGACCCCTGCCAGGTAACAGTCCGCAACGACGGTGATCATCGCAGCCTCCGCCCGCTTGCGACGCTCGAGGAGCCACTCGGGGAAATAGGTCCCGGAGCGCAGTTTCGGGATCGCAACATCGATGGTGCCGACCCGGGTATCCAGGTCGCGGTGACGGTAGCCATTCCGCTGCGCGACCCGGTCGGGGCTGGGTTTGCCCCATTCGGCACCGACCACCGCATCGGCGTCGGCGCAGAGCAGGGCATTGATCAACGTCTGCAGCAGCTGCCGCATCAGATCGGGGGACGCGTCGGTCAGGGCTTCAGAAAGCACGCCGGCAGGGTCGACAATATGTGGAGCGGTCATCGTGTTGATGCCTTTCGAGTGGGATGTGAGAGTTTCCTCGAAGGAACACCACGGTGACCGCGCCCACGTCCAGGACGAGGTCGGCAACCACCGGGCTACACCACCTTAAGGGGCACTACTCCGTGTTCCAGAGAACGATGGCCGCGGTGAGAAGATTCAGCCCCGAAGCCCGGTAGCGCTGCTGCTCGAAGGACCGGTCACGGATCTCCCCGAGCCGGTTGAAGAATACCGCCCGGGCCAGGGTGTTCCTGGCCTCGCCCTTGTTCAGCCCGGCCGTCACCTTGCGGCGCAAGCCGGGATCCTGGAGCCAATCCAGCAGGAAGAGGGTCCGTTCCAGTCTTCCCAGTTCCCGCAGTGCAGTGGCGAGCCCGTTTTGGTGCGGATAGGCGCCGAGCTTGCGCATCATCAAGGATGCGGTCACGGTGCCGGTCTTGACCGATGCGGCCAGCCGGAGGATCTCGTCCCAGTGTGCGGTGATGGTTGTCGTGTTGATGGTGCCGCCGATCAGCGGAGTCAACGTCGACAGGTCGGCGCCGTTGCTGGGCGTGTAGAGGCGGGTGTCGCCGATGTTGCGGATTCGGGGCGCAAACCGGTAGCCGAGCAGCTGCATGAGGGCAAAGAGATGGTCGGTGAACCCTGCGGTGTCGGTGTAGTGCTCCTGGATCGCCAAGTCGGACTCGTGATACAGCAGCCCATCCAGGACGTAGGTCGCGTCTCGGTCACCGACGTTGATGAGTTTGCTGTGGAAGGGCGAGTACTGGTCCGAGACATGCGTGTAGATGAGCCGTCCGGGCTCTGCACCATACTTCGGGTTCACATGCCCGGTGGATTCGGCCTTGCTGCCGGCCCGGAAGCGCTGCCCGTCCGAGGACGAAGTGGTGCCATCGCCCCAGTGCGCTGCGAAGGGGTGGGTGTGCTGGGCATTGACCAGTTCCGCCAATGCGGCGCTGTAGGTTTCATCCCGGATATGGGATGCCTGCTGGCGGTCCAATTGGGCGTAGGTGACACCGGTGCATGACTCGGACATCTTCGTCAGTCCAAGGTTGATTCCATCGGCCAGGATCGCAGTGAGCAGGAGTTGTTTGTCCTTGGAGGGTTGGCCGGACTTGAGGTTGGTGAAGTGGCGGGTGAACCCTGTCCACCCATCAACTTCCATCAACAGGTCGGTGATCCGGATCCGCGGGAACATGGCACTGGCCTGGTCGATCAAGGGCTGGGCGTGTTCTGGCACGATCGTCTCGAGCGGGGTGATCTTCACGCCATTGGCGGTGATCAGCACCCCGGGCAGTTCGTCGCGGGACGCCAGCCCGTTGATTTGGTGCAGCCGTTCGGAGAGCAGGGCAAGACGATCCTGGAGATAGCGTTCGCCGCCGTCTGTCGTGACCAGGGGAAGGTTCCCAGCGTCCTTCATGGCCGTGTAGTCGGGGCTGGCCAAAAGGTAGTCATCGAAATCGCGGAACTGGCGGGATCCGGTGACCCACATGTCCCCGGACCGAAGCGCATTCTTGAGTTCCGTGAGGGCGCAGAACTCGTAGAATCCCCGATCGGTGCCGGTCACGGTGAAAACAAGCGGCTTCCACCGGGACCGGATGAACGAAGTGGGTGCATCGTCCGGGATCTTTCGGGCGCCGGTGGCGTTCAAGGTTCGGATGACATTGATGGCGGCCAGCAGGTCTTGTGCGGCGGGGGCTGCCTGGAGGTCAAGGACGGCAAGGAACGCCGGGGTGTAGCGGCGCAGCGTGGTGAAGTGGGCGCTGACAAGGGCGAGGTGGTCCTCATTGGCCGGCCGGGTGAGCTCCTTGGCTTGGGCGGTGCTTTCGGCTAAGGATTCCCAGCCGATGGCTGTGTCGATCGCGGCGAAGGGATCCTCGCCGTTTTCCCTGGCCTCAATCAGGGCATCACCGAGCTTGGAGTGCAGATGTTCGTCGACCTTCGACGCGAACACGGCGTGAGCTCGTATCTGGCTCATAGCATGACCGTCACGCCATCGAACCTTGGCCAGATCAGCGAGACCACGCAGGCCGTCTTAGAGATGCCGTTCGACATGATGTCTTTTCAACCGGCCGCTTTCATCGGCGATGACAGGCGGTGGAAGGAAGACTTCAGTGAGGTCACCATCGACGACGTATGGGAGCAGGTGGAGGCGGGGGCAGGGCAGAAGCTGCCGTGGCAAGCGACACAATTTGGCGACCCGCGATGTAACCGTTCCACGGTAGGCATGCGCGTGGACGGGCGGTTCGCGGCGCTTCTCGACCCGGATGAGCCGCGGGATCTCGCTGCACGAGACCGGTTCCTGAACCATTTCGGCGGCATGATCTTCGGGGCCGTTCCGAAGCCGCTGCTGACCGTGAAGATCATTCGCGCGTTGGCAAGCCACCCCGCGGATATTGGAGCGTTGCTGGGTTTGGGTAGGAGGATTGTGCGCCGAGCTGGCGGCATCCGCAGAGTTCTCCGGGCAATCGGGAAGCGGAAGATCGGGTTCAAAACATTCGTGGTTCACAACTTCATGGACGCCGGTGAGGTGGCCCCGGCTTGGGAGTTGATGGAGCGGGGCATTCAGAGCGATGATCCACGCTTGCGGGAGACGCAGGAGCGGCTGGGTTCATGCATGTATGCCATGAGCCATCCCGAGGACGGCCGCCTCGTGCCTGCCTGCGTGCAACACTCGGTGCTGGATCCGATCGAAAATGTGGGTCTTCGTCGGCTGCTGCCGATCGCCGCAAAATCAGGTGCCATGGCCGTTCGGCCGTCTGGACTCACCGAGGTACGACGCACACTGCCTCGCGCGGAAGCGTGAACACCACGTGTGCAGCCGCCGCCGTTTGCACTCCCCGGCGCGAGTTCGGCATGTTCCTCGCCGCCACCGACTTCGATGATGCTCCGGCGCAGCCGGGCGCGCTGGGCGGTCGAGACGCCTCTTGCATACTCGCCGCTGCGAATCTGGCGATCAGACGAAGCCGTCGGGACGACCTGATGGCTTCATGTACGACCAGAACTCCGGGCGCGTTCCGCCGTGCAGGATTGCTGTCGGTTCTGTTGACTCCTTGACCTGACTTGTGAGGATTTCGGTTCTCACAAAGGACGTCTCCTGTGGCCGAAGCTTCTCGTCTGGAGTTCCGCCGTGAAGTCATGGTCGACGAGATTGTTGTGCACGGCTGGCCTGCTTTCCTGTTGAGACCCGTTTCTTCGCGTGCACGCTCCAGACGCCCTGCTCGGAACACAGCCTCCCCACGGCCAGCCCGTGTTACGTGTCCTGGATTACTGAATTAGCCAACCGAGCGCGCGTACCGTTCCAGAACGTCGCTGTGCGGCCGCACAAGCGCGAACCTTACTGGAGAGGGCACCATGCTTTTCGATAGATCCACAACAGCACTGGTACTAACCGATCCGCAGAACGATTTCCTTAGCCCCGACGGTGTGGCTTGGGCACTGGTCGGTGAAAGCGTCGAGGAAAACCAGACTGTTGAGCACATTGAGCAGCTGCTCGTGAGCGCCAAAACGCTCGGCTATCAGGTCTTCGTCTCCCCCCACTACTACTTCCCCCACGATCACCTATGGGAATTCGGTGGAACCTTGGAAAAGATGATGCACGAAATCGGCATGTTCGATCGGCCCGGTCCCTTGGACATTGACGGACTCGAGGGTTCAGGAGCTGATTGGCTTGAACGCTTCAAGCCTTCCCTCGATGACGGCAAGACGGTCGTGTGCAGCCCGCACAAGGTCTACGGGCCCGAGCAGAACGACCTGGTGCTGCAGCTCCGAAAGCGCGGAATCAGCAAGATTCTGCTCGCCGGCATGTCCGCGAACTTGTGCGTCGAAAGTCATCTGCGTGAACTTCTAGAGCAGGGATTCGATGTGGCCGTTGTTGCCGACGCGACCGCCGCTGCGCGGGACCCTGAACTTGGAGACGGGTATGCGGCGGCCCTGACGAACTTCAATTACATTGCTGGGATGGTTGTTTCGACCGAAGAAGCCGTGAGCATGCTCGGGTCCTCCGTGTCCGTAGAAGAACTGTGATCAACGAGCCTTCCTCCTATGCGGGTCTAGGGGCGGTCTTCGTTGACTGCACGCTGAAGAGGCGCCCGGAGATCAGTCACACCCATGGGCTGATGGACGAGAGCATCGCGCTCATGCGGTTCCAGGGGCGATAGTGCCGAACTGTCGGTATTGGTAATGATTGAGTTCCGCTCGGTGACCAAGCAGTTCCCGGATGGTACTACCGCGGTAGACAATGTCAGTCTGGTCTTCCTCTCGCGGAAGACAGTAGTGCTCGTCGGTTCCTCCGGGTAGTTACCCGTCTTCTGGCCCATATGCACATCCGCCTATAAGTAGATCGGTGTTCATATCGAACTGAGGATCCCGATCGAAACGGGTTTGTGTGTTGCTTGTCCGTTGCTACCGGGCCACGACGGATACAGACTCCCGCGGAAGTGTGAACACCACAGGGGCACCGACGGGAAGATTCACTCCGGGTGGCAGTTCGGCGTGAATGTCGATTTCGTCGACGCCGATCACGATACTGCGCCGTGCTCCGTTGCGCTGAACGGCAGAAACCACGCCGGCAAATTCATCAGCGGCGAGTGATCGGGAGGGCGACGCAGTAGCGACGGCGATGGCTTCCTGCCGTACGACCAGAGCGCCCGGGCCTTCTGGAATGTTCTCGTCAACTGTCACTCTGCCCACCGCCGAGTGGTGCGCACCGTCGTGGGCGACTCCGTCGACGAAATTTCTTCCGCCCATGAGTCGCGCTACAGCGCGGCAGGAGGGCCGGTGGTAGATACGGTCGACGGTGTCGTGTTGCAGGAGTTGCCCGCCTTCAACGACCGCGATCCGGTCAGCGACCGCCGCTGCTTCGTCACGGTCGTGAGTGACGAGAAGGACGGTCGGTGACAGTGACGCACGGATGTCGGCGAGCAGCTGGTGCATGTCATCGCGCAGCGCCGCGTCCAGGGCGCTGAACGGTTCGTCGAGGAGGAGGATGGCGGGCCGGGCCGCGAGGACGCGAGCGACGGCGACACGCTGCTCCTGGCCCCCTGACAGCGACCTGATCGGCCGGCTCGCAAATTCCTCGAGTTGAACCATGTCGAGGAAGCGAAGGGCGTTTCGGCGGGCCTCAGCCTTGCTGAGGCCGGCTGCGCGGTCGGCAAATGCTACGTTGTCGATCACCGACAGGTGAGGAAAAAGCAAGGGACGCTGGAAGACCATCCCGATTCTTCGGTTCTCGGGGAGGACCGAGGTCATATCGACGCCGTTGACGAACACACCCCCTCCGCTGGGGTCTTCCAGTCCGGCGATGATGCGAAGGATGGTGCTCTTGCCGGAGCCGCTCGGACCGAGGATGGCGGTACAGGTGCCGGGAAGCACGTCGAGGTTCACGCCGTTCAGCGCGGGAACCGCATCGGCGGCGAACGTCTTGCTGATGGAACTCAGCGCGATGGCTGAAGTCATGACCGGTCTCCTCTGTGCTGCCGCCCGCTGCGCGCCAGGAGCGCCAGCAGGACGATCGGCGGGATGATGGCGGCCAGAGACAGGATGGCGACGGCAGCGTCGTTCCCGGTTCCGGCGGCAGCGGATGCCGTCACCAACGGCAGGGTGATCACCTGGCCACCACCCACGATGACGGTGACGAGGTAATCGCTCCAGCCGACGAGGAACGCGAGGAACGCTGACCGTGCCAGTGCCGGAGTGAGAAGAGGCACCTGGATCGTCCACAGCACCTGCCATTTGGAGGCCCCCAGAGTCCTGGCTTCTTCTTCGTACCTGGTGTCATGGGCCGCGTACGCCACTCTCATCGAGAACGTGGTGTACGGAATCGCGATAACGACAAGGACCAACACCAGACCGACCAGGGGTGGAACATAGGCGCGAAGCAGAAGCACGTTCACACCGAACGCAGCGGCGAAAGGCGGCAACACCACGGGGGCGAAAAGAAGCGCGGTGAGAATCCGAGGGAACGGTGCCCAGCCGTTGGACAGAGCGCGCGCTGCCACCGCACCCAGCGGTGTGGCGATGATCGCGACGGCGAGGCCCAGCGCGAGCGAATGGAGAAATGCGGACAGACCGCCTTGCTGAAGCGCTGACATCGTCCCGCTCAAACCCCAACTCGTCGGGACGGGCGATGGGAACGACCAGCGGTCAGCAAACGACCAGAAAGCGAGGGGAAGAAGCGGGACGGTGAACCACAGAGCGGCAATGAGCGTTCCACTGATGCGTGCGGTTCGGCCGACGCCACGGGACAGGGTCAGCGGACGCCCTGGATCGCCCGGGAGACGAAGGTTCTCCGGCGGGTTCGGCGAGGGGACGATCCCCCTGGTGGAGATACTCATCGCCACGCCCCGGAGCGCCGCAGCGCCAGGAACGCTGTCGTCACGACGAGGACGGAGAGAGAAACGGTGACTACGGCGACCGCGGCCGCCTCCGGTCGGGAGGCGAGACTCGTCGCGTGAAAGAGCCTCAGCGCCATGACGGCGAGCGGTTCGGGATAGGTCCGGCCGAGCAACCAGGCGACCTCATAGGATCCCAGCGTGTACACGAAGGTGATCGTCGAGGCAATGATCAACGACGGCCTCGCGAGAGGAAGGAAGACCAGCCGGAGCCGGGCCAACCGGCCGGCACCGAGGAGCGAAGCTGTCTCGTCGAATCGCGCCACCCTCGTGGCGAGGGTGCCGGCGACGATCATCGCGATGAACGCGGATTCTTTCCAGGCATATTCGGTGACGACCGCGACCCACCATGGTCCACCGACAAGCGCAGGCCATGCGTCGGGTGAAATGTTCAGGAGCCGCGAAAGGACTCCCGAGTCGGCAAGGAGCAGACCGATGGTCGCGGCGCCGATGAGGTGTGGCACGGTGATCGTTGCGGCGCTCAGCGTTGCGACTATGCGCCCGCACCAGCCACCCGAGACCACAAGGATGGCGACGAGGGTCCCGATGAAGGAGGACAACGTGGTAGATGCTGCCGCGATGCCCACCGAAACTCCGAGTGAATCGGCCAACTCTTGTCTGCCGCCGACATACGCATCCAGGCTGAGGCGTACGGGTCCGACAAGCGGCATCAGCCCGATGCTCTGCAGAAGTGCCGAGCCGATTCCGGCAATCACAACGAAGGCCACGGGGGTGACAACGACGAGAAGTAGTGCGGGACCCGCCGCCGGACGGGTCGACATTTTCCCCCGCGGTCGCATCTACCGGCCCGCCAGAACGTGGGTGCGCCAACCCTCGTCCAGCGCCGGCACCCACGCTGCGGCGAGTTCGGGATTCGCGTTGCGCGAGAGCACATCGAATGCGGGAACAACGGGCGACTGCGGAAGCGCATCGAATCGGGCGCGCTCAGGGCCGGAAAGGGAGTCGAGGTCCAACACGGTGAACTGGCCCCAGGTTGCCGGCTCCGCCTTGGCGACCTGCTGCTCGACGGACAGTGCGATGTTGGCGACAACCATTGCTCCTGCGCTGTCAGCAGCGTTCGAAGGGATTGCCAGAAAACTTGCGTTGCCCATCGTGCCCTCGGCTAACGGGAGGACTTTCGTGCCGGCAGGGTAGGTGCCTTCCGTAACCAGTTCGGTCAGGGTAGCCGGCCCGTACGTCATCGTCATGTCGATCTGGCCGTCGGCATACAACGTGTTGAGCTGACCGGAACTCGCGGGATACGTATCCCCTCCACGCCACAGTTTCGGACCGATGGCGGAAAGGGTCTCGAACAGTTTCGGAGTCAGCCGGTCATATGCATCCGCGCTGAACACGGGCGGAACGTTCGAATACCCGCCGGATTCGCTATACAGCACTTCACGGATGAAAGCTGACCCGGTGAAGTCCGGGGGTGCCGGGTAGGTGAACCTGCCCGGGTGCGCCTCGGCCCACGCCAGGATCCCGGCGATAGAGGTGGGCGGATCGTCGACGACGTCTGAGTTGTAGGCAAACGTGAACTGGGCTTTGTGCCAGGGGGCCTCGCATCCGTCTACCGGTGTTCCGAAGTCATTCGCCAACAACGGGTCCGTCGCCGACGTGTTCGCCATGTTCGGCAGGATGGGTGTCCAAGCGCACAACCAGGCACCTGCCTCCTTCCCGGTGCGGAAGTTGTCGCCGTTGACCCATACCAGGTCGACGGTTCCGTCGGAGGTTCGGCCGGCTTGCAATTCGGTGAGCACGCGGTTGAGCGCGTCTTTGGTGTCGGCGACCGGGACCCTCTCGAGTGTCACCCCAGCCTTCGCGACCGCCGGTGCGAGGACGTTGTCGACGTAGGCGTTGCCTTGTTCGTCGCCCCCGTACATCCACAGGTTCACTGTCTGGCCTTCCGCGTCATGTATCACCTCGTCCCAGCTGGAGTATGTGGTGCCCACCTGGTTCGGATTCGGCGCCGCGCATCCCGCGAGGGCGGTCAGGGCCGCTACCAGGGCCGCCGAGGTGAGGCTGCGCCGCGCGACTCGACGTGACAGCGCCGGGGTAGGAACGGTGGGTGACAAGGAGGCACTCCTTCGTGACAGGACCGTTGGGGTATTCGCCAAGGATAGGGACCTGGCAGCTCACCGGACGGTATCCCACCTCACAGAGGCCGGTGGCGAGCCCATCTACGATGGGCCAGATGGGAAGCAACACACGGGCGGTCGCCTGGCGGGCAGCAGCATTGGCGGCATTCCTCCTCGCCGTCATCGTTGCGGGGCTCGTCATCCCCGTGCCGACCGTTGAACAGATCCGTGCCAGCGCCGAGTCCGCCGGCGGGTGGGGTGCCGTCTTTTTCGTGGTCGGGTATGGCCTCATCACCCTGACCCCGATTCCCAAAAATGTCGTCAGCATCGCTGCCGGGCTCACCTGGGGACTTGCGCCGGGGTTCGTACTCGTCTATGCGGGTGCGCTGATCGGGGCTGCCCTGGCGTTCTTTCTGGGCCGCGCGCTCGGGCGCGATGCGGTCGAGCGGTTCACCGGCACACGCGTCGCGCGTGTTGACGAGATCCTTCGCCGCCGCGGGCTCCTGGCGCTCATCGGAGCCCGGCTGGTTCCGATCCTGCCTTTCACAGTCGTCAATTACACGGCCGGTCTCACCGCGGTCCGCAGACGCGACTATACGGTGGGCACCATGATCGGAATCGTGCCGGGCACCCTTGCCTACGTCGCGGTAGGTGCGTTCGGGACGTCACTGGGGTGGGGCTTCTACGTCGCGGTGGGTGCGCTCGGTCTCCTGGCTCTGCTTGGGGTGATCCTCGCGTACCGGATGCGGAAGAAGAGCTTCGCGACGTCCAGCGGGCCGGCCGATGAGGAAGCGCCATGATCGACAATTTCATGCGGCGGATGCTCGATCGCCCCCTTACCCGCGTTGCCGGAGTCCTCAACATGTCGTGGGTCACACCGAACCGTCTCACGCTCGCGGGCCTGGTTCTCGGACTGGCCAGCGCCGTCCTTGCCGCGAACCAATGGTGGGCCATGGCGGTTGCCGCCTGGCTCGTCTCGCGGCTGTTCGACGGACTCGACGGCGCGCTGGCCCGTGTACGGCGGGCCAGCGTGGACAAGCGGCCAGGTGAGGCAGGCGGGTTTCTCGATATCGTGGCGGATTTCATCGTCTACGGCGCCACCGTTTTCGGAGTCGCCGTCGGTGCCGCCGACGGATTCGGCGCGCCATGGTGGCCCTTCATGTTCGTCCTCGTCGCGTACTACGTCAACGGGACAGCGTTCCTGGCCTTCTCCTCCATCGCAGAGCGAACCGGCCGACAGATCGACGACGGACGGTCGTTGTCGTTCCTCGGCCGGATAGCGGAGGGAACGGAAACGATCCTCGTCCACAGCCTCTGGCTCATCGTGCCCGCCTTCGCCTGGCAGACCGCGGTGCTGTGGGGTGTGTTCGTCGCCCTCAGCGCCACCCAGCGGATCATCGTCGGCTTTCGCATCCTGAACCGACCGGCGAGCCCCGGTCCCGTCGGCTCACCACGAACCTCCGTACCCTGACGAGCATACGAATGGCGGCGCCGACGGGCCCGCCCTTCAACCGTTGGCGGACGTCGGAGACGGCAGCATTCCACAGCGGGTCGTTGAACGTCGGGTAGGGGTGGGTTGTGCCAGCGAGCGCGCTGGTGGACAGTGTGCGCTTCACGGCGAGAGTGAGTTCGCCTATGGTTTCGCCGGCACGGGGGCCCACGACGGTGCCGCCCAGGATGCGCCCCGAGCGGTCCACCACGATTTGCGTGAACCCGTCGGTATCCGATTCGGTCACGGCTCGATCCGAGTGGGTGTGCTCCCACGTCACGACGCGATGCCGACCGGGATCTGCGGTGGCGGGCTGGAGCCCCACCGCAGCAACTTCGGGGGACGTGAAGGTGACGCGAGGGATTGCTCGGTTTTCCACGCTTCTGCGCAGACCCAGAATCGCGTTCGTTGCGGCGATGCTGCCGTTCACACCGGCTGTATGGGTGAACTTCGGCATCCCCGTCGCATCCCCGGCCGCCCAGATCCGTGGATTGGCCGTGCGCAACCTCTGGTCGACAGCAAGATAGCCGTCGCCACCGGTTTTCACCCCGGCGTGGTGCAGGTCCAGTCCACCGGTTCGAGGTTCACGGCCAACTGCGGCAACGATCCGGTCGAATTCGATCCAGGTGCCGTCATCGAGACAAAGCTGCCCGGACAGCCCATCAGTCGAACGGACCTCCGTTGCGGTTCGCCCTGTACGGATGGTGACTCCGTCGCGAAGCATCGAATCGTGGATGATATTGCTCGCGCGCGGTTCTTCTTTCGGCAGGATCCGGGCACCACGCTGCACGATCGTAACCCGGGAACCGAGCCTCGCCATCGCCTGGCCGAGTTCGCAGCCGATGGGGCCGCCGCCGAGAACGACGAGCCGGCGAGGCAGTCCAGGGACCTCCCAGAAGTTGTCGCTTGTGAGGACGGAGACGGTCTCGATTCCCGGGATCGCGGGCACCGCGGGGGCGCTGCCGGTGGCGATGACCGCCTGGCGGAAATGCACATCCGCCCCGTCGACAGTGAGCGAGCGAGGCGAGGTGAACACCGCGTTGCCGAGCAGAATGTTCACTCCCTCCGCCTCGAGCGCCTCAGGAGAATCGGTCGGTGCGATGGTGTCCATGGCGCGGTGAATAGAGGCCATGATGGCACCGAAATCGGCCGGGGAATCCGAAACCTCCATCCCGAACCGTGCGCTTTCCCGCGCTGTCGAGACGGAATGTGCGGCGGCGATGAGAGCTTTCGAGGGAACGCAGCCGGTCCAAAGACAATCCCCACCGAGACGGTCGCGCTCGATCAGCAACACGCGCGCGCCGAGTCCCGCGGCGGTCTTGCTCGCCACGAGGCCGGCGCTTCCTCCGCCGACGACGACAAGGTCCCACACATCGGTTTCCGGCATAGGCCTCTCCATCCATGTCCACGCGCTCGGCTATCGGCAGCTCTTGTCTATCAGCCGACTGCGCACAATTCGGTGTCCGAGCACACAGTGATCGGATCCCGCTCCGCGTAACATCGGCACATGAGACCGCATCGGTATGCCGCCGGAGCTCGCTTCTACGACATCTTGTCTGGTGAGAAGTGGGTTTACCGGGCAGGGCGGGTCGCCGGGGCCACACTACTGGGCCTTCGTCCGGGTGACACGGTCCTCGACCTCGGTTGCGGGACGGGCTTGAACTTTCCGGTGCTTCTCGACGCCATCGGACCGCACGGTCGAGTGATCGGCCTCGACCGGAGTTCCGCAATGCTCGCGGTCGCCGGACGCCGCGTCGCCACCCAGAGGTGGGACAACGTCCACCTCGTACATGCGGACGCCACCGATTTCAGCTCCACTGACCTGGGCCTGGACGCCCAAAGCCGCACCACGTCCGTCATCGACGCCGTCTTCTCCACGTACGCGATGAGCGTGTTCACTGACTGGTATTCGGCATGGGACTGCGCCCGTCGGGTCCTCAAACGAGAGGGCCGGGCGTGCATCGTCGACATGCAGGTGCCGACGGGGCACGCCGCGATTCTCGCCCCGCTGGCGCGTCTTGCCTGTGCAGCCGGAGGTTCGGACATTGCTGCGCACCCGTGGACGATTCTCGAGCGGACGGGCACGAGCGTGTCTCGGCGACAGCTTCGCGGGGGACACATCCAGGTGGTCGCGGCAACGGTGCCATAGTTCCCGGCAGAAATCTCGGTGCTTATGTGATCCATGTCGCAGAACGGCGACGAGTGAAAGTTTACGGTCAGAGTACCAATCGCCAACATCGAGCAAAGGTTCACCATGACTAAGGCATCATCTGTGACTCACACGTCCCACTCGGTGACCGCCTCCCTTCCCCGGCGCATCGTGGCCGGCGTGGTCGGCGGCCTTGCCGGCGGCCTGATCTTCGGCATTCTGATGGCGATGATGGGCATGCTCCCGATGATCGCATCGATGGTCGGATCTGATTCAGCAGCACTCGGCTTCGGCATCCATCTGATGATCTCCATCGGCATCGGCCTCGGCCTTACCGTCCTCTTCGGCAACTGGCTCCTGACGAGTTACCCGCGCGGACTTGTCGTCGGGCTCGTCTACGGCGCCGTCTGGTGGGTCCTCGGGCCGCTGATCATGATGCCCCTCATGCTCGGCATGCCGCTCTTCGTCGTCGACTCCACCGCGCTCCTCTCCTTGGTCGGACACCTGATCTACGGAGCGATTCTCGGTACCGTGGCTGTCATGATTCTCGCGAAGCGTCGATGATTGAGCAATGCGCCACGGATGTGGCGTCGGCACCGAACGGTGACTGGCGCCCGTGGTCGCCCCATCGACGGGAGAACAACCCTTTGCAGCCGAAAAACAGCGAGCCGTTCAGTTGCCTAAGTTCGGTGGAACTTTTCGCGGATCTGAGCCCGGCAGAGATTGAGGCCATCGATCAGATGGCACCGGCACGGTACTTCCGTAATGGCGAGTTCGTGTTCAGTCAAAGCGAACCGGTGACCGCGCTCTTCATTCTCAAAAAGGGCCGGGTGCGGATTTTTAGGGTGACAGAAGAGGGCAAGGCCCTGACCATGGCCATCCTCGAACCCGGCGCCGTTTTCGGCGAGATGATGCTCGTCGGTCAGCGCATGTACGACAACTATGCCGAAGCGATTGAAGACGCCGAGATCTGCCAACTCAGTTCAGCCGAAGTCGAACAGTTCCTGCTCTCAGACCCCAGAATCGCGACGCGGATCGCTCGTCACCTCGGCGAGCAGGTCGCCCGGCTTGAGGAAAGATTGATCGACCTCGCCCTGAGACCGCTGCAGGCCCGCGTGGCCAGCACACTGGTGCGTTTGGCAGAATCGCAACGTCCGTCCCGGTTCGGTTATGTGACCATCTCGCTCACCCACGACCAACTTGCCGGCCTGCTTGGCGCCACCCGGGAATCGACCAGCAAAACGATGGCTGACCTCGCCTCGCGGAACCTGATCCGACAAGGCCGAGGCCGCATCATCATCATCGACGTGGATGGGTTGTCGATCCTTGCCCGAAAGATGGCCTGAGGCCGTTCTGGCCCCGTCCACCACCACCCGAAGGAAGAATAAATGCCCCGAATCCCCGTTCACACCAGAGCGACCGTACCGGAGAACTCCAGCGACTTGATCGAAATGCTGGAGCGGAAACACGGCAAGCTCCTCAACATCCACGCGAAGATGGCGGATTCGCCGGCCGTGATCGCTGCCTATGACGGTATCTCCAGAGCAATTGCGACGTACGGCACTCTTGACGCGCGGACTCGGGAAGCGATCGCTCTGGCTGTGGGACACGAAAATGACTGCACCTACTGCCAGGCCGCCCACACGGGCTCGGCCCGTCGCGCGGGTTTCAGCGTTGAAGAGACGGTCGCCATCCGTGCGAACGCCATCGACTTCGACGACAAGCTCGCGGCCCTCACCGATCTGGTGCGGGAATCGGCGCGGAACACCGGGAGTGTGTCGCCCGAGACCTGGGAGCGCGCGCTATCTGCAGGATGGACTCAGGCGGAACTCTCCGAAACGTTCGTGCACCTCGCCATCAATCTCTACACGAACTTCTTCAACCATTACGCCGAGACCGAGTTGGACGTGCCAGCAGCACCGCAGCTGCCCTAAGGCGGAATCGTGCGCGCTCACACTCAGCAGGTTATCGTCTTCGACGTCAACGAGACGCTTTCCGACCTTTCACCTATGGCCGGTGCTTTTCGCGATGTGGGGGCATCCGAGAAACTTGCGGATGCCTGGTTCGCAACAGTCCTCCGCGACGGCTTCGCCCTGGCGACGGTGGGAGAGTCTGCCCCGTTCCTCGACATCGCGGAGGATTGCGCGCGCTCCATCCTGGTGCGGGCATCGCTGACCGTTCCTCTGGAAGACGCCGTTCGAACCGTGCTCGGCCGCCTCGGCTCGGTTCCCCTGCATACCGATGTGCCAGACGGCATTCGTCGACTTCACGCCGACGGTCACCGACTCTTCACACTGTCGAACGGATCCACCTCGACTGCGGAACGCCTGTTCCGTCAGGCGGACATTTTGTCCTGTTTCGAAGGGCTGCTTTCGGTGGACGGGCAGACGACCTGGAAGCCGGCCGCGGAAGCGTATGCGCGCGCGTCCGAGGTGTGTGGTGTGCCGCTTGAGAACATGATGCTTGTCGCTGTGCACCCTTGGGACCTCAATGGCGCAGCTCGTGCAGGAATGAGCACCGCGTGGGTGAACAGGCAACAGGCCAGTTTCCCGCCGTATTTCACGGAGCCCACCGTCGTGGTTTCCTCGATCAGGGAACTTTCCGAGCACCTCTGACCGCCCTGTGTGTCGTAGATCGCAGAACCGGGAGCTCGTTCTTTCGTATCGTTGGGCACAGACAGTTCCGTCAGGAATGGAGCCTCTTTTTCGGGGGAACTGCCGACCGGGCTGTGGCGGACTCCCGCGCAGAACCACTTTCGATGACGGAAATGAGACACATGTATCGCGCTATCTGGAACGACGTCGTACTTGCTGAATCGGAGCACACGGTGCAGGTTGAGGGCAACCACTATTTCCCGCCGGAGTCGCTAAGAACCGAGTATTTTGAGGCAAGCCAGACAACGTCGCGATGCGCGTGGAAGGGCTCGGCCGAGTATTACACGGTCACGGGCAACGGCAAAGCCAACCGCGACGCCGCCTGGGTCTACCGGAATCCGTCTCCGGCAGCGGAGGACATCCGCGGTTATGTTGCGTTCTGGAAGGGCGTCCAGGTGGAGGAAACAGAGTCCTCGGCTGGTACCGCTGGCGGCGACGGAACTCCTGATTCAGAAGCGTGCCACACCTGCTGAGTGATCGAGATGGAACTGCCTCGATGGTGGTGTGCCGGTCGTGAGTGACGTTCCGATCGCAGATCACGCGCTTCTGTCGGATCGCCACTCTGCCGCGCTCGTGAACCGGGACGGCTCCATCGTGTGGGCGTGCTTTCCCCGCTTCGACAGCGAATCCATCTTCGCCTCCATCCTTGACGATGACGCCGGCCATTGGTCGATGAGGCCGAGCGACGCGTCGACATCGACCCGCGAATATGTGGATGGGACGATGGTTCTTCGGACCACCTTCGATACGGGAACCGGCACTCTCGAAATCGTCGACGCGATGGAATTGGGTCCCTCTGCCGACGCTCACCGCCTCGGTGAGAACGCCCCTCACTCTTTGCTTCGCCATGTTCGCTGCACCGGCGGGCGGGTTGCCGTTGAGATGAGCTGCCAGCCCCGCCCCGAATACGGCCTCGTCGTTCCCATCTTCAGCGACATCGAGTCGGGAATTGTCGCGACGGGCGGCTCCAGTCAGCTCACCGCGTCACTACCGGTGCCAACCGCTGTGTCGAACGGGGAAATCTCAGCACGGTTCACCCTGGAGGTCGGCGAGGAGCTGTATTTCGCTCTGCAGCGCAGTGCCATCGGCCAAGGGCGGCGGGCATACACTCAGCATGAAATCGGGGACGCCCTCGACGAAACGGTCTCGGGCTGGCGGGACTGGTCCCGGATCCACCAAAGCTACGACGGGCCCTGGCGAGAGCTCGTGCGTCACTCCGGCCGGGTGCTGCAAGCTCTCAGCTACCAGCCCACCGGCGCCATTGTGGCCGCCGCCACCACGTCGCTCCCGGAGGAGGTAGGAGGTGAGCGGAACTGGGACTACCGCTATTCCTGGGTGCGCGATGCGAGCTTCACCATGCAGGCGTTGTGGGTTGCAGCATGCCCCGACGAGGCGCACGAATTCTTCGGCTTCATGACCGCCGCCGCGGCACATTCCCAACCAGGGCGTCATCTCCAGGTCATGTTCGGGATCGGGGGTGAACACGACCTGTCGGAGCGGGTTCTTCCCCAGCTGCGGGGTTGGCGGGGAAGCGCGCCCGTCCGGGTCGGGAACGGTGCCTGGAGCCAGCCACAACTGGACGTCTACGGGGAACTGCTCGACGCTGCATTCTGGCTGCGGGAACAGCTCGGAGAGATCAAGCCCGAAATCCGTGCGTTCCTCTGTTCCCTGGCCGATGCCGCAGCGGAGCAGTGGGAGCAGCCCGATCACGGAATCTGGGAGGTTCGTGGCCCGCCCAGGCATTTCCTCTACTCCAAGCTGATGTGCTGGGTGGCACTCGATCGGGCAATCGGCATGGCAGACCAGCTTCAGTGCACCCACCGGATTGATGCCTGGTCGACCGCCGCCGAGTCGATCCGGGCCGCCATCCTCAGCGAGGGGTGGAACGAGGAGGAGCGAGCCTTCACGCAATCCTTTCGGTCAGCCGAATTGGACGCCTCCGCTCTGATGATTCCGATTGTCGGATTCCTTCCGGCCTCGGACCCACGCGTGGAGGCGACCGTGGACGCCGTCTTCCGGAGGCTCATCGATGACAGAGGTTTGGTGAGCCGCTACGAATCCGGTGCCGACGTGGACGGGGTCACCGGGGCTGAAGGTAGCTTCCTGCTGTGCACGTTCTGGCTGGCACAAGTGCTCGCGGCGGCCGGGCGAGTGGGTGAGGCCCGTGTGATGTTCGAGAACGCAGTGAGCCACATCAACGAGGTCGGTCTGCTCGCCGAGGAGATCGATGCGGCCACCGGGGAGCACCTCGGAAATTTTCCGCAGGCGTTCAGCCATGTCGGACTGGTCAACGCGGCATGGGCGATCCATCAGGCTGAAACCGGGATGCCCGGTTCGACGTGATGACCACAAAACTTGCTGGAAGCGTTGCGTCAGATGAAGCTACAAATCTGCGCTGGATCACAGGAATCGGGGTCAGCGCGCTCAGCATTGCGTTGGAATTCCGCGACGGTGTCGCGAAGGGATACCAGTTCGGCGATCTGATCGTCCAGGTCGCTCAGCTCCCTGGAGAGAAGATCCTGGACGTGAGTGCAGGGGGTCTCGCCTGCGTCCCGAAGTCGCAGTATTTCCCTGATCTGTGTCAGGGACAAGGCTGCGGCCCGGCCGCGGCGGATGAAGTGCAACCTGTTGATCGTGGCTTGGGTGTACTCCCTGTACCCGTTCGCATTTCGGACCGGAGCAGGCAGCAATCCGCGCCCCTCATAGTACCTGAGCGCCTTCGTTGTCATCCCTGCAGCGGCAGCAGCTTCTCCGATGCGCATCAAGACCTCGATTCTGGGAATCCACGTGACTCCATCGCAATGAAAGAAGAACCGGAAACGAAACTCCAATGAACGAATCTACTTGACCTTCCCTCTAAGGGGAAGGTACAGAGTGGGGCCAGCGTACCAACAGCCTGAGCATCCCCGAGTCGCGGGGAACCGGCAGAATCCTGGAGAACCGCATGACTGACACGACACCGGAATTCGATCTGGCCGTCATCGGCTCGGGCGGTGGCGCCTTCGCCGCCGCGATCAGCGCGACGAAACTCGGCAAACGGGTCGTGATGGTGGAGCGCGGAACTACCGGAGGAACCTGCGTCAACACCGGCTGTATCCCCTCGAAAGCGCTTCTGGCCGCGGCGGGCGCCCGGCACACGACGCTGACCGCCCACAGGTTCCCCGGGATATCCAGCGGTGCCGGATCTGTGGACATGGAGGCTCTCATAGCCGGCAAACGATCGCTGGTGGAGCAGCTTCGGACAGATAAATATGTGGATCTCGTCCGCGAGTACGGCTGGGACCTGCGCAAGGGTGACGCCGCCTTCGCCGGCACCGCTGACGATCCGGTACTCGAGATCGCCGGCGCGGACGGAGGTCGCGACACCATTCGAGCCCAGCACTATCTTGTGGCATCCGGCTCCGCTCCGTGGATACCGTCGATCGAGGGTCTGGACGACGTGGAATATCTCACGTCCACCAGCGCGATGGAACTCGAGGAGGTTCCGGAGTCACTCATCATCGTCGGCGGCGGATACGTCGCCCTGGAGCAGGCGCAACTTTTCTCCCGGCTCGGTAGCAGAGTGACCATGCTGGTGCGATCCCGGCTTGCCTCCCACGAGGAACCGGAAGCTGCCCAGGCGCTCATGGAGATCTTCGGCGACGAGGGGATACGGGTGCTTCATCGGGCCCAGATCGAATCGGTCCGCACCGATCCGGCAACCGGCGACGTCATCGTGCGCGCGACGGGTTTGGGTGGACGTGACGAATACAGCGCCACACGGCTTCTGATCGCCACGGGACGCCGTCCGGTGACGCGCGACCTGAATTTGACGGGGGTGGGCGTCAAGACCGGCGACCAGGGCGAAATCCTGGTGAACGCCATGCTCGCCAGTTCGAACAAACGAATCTGGGCTGCAGGTGACGTGACCGGGCATCCCGAATTCGTCTATGTGGCGGCCGCCCATGGCTCACTGGTCGTGGACAACGCTTTCGGCGATGCCGGCCGATCGGTCGACTACCATCACCTTCCCCGTGTCACATTCACCAGCCCCAACCTCGCGGCGGTGGGAATGACGGATAAGCAGGCCACTGCGGCCGGCATCCGGTGCGAATGCCGCGTGCTGCCGCTCGAGTACGTTCCCAGAGCTTTGGTGAATCGCGACACTCGCGGGTTCATCAAGATCGTGGCCGAGGCGGGCACCAGGCGAATCCTGGGAATCACGGCCGTCGCCGACAACGCCGGTGAAATCGCCGCCGCCGGGGTCTACATCGTCTCCGCGGGGATGACCGTGGATCAGGTCGCGAACCTTTGGAGCCCCTACCTCACCATGGCGGAGGGCATCAAGATCGCGGCGCAGGCGTACACCACCGATGTCTCGCGGCTCTCCTGTTGCGCGATCTAAACCACGACGTGGACCGGACGGGTCCGCATCCTCATTGAACGTCCGATCGGAAGGAACGACCATGAACGAACATTTCGACGTAGCGGTACTCGGTATGGGGCCTGGTGGCGAAGTGGCGGCGAGTCGCTTGCTTAAGGAGGGCAAGAGGGTCGCGGTCATCGAACGGGAGCTGGTCGGAGGTGAATGTGCTTACTGGGCGTGCATTCCCTCCAAGACGGTTCTCCGGCCGGCCGAAGCACGCTCCGGAGTCGAGCGGGCTGCAGGCGTAGCGGGAGCCGAACTGGACTGGGCCGAAACACGCAGCTACCGCGATTACATGATCCGCAACCTGGACGACGCGGCGCAGGTAGATGGCTACGCCGGTCAGGGTGCCACGGTGATCAAAGCCGAGGCGACTTTCGCCGGACCCGGGCGTCTTCAGGTCGGCGACCGCGAAATCACGGCAGACGACATCATCATCGCCACGGGCTCGGACGCCGTCATCCCACCGTTGGACGGGATCGAGCACATCACCGCGTGGACCAATAGGGAAACCTACACGGCGCAGACCCTTCCCCAACGCGCGGTAATCGTCGGGGGCAGCGCCGTCGGCATCGAGACAGCGACGTTCCTGGCACGGTTCGGTGTCGACGTCACGCTGATTCACCGCGGTGAACGGCTCATGGGACGCGAGGATGCCCGAGTAGGGGAACTGGTCCATCGCTATCTGGGTGAGGCGAAGGTCGAAATCCGTCTCGGGGTCTCGGCAACCCGAGCGAGGCGCGACGGTCGCGACAGCGTCATCGCGCTCGACGACGGAACCGAGGTAGCGGCCGACGTCGTCATTTTCGCTACCGGTCGCGAACCCCGTACAGCCGGATTAAGTTGTGAAGAGGTCGGAGTGGAGCTGGGCTTGCGCGGCGAGGTTGTCATTGATGAGCACTGCCGCGCAGGAGCGGGAGTCTGGGCCATCGGCGATGTGACCGACGTGATGCCGTTCACTCATGTGGCGAAGTATCAGGGCCGGATCGCGGCCGACGCGATTCTCGGCCGGCAGCGACCAGCGACATACGAGGGCATCCCTCGCGTCGTCTTTGCCGACCCGGAAATCGCCGCCGCCGGGCTGACCGCGCAGCAGGCCGGGGAGCTCAGCATCCGAACCGCATCAGTGGAAATCGATCTATCCAGCGCCATCGCACGGCCGTGGACCTACGAGCAGGATCCGCGCGGGCACCTCGGATTGCTCGCAGACCTCGACCGCAGAATCCTCATCGGCGCCTGGGCAGTCGGCCCGCAGGCCGGTGAATGGATTCACCACGCCTCCCTCGCCATCCGGGCACGACTCCCGGTGGAGACTCTGCTCGACCAGGTCGCGCAGTTCCCCACCTACCACGAGGCCTACCTTGCGGCCCTCGAGAAGCTGGACTTGTGACGCTCCGCGAGGAAGCGACTACTACCGCCGCAAGAGGGAATTCACCGCGTTCGCGATCGCCTCGGGGTGGTCCTCAGGGGTGAAATGTTTTCCGCCAGGCAGCTGCACCAGTTCGGCGCCCAGATCCGCTGACAGCCGCCGGCCGTACTCCAGCCTCTGGAAACCGTCTGCGGCGCCCCAAACCACTGCTGCCGGAAGGTCGAGGGCCGTGAGGCTTCCGGCGATGGAGGTCGTATCGGAAACGGTGAGTGCTGCCACCTGTCGCATCAGGCTTCTCGCTGCGCCGTGCGTGACATAGGGAGCCCAATGTTCCCCCAGCGACTCCAGCGCCCTCTGACGGTCGTCATGGCCACGATGAATCAATTGCACAAAGCTCGGATACAGCAGCACTTCAGGCAGCAAGGCCAGCGCCGGGGCGAAACGCCGCATGAACCTGACGCTCGGAATCGGCCACGAGTCGTAGGAGACCGCGTTAGTGAGGACGATGCCAGCGAAACGATCTCGCGCGCGAACCGCCGCAATCTGCGCCACCCCGCCCCCGAGATCATGACCCACAAGGATCGGTTTCTCTCCCAGATCCAGGGAATCAAGCCACCCCAGGAAGTATCCGGCCTGGGCAGAAAGACTGAGGTCGTGGCCTCTGCCCGCCGGAATGCTGGTTCCATAGCCACGCATCTCCCAAGCCAGCGAACGCCCTTGGATCAGCGGCATCACGTGCCGCCAAAGACGCGGAGACGTAGGTATCCCGTGAATCAGGACGACGGGATGCCCGGTACCGTTCTCCAGCCACGCAACGGGGACACCATCAAGAACGCTTCGCCGTGCTTCCATGTCCGTCTCTTCCTATAGCCACCGGCACAGCGACGTCCGCCGGCTGTGATGGTTCCACGTTACGAGGGATATGCGCCGAGGAGAAGCGCCCGGTATCTTCAGCGGCCACCGGTGGACGAGATGTCTGAACGTCGCCAGATCGCCGGACAGTGGTCGTCCGACGAATACTTCAGCAGTCTCCGGTCTCGCACCCGGTGTCGCGGCTGAACTCCGGGTGCCTAGTTCTCGTTGGGTCTTGACCTTGACGCAGGGACAAGGTCGTAGGGTTGGCGGCAACTCATGACGAAGGAGCAAATCATGGCATTTGAGAAGGGTCAGGTCTACCGCTGCCCAGACGAGTCTTGCGGTTGCGAGGTCACGGTTACCAAAGGCGCGCAACCGGATCAGGGCGGTTCGCTCAGTCCGACGTGCTGCTGCGGGAAGACGATGCAACTGACAGATTGAGCCGGCGGCGACGCACTCGCCCCGTATTGCGCTACGCATGGGCGCTCCGTGTGATCGGAGAGATCAGCGGCGATCTAACCCGATTTCGCATGCAGCTACTGCAGGAAATACCGAGCGTATTTGAAGTAGCCTTCCCACGGTCATGACAATGTGGCCGCAGCGGGCATGAAGATCAGATCCGCCCACCGCCGGAGCTGGCGCGCCTTGCGACCCAGAATCACATCTCTTTTCTGAGACGCGCGGGTAGTTCACCCAACCCTCCGATTATGATTTCGGGCGCGGTGAAATATCCGGGGTAGGTGGATCCGGTGCGGTTGATCCAAGTGGTCCTTAGGCCTGCGCTCGACGCTCCATGGATGTCCCACGGGTGGACGGCCGTCAGCAGCATTTGGTGCGGTTGGACGCCACACGCGTCGGCACCGTACTCGTAGGCCGCCCGCACCGGTTTCCAGCCAGGCGCAGCCTCGACGGAGAGGAGCTTCTCGAACTGATCAAGGAGACCGGCGTCGCCGAGGAGCTTTTCGGCCACGGTGGTTGAGCCGTTACTGAGAGTAACCAGGCGGAAGCCGGATGCTTTGAGTGAGCGCACCCCCGCAGCCACATCCGGATGCAGGCCCACGCTCGCGAACCCCTCCATGATGTGTACGGCGGCTGCATCCACATCGCGATTCAACTCGAGCCCGGTCAAGGTATCTCGAAGCCACCCGTTAGCGATGACGGCGAACTTCTCGTTGACTCCGGAGGCTGCCAGGGCGAAACCATCTCGCAGCAGACCGGCGAACCATACCTTGGCGAGAAGTTTCGGGGCTCCCACCTCAGCGAATCGGTCCGCTATGGGTGAGAGGTCGGAGAGCGTCTCATTGACGTCGAAGACAATCACTTCGGGTCGATCATCCATATTGGTTATCCCTGAAGCCACGGCTGGCGCATAGAACGCTTGGTTTCACTACGAGGTCGGGGTATCCCCAGCGCCGATGACGTCCTTAAGCTTTTCGCCAATCTGGTCCAACACGGCGTGCCCGATCATTGTCTCATCTGGATCGGCGGTCGCCGAGGCTGGCTCGAAAAGTAAGCCCTCCGCGTACGGGGCGTCCCGGCCCATCGCGAAGGCCGCTTGGCTCTCAGCAAAGTCGTGACGTGCTTGATCAACAGTCTTCCGGCCTTCCATGATCTCCACGGCAAGGTTGAGGGTGACGGTGTTAGCCGCTTCCGCGTCACAACGCGCGCCGAGCTGTCCCGCAGTCCTGTCCAAGAGCATGCTCCCGTCGAAACCGACCAACGCTGAAGCTGCATCCGCCGGAATCGGATAATCGACGTACTGGCTAAGGAAATCGGTGTGGGGTGCGGGAAAATTGTGCACGATCTCGTCGGCTGTGACCTCCATACGCGACCACGGGCCTGTTCGATACCAAAAAAGCTTCGTCGCTGTGGCTTCGTTCGGAGCGCCGTAGTGCTCGAGAAGCTTTTGCGCGACACCCTTAGGTGCTTCCGGCCACTTGTCGACAATGGAACGAGCCACCGCCAGTTCGACGACCTGGCCTTGTCCTAATTCGGAAGCGCTTGATCTCGAAGACTTGATGCCTTCTGCACTTCTTGCGGCCACCATCATGGCCTGCATACGCTCCGTGGTGGACGTGTGCAATGCATCGTCTTTTGACCCCATTTTATCCCGCATCCTCTCGCTTGTTATGGCGTTGTCGCTGCTTGGGTGCCGACCATTCTGATCGTCGCCGACTCTACGCCGAGGCATTCCTCAGAGACAGGGGGTTGCGTCCTTCGCACGGTGGAGGCGAATGCTTCGGCCGTTTAGAGATCACGCTGAGCGCCTACGGATGCACCGGCCCGCGAGAAACGCCTCAAACCTACGTGGTTTGATGCTCGCGTCGTGCGACCGGCGGCGCTGGTGCCAGTAGGGCGGGTGTCAGATAGTCCGCATGTCGGGGAAAAGTCCCTCTGGTGGCGCCTCGTACGGCAGCGGGTCGCCGGGCCTGTTTTGGTCTTCAGACTTGGCGAACGGCCCGTCTGGGCTCATCAAAATGGGCATGTGGTGGTCGGCGTGCTCGATCCACCAGGTGCTTGATCCGGTGGCTCCGTCGAGACGAAGGTGTTCCCATGCGCGCCACAGCGCGTCGATTCGGGCGAGTGCTTCCGGGTGCTCCCACCAGCGAGCTGACCACCGGAAACTGGCGTTCCCGCCACCTACGCGGCGGGAGTACATGAACCGCAGCCGTTCGCGAACGAACTCGTCAGCGGAGCCGTAGAACAGTTCGGGTTCCGGGTTCGGTTCTTCAGGCGAGTCGTCCTCGTCGCGGAAGTCGTCAAGGTTGCTCACAGCTTGTCCTCCTTCGCCGGAGCCGGAGCGATCCACACATCCACGCTCGCCGCCGCCGCTGGCGCCGTGGCGGGGGGCGCAGCTCGAGCGGCCGGGTCGTGCGCGGCTAGCGACGCGCGCACAGCCTCAGCGTGCGGCCCACGCATCCACGGCACTGTTTCTACCAGCGTGGCGGGGGCTCCGGACGCGAATACGACGGCGCGGCCGCGCGGCAACGCTCCGAGGTCGGCGATATCCAAGGTGCGTTCCCGCTGCACCTGATGCGACGTCGACCGGTTGCCCCGGCCGACGCTTGTCGACGTGGTGTGTTTGTCGTAGTCCCCGACCATTTGGGATAGCTCGTTCAGGAACTCGGGTTCCTTCACGCCGCCGCCGTAGACGGCGATGTTGGCGGCGGACCAGAGTTTCCGCATCCCGTCGCGGCCCCATACCTGAACGCCCTGTGACCAGGATTGCAGAATCGTCATTAGGACGATTCCGCGGGAGCCGTAGTGGGAGTACAGGTCGGGGAGGTCGTGCCAGCGGCACACGTTCGCCGCTTCATCGAGGACGCCGAGCATCGGCACCGCGAGCCGGCCACCGGTTTGAGTGGTGGCGAGTTCTTCGGCTGCTTCGACGGTCGCAGCTGTGAGCGCGGTGACGAGGGGGCCGGCGGTTCCTTTTCCTTCTTTGGAGAGGCTGTAGAGGGTGTCGCTGCTGCGTGCGAATACGTGCGGGTCGAACTGTGGCCGGCGGTCGCCGGTTACGTTGCCGCCGAGTGGGGTGACCCATTCTGCGATCGCTCGCACTTTCAGGCAGGACGCCATTTGTGCCGCGGTGCCGTACACGCTGTCGCGGCGACGAGATTCACCGTTCACCTGGCCGTCGACGGCATCCGCCATCTGCTCGTACCCGTGCTCACGGAGAATGTCGACCGGGGTTTCATCACCCGGTGTCGTCGTCCAGGTGAACGCCTTGGTAATCGGCAGATCGCCGAGGGCCGCGGCGAGCAGGAAACCAGCCAAGAGGTCTTGGCCGGCGTTGTCGAAATACGGATCCGCACGGGAGTCTCCGGCGCGAGAGCCCGAGGCGAAATGTGCGGCGAGCTTCGCGGCCTTCACGTCGTCGGTGACGTAGCTCAACGGGTTCCACCACCAGTTCGCCGGTTCGGCGGCGATGCTTTGCGGGTCGAACGCCCAGATGGTGCCCTTCTGGGCCCGAACGTCGCGGGTGGCGTCGAGCACGTCGCGCTTGTTCGATGTGGTGAGGACCGCTCCCGGAGCCGACAGAATCGCCGGAATCGCCCGGCTCGTTGACTTCCCGGTGCGCGGCCCCCAAATGTCGACATGCATATCCTCCGGGGATCCGTAAAGCTGCTGGCGACCGGCGACGGTGATTCCGATGGGAACTCCGAGCCAGTTCTCGATACCGAGGCGCTGCGCCGTGCGCTTGGCGCCGGTGGCGGACAGCGCACGGAGGTCGCGGCCCTTCCCCATGTACGCGGCCGCGCCGTCGACGTTGCTTCGACGGCGACGAGCTCGCGAGATTGCCACTCCGACAACCACCGCCAAAACGACGAGGCCGCTGACAGCTGCGGCGATGATCCAGGTCCCGGATGCCGGCCACATGACGGAGCCTCGGAGGATGCCGAAGAACAGCCCAAACGGATCGGTTGTCAGATCAGGGTTCACACTGTCGATCTTGGATCCCCAAGACACAGCGAGCCAGGTCGTGCCGAGTGCGCCGCCGACGAGGACAAGGGCGACAATCATCGCGATTGTCTGCCCGTCGAAAGCTCCCTGGTTCTGTCTGTTGGATGCGCTCACGCGGCACCCTCCTCTTCAAGGGCCGCCCCGTCGACGTCGACGGCAAACTCATGGGCAACCTCGCCGGCACTTTCGAGACCGATATACGGGTCCGACTCATTCGGCTCAGGGAAGGACACAGCTGGGTGCCACAGCTTGTTGGTGTCGTTGATTGCCCGTTCGGACTCGATCAGCTCGACCTTCACCGGGATACCCGGATGCCCACCCACTTTGATGAGGAATTTTCCGCGTCCGGGCGGTTCAGACTCACGGCCAAGGCCGGTATCCCAGGTTCCGGGATCCTGCCACGAGGTGAGCAGTTCCTGTTCCGCCCGCGACAGCGGAACGGCGCTGGTGAGCATCGGCATTTCCGCGCCCGGAAGGCCGCCGGCGATCACCATGCCGGACCGTTCGACGAACCCGCGCGCTTTCATCCGGTCCGACTCGTCCGGTAACGCGAGAAGGTCACTCATGGTGTGCGAAATCATCGCCAGGCCAACGCCTCGCTGCCGGTTCAACCGGGTGAGCGCGTCCACACGGTCAACCATGCCGCGGCCGGCCCGCAGCGCCCGCCACAGCTCGTCGAGGACGACGAGGTAGTGGCGGCGAGGCTCCAGGCCGGCATCCGCGAGAGCGTTCGCGATGTTCACCGTGCCGAACCCGGCCGACCAGCAAGCCAACAAGATTGCCGCCTGCATGTCAGTGTCCGAATCGTCGATCGATGACACGTCGTAGACCACAGGGCGATCCCGCAGCATCGGCACATCGGTGGGATGCGCAAACGTCTCACCGAGCCGGCCACCAGAGGTGAGGCTGATCAGAGACGCTTCCAAGTTCTCGGTGATCGCCTTGTAGCGCTCATCGTTGCCACGGTCCAGTGCGACAGCGCGAACTTCGTCCGGCGCTTCCTGGATGACCCGGAGTAAGTCTCCGAGAACGGGAATCCCGTCACCGCGCTCGTCGAGGACTTTCAGCGCACGATCGATGATCGATTCCTCACGGTCCGTTGGCGGTTCCTTGCGGAGGATCGTCAAGAGTGCCGACACCATCGTTTGTCGCCTGCCATGAGCATCGGCGAGCACCTGCTGGCGTTCTTTCTCTCTACCGGCTGCGCGCAAGCGCTCAGCGGCAGCCGTCGCTTCACCAGGATCCAGGATGTTCAAATGGCCGCGGCCGCGGCCGAGGGTGATGACCTGCCCGCCGAGGGCGCGAATCATGTCCACGTAGTCAGGTTTCAGATCACCCAGAATCAGAGGCAGAGCGCCGAGCCCCGCGCCACCGGCCGCCATTCGGCGGACCAGTGTGGACTTGCCCAGGCCGGGCAGGCCGAGCACGAAAACTGAGGGGTTCGAAATCAGTCCCGCGTCCTGAAACCACGAAATGGGATCCGCGCACACGGTCGCACCGGTAAAGAGCTGTAGGCCCAGGGGCACACCGATCATCGGGGTCCCGGTGCCTACTGAGAACGGGTGGAGACCGCACACCTGAACCGTTGTGCCGCGCCATTCGTCGGCCGGTTGGATCACGCTGGCTTCGCCACGAGCGCGTCCGAGCCACCCTCGCGGCCCAGGTCGTCGCACCGAGGGCCGCTTCTGCTTCTCAGACTGTTTCTCGGCCTTCGTCTTTTTCGGAGCTGGAAGCTCACGCGACTTGGTTTTGAGGGCTCGGCGGCTGGCCGCATCGAGGGCGGGCATTACAACTGCTCCCTTACTTCGGATGGCACTCTCAGGTGCTTTGGCAGAACGAGCCCGAGCGGTAGCGCGGCGGCGAACGCTGAATCTTGCGACCCATGCACGACCCGCAGGCGGAGTCGCGCTGTGGCGGAGAGGTTGTCGATGGCGGCACGGGCGTCCGCCTCCTGTGAGGCGTGCATCACCGTAGCCGTGACCAACAGGCCAAAGTTCACCAGCCCCGCGCCTGAGGCCTCTTCGTGCGCGGTCGCCAGAGCCGCACGAGTTGCGGTCATACTCCGTGCCGTCGGTTTGTCCGAGGACTGCAAGTTAAACGTTGATGCTCGAACGTCCGCTTCGACGATCGCCGCAGCCTTAGCCGCGTCAATCGGCCGATACAGCAGTGTGACGCGCTTTCTGGCGACGTCGCGGTGAGGGGCCAGCAGTCGAGCGAGAACACTCGAGGGAACGTTGCCACGGGGGGCACCGCTCATCATCCAGGTCACCGACAAAGCGGAGTCGTGCCGGTAGGTGTCCCAGTTGGATTGGTGGGCCGTAGGGCCGACTTCCGGCCAGTACAGCTCTGGCGGCTCACCAGCGGCGTTCGCCGTGTCGATCAGTGGCGCGGCCGCGGGGTCGTAAGCGACGCGGACGATCTCGCAAAGATCCTGAGCGCTCAACGGTCGCGTTGCCCCGGCACCTGTCGCTGCGAGGCCCTGAGTGAGCCCGGGGAGCCGGGATGCCAGCTCCCGGCCCATCTCGTCCGGTGTGCGCTTCTTGCCGCCAACGCGGGCGGCAGCATTGAACGTCAGGGCCACGTATGCCTTGATCGTCGCGGATCCGGCCGGGTACTGCTCCACCAGGTCGTTCAGAATGCGCTTAGCAAACTCCGGAGCGGATGGGTCGATTCGACTCGTCACTTCGCGGCGCAACCGAGTACCCGTGTCGGGAGCTGTTTCGATCGTCACCGACGCGGCTTCTATTCCGGGCTCATCGCCCAAGCTGGCAAGCCACATGCCCCACTCAGCCACCCAAACGTCAACCTGTTCCCGGTCGACGAGGGCGGCACCATCAGGCTCTGTACCGATCACAACGGTGTAATCCGAGGTCGACGGCACCTGCAGAAGCGCAAACGGGCGGTTGTAGCTGTCCTTCCACTCGGTCAGCCTCGAACCAGCAGCAAGGCCCGGGAGCTGAGCCGTTCCCCATTCCGCCCGGCCAAGCGGGCCGGAGCGGTAAATGTGAGTGCCCTTGCTCTTCGTAGCCACCCAGCCCACCTTCGTCGTGGCGCGCATAAGCAAGCTCAGGCCGTGCTTGTCTTTCACGGCTACGGCGAGAAGGAACAACCCGAACACCACCGCTGTCACGATGCCGTTCAGGATGTTCGACGCCATCGTCACGATCACGCTGAACCCAGCACCAACGAACAGGATCGCCGTGCCGATCGAGCCGAGTCCCATCAGACCAGCCGTTTTCGGCTTGGTCCAGTTCCCGTAGCTCCGCGGAGCTTCCGTGGTTGTCATGAGAGATCTCCGATCAGGAACCGCTGGGGCCGGATGAGTCGTCGGTGGCCGTTTGCACGGCGCCCTTTGCCGAGTTCGCTGCGCCAGTTGCGGCTTTGCCGGCCATGGCTACACCCATGGCGAGCGGGGCGGCAGGGCCAGCGGCGGCACCAGCTGCTGCTGCGCCTCCGCCCGATGCCGCGCCGGTCGCGGCGGTCTTTCCCGCTGCTGCGCCCGATGATGCGGCTTTGCCCGCAGCGGCTCCACCTGTCGGGGCTGCTCCACTGGGTGCAGAGGATGCGGACGAGCTGCCGCCTCCGCTTGGCGGGGTTGAGCCAGAACTACTCATCCGGCGAACCGCTCCAGTCGCCAATTCGCCACCAACCGCGCCGCCAGCTCCTGCCATCGCCATGCCGGCAGCGCCGCCGCCGGCGACTGCGCCGGTCATCGGAGCGACGAAACGCAACAGGGCAGGGAGAGCTATCAGCGCCATCAGCATGAGGGCGAGGCCGGTGAGAACCGACCAGATGCCGCCGCCGTCATCCTGGAATGCATCCGTTCCCGTGAGGCTGAACGCGGCCGCGTAGATCAACGCTGCCGCGGGCTTGTAGAGGATGAAAGCAAGAGTCCAACCGACCGTTTTACCGAACCACTGCCTACCCATCTGGGTATTGGTGAAGCTCGCGGTGAGAGGCAGAACACCGGCCAGAATCACCAGCAGGCCTCCGCGAACCACCATGAGCGCCACCTGAACGTACGTCATCAAAAGCGCAATTGTGCCGAGGATGAGGACACCGATCACCCCAAGGGGAGACGACGCTGTGAGAGCAACCAGCGCGGCGACGTTTGTCCCGAAGCATTGGGACTCCCCACCAACGGACACGTCACAATCGGTCGCGCCGTTCAAAACCCAGACCGAGAACGCATCCGCCGCGGTAACCGCGAGGGTGATGATCGCAAGGCCCGACCCGGATACGACGATCAGCGTGATCAACGACTGGATCACGTCTTTACCAGGCTGCGCACGTTGCTCCCAAGCCATCCGGATGCCGCCGATGATGACCGACAGCACTGCTAACCCCCCGACATAAAACCAGAGCGAATTCTGCAAGAACCCGACCGTCGACGAAGAACCCTCAGGGGCCGTCGAGCTGAGCAAGGCACCGACGAGAGCAGATGCTCCCGAAATCAACAAGATCGCGATGAAGATGACGCCAAGCGAGCCCACGCTTCGCATGCCCTCGCCGCGACGGGTCCGTATCGTGATCAACGCTCCCAGAGCGATGATCGACAGCACCGCCAGAGCGAGGCCGACGTACGTCACATAGCTCAAGATCGTGCTGAACTCATCCCCGCCAGGCTGATTGGTCGGCACGGTCGTTGTGCCCTCCCCCGCCGTTAGCACTGGTGTGGGCACGGCGACCCACATTGTTCCAATGCTGGCGAGAGCCTTGCCGAAGCCCTCTAAAACACGATTCGCAAGCTCCTGCACGGCGTCATTCGACGCTTTAGAGACGATGTCGGAAGCACCTTGCCCAACACAGTCAGCGACGTGTGACGCGAAGTAAAAGGGGTCCGAGCAATCTCCGCTTGCAGCAGCCACGTCACACGCCCGCCCACGGAATGTATCCGCCGAGGTTGGTCAGAGGGCTCGGGGCGAACGGCGGGCCGTTCTCCCCGATGACAACTTTCCAGTCCCCGTTCTCCCAACGAAGCACCGTTGGGAAACTGACAAGTCCGCCACCTTCAGAGGTCACTCGCCAAGCCGCGTCGATCGTAGCTTCGGTCGAGGTGTACGAGTTCACCTTGAACCCAGCGACCTGCAGGCGAGTAGCAGAAGGATCGCCGGTTTCAGGCGATGCCTCAAGTTGGTCGCGGACAGGGCCGGACGCGAGCAATTCGTAGAGGCGAGGGGTATTACGTGAGTCTGAACTCACCGCTATGTACCCGACCGCAGCAAAGAGAGCACCTTCTGCCGTGTGGGCGTAGCAGCTGCGGAAGCCGTTTTCAACGGTGCCTGGGCCGGCACCGTTCGGGTCGGCGGGGGCGGCCACCGTACCCACAAGTTCCCATTCGGTGTCTGGAGCTGAGTCCAGGGTGTTCTCCGTCTCGAATCCCTCGAGCCCGCACACGCTTGGGTCCTCAACCGGTTGAGCTGAAGGCGAATCGTCAGGTGAGGAGCTGGGTGTGCTCGCTGGCGGGGTTTCTACGTTGGAGCCGCCGAGGATCGACGTGACGAGAACGATGATCGCGGCGAGAACAATCACGCCCACGATGATCGTCGCAGCGATGAAACTCTTCTTCCGGAACGGGTTTGTCTCAGGGGTACTCATGTGTCGCTCCTTGGCGGGTCGGTTAGCTGCCGGAGATGAAGCCGACGAGCGCGGTCGCGGCGCCGATGATCATCACGCCGACGAGGATTGAGACGAAAGTTTTCATGTGCTCACCGCCCTCACCGCGTCGCGAGTTGAACATGAACATCACTGCCACCGCGATCAGCGCGAGGATGGCTGCGATCAGGCCGACCCATTTCGCCCAGGCGAGGATCGTGCCGACGGCTTCGAAGCCGGGAGGCGCGATGGGATCGGGGTCGGGCAGCGCCATGAGCGCTTGCCCCGCTGCGGTGAGCATATGGGCTGTTGCCAAGGAGAGGGACACGGGCTGGCCTTTCAGTTCTGAGCGTGAGTGCTCGAGGTAGTAGTGAGGGATAGATCAGCGAATAGTTGGCGGAACTCATTGGGGAGCGGGTCGAGAGGCGATGCCGGGGCAAACCGCCACGCATTCACCCAGGGCAGATGCCATACCTGGGGCACTCCCCCAGCGATCACCTGTTCCAGATCACGCAAAGGTTTGGGACGCCGACCTGGTGTGTCAGCGATGAGCACGAGACCGGCGAGCGAAATGCTGTGCGGCAGCGTGTTCGCTGCCCATTCGGTCGCAGCGCGCTGTGCTGCTATCAGTCCTGAGTAGTTCGTCCGGGCGACGAGAACGACGTGATGGGCGGTCGCATTCGCGGTAGGGATCGGCCAGGCGTGATCCGCCGGGCGTGAGCCTGACGCGAGACCGGCTAACGTTGATTCGCCCGCGCCGCCGTGAACACCGAGCCACCACACGGTGGCCGGCCACGCGGCCGCCCGGCGCGGGAGCCGGTCGACCATGTCCGGAATCGGAACGCCAGGTTGCGGAGAGGTCGGCGCTAGTCGCGCTGCCCGACGCGTCGACGACGCCAGGACCTCTGCGGTCTCAACAGGTTGCTCCATGCCGGTAAGCCCCCGGTTCGCATTCCCCATGCACCTCTCCCCCTCCAGTGATAGCGCCGAATTGTTGTGGGCTGTCCGCAGCCGGCCTATCAACTGCTGTCTATCCGGCTGATGAGCCTGGCGCCGCATCTTCTTGGATCATACCTAAAATAGGTGAATCTGACCTAACATGCCTGTTTTCGCCCCAACTTCGGTTAGCATCGGAACGTGGACGACGTCGCAGATCACTCATCAGAACGAAACGCTTCACACTCGACCCCGCAAACGGTGAAAGGGGGCGATATGACCGATCCGGTTCTTACGGCGCTGCGAATCGAGGCGACTGTCTCGCCCAACATCCCCGCAACTGCCATTTCTACGCCCCCCATTGCTGTCGTCTCCCCCAAGCTCGAATCAAACGTAACCCAAACGGGTGTCACTTCGGTGTCGATGGTGACGCCGTTCGACACGTTGGTGCCCAACGTTCCCGGAGTGCAATGAGGCTCCGACCGCTGGCTATTCTTTCCCTGGCCGTTCTCGCCCTCACCGGCTGCAGCCCCATCCCGGGGTCGACTGTGAGCGTCCCGCCATCGGCTGCACCCTCGACGTCGACGCCACAGCCGACCGGAGGGACCGAGGGCGACGTCCTGCCCACCGCCCCACTCGAAGCGGGTGCCGCGGCCGCAGAAGCGGCCGTCCGTGTCGTGCAGACATTCGGCCAACCCGAGCTGACGCCCGAAGCTTGGATGGAAGCCATGTACCCGGTGCTCAGCACCAAGGGTGCCACCGCATATCTGCACACCGATCCGGCGAACATTCCGGTCACCGCCGTTGTCGGAGAACCGGCCGTGCTCACCGGCCTGACCGCGACGTACGCGATCGTTGACGTTCCCACCGACGCCGGCCTCTACACCGTCACTCTCACTCGCGACGACGAGGATAGCCCGTGGCTCGCTGAACGAATCCGACCCAAGCAAAGCTAATGGCCGCCGAACAGAGGAGAGGTTTTGGGGCGATCGCGATAGTCGCGATCCCGCTCCTGGTCATCGGTTCCCTCTTCGGCATCGTCATCTTCTTCGCCTCAGCAGGTGCCGCTAACGCCACCTGCAATGGAGCCGCAGGCACGGCAGACCCCGGGAAGGTCCCCGGGGTGTCCGTGGCCGGCTACTCCGGGGACCAGCTGAGAAATGCGGCCCTGATTATCAACGCCGCCGCACCGCTCGGTCTGGACGCTCGAGCGCAGACCATCGGAGTGATGACAGCCATGGGTGAATCTTCCCTCACCGTCGTCGACTACGGCGACACAGCCGGCCCCGACTCACGCGGGCTGTTCCAGCAACGCGCCAACGGCGCGTGGGGAAGCTACACCGACCGGATGGACCCAACGATCAGCTCGACGAACTTCTTTACCGCCCTCAAAGCCGTCGATGGTTGGGAGGCGCTGGAACCGACGATTGCCGCACACTATGTGCAGGGCAACGCTGACCCGTACCACTACGAGAAGTTCTGGACACCGGCCACCACCGTCGTCGCCGCGCTCACCGGCGCCGACCCCACCGGCGGCGCTGCCGGTGGGGCGGGCTGTGCCACCGGGGAGTGGGTCTCACCCCTCACCTTTGACACCCCAGGGCTGATGATCACCGACTTCTATGGCGACCGGCCTGCGGACGTTATCGGTTACGCCTATAAGCACAACGGAGTGGACCTCGGCGTCGCTTTCGGAACCCCGATCCACGCCGCAGCTAGCGGCACGGTCATCACCACCGTCACTGACAAGGGCAATGCGACATCCGGCCTCGGCAACCTCATCATCGTCGACCACGGTGGCGGGATCCTTTCCCGCTACCACCACATCAAAGCCGACGGTGTATTCGTCACCGTCGGCCAGGAGGTCGCGGCGGGCGAAATCATTGGCGAGACCGGGAGCTCCGGAACCTCTACCGGCCCGCACCTTCACTTCACGATCTTCACGGACGGGCTGCCGGACACGGCCCACGCCGTCGACCCGATCGCGTTCCTCCGTGACCGTGGCATCGACCTGTGCGAGGTCCCGGTCTGGTCCGAACACAGTGTGGCGTCGACATGCTGAGCCGCGACATGTTGAGCCGCGACGTCATAAGTCGCGCCATCGACCACCCGGCCGCTGCGATACTCAACACGCGCACGGCGATCATCACTCACACACCTTGGCTGCCAGATGGAGTGCAGCGTGGCGACGTCCTGCATATCGGTGTCGGCCAACTCGAAATGTCGCTTCGTTACCGCCCAGCGAGAGAAGCGCAATTGGTGACGGGCCGCAGGGAAGCGCAATTCCCCACTCCCGGAGTGCTTGGCTGGGATAATGCTGGAGGTCGCGGCGGAGTTCCCCCGCCCCGCCGCGACCGACTCGCCCGAGTCGACAGTTTCTCCGCCTACCCCGACCGGACCTCTCATGAACAAAACTCGCCTGTGACGGACGATGACGCGTACTGGGACGCCCTTCCCGACACCCTTACCCCCACAACAGTTGCCAAAATCCTCAACGTGGGAAAACCGGCCGTCCTTTCCCGGCTCAGATCCGGTGTGATCCCTGGTTATCAAATCCGCGCCTCCTGGATCCTCTTCAAAGCGGAGATCCGTGCCTGGTTGGCGTCGACCAGCAATCAAGCACCACCGGGGCCGCCGGCTCCGGTGGACGTGCTAGCCGCCTACGGCGACGAAATGACCTATCGCGACCTCATGGCATTGTTTGGCAAAACCAAACAGACGATTTACATTTGGCTTCACGAGGGCGAAATACCCGCATTCCACGTCGGTAACCGGTGGGTCATCCATAAACCACAACTGCGTCAGCGGCTGCGCGAGATCAGCAACCAGAACGACAGGACGCCATGAGCCCCGTCCATTGGCGACACGCCGAGGCTGAACGAAGGCCTATGAATGCATTCCCTGCCACGATTGCGCTTATGAGCGCAATCAAAGGTCGTCACCGGCGAGCGGAGAATTCCCCGACGGTGCTGCTGCAGGCCCGGGTAGCACCAGAGATCCGGGAAGAGATTCAGGCCGCCGCCGCCGCAAGCGGCGTCTCGATCGCGTATTACCTCGAAAATTTTTTCCGGCAGCAAATTCGCGAACAGGGATCACTTCCGACCGTAGAACTGCCGCGCCGTCAAGCACTGGAGTTGCCTATTCCCGCCGCTTAAACGAAAGAGCCCGCCGCTTTCGCGACGGGCTTCTCCAAGTTTCGTAGCTCAAACCCTCTGTGCTTGCCGGCCCGAGGTTCGAGCTAATTCAAAAGATCCGGATAAACCGGAGCCTTTGGCATCCCTGGAAAGGATGACCCCATAGTAACCGATTTATACCCTTTTGGCGCTATTGCTCTCACAGAGGTAGCTCCCGGCGTGTCTCCCGATGAGTGGACAGCCTGGGCTTTGACGCGCCAGCTGAGCCCTCGCGGCCGCGTACGGATCGCTGATCAGCTCGGTCCGGACGGATATCTGAACGATTACACGGCCACGATCCCGCTCACAGCGGATGCGCCGACAACGCCGTGGGCGATGCCGCTCACGGACGATCGAGGCTATTTCCACTACCTCTGCTTTGACCTTGACGCTTCGCACGGAAACGCCGTCTATGACGCCGGCAAGCTCGGTCACTGGCTCGATGAACTGAACATCGAGCACCTGGTCACGAAGTCTGGCCCCACAGGCGGCCGGCACGTGTGGCTCTCCCTCTGTGACGGTACTGAGGCCGCCGTGGTGGCGACAATCGGCCACCTCGCCGGCCAGCTCCTTCCGTCGCTGGATATCACGCCTCTCAAAAACCCTGCAACGGGCTCGGTGCGCCCTCCCGGCGCGCCACACCGGTTCTCCGGACACTCCGAGCCGATCGGCTCCGTCGCCCCACTTCTCGCTCACAGCGTCACCGCTGAGCAGCTGCAAGCACTTCAAATCTTCCTGATCGATACCGGCGCGACTGTGAAGCTCGCACCAGTGACCCCGATCCACGGTGTCTCCGTCGACGCCACCGGATACCCTCACCTGACCGGATCCAAGCGGACGGTCTCGGCGCGGGTACGCGAGTTGCTCGACGCGGCCCCAGCTGACGACACGTCAGCGACGCAGGCGGCCGTGCTCGCCGGCTGTGCGCGGGCCCGCTGGCGGTTCGCAGATGTGCTCGCCCTTCTGGACGTGTCCCCCGCGCTCGAGCACACTCGTACCCGCAGGATGCCGTTCGGCCGGGTGCCTCGCAGCTCCGCAGAGGCCCGCCGCGCTCTCGAACACGCCTGGCGGCGTGCCGTCGAGTACGTCGCGACGAACCCCATCAGCGGTGACGGATCCAACACCGAGTTCCAGACTCGGGCGATCGCCACATCCGCGGCCATAGCTCGCGTCCAGACGGCCGCAGACGCAATGCCCGGACGTTGGGGCCTGAGCGGCCCCAACACCACACAGAGAGGCACACGCGGCCGTTTCTCGCACCGCGCCGTCTTAGACGCACTCTGTCTCTTCATCGCACAAGCAGCCTCGTCCACCGTCGAGGCCGACCAGCGCCGGCTCTCTCAGGTAACAGGCTACTCGCACGAAGCCTGCCGCCTGGCGCTCCACGCCCTCAGAGAACCGCTCACTGAGGACCCCGAGAGCGCGTGGATTGTGCTCGTCGCCGATGCCGAAGGTGTGCACGGAGCGAAGTATCGACTCTCTGCAAAGTTCTCCACAGACCAGACAGACCGGAAGTTGCTACAAGCGGTGACGCACCCCAGCCAGAGCCCGGCAGCTGACCAACGTGACTGGTGGATCAATCGTTTAAGCCTCCGCCTCGCAGACCTCGCACACGATGTGTTCTCCGCTCCTCGCAGCCTGGGACGTAAGGCAGGACTTACCTACAGTCACTTGCAGGTAGGAAATACGCTCACAGTGGACTTGCTTACCAAGGCAACAAATTTGAGCGCTTCCCGAATTCGCAGATCCCTCTCACGCCTGCACGGCTACGGCTTGGTCGAGCGTCACGTTGACGGATGGGCTCGCACAATCGACGACACCCGCGACGCGGTGGCCGTGCAGCTCCAGATCGACGGCTACCTGGTCGCCCGCGCTGCGCGCTACGACGTTGAGCGCGCCCGGTGGGCGTGGTGGCAAGCGGACCTCATCTGGCTCGCGAAACGTGGCAAGAAACGCCGGGGGCGCCGCAGTTCCACTGGAGTTTCGCTCTTCGCCCAGAACGATCGACCCGACTTCCCGGCATACCCCCGTCGGAACGGTCGAGGCCACCACCGCGAAGCATGGGACCTTATCACTGCCGGCGCGCTCACCCGCCCCCGAATAATCGTCCAGGACGAGGCGGCATAGAGCCACGCTGCTTCTGACCAGGCGGAGCCACACAGCGACACAGTGTTTCAGAACAGCATGGGTGGGTGACGAAGTGCTCAAACATGCCGGATTGCCAGATGGCGCCTGTTTTCGAAATCTATAGACACCGGCACGTTCTTCGAGTAGTGCCCCTTAAGGTGGTGTAGCCCGGTGATTGCCGACCTCGTGGAGGCCAAAACAATACCCGAGTCCTTGACGCAGCTGCGGGGGCTAGTGTCGGCGATGCTGCCGCAAGTAGATCTGCCCGATGTGCTGTTGGAAGTTCATTCCTGGACGGGGTTCCTGTCAGAATTCAGCCACGTGTCTGAGGCCTCTGCACGGATGGACCAGCTCGACGTTTCTGTCGCGGCCATCCTGGTGGCCGAGGCGTGCAACGTCGGCCTAACTCGGTGGTCAAAGACGGCCACCCCGCACTGACCCGTGGACGCCTGCCACACGTTGATCAACACTATGTGCGCGCCGACACGCTTCGCGCGGCCAACTCCCAGCTGGTTCAGGCCCAGTCCGCGCTTGGCCTTGCCCAGCGCTGGGGTACCGGCCTGCTGGCGTCCGTTGATGGGATGCGGTTCGTGGTGCCCGTTGCCACCGTCAACGCCGGGGCGAATCCGCGCTACTTCGGCCACGGCCGCGGCCTGACCTGGCTGAACTATCTCAACGACCAAGTGGCCGGCTTTGGTGCCGTTGTCGTCCCGGGAACGGTCCGCGATTCCCTCCACATTTTGGATGGGCTGCTCGATCTTGACGTCGGCCAACGCCCCGAGATGGTCGCCACCGATACGGCCTCCTACTCAGACCAGATCTTTGGGCTCTTCACCCTGCTCGGATACCGATTCTCACCGCGCCTGGCCGGGCTTCCCGACCAACGGTTCTGGCGCATCGGCACCACAGCAGACTACGGACAGCTGAACGCGGTAGCCGGCCGCAACCGAATCAACCTGGACCTCATCACGGCAAACTGGCCAGACATGCTCCGCCTTGCCGGATCCTTGACTGCCGGTACCGTGCGCGCCCCGGAAAAGCGTTGGCGGAGTACGGCAGAATAGCCAAAACCGAGCATCTGCTGGACTTCATCGATGTTGACGAGGGCTACCGCCGGCAAATTCATACCCAGTTGACACTGCAAGAATCCCGCCACGCCCTGGCCAGACTCGTTTTCCACGGCAGGAGAGGCCAGATACGGCAGTCCTACCGGGAAGGCCAAGAAGATCAGCTCGGAGCCCTTGGCTTGGTCCTGAACGCCGTCATCCTGCGGAATACCCGCTACCTGGACGCCGCACTCACCGAGCTCCGCGGCCGTGGCGCCAGTGTTGCCGATGAAGACGTGCGACGTCTTTCTCCGCTGGTCTCAGAACACATCAACATGCTGGGTCGCTACACCTTCACGGCAGACTCGACTGGAACGCAACTTCGGCCCTTCCGGAACGTCGAAGAGGACCGGGAGACCTGAACGAAGCGACATTGCTCTGAACGTAACCCTTCCCGTTGGGGGAACGTCTACTGGGTCACTCCTGGCACCGAGCGTGAGGCGCTTCCTGCTGGGGCCGTTTTCGGATTGAAGACCTATCGCCCCATCATGTGAAGTTGCCGTCTTACAACTTCGTGGCATCCACCAATATTTGGACCGCGTCTTGGTTGCCGATGACCACGATATCGTCCTCGCTTTCAAGGGATGCTCCACCGATGATGACCGCTTTCCATGCCCTGGTGGTGCTGTTTACCACCGCGTCGACGGCGCCGACGACGGTAGTCTTCGTAACCGTAGATCCTGTGGTTGTCATCGTGGCCAGGTACTCCACGGGTTCCCGCCCGCAGTCGCGCGAGTCGCTCAGCTTCAGCGCAACACTGCTCTCTGGCGTACCTTCGGGCAATCGGCGTGCGTGCGCCCGCATCGCTAGCACGAGGGTGTCGGGTCCCATGTCAGCCTCGAACGGCAGACGGGGAGATTGGACAGCCCACAATGACAGTGCGGTATTGACGGCTTCCAGACCGCGGCCCCACTCGGTGAGGTCATAGACCATCACTCTGGCCGGTGCCGGTAGTTGGTTGCGCACGACGATGCCAGTTTCTTCGAGGTCCTGCAACCGTTGCGTGAGCACGGCTGGACCGATCCCCGGGATGTCGTGTTGGAGGTCGAGAAAGCGTTTGGGCCCCAGTAGCAGCTCGCGCACCACGATGAGCGCCCACCGTTCCCCAATCAAGTCAAGTGCGTGCGCCGACGCGCACCCGTCGTTATAGGAACCATAGGATCTTCTCGCAACCATAATCCCATCTTACTACTTGCTAAGAAGTCGGCACTACTGTAACAATAGCGAAATGACGAAACTATCCGGCCCCGAAATCTGGTCTGTGGTCCACCATGAGCGACAGGCACTGATCGACGACCTCGCGGTACTCGAAACGGGCGAGTGGTGCACGCCGTCGCTGTGTCTTGGTTGGGATGTCCACGACGTTGTGGCGCACCTCGTCGATTCAGCTAAGACCACCCGCCTGGGCTTTGTGCGGCGCATGGTGGCGGCTGGTTTTGACTTCGATCGTGACAACGCTGTCGGGATCACGCGGGAGAAGGCGGCAGCTCCCGAAGACACATTGAGCGCGTTCAGGGTAGTACGCGCTTACACCACCACACCCCCGGCGGCCTTGGCCACTCGACTGGTAGAGGCCTTCGTGCATGGTGAAGACATTCGTCGCCCCCTGAAGATCGGTCGCAACTACCCGTCCGTGCATGTCGCCGAGGCACTCGCCTACCAGGTGAAGACAAGCGTCAAGATAGGTGGCGGCAAGGAGTCAGCTCAGGGGTGGCGCCTGATCGCCACCGATGCACCTTTCGAGCACGGAGACGGCCCCAAAGTTCACGGCCCCGCCATTGCGCTTCTGCTCGCCGTGTCGGGCAGGCCCGTCGGGGCCGATGAGCTCACCGGGCCTGGAGCTCACGGCCTCGTGACAGAACTAAGCGCGGAATCATGATGACAACACCTGAACACCCCAGCCAGACACTCGATGTCACGTTCACGGCCACGGTTATTGCTGATTCCAACAGCGGCTGGCCCTGCGTCCAGATGGCCGACTCCGCCGAATTCTTCGGCACCGGCAAAGCAGTCAAGATTGGTGGCACCGTCGACGGACACCCATACGAAGCCACGATGCTACCCGTGGGCGGCGGCATACACATGATGCCGCTACGTGCGGCGTTCCGGAAGCTCCTCGCGAAAAGCGTGGGCGACGACGTCACCGTGCACCTGACCGACCGATTCTCGTAAACGTCGTTTGATCGTTCGGGACTGCTGAGGGTTTGGTTTCCATCTAGTCAGTGAGGATTTAGTCCTCCTGGAAGGATGTTCATTGTGGCAAAGCCTTATCCGGAAGAGTTCCGTCGCGACGTTGTGTCCGTCGCTCGGAAGCATGAAGCTCCGCTCGCCCAGATCGCGAAGGATTTCGGGATCAGCGAGGGGACATTGGCTAATTGGTTGAAACGTGCCGAGATCGAGGACGGTGTTCGGCCGGGCCTGAAACAGGCCGATGCGGTGGAGCTTCGCGAGCTGAAGAAACGCAACCGGCTACTCGAACAGGAGAACGAGATCCTGCGGCGGGCGGCTGCGTTCTTCGCGCGGGAGTTGCCCCCAAAATGACCTATCCGCTGGTCCGCGACCTTGCCGCTGACGGAATCCCCGTCACGGTGGCCTGCCGGGTGCTGGGGTTCTCCACCCAAGGATTCAACAAGTGGCGCCGCAACCCAGTCTCGCAACGAGACTGGGACGACGCCCACCTCACGAACCTCGCCAGGGATATCCATCTCGACGACCCGGAGTTCGGATATCGGTTCGTGTCAGACGAGATCGCCGATCACGGTGTTGTCGCGTCGGAGCGGCGGGTGTGGCGGCTCTGTTCCGAGCAGCGGTTGTGGTCTCTGCATGCCAAGAAACGCGGCCTCACGCGAAAGGCGGGTCCACCAGTCCACGACGACCTCGTGCTCCGGCAGTTCCGAGCGAACCGGCCGAACCAGCTGTGGCTCACCGACATCACCGAGCATCGCACTGATGAAGGCAAACTGTATCTTTGCGCGATCAAGGACATGTTCTCGCGTCGCATCGTCGGTTACTCGATCAGCGACCGGATGACCTCCGCCCTGGCAGTGTCCGCGGTGCGGAACGCGATCCGGCTCCGCGGCCCGGTCGACACGATCCTGCACTCCGACAGAGGGTCCCAAGGCGGATTCAAGTGGTCGTCGCAACACCTTGATCTTGGAGGTGTGCAATGGCGAGTGCCACGAAGAAGATTCCCGATGCGCCGGTGGCTGCCAGGCGGCAGTGGGCGGCGGATCGAGCGTTGCGGCCACCGATGCGCTCACCGGTCATGCCCCTTAAGGTGGTGTAGCCCGGTGGCCGGCCTCGTCGTTTAGAGCGTGAGTGCGGTCACCGTGTGATCCTTCGAGTCAACCTTCTAC
>NZ_JADOUY010000011.1:0-35753 GCF_015752285.1 Mycetocola sp. CAN_C7
GGTCACATTCCGAACCCGGAAGCTAAGACTCTTTGCGCCGATGGTACTGCAGGGGGGACCCTGTGGGAGAGTAGGACACCGCCGGACTTAACTTAGTAAAATGGCCACCCAGTGCGGGTGGCCATTTTGCGTTTAACACGCCGCGTCTCAGCCGCGAGTATTTCAACACAATAGGGAGTAACCAGATGTCGGATTCTGCGAACGATCGGGAGAAACGTCCGGATCGCAGCTCGAACGACCGCCAGTCAGGCGCGCCGAAGCGCTCCGCTGGCGGATCCGGCAGCGGTTATTCAGGCGGACGGTCGCCTGGCCGCGACTCTGCTCCGCGTGGAGACAAGCCCCGATACGGTGGTCGTGACGACAAGCCTCGTGGTGAGCGTCCGGCGTATGGTGACAAGCCTCGTGGTGAGCGTCCGGCGTATGGCGACAAGCCGCGCACTGGAGATCGGAACGCCTCTGGCGGCCGACCACGCGACGCTGCCGGCCGCGACGACAAGCCTCGCGGCGACCGCCCGGCGTACGGCGACAAACCGCGCTATGGTGACAAGCCTCGTGGTGAGCGTCCTGCTTATGGTGACAAGCCTCGTGGTGAGCGTCCTGCTTATGGTGACAAGCCTCGTGGTGAGCGTCCCGCTTATGGTGACAAGCCTCGTGGTGAGCGTCCTGCCTATGGTGACAAGCCTCGTGGTGAGCGTCCCGCGTACGGCGACAAGCCTCGTGGTGAGCGTCCTGCCTATGGTGACAAGCCTCGTGGTGAGCGTCCCGCGTACGGCGACAAGCCTCGTGGCGACCGCCCGGCGTACGGCGACAAACCGCGCTATGGTGACAAGCCTCGTGGTGAGCGTCCGGCATACGGTGACAAGCCTCGATTCGGCGCCGGCCGCGATGACAAGCCGCGCACCGGTGACCGCTCGGGCAGTGATCGCCCGCGTAGCGACCGCCCTCGCTCTGACCGGCCGATGCGAGACGGTGACAAGCTCTGGACACGCGACGGCGCTCCAGCCCGCGGGGATCGCGACGCGCCTCGATACGAAGAAGAGGTCACAGAAGAGCAGCGGATGCAACGCGAACTCCGGATGGTCCGTGCAGAGCACGACGATCCGGACATTCCGCTCTCGGTGACGGCGAACGACCTCGACCGGGTCGCCCGCAACGAGCTGAAGACTCTCACGACCGACAACGCTGAGCGTGTGGCAAGGCACCTGGCGATGGCGGCCATGCTCATCGATGAGGACCCCGCACTCGCACACCAGCACGCACTGTCTGCTGCTCGTCGTGCCGGCCGCATCGGGGTCGTTCGTGAGACGCTCGCGATCACCGCGTACGAGATCGGCGACTATGCCCTCGCTCTCCGTGAACTGCGCACGCACCGTCGCATCACCGGCTCCAACGACCAGCTGCCGCTCATGGTCGACAGCGAAAGGGGAGTGGGGCGCCCCGAGCGTGCGCTCGAGCTCGGTCGCACAGTCGACCGAGCGACCCTGGCTCCCGCGGTGCGGGTGGCTCTGTCGATCGCTATGTCAGGGGCACGGCTCGACCTGGGCCAGCCTGACCTCGCGCTTGCAGAGCTCCAGGTGCCTGAGCTCAATCCTCAGCGTGCATTCGAGTGGAGTCCTGAGCTCTTCGCGGCTGAGGCCGAAGTGCTCGAGGAACTCGGACGAGCCGATGAGGCTGCTGTCTGGCGCAAGCGATCCGATGTCGCCACGGCGGCGCTGGCCGAGCGCTCCGGTGAGAATGAAGCCGAGACCATCGAAGTCTTCGAGATCCTCGAGATCGACGACGACGACGAGGCAACCGACGAAGACGACGAGGCAACCGACGACGTCGGCGACCTGGCCACGGACGATCGAGGTGCGGGCGATCCTGATGCTGTCGACCTGCCCGACGACAAGGAACCCCTCGATGGCGCTGCTGAAGAATAGGAAAAGTAGGGTGAGGACGCCGCTCGACGGTGTCGACGTGCTCCTGGCCGACCTCGACGGTGTCGTCTACGCCGGCGCCCATGCGATCCCCCACGCCATCGAGAGCCTCAACCGCGCGGCGGAGAGCATCCGTGTCGGCTACATCACGAACAACGCTTCGAGAACCGATGCCTCCGTAGCCACCCATCTCACCGAGCTGGGACTCACTGTCGCGCCGAACGAGGTGGTCACGAGCCCACAGGCTGCAGTGCGTCTCCTCGGCGATCACGTTCCCGCCGGATCCACCGTGCTCGTGGTCGGTGGAGAAGGGCTCGTCAACGAACTCGCCAAGGGTGGGTACTCGGTGACGCGGTCGGCTGACGACAATCCCGCTGCCGTGTTGCAGGGCTTCGCCCCCGAGGTCGGCTGGGCCCAGCTCGCCGAGGCCTCGTATGCGCTTCATCCGCGAGCGGACGGTTCCGAGATCCCCTGGATCGCCACGAACACCGACTGGACGATCCCGCAGGCGCGCGGGATCGCACCCGGCAACGGCACGCTCGTCTCTGCGGTGCACACTGCTGTCGGCCGGCTGGCGACCGTCGCAGGCAAGCCGGAGACGCCGATCTTCGAGGAGGCCACCGCGCGATTCGACGCGACGGCACCACTGTTCATCGGAGACCGACTCGACACCGACATCCTGGGCGCCAACCGTGCGGGCATGGACTCGGTGCTCGTTCTGACCGGTATCGACAAGGCCAAGCATGTACTCGCCGCCGACAAGTTCTCGCGACCCACGTATATCGTCGACGACCTGCGCCAGTTGCACGAACCGTACCCTGAGACGCGGATGTCACGGAACGGCAGCGAGGCGTCGGTCGGGAGTGCCGTTGTCCGGATCGACGGCAACGACGTCGTCATCGTGCGCGAGGGCACGAGCCCGATCGACCTGTTGCGTGCAGGCTGCGCAGCCATCTGGTCGTCCGGCCGTGCAATCTACGGCTTCAACGTGCCGGAGCGACTCTATTCCTGAGCGCGCGGGTAGCCTAGGGACGTGAGCGAAGAGATGCAGGAAACCGACGACGCCCTGATGTCCCAGCTGCGCCTGGTCGAAGATCAGCCGCTCGCAGAACGGGCACGGGCCTACGTGCAGCTACACGAAGAACTCCAGGGCCGGCTCGAGGGCGGCGACGCGGCCGCGTCGCGCTCGTGAGCGAATCTGAGACCAGCGGCCCACAGCGCCTCGACGCCGCCCTCGTCAGCCGGGGGCTGGCGCGGTCACGCACCCTCGCCGCCCGCATCATCGCCGATGGTCTGGTCACCGTCGACGGCCGTGCCGTCGTCAAAGCGTCGCTGAAGGTCCGCGACAACCAGACCGTTCTTGTCGCCGGTGCCGACCATTACGTCAGCCGCGGCGCACACAAACTCCTGGCAGCGTTGGAGGCGTTCCCGGTCGACCCGGCCGGTCGCGTCGCCCTCGACGCCGGAGCGTCGACCGGCGGCTTCAGCCAGGTCCTGCTCGAGCGCGGAGCAACACGCGTCATCGCACTCGACGTCGGGCATGGGCAGCTCTCGGCAGTGGTGGCCGATGACCCGCGCGTTGCCGTCGTCGAGGGATTCAACGTGCGCGATCTGACCCGCGACAGTCTCGCGGGAGCATCCGGGGTGTCAGACACACCTGACCTCGTCGTCGGCGACCTGTCGTTCATCTCTCTGACCCACGTGCTCGAACCTCTGCGCCGGTCGGTGGCCGCAGACAGCGACTTCGTGCTGCTCATCAAACCGCAGTTCGAGGTCGGCCGCGGAGGGATCCGTGAGGGAATCGTCCGGAACGCCGCACTGCGTGCAGACGCCATCGCCACGGTGCTCTGGCACGCCTGGGACCTCGGGCTCGGTACGGCAGGGCTCATCCCGTCGCCCATCGTCGGCGGTCACGGAAACCACGAATACGTTGTGTGGTTGCGTCCTGTGAGCGCTTCCCCCGACGGCGTCGCCGCCAATCCGACAGAATGGATGCAGAGAATCACCGAGATGGCTGGAGCGTGACCGGAATGAACCCAGAGGCACGCAACATCCTCGTTGTGTCGCACACCGGGCGAGCGGATTCGGTCGACGCCGCCGCGGAGGTCATCTCCCAGCTGCTCGACGCCGGAGCCGTTCCCGTATTGCAGCGCAACGAACGCGATGAGATCAGCGCGGCAGGAGTCGAGCTCGACAACGTCGCGATCCTGCACGAGACCGTCGATCCGGCCGACCTCGAACTCGTCATTGTCCTCGGGGGAGACGGCACCATCCTGCGAGCTGCCGAGTTCGTCCGCGGGTTCTCGGCCCCGCTGCTCGGCGTCAACCTCGGTCACGTCGGATTCCTGGCCGAGAGCGAACGCGACGACCTCGCCGACGCGGTGCGCCGCGTCATCGCCCGCGACTACTTCGTCGAAGAGCGCATGACCCTGTCTGTACGGGTCAAGCGCGGCACCGATGTCGTGTACGAAACCTGGGCGCTCAACGAGGCAGCCGTCGAGAAAGCCAGCCGCGAACGGCTGCTCGAGGTCGTCATCGAGGTCGACGGCCGTCCGCTGTCGAGTTTCGGATGCGACGGCGTCGTCGTGTCGACACCGACCGGATCGACGGCGTACGCATTCTCCGGCGGCGGACCAGTCGTCTGGCCGACGGTCGAAGCCATCACGCTCGTCCCGCTCAGCGCCCACGCCTTGTTCGCCCGACCTCTCGTCGTCGGCCCGGACTCGTCGCTCGCCATCGAAATCCTCAAACGCACCAACGCCACCGGTGTGCTCTGGTGCGACGGCAGGCGGACCCACGAACTCGAGCCAGGCGCGCGCGTGGTCGTGCGACGGTCGTCCGTTCCCGTCAGACTCGCCCGCTTGCACGAGAGCCCGTTCACCGACCGGCTCGTGAAGAAATTCCACCTGCCCGTCTCCGGGTGGAGGGGACCGGCAGCTCTTGATTGAGGAAATCGGCATCCGTGACCTCGGCGTCATCGCAGAGGCAACTCTTCCGCTCGGCGCTGGATTCACCGCCATCACCGGCGAGACCGGCGCAGGCAAGACGATGGTCGTCACAGCACTCGGCCTGCTGCTCGGCGGTCGCGCTGACTCCGGAGTCATTCGCCAGGGCAACGAACAGACGAGCGTCGACGGGCGCTGGATCGTGCCGGTGGACGGCGCCGTCGCCGACCGCGTGCGCGAGGCCGGGGGAGACGTCGATCCGTTCGGCGAGAATGCAGAGCTCACGCTCGGTCGCTCTGTGCTCGCCTCAGGTCGCAGCAGGGCGCAGGTCGGCGGACGCAGCGCGCCTGTCGGCGTGCTCAGCGAACTCGGCGAACAGCTCGTCGTCGTTCACGGCCAGTCCGAACAGGTGCGCCTCAGATCTCAGGCCGCTCAGCGTGACGCGCTGGACCGCTTTGCGGGCGACGAACTCGCCAGTCTCCTTGCCGACTACCGCTCTGCGTTCACCCGGTACCTGGCCAATGCAGCAGAACGTGACACCCTCATCGATGAGCGTGATCGCCGGGTAGCCGAAGCCGATGATCTTCGCCTCACCATCGCCGAGATCGACACCGTCGCCCCGCAACCCGGCGAAGACGAAGAACTCGCAACGCGCGCTGAACGCCTGACCAACGTCGAAGACCTGCGCATCGCCGCCTTCTTCGCCCGCGAAGCGCTGTCGGCCGAAGAGCCGGACGCCGCAGACGTGGTCGGCCTGCTGGATGCCGCCCGCAGGCAGCTCGAACGGGTCGCCTCCCACGATGCAGAACTCGGTGCCCTGGGCGAGCAGATCGCGAACACGAGCTATGCGGTGTCGGAGATCGCCCTCGAACTCTCCAGCTACCTCGCCGGTCTCGACACCGACGGGGCAGGGGAGCTCGAGATCCTGCAGAACCGTCGCGCCGAACTCGGCGTTCTGATGCGCAAGTACGGCCCGGGCATCGACGAGGTTCTCGCCACGCATGAGACAGGAAACGCCCGGCTTCTCGAACTCGACGGCGATTCCGACCGGATCGATGAACTCACCACGGTTGTGGAACAGGATGCCGCACTCGTCGAGGAGCTCGCCGTTCGCCTCAGCGAGACGCGCCGCGCAGCGGCCGTACGCCTCAGCGCTGCCGTCTCCGACGAGCTCACCGCCCTCGCCATGCCCGACGCCACAGTCGTCATCGACGTCACCGACCAACCCGAACTCGGCCAGCACGGGCGTGATCAGATCGTCTTTCTGCTGCAGCCGCACCCCGGCGCCGAACCGCGCGCGATCTCGAAGGGAGCATCAGGCGGTGAACTGTCGCGTGTCATGCTCGCCATCGAAGTCGTCATCGCCAAAACCGACCCCGTTCCGACCTTCGTCTTCGACGAGGTGGATGCCGGAGTCGGCGGTTCAGCCGCGATCGAAATCGGTCGCAGGCTCGCGCGACTCGCCGAGACCGCGCAGGTCATCGTCGTCACCCACCTGGCCCAGGTCGCGGCATTCGCAACCAACCATCTCGCCGTCGTGAAGTCCAGTGACGGCACCGTCACGGCATCCAGTGTGCGCCAGTTGACGGGGAACGACCGGGTCGCAGAAATGGCTCGACTGCTCTCCGGGCTCGCCGACAGCGACTCCGGTCTCGCTCACGCCGAAGAGCTGCTTTCGCTCGCACGGTCAGACCGCTCTTCTCAGGTGATAGGATAAAAGCCCGTGGTGAACATTACAGACGCGGACATTTCAAACGACACGACCAAACACATTTTTGTGACCGGTGGTGTCGTTTCTTCTTTGGGCAAGGGACTCACGGCGGCCAGCCTGGGTAACCTCCTCACGGCTCGGGGACTGCGTGTTGTCATGCAGAAACTCGACCCATACCTCAACGTCGATCCTGGAACGATGAACCCGTTCCAGCACGGTGAAGTCTTCGTCACAGACGACGGCGCCGAGACCGACCTCGACATCGGTCACTACGAGCGGTTCCTCGACACCAATCTGAGCCAGGCGGCCAACGTCACGACCGGCCAGATCTACTCGACGGTCATCGCGAAGGAGCGGCGCGGCGAGTACCTCGGTGACACGGTCCAGGTCATCCCGCACATCACCGATGAGATCAAGCGTCGGATGCGGTTGCAGGCGTCGAACGACCCGAAGCCAGACGTGATCATCACCGAGGTGGGCGGAACGGTCGGCGACATCGAATCGCAGCCGTTCATCGAAGCGGCCCGCCAGGTTCGACACGAACTCGGCCGCAAGAACGTATTCTTCGTTCACGTCTCACTCGTGCCGTACATGAACGCCTCGGGCGAGCAGAAGACCAAGCCGACCCAGCACTCGGTTGCGGCCCTGCGGTCGATCGGTATCCAGCCGGATGCCCTCGTACTTCGCAGCGACCGCCCCGTCTCCGAGGGAAACAAACGCAAGATCGCGCTCATGTGTGACGTCGATGAGGCCGCGGTGGTCAACGCCGTCGACGTGCCGAGCATCTACGACATCCCCACCATGCTCCACGACCAGGGCCTCGACGCCTACATCATCGACCTGCTCGGCCTCGAAGCCGGCGAGGTCGACTGGACGGCGTGGTCACCGGTGCTCAAAGCAGTGCACGAGCCCAAGCACGAGGTCACCATCGGACTCGTCGGCAAGTACATCGATCTCCCCGACGCCTACCTCTCGGTCACCGAAGCCCTCCGCGCCGGTGGATTCGCCCACGAGACCAAGGTCAAGCTGCAGTGGATCCCCTCAGACGAGTGCGAGACCCACGACGGCGCCGCCAAGGTGCTGGGCGAGCTCGACGGAATCTGTGTGCCAGGAGGATTCGGCATCCGGGGCATCGAGGGCAAGCTCGGTGCGCTGAAGTTTGCTCGAGACAATAACCTCCCGACGCTTGGCCTCTGCCTGGGTCTGCAGTGCATGGTGATCGAATACGCCAGGAACGAAGCCGGCCTCGCCGGTGCGAGCTCATCCGAGTTCGACCCTGACACCGAGTTCCCCGTGATCGCGACCATGGCCGAGCAAGTGGAGATCATCGCCGGGGGAGATCTCGGCGGAACGATGCGCCTCGGCCTCTACCCCGCTGTTCTCGGCGAAGGATCGATCGCGGCCGAGTTGTACGGCTCCACCGAGATCTCCGAGCGCCACCGTCACCGCTACGAGGTGAACAACCGGTACCGGCAGCAGATCGCCGAGGCCGGCCTCGTCTTCTCCGGTACGAGCCCTGACGGTCAACTCGTCGAGTTCGTCGAACTCGACCGTGCTGAGCACCCGTTCTACGTTGGAACGCAGGCCCACCCCGAACTCCGGTCGCGCCCGAACAACGCCCACCCGCTCTTCCGTGGCCTCATCGGCGCAGCGCTCGAACGCAAGCAGGCGAGTCTGCTGTTCGACGTGAACAATGACTGAGGCGGCCCTCGAAGACACCGTCGTCGACGTTGAGATCCGCTCGAGCGAGCGGGTCTTCGACGGCATGGTCTGGGGTATCCGTCGTGACGTCTTCGACTACAACGGTGAAGAAATCACCCGCGAGTACGTCGACCACACCGGAGCCGTCGCCGTTTTCGCGCTCGACGACGACGACCGGGTGCTCCTCATCAAGCAATACCGGCACCCTGTCAGGCGACGGGAGTGGGAGATTCCGGCCGGACTCCTCGACATCATCGACGAAGACCCGCTCGTCGCAGCCCAGCGCGAGCTGGCAGAAGAAGCCGACATCCGTGCGACCGACTGGGCGGTGCTCGGCGAGTTCTACACGACCCCAGGCGGCAGCGACGAGGCCATCAGGATCTACCTCGCTCGCGGTCTCTCGGCAGCCGACGAGGTCTTCGAACGCACGGCGGAAGAAGCAGACATGGAAGTGCGGTGGGTGGCACTCGATGACCTCGTCGACGCCGTCCTCGACCGCAGACTGCAGAACCCGTCGCTCGTCATCGCCACGCTCGCCGCACACGCGGGCAAGGCTCGCAACTGGTCGACGTTGGCGGCTGCGGATGCTCCATGGCCGCGACACCCGAAACTCGGAAACCTGCACGACTGACATGCCGCTTTCGCGCAACCTCGACTCGTATCTTCGACACGTTTCGATCGAACGCGGGCTCGCGGCGAACACAGTCACCGCATACCGAAGGGACCTCGACGGCTACGTCGAGTGGCTGACGTCTCGTGGGGTGAGCGCGATCGCCGACGTCACCCAGCAGCACGTCTCCGAATACATCCGGGAACTCGGCAGCCGCGAGGAGAGCCCGCTCACCGCATCGTCGCTCGCACGCGTGCTTTCTTCGGTGCGTGGATTGCACCGGTTCCTCCTCGAGGAAGGAGAGGTCGACGCCGACGTTGCCCGCGACGTCAAGCCGCCGAAGCTGCCGAGCCGGTTGCCGAAGGCCCTCAGCATCGACCAGGTGACCGCGCTTCTGGATGCCACCTCCGGCGACGACATCCAGGCTCTCCGCGACCGTGCGCTGCTCGAGTTGCTCTACGCAACAGGAGCCCGCGTGACCGAGGCCGTGTCGCTCAACGTCGACGACGTCTTCGACGAAGACATCGTCCGGCTCCGCGGCAAGGGCAACAAAGAGCGCATCGTGCCGCTCGGCCGGTTCGCCCGCGAAGCACTCGACGCCTACCTCGTGCGGTCACGGCCGGTGTTTTCGGTACGGGGAGCAGCGACACCCGCGCTGTTCGTCGGCATCCGTGGTCAGAGGGTGTCGCGCCAGAACGCGTGGCTCATCATCCGCTCGGCCGCCGAGCGCGCCGGGCTCTCTGCCCACGTGTCACCGCACACCCTGCGGCACTCCTTCGCGACCCACTTGCTGCAGGGCGGCGCAGATGTGAGGGTCGTGCAGGAACTGCTCGGGCACTCGTCGGTGGCGACCACACAGATCTACACGATGGTGACGGCGGACACCCTGCGCGACATGTACACGACCGCACACCCGCGAGCCCGCTAGAACCCCGCCCGCGTGGCCGCACGGCTTCTCGAAAGCGCCCCGTTAGAATCAGGAGCTAACAACGATGAGGGACGCGACGGGAGTGAGGACGAACCTGGTGGCCACAAAAAATGAAGAGCTCTTCTCGGTGGAGACATCCATCGAAAAAAAGGGCCCGACCGGTCGCACGCTTCGTGAGTTCCCCGACCCCGCTCCGCTGAAGAGCCACGGTCCAGCACGAATCATCTCGCTCTGCAACCAGAAGGGCGGCGTCGGCAAGACGACGACGACCATCAGCCTCGGAGCAGCCCTCGCCGACTACGGCCGCCGCGTTCTCTGCATCGACTTCGACCCCCAGGGTGCGCTCTCCGCCGGCCTCGGCGTCAACACCCACGACGCGCTGACGATCTACGACCTGCTGCTGTCGAACGAGCACGAACCGTCTGAAGCCATCCAGCACACGTCCGTCGACGGCCTCGACATCATTCCGGCCAACATCGACCTGTCTGCCGCCGAGGTCCACCTCGTCAACGAGGTCGCCCGTGAGCAGATCCTCGCCCGGGTGCTTCGCAAGATCGGCAACGACTACGACGTCGTCCTCATCGACTGCCAGCCGTCGCTCGGGCTCCTCACCGTCAACGCGCTCACCGCCAGCCACGGTGTCCTCATCCCCCTCGAGTGTGAGTTCTTCGCCCTCCGCGGAGTTGCCCTGCTCATCGAGACCATCGAAAAGGTGAAGGACAGGCTCAACCCGGCGATCGAACTCGACGGCATCCTCGCCACGATGTTCGACTCGCGCACCCTGCACTCCCGTGAAGTGCTCGAGCGCGTGGTGGATGCATTCGGCGACGACGTTCTCGAAACCGTCATCGGTCGAACGGTGAAGTTCCCGGATGCCAGCGTCGCCGGCACTCCGATCACCGAGTTCGCTCCCGAGCATGCGTCGGCCAAGGCCTACCGCCAGCTCGCGCGGGAGCTGGTAGCCCGTGGCGCTGTCGCCTGATGCCCCGCACGCCGTAGCAGGCTCAGTCAGGCAGGACGCTCCGACCGCGGCCACCGGCTTTCAGGTGGCCCTCAGCAATTTCGAGGGACCATTCGACCTGCTGCTGTCACTCATCGGCAAGCATGAGCTCGACATCACCGAGATCTCGCTCTCACGGGTGACCAACGAGTTCATCGCGTATCTCTCCGGTCTCGACACCGCGGCTGAGCTCGACCAGGCCAGCGAGTTCCTCGTCGTCGCGGCGACACTTCTCGACCTCAAGGTCGCCGGGTTGCTGCCACAGGGCGAACTCGTGGACGCTGAAGACGTCGCCCTCCTGGAAGCGCGCGACCTGCTCTTCGCCCGGCTCCTGCAGTATCGGGCGTTCAAGGAGGCATCCGCCTGGTTCGCCGGCCACCTCGACGACGAAGCAAGCAGGCATCCGCGGTCCGTGCGCATCGAAGAGAAATTCCGTGCCCGCACACCGGAGCTCGTCTGGACTCATACGCTCGACGACTTCGCCGCCCTCGCGCTCCTCGCCCTCACTCCCCGTGAAATCCCCGTCGTCGACCTCGACCACCTGCATGCGCCGCTCATCAGCATCCGCGAGCAGGCGGCGCACGTGGTCGCGTTGCTCACGTCCGGCGAACCGAAGACGTTCCGGCAGCTCATCGCCGGCGCCGACCAGAAGGGTGTCGTGATCGCGCGCTTCCTGGCCGTGCTCGAGCTCTACCGGCACGCAGCGATCAGCTTCGAGCAACTCGAACCGCTCGGTGAGCTCACGTTACGCTGGAGCGCCGAGAACTGGTCAGAGGACAACCTCGCCAATCTGGGAGCAGACTATGACAATTGACACCGACCCTCTCGCTACGGATGCCGACGCGCCCCGTTCTGCGCCGGTCGACCTCGAGCGCGCGATCGAAGCCATCCTGATGATCGCAGACGAGCCACAGAGCCTTGTCAGCCTCGCTACGGCGCTGCGCCGCCCGGTCAAGGCCGTGCACGAAGCCATCGACCGCCTCGTCGCCGACTACGACGGCGTCGATGGCACTGTGGTGCGCGGCTTCGAGCTGCGCGAGGTCGGCGGAGGATGGCGCTTCTATGTGCGCGCCGACTACGACGAGGCCGTCGCTGACTTCGTCACCTCGGAGAACCCGAGCCGACTCTCTCAGGCCGCGCTCGAAACGCTCGCAGTGATCGCATACAAGCAGCCGATCACCCGCAGCTCGATCGCCGCGATCCGCGCCGTCAATGTCGACTCGGTCGTGCGCACCCTGGCCGGACGCGGCCTCATCACCGAACTGTTCACCGACAGCGAGACCGGCGCGATCAACTACGGCACCACCCCGCTCATGCTGCAGCAGCTCGGCATCAACTCACTCGACGAACTACCCCCGATCTCCCCGCTTCTCGCCGACGGCTCCGAAGGATTCGACAATGACTTCCGATAACACGTCCGACCCCGGACAGCCTGTTCACGATCCGTTCAACCCCGAAGGAGTGCGCCTGCAAAAAGTGCTCGCCGCCGCGGGTGTGGCGTCACGACGGGTGTCTGAGCAGTACATCACCGAAGGTCGGGTGCGCGTCAACGGCAAGGTCGTCACAGAACTCGGCCGCCGAATCGACCCGGAGACCGACCAGGTCGAGGTCAACGGCACAGCCGTGCAACTCGACACCACCAAACGTTACGTCGTGCTCAACAAGCCGGTCGGTGTCGTCAGCACGATGAGTGATGAACGCGGCCGCCCTGATCTCACGCAGTTCACGAAGGACTACGAGGAACGGCTCTTCAACGTCGGCCGCCTCGATGCCGAGACCAGTGGGCTGCTCATCCTCACCAACGACGGGGACCTCGCGCATGTGCTCGCGCACCCGTCGTTCGGTGTGACCAAGACCTACATCGCCAAGGTGAACGGCAAGGTGACGGCGCAGACCATTCAGAAGCTCAGCCGCGGCGTCGAACTCGACGACGGTGTCATCGTCGCAGACAAGGCCAGGCTTCTCGACGGGCGTACGGCCCCGAACGGTGACGAGTCGAGCATCGTCGAGATCACCCTGCACTCCGGCAAGAACCGCATAGTCCGGCGGATGCTCGCTGCCGTCGGTCACCCGGTGCAGGAGCTCGTTCGTCGACAGTTCGGTCCCGTGAACCTCGGCACCCTCCGGGCCGGCCACACCCGCGACCTGACTAAGGTGGAACTCGGCGAGCTGCTGACCATCTCACGGCACACGCAGCAGGAGCTCGACACGGAGTCCGCCGAGAACGACGCCGCAAGCGCTCCCGAGACCACCGAGTAGGACCAGCCCTGTGAATATCCCCGATCGCCGCGTGAACACCGGGCGCATCACCGGCCAGGTCCGCATCGTCGGAGCCGGACTCCTCGGCGCGAGCATCGGGCTCGCTCTCACCGAACAGGGCGTCGACGTCTCGCTCGCGGATGCCTCCCCGGCCCAGCTTCGGCTCGCCATCGACTACGGCGCAGGGCGCGCCGAGCGTGAAGATGACACCCCGAGCGTGGTCGTCGTCAGCGTGCCGCCGGATGTCACGGCATCCGTCATCGAAGCTGAACTCGCCCGATTCCCCGACGCCGTCGTCACCGACGTGGCGAGCGTCAAACTCGAGCCGTTCCGTGCGTTGACCGAGCGCGGCGTCGACCTCACCCGCTACATCGGTTCTCACCCGCTCGCCGGTCGCGAACGCGGGGGAGCGATTTCGGCCAGGGTCGACCTGTTTCTCGGCCGCCCCTGGGTGATCTGCCGTGATGATGAGACACCCGCCGAAGCACTCGCCCTCATCGAGGATCTGGCGCTCGACCTGGGCGCATCACCGATTGAGATGACTCCTGAGGAACACGATCGTTCCGTCGGCCTCGTCTCCCATGTTCCCCAGCTCGTCGCGAGTCTCCTGGCCAAACAGCTCGTCAGTGCGCCGGATGCCGCGGTGCGGCTCACCGGGCAGGGTCTGCGTGACACCACACGGATCGCGTCGAGCGCTCCCGAGCTCTGGGTGCAGATCCTCGGCTCGAACGCGGGCCCGGTCGTCGAGGTGCTCGACGCCATCGCGACCGACCTCGCGACGATCACCGACGCTCTCCGCCGACCGGATGCACCGGGGTCGCGACGGATCCTCGCCGACGCCATCTCGGCAGGCAACGCCGGCGTCGCCCGACTGCCAGGCAAGCACGGCCAGGACCGCCGATACGCCTCCATCGTCGTCTTGATCGACGACAAACCCGGCCAGCTCGGACTACTTCTCACCGAACTCGGTGACATCGGGGTCAACATGGAAGACCTGCGGCTCGAGCACTCCCCGGGTGCTCAGATCGGCCTCGCCGAGATCGCCGTGCTTCCCGAAGTCCAGCAACGCACCATCGACGATCTCGAGGCGCGCGGCTGGCGGATTGCGAGCATCTGAATGAGGACGAAGACAGTGGTGGCCGTCGATGGCCCGGCCGGTAGCGGAAAGTCGAGCGTCTCCAGGGCGGCAGCCAGGCGGCTCGGCTTCGACTACCTCGACACCGGGGCTGCCTACCGCGCCCTGTCGTGGTACGTGCTCGACGCCGGAATCGACACGACGGATGCCGCAGCGGTGATCCGCGCCCTGCCCGCGTTCGACTACACGATCGGCACAGACCCCGACGGGTACCACGTCAGGGTCGGCGACACCGACGTGACTGACAGCATCCGCGAGTCGCGTGTGTCTGCCGTTGTCAGCAACATCGCTCGCGTGCCCGAGGTGCGCGCACACGTCACCGGGCTGTTCCGCGGCATCATCGCAGACTCCGCCTCACCGGGGATCGTGGTCGAAGGCCGCGACATCACGACCGTCGTCGCCCCTGACGCCACAGCACGCATTCTGCTCACAGCAACGGAAGAGGCTAGAATGTCTAGACGCTCTGCAGAACTTGCATCCGAATCGGCTTCGGAGGTTGCGAGTGCGTTGCAGAAACGTGATCGCGCAGATTCGCGCGTCGTCGACTTCATGACCGCCGCACCTGGCGTCACCACCGTCGATTCCACCACGCTGAACTTTGACGAGACCGTCGACGCCGTGCTCGATGTGATCCGTACTTCGCAGAAAACCTAGATCGACCTGCTGCCCTGCAGCTCCGATCGCAGAGAGAGACCGATTATGGCTGACGATTTTGAAGACACCGCCGAGCTGGACGACCAGCTCGCAGAGCGGCTCGGAGACCTCGATGAGGACCTTGCAGCCCGCCGGGCCGAAGCACTCCGCGCCGGACTCGCCGACTACGACCTCGGCGACGACGACCTCGACATTCTCGAGAGTGTCACAGACGACCCCGACGCCATTCACTACCTCCCTGCACTCCCGGTTCTGGCCATCGTCGGCCGCCCGAACGTCGGCAAGTCCGCTCTCGTGAACCGCATCCTCGGCCGGCGTGAAGCCGTCGTCGAGGACACCCCCGGTGTCACGCGCGACCGGGTCAAGTACAAGGCCGAGTGGAACGAACGCCAGTTCACGCTCGTCGACACCGGTGGCTGGGAACCCGACGCCAAGGGCATCGACGCGTCCGTCGCCGCTCAGGCCGAGGTCGCCATCGACCTCTCCGACGCCGTTCTCTTCGTCGTCGACGCCAACGTGGGCGCAACAGCGACCGATGAGCAGGTCGTGCGGATGCTCCGCAAGATCGACAAGCCCGTCTTCCTCGTCGCCAACAAGGTCGACGACGTCCGCCAGGAGCCGAACGCCGCATCGCTGTGGTCGCTCGGCCTCGGCGAGCCGTACCCGGTCTCCGCCCTGCACGGCCGCAACGTCGCCGACCTGCTCGACCTCATTATGACCAAGCTGCCGAAGGTCTCTGCTGTCGCCAAGGAAGAGGTCGGCGGGCCTCGCCGCGTCGCGATCCTCGGCCGGCCGAACGTCGGCAAGTCCAGCCTCCTCAACAAGGCGGCTGGTGAAGAGCGCGTCGTCGTCAACGAACTCGCCGGAACCACCCGTGACCCGGTCGACGAGCAGGTGGAGATCGCCGGCAAGGTGTGGCGTTTCGTCGACACCGCCGGCATCCGTCGTCGCGTTCACCTGCAGCAGGGAGCTGACTTCTACGCCACCCTGCGCACGAGTGCCGCTCTCGAGAAGGCCGAAGTGGCCGTCGTCATGCTCGATGTCTCCGAGCCGATCTCGGAGCAGGATGTTCGGATCATCGACCTCGTCCTCGAATCGGGCCGTGCCCTCGTGCTCGCGTTCAACAAGTGGGACCTGCTCGACGACGAACGTCGCCGGTACCTGGAGCGCGAGATCGAGCAGGACCTGGCGCACGTCGCCTGGGCTCCGCGCGTGAACATCTCGGCGCGTACCGGCCGGCACATGGAGAAGCTCGTCCCCGCCCTCGAGCTCGCGCTCGAGTCGTGGGACACCCGCATCCCCACCGGCAAGTTCAATGCGTTCCTCGCCGAACTCACCGCTGAGCACCCGCACCCGGTGCGTGGTGGCAAGCAGCCGCGTGTGCTCTTCGGCACGCAGGCATCGAGCCGGCCGCCGACATTCGTTCTCTTCACCACCGGCTTCCTCGACCCCGGCTACCGTCGCTACATCACGCGTCGCCTCCGGGAGATCTATGGATTCGAGGGCACACCGGTCAACGTCAACATGCGTGTCCGTGAGAAGCGCAAGCGCACATAAGCCCCGCTGCCGCAGCGCGGCTCGTGAGAAGCTGGACAGGTGACTCGCGAGTTCGTGCCGCCGCATCCGAGAAACCCGGGCGATGCCTGGGTGTTCGCCGACGACGGGTCCAAATACTGGGGTCGGTTCGGCGCTGCAGGGCTGCTCGCCGTCGACCCTGATCGCGGCGTTCTGCTGCAGCACCGGGCACTGTGGAGTCACTTCGGCGGCACCTGGGGCCTGCCCGGAGGAGCGCGACACAAGGGTGAGGATGCCGTGACCGGTGCCATCCGTGAAGCGAGCGAAGAAGCGGCGGTGCCGACGGATGCCGTTCGGCCCCGCTTCAGCCACACGCTCGACCTCGGGATCTGGTCGTACGTCACACTCGCCGCAGACGTCGTCACGCCGTTCGATGCGCAGGTCGCCGACCCGGAGAGCCTCGACGTTCGCTGGGTGCCGCTCGACGAGATCGACGGCCTCCCGCTCCACCCCGGCTTCGAGGCGCGCTGGCCGGAACTCCGCCGTGACCTCGGTGTGCGACCGGTGATCGTCGTCGACATGGCGAACGTCGTCGGCTCGCGCCCGGACGGGTGGTGGCGGGACCGTGCCGGCGCCGCCGTCCGACTCGGTGATCAGCTCCAGAGACTCGCGTCCATCGGGCTGCCGGCAGTCGAACTCGGACTCGGGCAGACGCACTGGTGGCCTGACCTGGTCGCCGTGCTCGAAGGGCAGGCGAACGGTGCCGCGTTCGACGGCGGCAACAGGCTCGAGGTGGTCAGGGCCGATCGTGACGGCGACGCGAGGATTGTCGCAGAGGTGACACGCCTGAGCGCTGCACCGGGGGCATCCCTCACCGTCGTCACGGGCGACCGTGAACTCCGCGCACGCGTCGAGGCCGTCGGCGCGCAGACGCGCGGGGCGGGATGGCTGCTCGACCAGCTCGACAAAACGGAGCACTGATGTGACCGGGCATGCGTTTCACATCCGCCCTGGGGTTCGTAAGCTGGCCTGATGCGCACACTTCCCGTTCTTCTCGACGTCGACACCGGCGTCGATGACGCCCTCGCCCTGCTGTTTGCCGTGAAGCATCCGTCGATCGACGTTCGCGCGATCACCTGCGTCGCCGGCAATGCCTCGCTCGCGCAGGTGATCCAGAACACCCTGCGAGTGCTCGACGCAGCGGATGCCCCGGCGATCCCGGTCGCCGGGGGAGCGGTGCGTCCGCTGATCGAGGCAGCACGCTCGGCGTCGCACGTGCACGGCGAGGGTGGCCTCGGAGGGCTTGAGCTGCCATCGACGGCTCGCCTGCCCGAGCCGGTGAGCGCCGTCGAGCTGATGCGCAGCACCCTGATGGCGAGTGACGAACGGATCACTCTCGTGGCGCTGGCTCCGCAGACCAACCTCGCCCTGTTGCTGCGGACACATCCCGAGGTCGCCGACCGGATCGAACGTATCGTGTTCATGGGCGGCTCGGCGAGCGTCGGCAACGCCACTGCCGTCGCCGAATTCAATGTGTGGCACGATCCTGAAGCGGCGGCGATCGTGCTCGACTCCGGCATCCCGATCTTCATGTACGGCCTCGATGTCTTCAACCAGGTGTCGGTGGAACAGGATGCCGCGGCGGCGTTGGGAGACGGGAAAGATCCGCTCGGTCGCATCGTCGGTTCCCTGCTCAGCAACCGCGTTGCTTTGAGCGAAGACGCCACGCTGACCTACACCGGGCTCATCGGTGACGCCGGCGCCGTCTGTGCGCTGGTGGACCCCGACGCGCTCGTCGTCGAGAGGCGTCCGGTTCGGGTCGAGCTCGCCGGTTATGGTCGCGGACAGACCATCGTCGATCGACGCCGGTACTCAGGTGAAGACGTGCTGCACGGGGGAATCGGCAACTGGGCAGTGGTGGATGTCGCGCTCGATGTCGACGCCGAACGGTATGCCTCCCTGTTTCTCGAGACGCTGGGGCTGAGCGCCTAAGCGCCCCTCAGTCGCCGTCGCTTGCTCTCGACTGCTGCAGGTGTGTGCACATGCTGCAGTTCCACGAGTGGGGCCACGACGGATGCTGCACTTGTGTGTCGATGCGGCAGTTGCAAGAGCAGCATCGACACGAAAGTGCAGCAGTCGCGACTCAGGTGCCGAGCTCGAGCCTCATCAGCGCGCGGTCGGGTGTCGGCCGCGAGACCTCGCGAAAGCCGTTCGCGACGAACTGCGAGACGATTCCGTAGTACAGCTCAGCCGAGGTCACCTTTTCGCGTGCGGTGGGGTCGACCGGGTACCCCTCGAGCACCCGGGCGCCGTGGGAGCGTGCATGATCGACGGCTCCGGCGAGGAGGGCCTTCCCGACGCCCCTTTTGCGGAACCCGACACGCACGACGAAACAGGTGACCGCCCAGACCGTGGCGTCGTCGATCGGCTCGGGGCCGGGCTCGACTCTCGTGCGGTGCAGCCCGGGGTAGTTCGCGCGCGGCTCGACGGCGCACCAGCCGACGGGCGTGCCGCCGAGGTAGGCGATCAGACCGGGCGCCGGGTCGAGATCACGCACCTGCCGCTGGAGCAAAGGCTCGCAGGTCGCCCGGTTTGCGGTCTTCCATTCGGCCGCGCCCATCTTGAAGTACTGGCACCAGCAGCTCGAGGGGTCGCCCCGGGTACCGAAGACGGCTTGCACGTCGTGCCACGGAGCATCCGCCACTGAGACCACGTCGATGGGAGTCATGGCAGCAGCCTAGGGCGAGCTGCCGACGCGAGGAGTTCTTTCGCTTTCCTCAAGGAAGGACCATACTGGCCGGGAGGGGCCACTTATTGCAGAAAGAATGCTCATGGCCAAGGTATCGAATCCCGACGAGACGACCAAGACTCCTCCAGCCGATGGCAGTCCAGACCCAGCGACGGATGCCCCACAGACCGACGAGGGCGGCGACGGCGACTCGGGTCCTCCGAAGAAATCGGCAGACACGCCCACTGAGCCCGGAGTCTTGCTGCGAGCTTTGATCGCCGCCACCGTCGCCTCCGCACTCGCCGTGCTGGCCGCGATTGGAATTCAGGGCGAACTGTTGCAGCGGTTGATCAGGAACGATCCAAGAGGATTCGTCATCGCTCTCTCACTCACGCTCATCGGAGCGCTGATCTCTCTCGTCGCGCTGATCTGGCACGCGAGCTTCGGCCGCGTCTGGACGAGGGTCGGAGAGACTTTCGGGGCGATCGTTGTGATCGTCGGAATCATATTGCTCTTGGCGCTCGGCACGACCAGCATCGGGTCGAGCGAAACGCCCGCGCTGACGTTCAGCGCCGCCTACACCGATAAAGACACGGTGCGGGTCACAGCGAAGGCGGAAGCGACAGGGCTCCTGCTGCGCGAAAGCATGGTTCTGAAGATCACTGTGGTGAAGCCCGGCACGGATCCGTCTGAGGGCGGCAACGCAATCTGCGAGAACTCGGCAAAACCACGACCGAGCACCACCGAAACCCACGAGGTCATCTATTGGGGCGAGAAAGGCACGACCTCCCAGGGCAAGACTGAAGCTCTCGTCGAGATCGATATCTCACCCGCAGACATCAAATATGTGTGCGCGGCGGTGTTCCTCAGGCTGCTGCCGAAGGACAGCGCTCAGGTGACAGAAGGCCGGCTACCGCTCGAACCCGCGGCACGGTCGGTGCGGGCAACCATTGACATCGAGAGACTGGCCATTCCGCCAACGCCGACTCCTCAGCCGGCCGCGGTGCCGTTTCAGCCGTCGACGCTGCCGGATACGCCCTGACGACGAGGTCAGCCTTTGACCGCTCCCTGCGTGACGCCCTCCATCACCCAGCGCTGCGTGAAGATGTAGACGACAATGGCGGGTGCCATCGCCATCAGGTACGACGCGAATGACACGTTGTAGTTGCTGCTGAACTGGGTCTGGAAGATGTTCTGCACCACGGGAATGGTCTGCTGGCTGGCGTCAGCGATGATCAGCGACGGCATCATGAAGTCGTTCCACGAGGCGAGGAAGGCGAAGATCGCGACCGTCGCACTCATCGGTGCCAGCAGCGGGAAGATCAACTGCCAGAAGGTCTGCCAGGTCGTGGCGCCATCGATCCGGGCGCTCTCCTCCAACTCGAGGGGAATCGAGCGCAGGAACGCCGTGAACAGCAGGATGCTGAACGAGAGCTGGAACATGATGTGCAGAATGGTCACCCCGACCGGGTTGGCAAGTCCGACGAGGCCAGTGAGCTGGATCTGGGGGAGCGCGATGACCGTGAAGGGCACGAACATGGCCGCAAGCAGGTAGAAGAACGACCAGCGGAACAGACGGCGCTCCCAGTTGCGCACGATCGCGTAGGAGGCGAGAGAGGCAAGGAGCACCGTGCCGACGACCGTCGCGAGTGTCACGAGGGTTGTGATCGTGAAGGCGACGGGAAAGTTGGTGAGTTCCCAGGCCCTGGCGAAGCCCGACAGGTCGACCGGAGCCGGGAGTGAGAGGGCATTGCCATCGACGGACTGCGCTGACGACTTCATCGACATCGAGATCGTGACGTACAGCGGCAGCAGGACGGTGAGGGCGCACAGAAAGAGAACGACCATGAGAGGCCAGTTCGTCGTCTCCTGACCGACCTTGCCGCGCCGCCGGGTCGAGGTCGAGGTCGCCGTTGCGGGGGCGACGCGCGTCGCTTCTTGCGTCATGAGAGTGCAGCCTTTCCGCGGGAGATCCGGAGCTGAAGAATGGAGATCAGAACGGCGATGATGAAGAACATCGTTGCGTTCGCCATCTGATAGGCGTAGTCGCCACCGGTGAAACCGGTGAAGATGGTCATCGCAATGCTTCGGGTCGCTGTGCCCGGCCCTCCGGCTGTGAGGCCGACGATGATGTCGTACGCGTTCAGATAGCCCTTGAAGCCAAGGATGATGTTGATCAGAACGTAGCCGGCGACGAGCGGGAGGGTGATGGAGCGGAGCCTCACCCAGGTGCTGGCACCGTCGATGTCCGCGGCTTCGTAGACCTCTCCGGGGATCGACAGAAGTCCGGCGATGTAGATCAGGAGGGCTCCGGGGATGGATTGCCACGCCGTGACGATGACAATCCCGATCCAGGCGAGGTTCTCATTCGCCAGGATCGATTCCTGCAGCCAGGGGATGCCGGTCGCCGCTCCGAGTGCCGGCAGCGAGTTGGAGAAGAGGTACTTGAACACGAACGCGATGACGATGCCCGAGATCACCATGGGGATGACGAAGATCGCCCTGAGGGGAGCTTTCAGTCGAATTCGGGATGTCAGCGCCACCGCCAGCAGGAATGCGATGGCATTGACGATCAGCACGGTGACGATCGAGAAGCCGAAGGTGAAGAGGTAGCTGCTGAGAATGGCCGGGTCGGAGAAGACCGCTATGTAGTTGGTGAATCCGACGAGTTCCCAGTCACCGAAACCGATGAAATTCGTGAAGCTGTAGAAGATTCCGAGGATCGCCGGAAGAGTGATGGCGAGGGTGAACAGGATGAGCGTCGGAATGAGGAACAGGTAGTAGACCGGATCGGTCTTGGCCTTGCCTCTCCGGGAGGGCGCCCCGGCCAGATGATCGGTCGGGCCACGCTCCGCATTGCCGAGAAGGGATCCGGTGGCCGCAGCCGCCGGGATCGTGGGAGTCGTCATGTCGTTGTCCTCCTGGTGCTTCCGGTTATTCGCGCAGGGCGAGGCGCGCCCAGTCGGCGTCGAGCCGACTCAGCGTCGAGTCGATGTCCGCGCCGGTTGCGATGGCCTGGACGTAGTTGGCTGTCGGGATGCTCAGGTGGACGCGTTGCGACGGACCCAGATAGAAGCGGCCGTCGTTGTAGTACTCCTGCATGCCGAGGATGCGTTCGTCTTCCGCGGGCGCGGCATCCGTCGTCGTCCCGAAACCGAGGAACTGGGCGTTGTACTCGTCCATGACGTCCTGCTGCATGAGGTACGAAACGAACTCACGCGAGGCCTCCTGGGCATCGCCGATCTCGGGCACCCAGAGCGCAAGGTCGAGGTTCACCCGCACTTTGAGGTCGTTCGGGTCGTCGGTCGCCGGCAGGGGAAAGGTGCCGAGCTCGAGATCTTCATCGGTCTTGGCGATCTCGCCGAGTGCCCATGGCCCCTGCATCAGCATGGCCGCTTCGCCTTTGGCGAAAGCGACGTTTCCGTCGCCGTAGCTACGGCTCGCTGCGTCATCGTTCGTGTACGCGGCGAGTTCCATCATCTTCTCGACCGGCTCGGTGAAATTCTTCTCAAAGGACACGGCCGATTCGGGCCCGACCTCAGTGCCGAGCTCGTTCATCTGGTCGAAGAAGTCGGCGACATCGACAGATCCACCTGCGGTGTAGTCGAAGAGTCCCTGTGCGATCGTCCACGGCTCCGAGAACGTGCTGTAGATCGGGGTGATGCCCGCATCCTGCAGCGTCTCGCAGATAGCGATCAACTCATCCCAGGTCTCAGGAACGTCGAGACCGTTGTCTTCGAACATCTGCACGTTGTAGATGACGGATGCTGCTGCAACCGAATAGGGGAGCACACTGGTGCGTCCCGGATAGGTCGAGTACTGGTCGGCGAGTTCCTGGACGTCAGGACGGATGCGCGCGGCCTCCGGCATGTCGGACAGATCCGACAGCGCACCGCGTTCCATGAACCGCGACATCTCCATGTTGTAGTTGAGCAGCCCAACGTCAGGAGGATCGCCGCGAAGGAACCCAGCTGAAAGGTTCGATGCTGTGTCGAGGGTCACGTGAACGTCCGACTGCTCCTCATTGAACTGAGCAGTGAGGTCGCGGAAGAAGCCGATCGCCTCCGGTTTGCTCATATGGAAGGTGATCTCGGTTGGACCCCCGCCTCCGATGGCTGAGCAGCCGGTGAGCGCGATCGATGTGCCGAGTACAGCGGCGACGGTCATACTGACCCGAGAGAGAAGTGATTTTCTGTGGAGCACGTCGTTGTCCCCCTTGTGGAAGCCGATCCAGCACAGTCAGGATCGACTAAATATAGAGTGTGTATCTACTTGTGTCGTAAATACTGCGCCAGAGCCGAGGAAAGGTCAAGGGATTGAATCGAACCGTTATCGCCTCATCACCACAGGTGCTCCGTCTGCTCAATGCGCGCCGGGTGCTCGACCACGCGTGGAACACGGCCGCGGTCACGGCATCCGAATTGATGGGCGCAACCGGACTCACCCGCGCCACCGTGATCGGGGTGTGTGACGATCTCGTCGAACGGGGGTGGCTCGAGGAGCTCGGCAATGCGCGAGCTGGAGGTGACTACCGCAACGGCCGGCCCGCGAGACGGTATGCGCTCCGCGATGACGCGGCATATGTCGTCGGGGTGGATGCCGGCTTCGAACGGATGTCTGCTCTGGTCGCCGATCTCCGTGGCCGGGTGGTCGCCAGCGCCGAGGTTCTGGTGCCTGGAGGGACGCCGGAGAGCGATCAGCGGCTGTCTGATCCCGCGACGCGACGTCGACTCGCTCAGAGCGTCGTCGATGACGCGGTTCGGGCGTCGGCGGTCGACCCCCATCGCATCCTTGCTCTCACCGTCGGAGTGCCGGCGCCGGTCGACGCGTCGGGACTCTCGCCCACCCATCCGACCGGGTTCTGGCAGGTGACGAACCCGGGTCTCGGTGAACTCTTCACGGGATACGCGCCGATCGTCACCGTCGAGAACGACGCGAACCTCGCGGCGCTCGCCGAACGGTCATCGCCTGCCGGGCACGGGCGTGATGTCGACTCGTACCTGGCCATGCTCGTCGGCGAGGGGATCGGCGCCGGTCTGATGATCGATCGACGGCTCGTGCGCGGCACACGTGGTGCCGCCGGCGAGATGCGTTTTCTCGACCATGTCGACGGGGTGCGGTCGGCGAACGGGCTCGCGCTCCTCGCGCGGCAGTTCGCTGCGGATGCCATCCGGTCCGGGGAGACGCTCCCGGGCAGTGCGCTCGCCGGGTTGGATGCTTCGACGCTGACCGAGGCGGACGTCGCGCGGGCCGCCGCGCGCGGCGATGAGGCGGCCGTCGGCATCCTCGAGCAACTCGCTGAGCGTCTGGCGCGGATCTGCATTGTGCTCGGCGACCTGCTCGACGTCGACCGGGTGATCGTGGGAGGGGGCGTGACGGAGTCGCTGCCGACCGTCATCACTCGCGCTGCTGAGCTTCTCGCTGAAAGCGACGACCCGACTGCGCCGGTGCTGCTGGCCTCGGCGCTCGGGCCTGCCGCTGTCGGAACGGGTGCGGTCGAGCATGCCCTGTCGGTGGTGCGGGAGCGGGCGCTGGACCTCAGTGTGCGGGAGGGGTCGCGCATCGCGTGACGTGGGCCCGCGAGTGCTGCAGTTCCGTGCCCGCGCCGCTGTTCCGTGGGGGCGCTGCCGGAAGTGCAGCACTCGTGCGAACCTCAGCCGGCTGGCCGAGCCCACTGATGCCCATGCTGCGCTTTCGTGTCCGTGCTGCACTTTCGTGCCCATGCTGCACTTTCGTGTCCGTGCTGCACTTTCGTGTCCGTGCTGCAGTTTCGTGGGCATGCGGCAGTTTCGTGGGCATGCGGCAGTTCCATGAGACCGGTCGACGCCCATGCTGCAGAATTGTGCCGATGCTGCAGTTGCAACTGCAGCATCGGCACACAAGTGCAGCACGGGCGAGAGCGGTCGCCGTGCCCGCCTGAACTACTCCCGACGCCCGCGCCGCTTCTTCTCCCGCGGCGGCGACTCCGGAGGAGCAACGACCCGGATGTCGGACGTCTTCACGTCGGTGGGACGCTGGCCCGGATCCCACGCTTGGTTCACCGCAGCCGACAACGAAGCATCCGCTGTCGCTGCAGCCGCGAGCGTGCGCTCCAGGCGACTCTGGCGGTGCCGCAGCCACAACCCGAGCGCGATGATCAGGATGAGCGCCAGGTAGCAGATCGCCGCGAACGGCCGCGTGAACAGGGCACCGAGGTCACCCTGGCTGAGCTGCAACGAGCGCCGAAGCTGAGCCTCAGCCATCGGCCCCAGGATGAGACCGATCACGAGGGGCGCGATCGGGTACCCGTAGCGACGGAGGAAGTATCCGACGATGCCGATGACCAGCAGAATCACGATGTCGACGATCGAGAAGTTCACCGCGTAAGCACCGAGAGTGGCGAACGTGAGGATGCCGGCGTAGAGGTACGGGCGCGGAATCTGCAGGAGCTTCACCCAGATGCCGACGAGCGGCAGGTTGAGCACGAGCAGCAGCACGTTGCCGATGTACAGGCTCGCGATGAGCGCCCAGACGAGAGCAGGCTGGTTGGTGAACAGCTGCGGGCCGGGCTGGATGCCGTACGACTGGAACGCAGACAGGATGATCGCCGCCGTCGCGGTCGTCGGGAGTCCCAGCGTGAGCAGTGGCACGAGCACCCCGGCGGCTGCGGCGTTGTTCGCCGATTCCGGTCCGGCGACGCCCTCGATCGCTCCGCGGCCGAACTGCTCCTTGTGCTTGCTGAGCTTCTTCTCGGTCGCGTACGACAGGAAGGTGGCGACATCCGCCCCACCGGCCGGGATCGTGCCGATCGGGAAGCCGATCGCCGTGCCGCGCAGCCACGGTTTCCACGAGCGACGCCAGTCGTCCTTCGTCATCCAGCTGCGCCATCCGCGGGTCACCGGGATGAGTGCGATCGCGCCGTGTCGCATCCGGCTGGCAACATACAGCGTCTCACCGACGGCGAAGAGACCGACGGCGACGAGAACGACGTCGATGCCGTCAGCAAGTGGGAGCAGACCGAAGGTGTACCGCTGCTGGCCCGAGAGGATCTCGGTGCCGACGAGGCCGAGGAACAGGCCGACGCCGAGCGACGTCAGCCCGCGCCATACGGACGAGCCGAGCAGCGCGCCGACCGTGATGAAGGCGACGACCATGAGGGCGACGTAGTCCGCCGGAGCGAGAGTGACTGCCCATGAGGCGATGAGCGGGGCGAACAGGGTGAGGCCGACAGTGGCGATCGTGCCCGCGATGAACGACCCGATGGCTGCGGTGGCGAGAGCCGCAGCTCCGCGGCCAAGCTTGGCCATTTTGTTGCCCTCGAGTGCCGTCACGATCGACGCGGACTCTCCTGGCGTATTGAGCAGGATGCTCGTGGTCGAGCCGCCGTACATACCGCCGTAATAGATGCCGGCGAATGTGATCAGCGCAGCGGTGGGGTCGAGCGAATAGGTCAGCGGCAGAAGCAGCGCGACGGTCATTGCCGGGCCGATACCAGGAAGCACACCGACGGCGGTCCCGACGAGCACTCCGATGAATCCGAAGATGAGGTACTCGGGCCGGAGGGCGGTGGCGAAGCCCTCCATCAGGCTCATGATGTTGTCCATGTCAGCCTCTCAGGGTGCGCAGGAGTGGGTCGAGCCAGGTCAGCAAGGGACCGGAGGGGAGGGAGAGGCCGAGCAAGCCGCCGAAAAGCACGTAGATGATGAGCCCGAGCGCGAGGCCGACGAGAAGAGCCATCCACCAGCGCTTGGCGCCGAGCGACCAGGCGACACCGCCGAAGAGTACGGCGGCGGCGAACGGCCAGCCGATGACTTCGATCAGAGCGATGTGAGCGACGACGAACGCGGTGATCTTGGCGAGCGTGAGCCAGTCCGTCTTCGCGGTGCTGTCGATGTCTTCACCCTCTTCGAGGTCGGCGAGTTTTCCGCGCAGCACCCCGACCAGGACCATCGCCGCTGAGATGACGAGGATGGTGCCGACGAGGAACGGAAACACGCGAGGTCCGACCTGCGTTCCGGCACCTGGGGTGCGGATGGAGAATGCCCCGACGAACACGAAGATGCCGAGCGCGAAGGCGAGTCCGGCGAAGATGAACTCTCCGAGTCGCGATCGTGCAGGGGTGGTGTCCGCCGGAGCGGCGCCGGCTGGGGTGGTCCCGGCCGGCGGGCGCGTCGGGCTGATGCCAGACGCGCCCGTCGAGAGGTCAGACATGATCAGTCGACCAGACCGATGTTCTTCAGGGTCGTGGTGACCTCGGCGACGTTCTCGTCAAGGAAGCTGGCGAACTCGTCACCGGTCAGGAAAGCATCCGCCCATCCGCGGGTTTCGAGCTGCTCCGTCCAGGCGTCGCTCTCCTGCAGTTCCGTGACGACCTCGATGAGGGCATCGCGGTCGGCGTCGGAGATGTCGGTCGGAGCGAGCACGCCACGCCAGTTGGTGAGCGTGATGTCGTACCCTTCATCGGCGATGGTCGGCACGTCGGGCAGGTTCTCGGCCGGCTCGGCGCTCGACACGGCGAGGGCGCGCATGGTGCCTGCGTCGATGTGCTCGACGAACTCGCCGATGCCAGAGATTCCTGCGGCGGCGTTGTTGCCGAGGATGAGGTTCACGGCCTCTCCACCACCCGAGTTCGGGATGTAGTTGAGGCTCGAGGCGATCTCGGAGCCTGACAGGCCAGCCTCTTCGAGAAGGAGCCCGGCGAGGATGTGGTCGGCACCGCCGGCGGACCCGCCGGTGATCGTGACATCCTGGCCGTTCTCGACGATGTCGTCGACGAGGTCCTCGAGGGTCTCGTACTTCGAATCTTCGGGAACGACGACGACGAGCGCCTCTTCGGTCAACCGGGCGATGGGGGTGGTGTCTTCCATCCGGTTCTGGGCCGCGTTGGTCTCGACTGCGCCGACCATGACGAGGCCGGTGACCATGAGGGTGTGCGGGTCTTTCTCGTTCGCCAGCGATGCGAGGCCAACGGTGCCGCCGGCGCCGCCGATGTTCGTCACTGGGGCGCTGTCGACGAGGCCCTCGGAGGTGAGCGTCTCAGACATGGTGCGTCCGGTCTGGTCCCAACCGCCGCCGGGCTCGGCGGGAACGATGATCTGAAGATCGGTGATCTCGGATCCTTCGGCAGAACCCGACCCAGGGTCGGTCGCCGGTGAACTGCAGGATGCCAGGGTGACAGCTGTTGCTGCGGCCACCATGACCAGTGCGAGTCGTCGCATGATTTCTCTCCTCATTGAGTGATTGCCTCGTTGCAAAACGCGATGATGCTGATGAGAACGGTAGGTGGCAGCCGACCCGGAGTGCCCCTTTTGTAAGTATTGGACGCGATCGCCGGGGCTCCCGGGCGCTGATTCGCTCGTCGTGCCGGCGTGTTGGGGCGACAATGAAGGAGTGAAAGCAATGACGCTTCGAGTTCAGCTCCTGCTGCTGCAGGCGATCATCGTGTGCGCCGTCGTGCTCGTTACCGGGGTCGTTGCTGCCGGGCTCTTCGAACGCCAGGTGCGTGACGCCTACCTTGATCGAATGATCGGTGTCGCGCAGTCGGTGGCGAAACTCCCCGCGATCCGTGATGCCTACGACGACGCCGACCCGTCGTCGGTGATCCAGCCCATCGCCGAGGTCATTCGTGAAGCCTCGAACGTGACCTATGTCGTGGTGACGGATGCCGACGGCATCCGTTATTCGCACCCGAACCCCGACCTCATCGGTGAGCCGGTCTCGACCGACCCGTCTGTTCCGCTCTCGGGCAAGATGTTCGTCGGCACCGAGACCGGCACACTGGGGGAGTCGTGGCGGGCGAAGGTGCCTGTGAGGGATGAGGCCGGCGCGGTGATCGGCACCGTCTCGGTCGGCATCCTCGAATCGTCGCTGCGCGAGGACTTTCTCGGCAACCTCTGGGCGCTCGTGCTTCCGCTCGCCGGGGCTGCGGTCGTCGGAATCTTCGGAGCCGCCTGGGTGACGGCGATCATCCGCCGGAGGATCTACCGGCTGGAACCGAAAGAGATCGCGTCGCTCGTCGGTTCACGCGAGACGATGCTGCACGGCCTGAGCGAGGGCATCATCAGTGTCGACGAAGGCGGAATGATTGTGCTCGTCAACGATGCGGCGCTCGACCTGCTCGGCCTCGACGATGATGCACTGACCGGAAGGCAGGCCGACGACGTGCTCGATCCGTCGCTCGTCGGAGTGCTGCAGCGCGGGGAACCCGGTGGGCAGCTCGTGCTCGCGGGGGAGCGCATCCTCGTTGCGCGCAGCACCGGGACCCAGTTGAACGGAACGACCGTCGGCGCAACGCTGCTTGTGCGTGACCACACCGAACTGCACCAGTTGCTCCGCGAGATGGATGGCGCACAGTCGCTGACGAACGGTCTGCGGGCACAGGCGCACGAGTTCGCGAACAAGTTGCACGTGATCTCGGGGCTGCTCGAACTCGGCCTCGTCGACGACGCCAGAGCGTTTGTCGAACGCACGGGCACCGGCGGGGCACTGCGGGTGCCGGGGGAGGACGTGATCCGCGAGTTCCCCGAACTGGCGGCGCTGCTGCTCGTGAAGGCAAGCCACGCCCGTGAGCTCGGCATGTCGGTGTCGATCCGGCCGTCGGCTCCGTTGCCGGCGTGGATTCGTTCGGATGCAGCACTCACCGTGCGCGGTGACCTCGTCACGATCGTCGGTAACCTTCTCGACAACGCGCTGGAGGCGTGTGCTTCCGGCAATCACATCGAACTCGGCTTTGTGATCGAGCCGGGGCTGATCCGGGTGACCGTCGATGATGACGGCACGGGGATCGAACCCGACCAGTACGAGCGGGTGTTCGAAGAGGGCGTGAGTTCGAAGGCGGTGACGGATGCCGCGAGCCCGGCCCTGCGTCGTCGCGGCATCGGGCTCGCGCTGGTGCGACGAACGGTGTTGCGGGCGGGAGGGTCGATCGCCGTCGGGCGCTCGAAGCTCGGGGGTGCGGCGTTCACGGTAGTGCTGCCGATCGGTGACCTGGCGCGCGCTGCCTCGCCGGATGCGGCATCCGACCAGCCGGTGGTGTCGTCGTGACGGTCTCGGCGACGCTGCGCACGATCATCGTCGACGATGACGTCGAGGTCGCGTCGCTGCATGCGAAGTTCGTTGCGGTGCACCCGGCGTTCGCTGTGGTCGCTCTCGCGCACAGTGGACCGGAGGCGTTGAGACTGATCGCGGAGCATCGTCCGGATCTCGTGCTGCTCGATTTCGACCTGCCGGGGCGGACCGGGCTCGAGGTGTTGCGGGATGTGCGGGCGATGGGTGGGCTGCAGCCCGAGGTGATCGCGGTGACCGCAGCGCGGGATGTCGAGAGTGTGCGGCAGGCGCGGAGTGCCGGCATTCAGCACTACCTGGTGAAGCCGTTCACGGCGCTTGATCTCACCGCCCGGCTCGACGATGTCGCGCGGGACCGGCTCGCGTTGGTGCGGTCGGGGGAGCGGGATGCGCTCGCGCAGCGTGACATCGATGCGCTGATGCGCACCGGCGCCCGGAACCAGGCACAGCTCCCAAAGGGGCTGAGCGCTGAGACGCTCCTCATCGTGGAAAGGGCGCTGGAGTCGGCACCGAACAGTTCGGCTGGCGAGATCGCCGAGCGCGCGGGAATCTCGAGGGTGAGCGTGAGGCGCTATCTCGAGTATCTCGTCGCGGTGAACCGTGCGGGCAAGACGCTCGACTATGCGACGGCTGGGCGTCCATCGACACGCTACGCGTCGATCGGCGCGGCCTGAGCCGCAGTGGTGGTTGACAGCGTCCGCTCGGGAGAGGAGCGTCGCTGAAAACTGGTGCTGATGCCCTGCGCGCATCGTGCGGTTGCGCCGTGCCGGTTGCGACTAAGGGGAGTTCGACCATGTCTACGAGCGTCATTGAATCATTGCGAAGCAGCCTGAACGGCGCCCTCGTCGCCGAAGGCGACGCAGGCTACGAGACGGCCCGGGTCGTCTACAACGCGATGATCGACCGACGGCCATCGGCGATCGTGCGTTGTCAGGGCACGGATGATGTCGCCGCTGTTATCCGTGCCGCCGCGGAGTCGGGAACCGATCTCGCGATCCGAGGCGGAGGCCACAGCGTGCCGGGATTCGGCACGGCCGATGGCGCTCTCGTCGCCGACCTCGGAGACCTGAATTCAGTGGTCGTCGATCCCGCATCATCCACTGCAGAGGTCGGCGGCGGCGCGACCTGGGGCATGTTCAACGAGGCGGCTGGGGCGCATGGTCTGGCGACCACGGGAGGCATCATTTCGACGACTGGCGTCGGTGGATTGACCCTCGGAGGTGGGATCGGCTACCTGGATCGTGCCTATGGCCTGAGCTGCGACAGTCTGCTCTCGGCTGAGGTGGTTCTCGCAGACGGCAGGGTGGTGACGGCAAGCGCCGACGAGGAGCCCGACCTGTTCTGGGCGCTGCGCGGCGGAGGAGGGAACTTCGGCGTCGTGACGAAGTTTCGTTTCCAGTTGCATCCCGTTGCCGAGATCTATGGCGGCCCGATCTTTTTCGAGCTTTCCGATGGTGCGGCGATCCTGGAGTACTTCGTCTCGTACATTCGAACCGCTCCACGCGAGTTCGGCGGGTTTCCCGCGTTCCAGATTGCGCCGCCATTGCCGTTCGTGCCTGAGAACCGGGTCGGCGAGCCATTCGTGGCGCTCGTGGTCTGCTACAACGGCCCCGCGTCGGAGGGGGAGAAGATCGTTCAAGGGTTCCGCGATGTCGCGAAGCCCGTGGCGGAGGGGGTGGGCGTGATGCCCTATGCCGCGTTGAACAGTGCCTTCGACCCACTGGTGCCTCCCGGTCTTCAGCACTACTGGAAGGCCGTCTTCGTCGAAAGCCTCACACCAGAGTCGATTGCCGTGCACATGAAGGACGGACCGCGGGTTCCGGTCGTCAACTCGACGGTCCATTTCTACCCGATCAACGGTGCGTGCCACGACGTGGCATCGCATGCGACAGCCTTCGGCCACAGGGACGCGAACTTCGCGGTTGTCATCGCGGGGATGTGGCCGGATGTGACGGACAACGCGGCGAACACGGCGTGGGTGAAGGATTACTACGCAGCAGTCGAGCCGTTCTCGCAGGGCGGTGGATACGTCAACTTCCTCTCAGAGGACGACCAGCCACAGGCATCTACCAATTACGGCGCGAACTATGACCGGTTGCGTGCGGTCAAACGCGCGTACGACCCTCGCAACGTGTTCCACGTCAACCAGAACATCGCGCCGTAGCCGACGCGAACGGGTCCTGCCGAGGGCGATCGGCAGTGACGAACCGCGAGCATATTGTCCTGTAGCATTGACGAGGTCGTCCGCGAGGGCGATCGGTCGCGGGCTGTGGCGCAGCTTGGTAGCGCACTTGACTGGGGGTCAAGGGGTCGCAGGTTCAAATCCTGTCAGCCCGACCGAATGTCCCGGAAACTCAAGGGTTTCCGGGACTTTTTAGGTTAAGAGATTTGACTACCCCATCAAAAACCCACCTTTTACTCCTCTCAAACGGCGCTGAGGCCGCGCTACCGTCCGTCGCGCTGACGTCGTTCTGGGTCCGCTTGGATCATTCGGGATTCTCGTGCACACCTCATGGGTATGAGCATTCACGACAACCACCCGCCCTCCTCTCCTACCGACGCCCACACCGACGCATGGGGTCTGGAACCTCTGATGGACGTCGCCGAACTGGCGTCTTACCTCGGTATACCGCTCTCCACGGTCTACGACTGGCGCGTGCACGGCAAAGGCCCGACGGCCTACCGGTTCGGCAAACATCTGAAGTTCGCCGTCTCCGACGTGCGGGCCTGGATCGCCGAGCAGCGGGAACCGTCCAGCCAACCCGGTCACACCGATCGGCGGTGAACTGAGATGGCCCGGCCACGGCTGACCATCGGCACCTTCGGCGACATCACCACGCGGGTGATGCCATCCGGCCGATTCGAGGCACGAACCCGCTACCGCGACTGGGACGGTCGAGCGCGCCAAGTGCAAGCCACCGGCGCCACCGCCAAAGCCGCCGAAGGCGCGCTAAAAGCGAAGCTCGCTGAGCGGTCCCTGCTCCGACCCACCGACACCACCCTGACGCCCGACAGCCTCTTCGCAGACCTTGTGGCCTACTGGTTGAACGACATCGACATGGAGGGTCGGATCTCCAAAACCACCCGGAACCTGTACGAGCGCAATATGCGCACCCTGGTCTCTCCGGCGTTCGACAGCCTCACGCTGCGCGAGATCGGAGTCGCCCGATGCGACCAGTTCATCAAACAGCTGGCGAAGCTCTCCTACAGTCGCGCCAAGCAGGCCCGGGTGGTGCTGCGGCTCGCCCTGGAATTGGCGGTGCGGCATGAGGTCCTTCCGCGGAACCCGATGGACCACGTTGGCCGCCTGCACCGTGAGCCGCGCGTCCCCGATGCGCTCATGGCCCCCGAGGTGAACATGATCCGCGCGGCGATATCCCAGTGGGAGAGCGCCGCCGACCACATCTCCGGGCCGAAGCCCGACGGTCAGCTCGGTGCGATCATCGAGGTGATGCTTGGCACCTCGGCACGGATCGGCGAGGTGCTGGCCGTCCGCCGCCGGGACGTTGACGTCACTAGCCCTGTGCCCTCCATCCGCCTGGCTGGCACGATCATCAGCCGCAAGGGTGAGCAGACTTTCCGGCAGGATCACCCCAAGACCGCCAGGTCCACCCGCGTTGTTGCCATCCCCACCTTCACCGCCGACGCAGTCCGCCGGCGGCTCGCCAAGGTCGGGAGTCTGGGCCTCGACGAATTGCTGTTCCAGTCCCGGGACGGCACGCCGCTGACGACTGCGAATGTGCGCAGGCAACTGCGACAGGTACTCGAGGGAGCGGGCATCAAGGGAGTGACCCCGCACATGTTCCGCCGCACGGTCGCGACCGCGGTCAACACCAACGCCAGCATTGAGCTCGCCTCAGAGTTGCTCGGTCACACGGACACAAAGATCACGGTGCAGCACTACATTCAGCGCAACGAGATGGTGAACCCGGCCACCGCCGCGCTCCTCGACCGCGCGTTCGCGAAAGATGAAGAGTGAACGCGGTGCTGCCACGGTGGCCGCACCGTCTCAACCGGATTCGAATGGTCGTGCGCACTGCTCGGGCCGGCATGCTGGAAAGAAGCTTGCCTCCTGGAGTACACCGCCATGTGAGCATGCGCAATCCCGACGTGCATTCTCGTCAACGAGGACCACCAGGATTCGATGAAGCTGCGAGCAAATTTAACTGGTGACAGTTGAAGCCTCAAACGCCTCGATCACTTCGGCGGGAAGCCGCCCTCGGACGCCGACCTCGTATCCCCTCGTCAACGCCCAGGTGCGAATCGTCGAGGGAGGTGCGGAGGTGGGGAGTCTGGGGCTGCCCTCCGATGCTGAGGGTCGTCCTTGATCTACGCTCTTGCGCGGCGCGTCGACGGGGGCGACAGCAAGGGTGGGTTGAAGGTGTGTCAGCATTACCTCGAAGTGATCGGGGTGGACTATCCGCGTCCCAGGTTCTTGGGCCTTGATCGCCTTGGTCCCCGTAAATGAACCGTCCGTGACTAGCATCACCGATAGGCGCGACAAGTTGCCCAGCACTCGCACTCCGAGCCCGTTCGCGTGCTCCTCCAGTCGCTCGCGTTGCTGTTCGTCGCATCCAGTGAAAGCGACTCGGTCGCCGACACGAAGAGGTTCGCCATGCGCCCAGTCGGCTGGCAGAATCTTCAATCCGGCGCTCAACCGCTTTGACCGCGCCGAGTCGGCATGCTTGATAACGTCGAGCACCTTGTCGGCCGGTACGGATAACAAGGCGGCCATCGAGTCGAGCTCGGACCGTTCCGCACGGGAAACGTGCCCGTCATCGACTGCACGGTGAGCCAGCGCAAGCATCAACGCGTTGTGTGTCGCTGAGACCGATTCAGGAGAGAGACTGTACGACGCGAAGAGCTCTCCAAGGGCTGCCGATTCGGTTTCGGAGATGTCGCCGTCCGCAAGTGCGTCCAAGAGCATCTCTAAGTAGGCGAAAGCGCCTTGCGGAGCTCCTTCGTCCTCGATCTCGGCCAAGCTGAGACTGGTGATCTGACGGATCAGCGGAGCTTGCGCAGGTAGAGCGGGGCGGAATTTGAACGGCCGCGCTGTTGAGGGTCTGGCGGACTTGGATGGCGCTGACAACGTCAAGGTGGGCGAAGGCTCTCGAACCGGACCGGACGGCCACAACACGTTGCGTGCCTTGACGGGAAGGTCTGTGAGGCCGCTCTGTCTGCTCACTCCACCTAGACCCCTGAGGTACGCCTGCAGCAGCCCGGCAGTCGCGCGCGCGTCGCCAAGCGCGGAGTGTGCGTTTTCGAGTTGAACATTCGCGGCCCAGCAGCAGTCAGCAAGGCGACGCCTGTCCAGATTCGGCAAGTAGTGGCGACTGCCGTTGAGCGTGCAGAAAGAAGCAATCTCGGGCAGATCCCATCCGGCACGATCGAATTCGTGCCGCATGAATCTCAAATCGAATTGAGCGTTGTGCGCTGCGATTGGCAGACCTGCCAGACGTGAAGCGACTGAGCCAGCGAGGTCGCGAAACAGGGGAGCGCTGTCGACGTCAGGTCAAGTCCCGTGGAGTGGTGTAGCCATGTTTCCTTCGGTCGGTGGGGTTAGGCGCTGAGTTCGAGGGTGAGCTGGTCGGCCACCTCCTCGTTC
>NZ_JADOUY010000012.1:0-15145 GCF_015752285.1 Mycetocola sp. CAN_C7
GCCGTTTGACGCCGGTCGAGTTCGAGGTCATCATGAACACGACCGTCGCACTGGCGGCGTAACTACAACCTGTCACCTATCCGTGCAGCAGTCCCGACAGCCACATCCTCACTTCGTCCTTGGTGTGTTGCAGGTCAGCGTTCAAGTCGCCTAACTTCCGGTGCCGCTCCAAATCGTCGGCGATCCCGCCGAGCTTCAGAATGGCCTTCGACTGAACTTGCCGGGTCTGCATCGACGCACCGGCCAGCTTCGACCACATCACGCCGTCGACCGAGCCGTCCATCTTTCGAATGAGCATGGCCGCGCGGATTTCGCGCTCGATGCCTGCAATATCTCCGAGGATGTCGTCGCGTTGGCCGCGAAGCACCTGATCCAACTTTTGGTCGAGATTTTCCAGTAACTGCCTTAACTGCGCCGCCTCTTGCTCGCGTGCGGCCTGCGCCAGCGCTCCAGCCACACCTGAGAGTGCTGCAGGGTTCGTCGCCTTCGCGCCAGCTGTCGTGTCAATCTGCAGCCACTTCTTGATCGAGCCGCGAGCGCCAACCATCGCGTGGGCGACGCCGGGCACATCGCTGTCAGTGAGCCCAAACTTATACTTGAACTCAGCCGACTCTGATGTCAGCTTTACCCATAGACCAGACTCGGCGGCCGCGTCTGAAATCCTCTGCGCCACCTGTGCCGACGCATAGAGTGCGGGAACCAGCCGTCGGGACCCGAAGTCGAAGGCCCTCTCGAGCAGGCCGTGCGCTCGCAAGAAACCTTCGACTGATCGGCGGTTTTCGCCAAAAACCAGTAAGTTCTCTCCATCGCTGATCAGCTCTACGTCACCTTCGTCGTCTGACCCCTGAGGGTGAAGCTCGCTCATACCGTGAACACTACAGGTCGGGGTCCCACACTAAGTTGACAGCTGCATCACAAACCTGCTTCCGAGGTTCGACCGCCGCCAAAAGGGACGCCTCACGCGAATCAGAAGGCATCCGATACCGGCGAGTGACTCAATAGTCATCGAAGTCCCGTTTGACCCGCCCGAACAGATTCCCGCGTGCCTCATACGGCCGAAGCGATGAATAGTTTAATCCCCGGCAGTAGAGCAATGACTCCCCCCGATTCACGGTGGGCTACCTTACTGGCCGTCGCCCCACGCGTTCGTGCGCCTCGGCAGATCGAGCGTCAGACGATATTGAGAATGGGCTGCTTGACGACCCGGGCAGCGCTATTAGCCGCTGGCTCTGACTAGAACCGGATGCCGACGGGAGGAAGTCCCGGCTGAACAGCTGTTTCAGGTGCCCCATAGGTCCGGTCCTTTTCCGCGAGATGCTGTGCGCCGCGGAGTGCGGCACGAGCGTGGGCGGCGTCCCGTTCCTGGGCGATCGATCGGGGTGGCAGACCGAGGGCTCTCGCACCGAGCACGCCGTAACGGTCCCGGTACGCAGCGACCGTGCAGGCGCTGTGGCGCCAATCGGCTGCCGCGGAGCCGCGTGGGGCTGGCCCCAGCACCCGAGTCCACGGGGCTTTGGCGAGCAAAGCGGCATCGAGGAGGTAACGCGCTCGAGCCTCCATCATGGCGCTGCGGTCGTCGAGAGCCCGCCGCATGTCGGGTTCCATCGGTCCCATCGCCGACGGGATCAGCCCGACCACCATCGCTGGCTCGAGCCGGGGACGACCGGCACCGGCACCATGCGCTATCACCGAGGCGATCCGGCTTTGCAGAACGGCCGCGATGTCTTGGGCGTCCTCGAACCCGCGGGCCACAATGGTCCGCTGGAGGAGGCTTCTGACATGGAGGTGGTGCGCTTCGGCTCGACGGAGCTCGGCCGTCAGCGCCCCGAACGCCTCCGAATGGATGGCGTCATCGGCCTGGCTTTCAGAGAGCCCAGTCTCTCGCAGCATCGACGCCCACCCGTCACGCTGTGCGGCCGCCGCGATGGTTTCGTACTCTGCCGCGAGTTGCGCGATCGATCCCCGAGCATCCTGCTCCACCGCGATCGTCTCGTGCGCAGACAATTCGGCACCGATGTGCTGGAGGACGCTGTCGAGGACACTGCGCGCTGTCGAGGCAACGTCATTGCCGGGGCGAGGACCAACGTGTGCGACATCTGGCTGATCCACGGCCACGTAGGCCATATTCGCGTCTCGACCGCGCGTCATAGCCACGTAAAAATTCTCTCGCGTTGTGCTTGAAGCGACGACGACGTGCGCCGTGTCGGTCGTGACCCCTTGCGTACGGTGAGAAGTGACCGCGTAGCCGAGTTCAACGTGTCGCTTCATGTACTCGGCAGGGAGCACCACAGCGCTCCCCCACCGCCGGCCGTGCCGTCGAACTTCTGCCGAGCCGTTCCGCCGCACTCCGATCACGGTCCAGCTGTCGCCGTTGCCGACACGGGACAGCTCGCGGTGAACTTCTACACGCCGAAGGCGGTCCGGACAACGTAGTCACGGTCGTCATCGCGCTCGATACGAAGAACACCACCATGGCGACCACCGTGAATGGCGATTATGACAAGTGATTGTTGGAGCCAAGCGAGTATATTCGGCGGCCTGGAAACAAGAGCCGAATCCTGCTTGAACCGCAAGTGGTCGGTATGGCGCGACGAAGAGCCTGTGTTCGACGTGGATGACTCCACGGCGTCCGAGGCCAATCCCAAAATTGCGAGACGCGCCGGCGGCAGCGCCAGAGTCCACCGGCAGGAGACGCGCCTCATTTCCGCGCTCGTCGTCGTCGATCAAGAAACTTCCGACTTGATCTGCCATCGGGGTATCGCCTGAACCGGTCAGATGGGCAAGTCGGCTGTATCGTCTGCGTGCCCCACACTATCGGGCAGCTGTCGGCGTACTCCTCGCGGATGAAGGCGAGACCTTCTGCCAGTGATGGGTCGAATTCTAGAGAACTAGTTACGAACTCGAGGCGGCGTTTGTTCTCGTCGATGATGTCCCGCCAACGACGCACGTAAGCGCGAATCGTCGGACGTCCCTGCTTCTTGTCGGGCTCAAGGATCAGTCCGACCTCTCGGTCATCGCCTTTGAAGGAGTTTTCGACGATTTCGTCATAGTCAGTGACGACCAGAATGAAGTCCCAGACAGCTCGATCGCTCGCGAACGCCGGCGTCTTTAGGACTACATTCACGTAGTCCTCTACTTGGTTGCGCTCAGGCCGTCCTGCCTTAATATCCGGCGCTTTCAGTTCGACGACGAGATGGCGGATCCGGTCGTGCTCCTTCGCTTTTGCGGCGAGGTGCAGGTCGACCCGCCCCGCCTTGCCGTCCCAGCGCTTGACCGGCTCCACTTTGCCTGTAGGCAGGCCTTCGAGCTTCAAGTGCGTCCTCAGGAGTTGCGTGAGCCCGCGCTCACTGTTCATTAGGTGATACTCCTCGCCGAAGATCCAGAGTTCGTGCTCCAGGATCTTGTGGAGGTGGTCGCGCTCGCCAACTTTTTTCGAGTCCTCCGGGTCGAACAGTAGATGCTCGAGCCCCGCGAGGAATTTCGTGCGGCTGGTCACGAGGTTTGCCGCGCGGATTACACCGGCGAGAGTGGTCTCGCTGAGCAGCTTCGTGAGCGCCTGCCGATCCTGCTCGGTCAGTGCCACGAATTCACTGACTAGGAGCGCCAAATTCTCGGGATCAGTCTTCAGCGCATCGCGGAGGAGATTGAGGGTGAGTTGCGCGCCGTCTTTACGCTTCGGGATCTGCGGCACCAAGGCGCTCGACACGATGTCGAATACAGCCCGTTCGGCCTTGCCGGCTTCGGTTGTCGGCTCGGTCTTATATGGGTAGACGCCTTTCGACTTCCACTCATCGATTTGATCTCGGCGTCTCGATCGACGACGCGATGCAAAATGCTCTCGCACCGCCGTCGTGGTCGCACGCCAGACGGCGCCAGCGGGGTCGGGTGCCATCTCGCCGAGCCCCAACTCGGAGAACGTATCGACGGTGAAGTCTGGCCAGGTGACGTAGGCCGAAAACGCGGTCTGGTTCTCCACCTCGGCGCCCGACATCTCCACCACAAAGCGCTCCGCGTCCTCGCCGAAGTAGACAGCGCGATGCTTACCCGTTCGCCATTCAATGATGCGAATTGAAATGACCGCCTCGGGGTCGTTGTCCAGAGCGACCTCGACGATGGTGTCGTCTAGAACTTCGTCGCTCGGATTTAGTTTGACTCCATCGAAGATTATGGCGAGAGCGTCGTCGTTCAGCAGCACTGGTGCGAATTGCGAGGTCAGGGTCGTCAGCGTGGTGTCGTTGAAAAGTGAATTGAGGCTGCGGTCCTGCTCGTTTAGAGCCGTGACGACGGTCCCGGTGCTTGATTCTGTCGAACGAGACGCTTCCCAGCTGAAAGGCTCTGTACGCTCCTTGACGCCTTCGATGACGACTCGCTCCCGCTCGCCGATTGCGTTGATGCTCTCGCTCGCCCATGTGACGCGCGACCCGAGGGCAAACGCACGAAGACGGCCCTCGCCGAGCTGGCCGTGCAGGCCACGCTTGTCATTCTTCGATCGACTCGCGAGCGCCTTCCACGAGCCTCCAATGCGTCCGAACGTCCCTTGGACCTCATCCGAGGTGATTCCATGGCCGTCGTCCTCGACGGTCACGCTCTCGATGGCATCCATAGCAGTCCGAATGAGTTCGATTCGTACCGTGTCGGCCTCCGCGTCGATGGCGTTCCAGACGAGTTCAACGACAGCGCGAACGGGATCGCGTTCGCGCGCCAGACGAGTGACTAAGTCGCCGCCGGCGGATAGTGGAAGTTCCCTCATGGGACCCACCCTAGGGCCTGCGACCAGGTCGATATTCTTGCTCAGTCCGCGAACGGGGGTTCGTCGCCCCACATGCCGGAAGCCCCGCGATTTCCCGCTCCAGTTCCGCCTCTGTTCCCAGACACGGACGGGCCTGAAACTCGTGCGGAGTGCGTGGAACGGTAAACGACACGCTCTCCGACAATGGTGCCTGCGTAGCGCCCTGCCGGGTCAAAAACGGAGTCGCCCTTAATTCGTCCGACGTACGTTCCCGACCGCGCGAAGAGTTTGTCTCCGCTGCGCCGAAGCGGGCGGCCATTCTTGGTGTATAGGTCTGACATGCCATCAGTGTGATGGCGGCCTCCGACATTGCTCGAGACGCATCGATCGTCGCCGCCTTTCACATCCGTCGGATGTTGGCGAGCGCCTCGTCGAGCGTGTGGAGCGCGCGAAGAACCTGGATCGAGCGGCTGAATATCAGGCTGTTGAACATCGCATCATCGGTTTTCGGCATGACGGAACGAGACACGACCCAGGCAGCCGCTGACTCGATGCCGACGTCGTCGCTAAACATGTGGGCAGCGACCTCGTTGCGAATCTTCACGAGCGTCTCCTTGAAGGGACGGTCCTCGGCGATGTCTCGGACGCTTCTCTTGTAGGCATCCTGCGCAGTCGTGAGCTGATCCACCTCGATGAAATCGGCGAATCGTCCGGTCTGAGTGCGTGCAGTGCGTTGCAGGTCCCCCAGCACCCGGTAGACGCCTTCGATGCTCTCTCGGAGAACGAGGGCGAGGAGCTTTTCCGTCGTGACCCGCGCCGCCGGATCCGCTGCCATCGCGCGCAGTAGCACCCGCATATCGACATCAATCTGGACGATGAAGAACCGCGCCGCCGCATATGCCTTCACCACGGCCGCCTCGTCGCCCGCCCCGGCAACGCTCTCGACGTCGCGCGCCCGGTGCTCGAGAGCCTCGACGGCGAGCGGTATGGTGCGGTCGAATCCGGCGACGCTGTCCGCGTTGGATGGCGAGTCATCCGGGCTGGGGTTGAGGCTACTCATCTCCCCAGAATGGCATTGAATCGACGCCCCGCCGGGAGATGCTGCCGAAGTGTTCGTTCCAGCCTGTCGCGGACCGATCAGGCGCAAAGCCTCAGTGATGCTGGGGGAACACCACGTCGAGGTCGCAGGAAGTCTCTGGAGCTTGAACGCGCTATTCCCTGCAATACCCCCCCCAAAGATCAATTCATCGGCCCGAACCCCATCCGAGAGCGGGAACTGCGTTTGGTGGGAGACCATCGTGCGAAACCCCCTCGATGCGCTCATCGCTGTCGTTTGAACGCGCGAGGGCGGCTTCCATCCACCAGTTTGTACATGCGCGAGGCATTCGTGGACCGCGGTTGGACGCGCTAGGTTTTCCGCATGGTGAACTGTGCAATCTGCGCAATCAGGCCCGCAGAGGGCAAGGGAGAACATGTCTGGCCGGCGTGGTTCCTTAAGGATGCCGACGCAGCTGGACCTCCGTCCTTCGCCTGGTCGTCCAACGGTGAGGCCCTCCTCAACCGTGACGACGAGCCTCTTCATTTCCCTGAGCGTCAGCGCTTGCTCGTGCCGGCTTGTCGGAGTTGTAACGCAACCCTCGACACCCGTTTCGAGAAACCGGCGAAGGATATCGTCAGGCGGTTGGCACCAAACTCGTGGATCGGTGAGGCCGAGGCGCAGGAGTGGGCTTTCGTCGGGCTCTGGTTCGCGAAGATCCTTCTCCTCGCTACTCATCCACTAGCTCTCCACCAGCATCCCGAGATCAACAAGCACCGGATCATCGGAGAATGGGAGGCGGAAGACTTCACGTGGCTCATCGACGGCTCTCCCGCGCCCGACGGGCTCTCCTTGTGGGCGTTTCGGGCCGAGCAGGAGAAGGGGACTCCGACCGCACGCGTCGTGCTTCCCAAGGTGGTTCAACTCGACGACGGCAGCACCACACGGTTCCCGATGACGATGATCACCCTCGAAGGCATCTGCTTGACGCTTGTCTACCATCCCGGATGGGCGATTGAGCATCCGCTGGTCGCTGAGGGCGCAGCGTGGGAACTACTCCATGGCGCGCCCAAAGGTGACCTAGCCGACCTCCCGCTTCTACCGCTCAACGCCATCACCTGGCGTCGACCCAGCACGGTGGTACTCGCGGACGGACTTCGCCTCGATGGCACACTCCCACCCCTGGGCGCCATGACCGACGCGCCAATTCCCGGCAACCTCTTCGACGTCATTAAGGCGGCATCGTTTTGATGTCCTGCACCAAAAGAGACTCGATGTGCTTCTCTTCGAGCTGAAACGCATTACGGGTGCGTGTATATAGATCCTGACCGCGCTAGCTGGCCCTCAAGAACCGTCGTGGACCAAGTAGGCCAGAACGCCGCGCATTGCGCGGATCGCCTGTATCGCGTCGGGCTGCTCGACTCGCGTGTCGCCCTCATGGACAGCCACGTGGCGTTTCCCATATAGGGCATCACCCGCAGCCGCGACATCAGCGGGAGCAGCAGCGAGCCGGCGCCTCACATCGGCGCCCCTTCCGCCACACGCCGTCTCGACAGCGAGTCGCGCGGAGAGCACGGCCTCGCGGTAGCGTCCACTGTCGAAGTGCGTCTGCGCGGTACGCGCATGCGCCTCGGGCGCTGACTCCTCTGCCAGCACACGGAACGCGTCCCGGTATGCAGTGTCGGGTGTCGGACCAAGCAAGTAGGTGAGTTCGACGCCGTCGTTGAAGAGCACCACGTCATACGAGTCTGTGGTCGTGCCTCCGGAAACCAGCACGTAGTCGTCGAAGCCGTCCTTCTGGTAGAGGTTCGGCATGTAAATGTCGGCGCCTGTGAACTGCGCGCTGCCGAGAAATGTGAGCAGGTGGTCCCGGTTCTTGCCATACATCTCGATCTTTCGGCCGGTGACCTTCTGCCGAAGACGCAGGCCAAGACCGCCGTCTTCGTCCGAGTACTCCTCGATGTAGGACCAAACCGATGTCGGAGGAGATGCGACGTCCGCGGCTACGATGTGGACCTCCACTGAGAAGCGCTCGAATGCTACAGCGATCTCCTGAGCACCTTGCGCCACGATCGGCGCGGAGATGGCGATGTACTCCGCGCGACTCCGCGGCTCAACGAGGCCGCCTCCATGCGCGTGACAGTCCTGCAGCAGGTTTGCCAACGGCGCAAATGACCTGAACATCTGGTGATCCGTCAAGACTCTCACGAGCCGTTTAGTCGACTTCTCGTGAAGGCGAAGATCGGGCGCGCCAGCGGCATTCTCAAACCGCTCGACGTAGCACTTGACGACTCCAGAACTCTGGGCGCTGCGAGCAGTCACGTTCGCCGCCCGGGCGGCTCGTCGTGCCTTCGAGCTGGATGCGCTCATTCCCACTGGCCTGCTTTCGGCTTGATCGTCAGGATGATCCGAAGACTATCCGAGAACAGTCCTAGTCGCCCCACGGCTCGTCGGCCTGCATTTTCACTTGCGCGCCGGTTATTGAACCACCCAACTTCGCGAAGTACGCGCCGACGCACGTCTGCTGAAAATGGGACGATTCCAGGACGGGCCCACGAGAGCGGCTCCGGGACACCGGAGAGATCGCGAAGATTTCTGTTCTCGAGCTCATCGTGCTCTCCCATCCCCACCATGCAACTGAGTCTGCCAGCGATACCGGAGTGACGGCGTAGTCGCGGCCGTCGCTCCGGGAGAACAGGTAGGTTGGCGCCGATCAACTGCCTATTCAGGAACTCGAACTCAGCTCTGTAATGTGCGCAAGACGCGTATCAGCCTCCTCAAAGTCATCCTCGATTTCCGCGATGACAACGGATGTGCCGTAGACGACGGCAGCATCGGTTCCTGGTATTGCCGCTTGGTCCGCGTCAAGCAGTAATGGGCTTTGCAAGGCCCCGATTGCCTCCCACTCAGATCGGTCTTCTCCGACCAAGTCCTTTGCGGTAGTCAGATCATCGGTGATGGCCGCACCGATGACTGTCAAAATGTTGCTGAGCGCAGAAACGTACTCAGTTCCTTTGTGAGAGGAAGTTAGCTCATCCAAGTGCGCTTTGAGGCCGACAAGACGGTCCCACGATTCCTCGAGAACCCTGCCTTCCTCATCGGGAATGTGAGTACTCCCGCGGATCGCGATGATCGCCGCGATGGACGATAAACGACGAGCTTGCCGGAGATAAGCTCCATACGGACCGGAAATTGGTGTCGCAGCGATTGAGCCGGCGAAGGCGGACGGCGCTTCACGATCGCCGAGTGGGATCACCCCGCCATGTGCAACTTGGAAGATCGAGGCAGGCAAGTAGCCGCCGGTTGAGCGCAGTCCAATCCATATACGTCGGTCTGGATGTTCAGTGGCAGCTCGCGCGGCGTCCGCGAGAGCCGCGAGAGCGTTTAGATAAGTGAGGACGCTCTGTCCTTGTACGATGATCGCTAGGTCTCCGGGCGGCCAATTCATCATCGTGTGGTCGGAGGAGCTTGGCACTACGGTCACAGCACGCCCCGAGTCCGCGAGTGCGAGTCGCATTCGGTCAGCTTCCTTTTGCAAGGCTGCGAAAGAGCGCTCGGTTGCAACTGTAGCTGCGGCCGCGATCCGAGCGGTTCCCGCCTGCCGCCCCGCAGCGGCCCGCATGGCTACGCGGAGTGATTTGTCCGATCCTGCGCTAGCGGATGCGACCATTCGCAAGTCGCGGAGAGCGTCGATTAGCCGGCCGCAATCTGGAGGGTCGGGTAGATAGCGATATCGCTCGAGCTCTATCAGTGCGCTGACCTTCGGGATGAGACTGTCGAACGTTCCGACTGTCAGATTTGGGCGCCGCTCGGCGACATCCGCCCGTGCAAGATTTGGGATGACGTGCTGAAGTAGCGATCGCACGACAGTGATGGCGTCACCCTCGACGGGATAGTCACCCAGTGCGCCGGGCACTTCGTCCGTGTAACTCTCGTCTGCCGGAGAGTCCATCTCGGAAAGCAGCGCCGTAACCCGCTCAAACCGACGAACAATCGCTTGAGGCACGGCGCGATCGCCTAGGTAGGCGATGGTGATTTCCGGGAGCAGGTCGATGATTTCCCCAAGTGCTCTAGCCTCCGCCTCGAGCTTGAACGTTAGCGTGCCCGCACCGTATTTTCGAGACAAGGCCCGAGCTTGGGCTCTGTTGTCGGAGACTTCGAGGGCATGGGGCAAATTTTCCCGCGGAATCGCCTTGTCAACGAGCGGATATCCGCCGACCTTGACCAAACGCCCAAGGGCATCAACCGCACCTACTCTGGCGATCAGCGCAGTCGGCGCAAGAGCGAGGGCCAGTCGGCATACCTCAACGACAGCTTCGTTCTGGTTCGGCTGCAGTTCCTCGTCGACGAAAATCCACTTGCCAACGACCCCGTCGTCGACCCGGTCTAGGGACGCTAGCCACGGTGTTTCAGTCGCAATCCTGCGCAAGAGGAGCTGTTCGCCGCCGGCGGTGATGACGGCGTGTTCCGCGAGTGCGGGTGCCGCGCGGCGCAACGCTTCCGTCATGTCGGCTGCGTCGCGGAGCGCCCATACAGTCAAGCGTGCGCCAACTGCACCCGCCGCGGACTCGAGAGCTGTCACGTCAAAACCGCGAAGCACGGTGATGGCCTGCAAAAGAAGTTGAGTTGCTTCATCGTCGTGGACCGCCGCGGTCGTGAGCTCTTCGACCAGCTTCGAGTCGATCTTTTGCCACAGGGGTTGCAGATCCGGATCGGTCGGAACGTTGCGGAGGCGCACGATTGCTGCCACGATCTCGGGCTTGAAAAGCTGTTCCGTGTCCGGGTGTGACTTTGTGCGGGACATCGTGAACGCAGTTACGGCGTTGCCAGCATCGACATCACTGTCATCCAGGATGAGCTTCCAGTCGTCGGCCCGCTGCCGCAGTCCATCAGAGCGGAAAGCGGATGCGACCGCGACGAGCGTCTCGAGCGTTCGATCGCGCGTGATGCGCTTGGTCGCGGCCTGAATCATTACAGCCTGGTCGGCCCCGGATTCAAGTGCGCGTCGAAGGAATCGGGAGACTTCGCCGCCAGTGATTAGCAGGACGAGGCGCTCAAGTGTCTCTTGCTGCCCGAAGGGATGAGCGGCCTGGGCCAGTACGGCAGAGCGGATCTCGTGCAGCGGCCGTATGAGGTCGCCCGAATCCTCGACGATGAGGTGCTCGTCGATAAGGCGGCGGCTGGCGGCATGGAATGCGCCGCGATCGACACCCAGTGCGGACTGGATCGCGTGCGCAGGTACGGCGACGCCGTATTGGTTGGCACAGGATGCAAGCCGGAGGATCTCAAGCTCAAGATGTCGACTCGGGTCCGCTTCGCGTGCGCGGACTTGCGCACTGACGACGGTATTGAGATCCACGCCTTCGGTGAGCAGAGTGACGTATTCGAGTAAGAGGCCGCTCGCCCGCTCGGCTGGTTCCCGCCATCCAGCCCATTTGGTGAGATTATCGGCCCGATAGTCGCGCCAGAGTTTCTCTGCGAAAGTGTCGTCAAGCATCGGCGTTATCGTGGCGATGCTCGACAGCAGCGGAACTGGAAAGCGGTCTTCCTCCCGGATAGAAACAACGGTGATCACATTTGGCAGATCCGCGAGCCGTTTCAGCAGTCGGTCGAGCAGATCCGGATCGTGGCGCCCAGCGTCGTCGATGAGGACCCCCACCGGGGCGTACGCACTCGGACGTAAAGACTCGATGCGCGCCGAAAGCAACGCGATGGCATCACGTCCGGTGCGCCCCGTCGGTGTCAGCGAGTGGACCTGCTGCCAGCGATACAGCCTCCGTGTCTCGTACAAAGCAGCGTAGGCGAGTGCGCTCTTGCCGCTGCCACTGGGCCCGGCGATGACCGCCAACCGACGGGCCGCTGCGACTTCGATCACCTGTTGGGTGAGTTCAGGTCGGGGCACGAGCAACCCGGCAGCGACATGAGGAGCCCCCACATGCACGCCCCGACGTAGGTCCGAACCATCGGTAGAGGAATTCCAGTCGATTGCCTCAGAAATCCCCAGCGACCTCGCCTCATCGAGCAATTCAAGGTCGACGGTCGCCAGCACACGATCGATGAGGGCACCGATGCCTGCGATATCTACGGCTGCGCGACTCGCTATATCCGGGTCGGCATTCGTGTCGCTAGCCTCTCCGACTTGGGTACACACGGCAGCCACAAGGATCTCCGCGAGTCCATCCGGGAAGTCACGAGCCGCGGCAACAATGCTGATCGCCTGCGCCTGTGGATCAGGACAGGTCACGACTGATGTTGACGCTGCGAAGGCAGCCGTATCTTGATCGCTATCTAGAGAGACAGCCTGCAATTCCTTAGCTAATTCAGCCCGGGCATTGGAAGCGGGTTGTGCGGCCCCGCTCACCCACTCGGGCACCGGAATTCGAGCGACCGGGCGCTCGAGCAAGAGAATCGTCGCGGCTGAGAGTCCGGCGTCCCTCCGCTTCACCCAAGCCTTTGCGACGGACCGCAGGTCCTTCCGCAGGTCCGTAGCCGCGAAATCCCCCGCGCTCTCGCGTCGCGACTTCACTTGGATGAACAATGACCCGCTCGACGACTGTACCGAAATGTCGTCGTACCCTTCCGGCGTCACTACCGCTGTCGCATCGCCTTCGCTCCACAGACGCAATACCGCGAGCGTGGCGACCAGATTCTGAAAACGAAAACCTCGGCCCGCACGCGCACCGGCTCGAGATGCGAGCCACAACGCAGCCTGTGGCTCGGTAGGCAGATTAGTCGGTGCTGGGATGGATGATGGCACAGCCTCCGCCTGTTCGCGGCGGCGCGCTTGCGCGGTGCGCCGTCGCCGCGCCTCAGATGTGCTGCGATCGACGTTTCGACGGGTCATACCCTGATAGTAACGACGACCTAGGACGCGCCCGAGATCGCCCGAGCTATTTGGTGCACGTCTTATCCGCACGATTCTAGGCTTGTTCGTGTGGTGCATGTCACTGAGTGCGTGGCGGAACAACCCACGCCCCCAAGAAACCTGGTTAGTCGCTTAGATCGCGTGAGCGGCGGTAGAACGTTGCCCGAGACATTCCGAGATCACGCGCCACCTGCGCTGCAGGCTCACTGCCTTGGACGAGTCGAAGAGCGTTTCGGATCTGGCTGTCGCTGATCGACTGCCTGCGTCCGCCGAGATCCTTCCCGGCCTCTCGCCGCTTGCTCACCGAGTCGACCACACGCTCACGTTTGATCTCGAGCTCCATCTGGGCAAGCGCGGCCATGATCGTGAACAGCATCGACCCCATTGGCGTGGAGCTATCGACGTCTCCTCCCCCGAGGTTGAGGACACGCATTCCCGCTCCTCGCGCCTTCAGCTCCGCCGAGAACGCGAGCATGTTCTGCGTGGAGCGGCCGAGCCTATCGAGCGTCGTGACGACGAGAGTGTCACCGGCGTGGAGAGCATCAAGCGCCTTGTCGAAACTCGGCCGCGATACTCGCGCTCCGGACACTCCGCGATCCAGGTAGAGGTCGTCGCGGCGGACGCCAGCAGCAAGAAGGTCGGCCTCTTGGCGGTCCGTTATCTGCTGCCGAGTCGACACGCGGGCGTACCCAATCAGCTTCGCCAACGGGTGCCTCCATGTCTCGCAACGGACTCTCCGTACATTGATTTCAACCACGGACTTGCAACACATAGTTGTGAGAAATCCAGATGCGCGGGATTCTGGGTCGATTGACGTTAGTCACCGAATGTCGACGAGACGCCTCGCAACCCATGACTTGCAAGACCGAAAACTGTGTACGCGGATGGCACCTTCGCGGGCATCTTCACCGGGCGGGGTAAACGGGCAGCACCTCGACGCCGCAGGGCGACGTCATCGACCGAGCTGACCGGGACCGCTTGGCGACCCTCTAGCGAAACCGGCGAAACCCCGACCTCAGTCGCTCGACTGCGGTCGGGGTTGATTGTTGTTAAACCACGCGGGTTATCGCTTAGACAATCTCGGTCTGGGTAAGAGCGTTTTAATAGTGCTTTGCGAGGCACGCTTCAAGGCGCTTGATGTGTTTCAGCGAGTTGGCTCGTCGTATCGTCGCGACCTGCTCGACGGGCATGGCATTCACCAAAGTTGCTTTAGTGCTTGCCAGCATCAGCTTCTGAATGCTCTCGTAGAGATCGTCCCGCACAAGTCCCTCTAAGTAGCTTGAGTCCAGCGACAACACCGCGCCGTTCGAGAGTTGACCCCCTCCGAGCGGTTCGATCGTATTCACGAACGTGCTCAGGTGCTTATCCGCAGTGACGAAGACCACGGGTTCAGGCACGCGCCCCCACAGCGGCGTATTGACTGCCATGCGGGTGTATGTGAGGTCGAAGCTCGTGTTCCAAGCAGCGTCCAAAGTTTGCGTGAGGCCCGCTTTGTTCTGGAGCTTCATGATGTTCAGCGCAAGCGCTCGCCCGGAGTTCGTCCCTGCGACCAGGAGAATTGCGAGCATCATCTCCCTCGATCCACGGCAGCGCGTTTCTGCTGCGACGCGCTCCACGGAGCGCAGCGCCCTCATTGGAATCGGGTCACTGAGATTAGCCCAGTACGCCTGCAAGACTAAGGCATACGACGGCAGGAGGAAGTTCTCGACCACAACACCGAAGACGCTTTCAGTCTGCTTCTGCCGCTCACCTTCGAGATCGACGCTGACTGGCTCCACCACTTCGCCCGCTGCCCAACGGCGCAAAGAGTCCCTGTTCTCGTTTAGAAGAGACCTCGCATGTGCGGAACGCCGGTGGAAATTCGAGTAGTCCGTCTCGCGGAACTCTCGCCTGATGTCCCCTTCGGCTGCACCCAAGCCTGCCATTGCCAGAACCTCAGAATCCCCAAGACGATCAAGGAGACCAACGATCCGTTCGCGGACTGCCTCATCTCTAAACGATGAGCCTCGCTTCGCTATCGAGTCGAGATTAGCCGTGACATTCGCGTCCAGCATGACCGACCCGATCTGACCTGATCCACGCGGGAAGTAAGTGTACTGATTTGTCACGCATTGCTCCGTTCGGGCATCGTCTCGCTCTCCCCCGAGCCTATTCGCGCCGCCTTGGACGAGCGGCGAAGCGCGCGGATCACTCGCTTCGAGATCGGAGATGGAGCCGAAGGCAGAGAACGAAGAAGAGTGCGGAGCAAAAAAGGAAGAAGCAAGGAAGATCGGGCGTGGGCCATTGTCGCGTGGGCCCCTGTCGCGTTCGCAGACCGTGACTTGAACGACTTTCAGTGCGGTGGAGCAAGTGTCAAGCCTTCAACGGAAGGAGACGACGAGCCGGGGCGCAGCGCGCATGCATCCGTTTCGCGCGAACTGGGTGACGTCCCCTGGGGTGGTGTGGTTTCCGGGGTTCTGAGCGTCGGATTGTCGACGTGGTGAGCCATCGTGGGATGGTCAGTGAGAACCGATCA
>NZ_JADOUY010000013.1:0-12575 GCF_015752285.1 Mycetocola sp. CAN_C7
GTAGAAGGTTGACTCGAAGGATCACACGGTGACCGCACTCACGCTCTAAACGACGAGGCCGGCCACCGGGCTACACCACCTTAAGGGGCATGACCCCTGGGCAAAGGGGGTCGGACGAGCCCTACCGACTGCCTGCGGCGCTGGGTAGGATCACGACATGAGACGGCAGTCAAAGCGAGGAGCCTCTTCTCAAGGGGTATGGCATCGGCTGGCCGTCGTTGCGCTCACGTTACCGGCTGCTCTCAGCGTCCTTCTGCTCGCGGCGTGTGCTGCGACCGTTCCGCCGTCCGGTGCGGAACCCAGCCCGGTGGAGTCGGCATTGAGCAGCAACCCCGATGAGATCCTTATGTGCCAGGACACCCCGGTGTCAACACAGGCGCTGAGTACACCGAGGCCGGCCACCGAGCTACCGGCCGAGGTCCTGTCCGTGCTCAATGACCCTTTGGTTGGCATCGAAGAGCCGCTTTCCGAATGGCTGATCGCGCACGAGAGCGCAGAACATGTGACCATCATGCACGAACTCGAGAAGCCCGTGGATATGGGCGCAGGGGACATCCGTTCGTACGCCCTGATCACTGTCGCCGCTGGCGAGAATCAAGCAATCCCGCTCGAGGCGCCGTGGGGCCTTCACCGGTCAACGCTCTGCACGCCGTCGATTGATCTCGGTTCGCTCACCGAGGCTGGAGTGACGCTCGACCCCGGTGCACCGCCTCGGAGTGACGACGAACAGATCGCCTTGCTCGTCACTGAGCAGGGGTGCAACTCGGGCCAGCCGGCGATCGATCGGATCGAGCTCATCGAGCTCAGCGAGACCGAGACCACCGTGGAACTCGTCATTGGAGTTCAGCCGAACACGGGCGGGACGTGCCCGTCCAATCCGCCAACGCCATTCACCGTCAACCTCGAGCAGCCACTTGCCGACCGCACGATCCTGAATGCCGCCGTCGCTCCGGCGCGTGCGGTCACCCTGCCGTAGTCGTGAGTGAGGGCGGATGCTCCGCAGGGTCACGCTGAAACGGGACGCACCTTACGGAAGCGCTCACTGCGATCCCTCACGGGTATTCGGTGCTCCGTCCGGCTCAGGGCGGATGAGGACCTTGAGTGCCTCGCGGTTGTCCATCAGGCGGTAAGCCTCGGCGATGTCGCTGAGCGGGAGTTCACGGTCGAACACTTTGCCGGGTTCGATGGTGCCGTCGAGGACCTGTGGCAATGCGGCTTCCAGGTAGGCGCGGACTGTGGCCGGCCCGCCGGTGAGGGTTGCGTTCTTGCCGAACAATGATGCGAACCCAACCGCCGCGTCTTCGTACTGCGGGACGCCGACACGCGAGATGACACCACCGGGCCGGACGATGCCATACGCCTGCTCGTAAGCCGGCATGTGTCCGACAGCTTCGAGCACCACGTGCACACCTTCTCCGCCGGTGATCTCAAGGACCTTCGCGATCCCCTCCTCGCCGCGCTCGGCGACGACGTGGGTGGCTCCGAACTCGCGGCCGAGATTCGTGCGGGACTCGTGGCGGCCCATGAGGATGATCATTTCTGCTCCAAGCTGCTTCGCCGCGAGCACAGCCGACAGCCCGACCGCGCCGTCACCGATTACGGCGACAGTCTTGCCCGCTTCAACCCCGCCTTTGTGTGCGGCGTGGTGGCCTGTGAGGTAGACGTCGGAAAGGGTCAGCAGGGAGGGCATGAGTGCTTCGTCGGTGCCCTCCGGGATCACGACAGCGGTGCCGTCCGCCTGGGGGACGAGCAGTTTCTCGGCTTGCGTGGCTGAGGGTGCTCCGTCGAAGAACCCTCCGTGCACGCAGGATGTGGTGATCCCGTCGCGACAGAAGGCGCAGGTGTTGTCCGACCAGGCGAACGGCACGATCACCGTGTCGCCAACCGACAGCCGTGCGACGGCTGAACCGACCTGCTCGACGACGCCAATCGCCTCGTGGCCCATACGACGCCCCTCGGGGGTCGCTTCGAGGTCGTGGTACGGGTGAAGGTCTGATCCGCACACGCACGCGTAGGTCACTCGAACGATGGCGTCGGTCGGGTTCTGCAGGACGGGGTCGGGTACTTCCTCGACACGAACGTCGCCCGCCTCGTGCATCACAGTTGCTCTCATCAGCGTTCTCCTCTAGTTGTTGCCTTGTAGTGCCTCGCGACGGAGGCGGATTGAGACAGACCTCAGCGGGATCCGTACTCGGTGTCGGTCACATGGGCACCCCACTGCGCGCTGGCTTCGCCCTCGGGCGTCTCCCAGAGCGCAAGGTGCGTCATGAAGCTGTCGGGAGCGGACCCGTGCCAGTGCTCTTCCCCCGGCGGGGTGTACACGGTCTGGCCGGCGTGAACCTCAACGACGTCACCTCCGCGTGCCTGGACGAGCGCGGTGCCCTCCAAGATGCGCAGAGTCTGCCCGAGCGGATGCGAGTGCCAAGCGGTCCGGGCGCCAGGCGCGAAGCGGACCAGGCCGCCGTTCAGTCGTTGGCCATCGTCCTGCGGCGAAACGACCTGATCGAGCCAAACGTCTCCGGTGAACCATTCGGGCGGGTTCTTGACAGTCGGAGTGCTGGGGAGAATGTGCATGGCGGAACTTCCTTTCGTTTCAGAGAGTGTCGACGGTGATGGTGACCGGACCGGACAGCGACGCGATCGCGGCAACGTCGTCGAAGGTGCCGAGACGGGCGATACCGTTCCAGTAACCAACGTCGCCGTAGTAGAGGACCAGGTCTCCGCCGGGAGCCCACAGCCCGATGTCGCCGATTTCGGGATCGGCGCCGCTGGGCATACCGTCCATCGACGGCGGCGATTCGAGAGCGGCGATTTTTTCGACCGCGTTGAAGTCTTCAAACGTCAGCGTCAGAGGCAGCTGCTGCGCGAGGGCATTGGCGGCCGGATTGTCATGCAGGATGGCGGTGATGACCTGATCACCTACGGTCAGAGTGATGGGGGTGCCACGTGTACTGGGCATGGGAGCTCCGGTCGCCGAGGTGGGGGGTTCTGACGGTGCGCTGATCGAGGCTGGTGACGGCGTGCCGTCGACACGCTTCGTGCCGTCGCTCAACGCGCAGCCGGTGAGGGCGAGGACGACGGTGAGCATCACCGCGGGGAGAAATCGTCGAATCAGCACGTACCTAGTCAAGCGGCGGCATGCACATTGAGGGAGTCCCTGCCGGAGGGTGTACTGACAGTGCATCCCTCGCCCGGGCGAGGGGCTTTAGTGTGGCCTTCATGACCAACCGAACTGAGGTGCGTGAATTTCTCATGTCGCGTCGCGCACGGATTTCGCCCGCCGACGTCGGCCTGCCTGGCGGGTCGAATCGGCGCGTCCCTGGGCTGCGTCGCGCCGAGGTCGCGATGCTGGCTGATGTCAGCGTTGAGTACTATGCGAAGCTCGAGCGCGGCGACATCGCGGGCGCATCAGCCGGTGTGCTCGAATCGCTCTCGCAAGCACTGCGCCTTGACGAGACCGAGCGGATGCACCTGCACGACCTCGCCCGCGCCGCCGACGGTATCCCCGCATCTGGCCGTGCTCGTCGACGCGCGACCGCTCAACAACCCGCCAGACAGGGACTCCAACGAACACTTGACGCAATCACCGGCGGACCAGCTTTCGTGCGCGACCGACGCCAGAACCTGGTCGCGACCAATGCGCTCGGGGCAGCGTTCTACTCACCAGTCATCGGCACCAGCGGCAGAGTGCCCAACCTGGCGCGATTCCAGTTCCTGGACCCGGCATCCCGCGACTTTTATCCCGACTGGGACCTGTTCGCCCACATGTGTGTCGGCATCATGCGTGTCGAAGCGGGCCGCGACCCCCACGACCGGCAACTGCAAGACCTCGTCGGCGAGCTCACCACCAGGAGCGACACGTTCGCCAGGCTCTGGTCGGCACACGACGTCCGCACCCACGGCACCGGCAGGAAGCGTTTTCACCATCCCGTGGTCGGCGAACTCACCCTGCTCTATGAGGAACTCACCGTCACAGCTGAAGACGGCGTTAGCCTTCTCGTCTACACCGCAGAGCCCGGATCACCGTCGGCCGAACGCCTCCAGCTTCTCGCCAGCTGGAGCAGTGATGTCACCGCAGCGGCAAGACTTCCCAACTGATGGTGCCTGAGTGCGCCACTGTAGCCCATCCCCAAACGAAGGAATGAGCATGACGCTCACAGACCTCCTCGCCGTGCTCAACGCCGGAGAGACCATCACCGGCGGCTCGCCGGCACACGCCATCATGATCGATACCAGCCAGGAAGCGCTGCGGGTTGCAGGCGAACTCAACTCCGGTTACCACGAGCCCGAACGCGTACGGGAACTCCTGGCGCAATTGACAGGCAAGCCCATCGACGACTCGGTGACGCTTTTCCCCCCGTTCACAGCAGACTTCGGCAAGAACATCTCCATCGGCAAGCGCGTCTTCATCAACTCCGGATGCCGCTTCCAGGACCAGGGAGGAATCGCAATCGGCGACGACTGCCTCATCGGCCACAACGTCGTCATCGCCACCCTGCAACACGACATCGCGCCCGCCCGACGCAGCGACCTCATCCCGTCACCCGTTATCATCGGTCGCAACGTCTGGCTCGGGGCCAACGTCACCGTTCTCCCCGGAGTCACTGTTGGCGACGATGCTGTCATCGGCGCCGGATCCGTCGTCACCAAAGATGTGCCAGCCCGTACCATCGCCGTCGGATCACCCGCCCGCGTCGTACGCACCATCGAAGGTTGACTGCACTCAGTGGCATTCGCTAAATGCCGTTCGAGCCGTCCTCGTGACACCAACTAAGGGCAAGCCAAGCGCTTGGAGAGTCAGCCACTGTCACGATCCACCGGGCCCGCTCCGGGTCGCCTGGCAGGTCCGGTGAGCGTTACTATGCAGGACACTGAGGCCATGTCGAATCTGTTCCGATTGAAACGGCGCGGCCGCTCTCGGGTATCGACAATCGGGGTGCGCTCCGGTATCCGTAGACGTCCGGCTTTCGGACGCGCGGTTCTTGCGAGGTCGTTTGTTTCAACTGCGATTCTGGCGCCATGCGTCCGGGCGACTCAGGAAGCAGGGACATGGTCCCTGCTATTGCGGGGACGACAAGAACGGGTGCCCGTCGCACTCCGTGTCTAATGCGGGCAGGGGGCTGGTCGACGAGGGCCCGGCGGGGTCAGCCCCTGCGTCGCCGCCCAGCCATCACGAGCACACATCCCCACGCCATTGCGAGCACACCGGCGACAACGAGTACGACGCCGATCAGCCACATCGCGCCGTGCCAGTCGAAATAGCCGAACGAGAGCGTTTGTATGAAGCGCCCGAGATCCTCGGGGAACTCGGCAACGCTTCCGCCGTCACCGAACAGCCAGAGCACGATCCCCAGCATCGTCACACCGAGACCGCAGAAGACGAATGCCGTTGTCGGCTCTCGTTTTTCGGCAGCTACCGCTTCAATATGTGAACCGCTCGATACCGTGTCGGGTGCTCGCAGGGAGAGAATTGGCAGCGTCAGGATCAGGCAAACGCCCAGCGCGACAGCCGAGCCGGTCATCCAGCCTGCCAACGGCACGAGAAACAGCTGGGCGCCAATACCCTCGGCCCAGTAGTAGTGGGATCCGCCGTTGTGTTCCGCCGCAGCCTCAATGACCTCTCGGATTCCGGGGAAGATCACGGCGATGGCCTGAACCACCCCGATTGGAACAGCTGCCAACGCCGGTGCGATTAGGCAGGCCGACGCCAGTCGCGTTGTCACCGACACCGTGCTCGTTCTGCGGCGCAGCGCCAACTCCAACATGCACCACCCGGCATAGACGCTCGGCACGACGGTGCTCAGGCTTCCTGCGAAACGATCGCCTCCCGCATCAGTCATGCCGTCGAAGACACCCCATACGCCGACCGCGACGGCAACGACGAGCACCACCAGGTTGACCCCGGTCGTGAGTGATCGCAATTCCGCGCGCCACTGGCGGGCGTCGGCCATTACTACGTCCTGCTGCTCCTGCTGCTGCTGCTGCTGCTGCTCCACTTCGTCCCCCCTAGTGGCTACGCTACCGCCCGCCGCGGCGCGTCAACCACCGACCCGGCTGATCACCACCTCTCCCCCCCCCCCCCCCCCGATTGTGGAGCTGCTTCCATCGCGTCCGACGCCCGATCCCGCTAAAAGGATTCCCGCAGAGCGTTCGCAAAAAATGACGCGTCTCGGGGACACTTGGTGACGGTCGGGATTGGCCACACTTATGCGTTGCTGAAGGTCCGGCTCGGGGCTCATGCAATGTTCACCAGCTCGCGAACGACTAGCGTTTGATCGTGACTAGACCGCGCCAACTTGACGAAGACGTGAGCATGCGACTGCTGCGCCCCAGCGACGCGACTGCTCTCGCGGCTGCGTATCTGCGCAATCGTGCCTATCTTTCCGCTTGGGAACCCGTGCGCCCTGAGGGGTACTACACCGGGGCTTGGCAAGCCGCCGATATCGCCGCCCGACTTGTTGCGAACGAAGCTGGCGAAGGGTACCCCTACGGCTTGTTTGTTGGCGATGCCGTCATTGGTCGATTCAACTTGGCCGGGATCGTGCGCGGGCCCTTTCAAAGTGGCGGCCTTGGTTATTGGGTCGACAGGAAGTTCGCGGGCCGCGGGCTGGCATCAGCTGCTGTCCAGGCGATCGTCGAAACGGCGCGCGACGAACTCGGATTGCACCGCATCGAGGCGAGCACTCTTCTGCACAATTTCGGCTCCCAGCGGGTGCTCTTCAAAGCCGGCTTCCAGCAGATCGGCATGGCTCCACATTATCTGCAGATTGCCGGGACGTGGCAGGATCACAATCTCTATCAGGTCGTCCTTCACGACTCAGCGGGTTGATTTCTGGCGCGATCGACCCGAGCTGCCTCGTAGGGGCCAGCCAGAACCGTGTCAGATCTCGACATTCCCGCTGAGGGTCGCTTGGACGACTGTGTCCGGGGTGAGACGTACTGCCAGAGTGAGCCGCTCTACTCCGAGTGACTAGGTCAGACCGATGCTCTAACGCTCGCGTAGCGTGGGGCTCTCGTCCGCGACCCGACGCTCCAAGCCTTCCAGCAGCAGCTCCAACCCGTAGTCGAACTCGTCCGCGAACGCGTAACCGCCAGCGCCGAACAGTTCGGCGCGTGAGCGCGCAATGTGCGGATACAGCTCCGCCGACGCCGCAACCTTGTCGGCGAATGCCTCCTCGGCGCCGTCCCTCGGTTCGAACGGCAGGCTCGTCTCGGTCAGCGCGAACCCGTACACGTAGGCGTCGATCGCGGAGAACGCGTGAGTTGCGAGCGCGGCGCTGAAGCCCTCAGTCATCAGCACACCAAGAAGCCGGTCGTGGTGCTGCAGCAGCGCAGGGCCGGGGTTAGGGCGCGATGCCATCATCCCGAGCGCCCACGGATGAGCGGTGAGCACCGATCGTGCCGACCGTGCCCGGCCGGTCAACGCCTCCCGCCAGGTATTGCCGACCGCGGGCAGCTCGATCCTTGCGAACACCCAGTCGGCGAGGTCGTCAAGGAGTGCTTCCTTGCTTGGGACGTGATGGTAGAGCGACATCGCCTCAACGTCGAGCACCTTCGCCACACTACGCATGCTCACGGAGCCGACACCCCCGCGGTCGGCGACGACGACAGCGGCGGCGACGATCCGCTCCCTGCTCAGTGGTGTGCGTTGCGGCATCTTCCCATCCTTGCGCACTTACGTCCGTAAGGCTACGCTTGGGATTGGCCCTTACGGCCGTAAGTCCCGAATCGACGAATCAAGCCAAGGAGCATTGTGATGAGAACGCCTCAATCCCACACCGTACGAAAGAATCCGCCGTCCCAGAGCGCACTGGAAAATCGGCGCATGCCCGTGCAGGCCAAGCTCGCCGCCGCTTGGACCAGTCTCATGTTCCTCGTCATTTACATCGACTACTACCACCTCTACCAGCCCGGTGAAATCGACCTAATTCGCGGTGGCGTCATCTTCGAGTTCGACATCAGCGGGACATTGATGTCCATTTTCTTCGCGATCATCGCGATCCCCGCCCTGATGATCATGCTCTCCATGACGCTGCCCGCCCGTGTGAACCGCGCCACGAACCTCGTCGTTGCATCGCTGTACATCCCCGTCATGGTGTTCAACGCGGCAGGGGCGACCTGGGACTACGCCTTTTACTACGCCCTCACTATCGGAGTCGAGGTGCTGATCCTGGCCTTCATTCTGCGCTCCGCCTGGACCTGGCCACGCAACACCGCATCACTGGCGACCCCGGCAGCCAGCCTCGACAGCGAGCCACTCCGCACGCCGCAGCAGGCGTGACTGCCCGCCCCGCCAGACCGTCCTTCACTCGCGCCACCGGCGGGCACGCCCGCTTGTCTCAGTGTTAGTTGTTGAGCACTCCGTTCCACCCCATCCCCCAGAACGGTCCCGTCATGATCGAGGCGCACGAGCTCACCGAGCGCTACGGAGACACCACCGCCGTGCACTCCCTCAGCTTCACTCTCGTGCCCGGGACCGTCACTGGGTTCCTTGGCCCGAACGGCGGCGGCAAGTCCACGACCATGCGCATCATCATGGGGACTGGACCGGCCGGCGTCGGGCACCGTCACCTCACCCGCGGCCGGGATGCTCGAGGCCAGCGGGACCATCACGCAAGGAGAGAAACCATGAGCTCACGCACTCAGCACGCGCTGAGAACAATGAAGGCGATAACCCAACACCGCTACGGCGGACTTGACACTCTCGACTATGAGACTGTTCCCCGGCCCGTAGCGGCGAAGGACGAAATCCTTATCCGGGTTCAGGGAGCATCCATCAACGCGGCCGATTGGCTGCTCATGCAGGGTGAACCCTTCGTCTCGAGGTTGGCGTTCGGCCTGCGGTGGCCCAAGGTCTCGACGCGGGGCAGAGATGTGGCCGGCGTGATCGAGGCTGTGGGCGACAACGTGCGCCGTTTCAGCGTGGGCGATGAGGTTTATGCAGAGGTGGATGCCGGCAGCTTTGCCGAATACACCGTCGCCCAGGCGAAGCGCCTCGCTCACAAACCCTCGCAAATCAGCTTCGGCGAGGCGGCTGCCGTGCCGATCGCCGCAACAACGGCGCTGCAGGGGGTGCGGGATGTCGCGAAGATCAAGCCGGGCGACAAGGTGCTCATCAATGGAGCGTCCGGCGGAGTCGGCTCTTTCGCCGTGCAGCTGGCCAAGGCCCGCGGGGCCGAGGTGACTGGCGTCTGCAGCACCGCAAATCTCGAGTTCGTGCGGTCGTTGGGCGCAGACCACGTCATCGACTACACGGGTGAGAACTTCACGACGGGCGAGGCTCGCTACGACGTGATCTTTGACCTCGTCGGCAACCGATCGCTGGCCCAGTGCAGGCGAGGCCTCACTCGTCGCGGAACACTTGTGCTGGCGTCGGGCAACGGGGGACGCGTGCTCGGTCCGATCCGACGCATGGTGGCAGCGATGCTGCTGAGCATGTTCGTGACCCAGAACCTTCGACCCCTCGCCGCTGTCGCGAGCGGCGCCGACCTCGAGGTGCTTCGCGAACACATCGAGGCCGGCGCCATCACGCCGACAGTCGACCGCAGCTATCCGCTCGCTGAGACGACTGAGGCGATCCGCTACTTCGTTGAGGAGCACGCCAGGGGAAAGATCACCATCACCGTCACCACCCACAACGACACCAAGGAACAGCACGAGTGAACGCCCCGGCCACAACCCTGAGCGCTCCTTTGCTCGCGGCAAATCGACCCTGATGCACCTGCTCGCCCTGCCCTTGGCGACCGCGCCTATGGCGTGATGACTACCTTGCCGCGCGCGCGCCCTTCGCCGAGGTAGGCGAGCGCTCGTGGCGTCTCATCCAACGGGTACGTGCGGTCAACGTGGATTTGGACCTCGCCAGAGATGCATCGGTCCGCAACCGGCTTGAAGTGTGCCGGCCCCTGCCCTGCGATCAGTAGCCCGAGACGTCGCCCAGTGACTAAACCGAGCCCTGCACCGACGGTGGCAACGCGCAGGAGTGCCCGCGCGGTTCCCCCGACGCACAAGTAGCGCCCTCGGGGGGCTAAGGCTCGAAAGTAGGCGAACATTGAGCGGTGCGCGACCAGGTCCAGGATCAGATCGAACCGCCCGAGCCGGGTGAAGTCTTGAGTCCGGTAGTCCACCACCGCGTCGGCTCCGACAGCCAGCATGAAGCTGAGTTTGGCTGCGTTATCGACTCCTGTCACGTGCGCCCCAGCCAGCTTGGCCAGCTGGATCGCGAATGAGCCCGCACCGCCGCCGCCTCCGTTCACAAGCACTCGCGCACCGGAGGCTACTTTGGCGGTCCCTTGACGTGCGATAGCAGCGGCCTGAGGCAGAGCCGACGCTTGAACGAAGGTGAGCTCGGGCGGTTTGTGCACGAAAGAGGCCTCCGCGGCAACGGCATACTCGGCGAAGCCGCCCATCAGGTTCAGGTTGTCGCCGTAAACCTCGTCGCCCAGCCGGAAGCGAGTTACCCCTGACCCAATGGCGGCAACACGCCCCGCGATATCCGAGCCGATAACTCGTCGAGAAGGTGAATACAGTCCACCGAGCCGAGCGTAGGCGGGACTGCCCGTCAAGGCTTCCCAATCGGAGCGATTTACGGAGGTGGCCGCCACAGCCACGAGGATCTGCTTCGGCCCGGGCGCCGGAATCGGCACGTCCTCGACTGACAACACATCTGGTGAGCCATATCGGCCGTATGCCACGGCCTTCATGCGGGATGCCCCGGAATGTCGCGGCCCGCGGAAGGACTGTAGCGCATACCTCCGCGCTGTGAGCGCGGTGGGCTCTTGCCCGGAGAAGGGTCTGACCGTCCTCTGAGAAATGTGTAGACGGCCGCCGCGAGTGGAGCCAACGTCGCGGCAAGTGTTGGCGATTTCGGCGTCCAGTCGAGGAACAGCTTGGGCACGAAGATGACGCACGGCGCCGCGGTGAGACCAAGCATGACGCAGTACCAGGGTGAGAGGCGACGGCGCGACATGAGGTCAGCATGGCACAACGGGTCTGATCCCAGTAGGTTGGCGCCAATCGTCGTTCGTTCCCGCTTGTTTGACGCGTCCCGTTGAGGTCCTGAAGTCCGTCAATCCGTGTGCAAGCGGAATAGCCAAAGCGTTGTGATTGAATCGGTGGGGTGAAGTCGACCTACCACTTTTCCTCTGACGACGCCGAAATCGATCGGACGCAGGTACATCTCTGGCTAAGCGAGGAGAGCTACTGGGCAAAAGGAAGGTCCCGCGCCACTCAGGACCAAGCGATCGACGGATCGCGAAACTTCGGGGTGTACGAGACGAGCACGGGCAGGCAAGTTGCCTACGCGCGCGTCGTCACAGACGGTGTCACGTTCGCCTGGCTTTGTGATCTTTTCGTAATGCCTGACGTGCGGGGACAGGGCATCGGAGTCGCCCTTATGGAGGGAATCATCGAGGTATTCGAGCCGCTGAGTTTGAAGCGCATGCTCCTTTCGACGGGGGACGCTCATGGTCTCTATGCGAAGTTCGGCTTCGAGCCGCTCGACAGCCCATCGAAGTGGATGCAGAGGACAGTGCAACCAGCAGCCCTTGAGGGGATACGAGTGCGTCACTAATTGATCATTCAGTCATGTGCCGCAGGCGCGCTTCTCGCCCGAAACGGTGAAGCCCCGACCCGCTGGACCGTCGTCTACGAGACGGACGACCCGCGTGGCCTCAAAGGCCCACTCGGCGAAGCCCGACCGATGGCACGCCTCGACCGGCGTTCGAGTTCGTCAAGACCCAGTGGATCAAAGAGGACTGTCTTTCGGGACCCCGGACGAGATCGATCGTTGGTTGGCTCTGACGACGGCAGCACCCAATTCATCATTCCGCAGCGACCGATTCGCCGCCTGACGGAGCTGCCAGCGTTCGTCCTCAAACGCGGCGGCGAATACTGCTTCGTGCCGAGTCTCAGCGCGTTGGGGTGGCTTTCGGAACTGGACGGGTGAGACGTCGAACCGCTCGTTCGTCACGATTGAATCCACTGCATCCCTGCCCGGAATTTTCCCAGCGGACTCCTTGCGGCGCTGCGCTGCCCGGGCCATACTCGGGTGCAGCAGAGCTTGTTCGTCAAAAGCCTGCACCCGTTCACAAATCGAGCGCACCCTCTTCACGTGCAAGCCCTCCACAAACCGTTGGAGGTTCACCATGTTTCTCAAGTCTTTGCGGGTTCTGGTTCTCGCGACCGTCGCGACCGTCGGCGTCCTGACCCCCGTTACTTTCGACACACCGGCCGAGGCGAAACCTCCGGCGGTGGCTGACGCAGCGGTCATCGCTCAGTGGGACGCGATCGCCGCCCGCACCATCTTCACGGAGAACGCGACTCCTGCCCCGTCATCCAACCTGTATTTCGGCTACATCTCCATCGCCGTGTATGACGCGGTCGTGGCGATCGAAGGCGGATACGAGCCGTACAACCCTCAGCGACGGGCTCATCGACGCGCCTCGTCCGAGGCCGCTGCAGCAACCGCCGCATACGGCGTACTGGAGTGGTCCCCGAAAGTTGGACACGATAATTGAACCCTAGGCGATGGCGGTTGTTTGGGTGCGGTATTCGTCCGGGCTGAGGTAGCCGAGCCG
>NZ_JADOUY010000014.1:0-11126 GCF_015752285.1 Mycetocola sp. CAN_C7
GAGGCGGTGATCCTCCCAGAACTCGCCGCCGCATAAGCTAGAAGCACTGACCCGCACGGTGTCGAGAAATTCCACCACTCAGCGGGACGTCACCGTGGGAAGCAACCCACGCTCTCGAATTCGCAGTAAAAACACCTCATGGAAATCCACAATGCTGACACCCATTCGACCGGGGAAATAGCCGAGCTATTTAACGTTGCCCGATCCACGGTCTACCGAACTATTGAACGACAACTGCGAGCGGGACACTGATATCCAACAAGCGCCAGTTGACGCCGTCGCATGACGCGGTCGCAGAGCGCGCAACGACCGCGTCAGCTGGGAACCTCTCGGGGAAGGGACGCTGCTTCATGAGCTGGCTTGAACTCTTCGGCGCTGCACGACCACGGCTGTGGCGATCGCCACTCCCGCCACGAGGAACGATGGGATCGTGTACTTGTCGACGATCTCCAGCAGAACCCGACCGATCGTCGCTCCGCCGACGACCCAAAGCGTGGCCCAGATTGCTGCGGCAACGGCGCAGATCGCGGCGAAGCGCCGGTAACGGATCGTGGATGCTCCCGCGGCTGCCGCCACGAGGGTTCGTATGCCGGGCATGAGTCGAGCCACTATGACGACCCAGAACCGGCGGGCGACGAAGTCGCGGGCGGCCATCCATCTGTCCTGCCCGAGGCGTTTGATCAGTTTTGTCTCGCCGAGACGCGGTCCTAGCTTGCGCCCGACGGCGAAGCCGATGTGATCGCCCAGGAAGGCACCGGCTGCCGCGGCCACGACGGCCAGTGCGACATGTATGGGGCTATCCGCGAGAGCGATCGCTGCGAGTACGATCCCCGTCTCGCCGGGAAGGACGGCACCCACACCGAGCGCTGCGTCGATAACGGCGAAGAGGAACACGCAGACGAGCAGGAGGGTCGTATGCTCTCCCGCTTGGTCCAACAACGTCCAGATGAGATCGATCATGACTGCGACGCTATGAGAATGAGGAGAGGTGCCAGAATTAACGATCGGCTGCATTGTCACTGACGATCGTTAGTGCCGCGCGATTCGACCACCTCGTACATTGGTGGAATGACCTCCCCATCACTGAACCAGCGCGCCCAGGGCACGCGGACCCGTACCGTGGCCGGTGCGATCGTCGCTGTAGTGGCCGGGCTCTCGTCGCGCTGGCTGCTCGTTGACGCCCCGTTGCTCGCGCTGGCAGTCATCGCCGTTGGTGCTGTTGTTCTGATTCTCACTGCACCGAGAGTTTCTCTCCTCGTCATTGTCACCTGCGTGATGGTGTCGGCGATCGTCATGCAGCTTCCGGGATTCACCATCGAGGGCCTCGTTTTGGGCACGGTCGCCGGCCTTCTCACCTCGCTTTTGCTCGCAGGACCTCTGGCGGTCGCCGCGGTGCTGCGGCACCGGCGTGACTATCTCCATCGCGGCTGGCGATTAGCAGCGATGGAGGCCGATAGACGCTCGGGTGACATACAAACCGCAATCCAGCATGAGCGAATGTCACTGGCCTCAGAGATGCATGACGGACTCGGCCATAGCCTCACCCTGATCGCTGTTCGGCTTGGACAGCTCTCGCTCAATCGGACCCTTGCGCCCGCTGACCGCGCTGCGGTCGCCGAGCTGCGCCAGGCTTCGGCGGAGGCGGCAGAGGAGCTGGGAATCGCCGTGCGCCTGCTTCGTGATCGCGACGTGGTCGCCACCGCTCCGGACGCCCGCACGATCGTGGACTCCGTCGAAAGCGCGCGCTCAGCTGGCATCCCCGTGACCATCGAGGTTCCGGAGGATCTGAGCAGAATTCTGAGCGCAGAGGCGCAGACTGCGGTCGCACGACTTGTCCAAGAATCCCTCACGAACGCCGCGAAGCACGCGCCCGGTGAACAGGTCAACATCTCGATTCATGTCGCCGATTCCACGATGATGGCCGAGGTCTCCAATGCGATGCCTACCGACGCTGGAGCCGGTTCACCGTCGTCCAGCGGGTTTGGGCTCGTCGGAATTCGGCATAGAGCCACAGTCCTGGGCGGGACTCTGGACGTTCGGCGTTCGCCGGACGTCTTCGCGCTGAAGCTCACGCTCCCGACAGACGCTAAACCTCTCACGGCCGATAGCGCGACGGATGCGGAGTGCATTGTCGCCGCGGAGAACGAAGCAGCGCAAGGCAGGACCAAAGCGACGAGAACCGCTATCGCGCTGCCGGCGGCGACCCTTGCTACCGCGCTGGTGGTCACCACCGCATACCTCACGGCGGCCACGATGCTCTCGGTCATGAGTCCGCTTCAGTTTGCCGAAATACAGCCTACTGATTCTCGCGCGGAGGTCGAGCTCTCACTGCCTCCGTTCGAGCTCCTCGACGCGCCCTCCGATCAGTTCCCGCCGAGGAGCGGTGAGCAATGCCGATACTACGAATCCGACGTCAGCTTCTTCGATCGTCGAGACGTTCATGTGATCTGCTTTGACGACGACGCCGTCACCCGCACGGGAGTTGTGCCCGCGCCATGACCGATATTTCGATCCCGTCCGTACGGCCCATTCGCGTTCTCATCGCGGACGACGATCGACTCGTCCGAGCCGGCATCGTCGGGATTCTGTCCACCGCTGATGACATCCAGGTTGTCGCCGAGGCAGAGGACGGGCTTGAGGCGACCAAGGCCGCCAACGCGCACTGCGTCGACGTGGTCCTACTCGATATCCAGATGCCGCGTCTCGACGGTATCCAGGCGCTGCGCGACATCAAGCGGCATCAGCCTCATCTGCCGGTCGCGATGCTCACCACGTTCTCGGACGATCTGCTCATCAGCGATGCAGTGAGCGCCGGAGCGCTCGGATTCCTGCTCAAGTCCGACGATCCGCAACAACTGATCGGCGGCGTCCGCGCGCTCGCTCAGGGCGGAGGCGCGTTCTCCCCCCGCGTGGCGCGGTGGCTCGCCATGCGAGAACGCACCTCGATGCGCTCGGATCAGCAGATCCAGCGGATCCGCGACCTGCTCACTGCGCGGCAGCTGGAGCTACTGGCATTCGTCGGCCAAGGACTGTCGAACTCTCAGATCGCTTCTCAAATGCATCTGTCTGAAGGCACTGTCAAACAGTATCTTTCGGCCCTCTTCACGCTCCTCAATATCGACAACCGCGTCCACGCTGCGGTCCTCGCCTATCGGACCGGGTTGCTCGGGTGATGAATCGCGACGATAGATGGCGGTCTTTTCGCAGCGCTGCATGTCACGTCTGCCTCTCGTGAGGCGATCGTCTTGGTGAGAGGTTTCCTCGAACGTATCTGGCTTGCGCGAGGGTTAGCGAATCGCACGGAAGATTCGCAACGTGGTTCGGAAGACCTTTCCGGAGTGCAGCTCGGACCGCGCGTCCGTTGTCGTAATAACCAAGTTCGCGCGTCAGATCGTTCACGGTTACTCCATCATCTGCCGCTCGAACATTGGCTGAAGGAGGAGTGACGTTCACCGATGTTGACTTTCCACCGACAGCTGCCACCCGATTCCAGGTCCCATGCAAAGGAGCAGTTGGACAGCCGCGTCTTTCAGCGCGACGGCCTCGACCGATGTCTTGCATTCGGCCCAGCGGATCTCCACTCTCATCCAGGCGATCGCGTCCCGCGCCCAAGCTGAGGCGCGGGCAACCTGACCGCGGCGGACGGCCGCATGATTTTCCTCGATGACGCGGACCTCGGCGAGTGCTCGGTCGAGCGCGGCCACACGGAAACCACTTGAGCGACTTTGCCAAGACGGTATATGGATAGTCGCCCTCGAAGGCTCTGGCTTTTCCGTTCACCTGCCATCCCGATGTACACCACGCACCGTCTGAAATGCGCATCGATAGACCCCTTTTCGCATTCCGTCGCGGCCCCGCGGCTGAACGGGACGGCTTACCTCCCGCGTCGCGATCAACCAGCGGACGATGTCGGATGCGCGTCAGACCTGTTCAGCGCGAAAGTTAAAGCTAAGGGGCAGGAGGTCAGTAGCAATTACGCTCACGAGACCTTCGGCTGATGGAAGAATCACGCGCACCTTCGGATGGTAGTCAGCGAGAATCTGTCTGTCCCGCCCACATGGGCTCTTCACCCCGCGTCCGTGATTGCCCACCGCGACTATGTGCGTCAGCTCAGTTGCACCAGCCGCTCGCGCCGCACCAAGTGCGACGAGTTCTGCACATGGGCCACCCGTGAAGTGGTAAAGATTCACTCCCACAAACGTTCGCCCGTCTACCGCCCGAACGGCCGCACCCATCGTGTGCACGCCGTCTTCGTCGGGGCCAGCATCAGTGGCCGCATCAATGGTGTCGCGCGCGAGGTCGACAAGCGACTGCTCGAGCGCTGACAGAGGTAGCGCCGAGGGCGGGAGCGAAGTAGTCACGACACGATTGTAGAAGTCACCTTGCTCATGCCTTGCGCTGCCGTCATAAGAGGGACCTTCAGCGGCAAAGAATATACGATCAGAAGGGGATTCGGTAGCGCGCTGTGGGGGCCGCGACGTACTATGCGGTGAGATTCTTGCTACGGAGGGGGCCGCCCGTGACGCAACACACCCTCGAACTACCAGAGGTCGACTTGTGGTCTATGACGTCCACGGGCCATTGCCGACCACGGATAGCCGCCCGCCGCTGGTGATGATCGGCCAGCCGATGGACGCGAGCGGGTTCCAGGCCCAGGTGAAGCTGTTCGAGGACCGCACCGTCGTGACGTACGACCCGCGCGGCTTGGGCCGGAGCAAGCGGAAGGACGGCGGGGTCACGAACGAGCCGGAGACACAGGCCGAGGACATCCACGCGGTTATCCGGGCGCTGGGCGCCGGTCCGGTGGACATGCTTGCCAGCAGCGGCGGTGCGGTGAGCGCGCTCGCGTTGGTCACGGCGTACCCGGACGATGTGTCGACCCTGGTCGCACACGAGCCGCCGATCGACTGCGTGTTGCCGGATGCGGAAGCTGTCCAGCGGGCCCGGGCGGCATACACCCAGGTTTACCAGGACAAGGGTTGGGGAGCCGGAATGGCCGCGTTCATCGCGATGACCTCGTGGGAGGGCGAGGTCACGGATGAGCACCTCGCCCAGCCCGCGCCCGAGCCGGCCGCGTTCGGGATGCCAACGGAGGACGACGGCACACGAGAGGACCCGCTGCTGTCACCGCTCCTGGGCGGTGCCCCTCTACCAGCCAGATCTCGAGGCTCTGAAGGCGGCGGCGACCCGGATCGTGGTCGCGGTCGGGGAGGAATCCGTGGAGGTCTATACCGGTCGGACCGCGATCGCGTTGGCCGAACAGCTCGGCCAACAGGCGACGGTCTTTCCCAGCCACCACGGTGGCTTCATGGGTGGCAAGTTCGGCTACGCAGGCCAGCCTGAGGCCTTCGCCGCTAAACTCCGGGAGGTACTGAACCAGCCCTGAAACCACCATCGGACGCCTGGTGGGGCTACGAACGGAGCAGTCCCAGGTCCCAGCCGACGGCCCCACAGCGTAGCGCATGGCGGTCAGCCTCACCCATCGATGGAGTGGAGCGATCCGCTCAGCAACGCCGTCGATTGGGGTATGAGGTCGTGCAGCCGATCGGGTCGTACGCGAGCGCCCACCGGATGACGTCCAAGGCGTTCAAAACCGTCAGCTCACGCACAACCGTCGTGGCTTCCGCGTCGGTGAGCCCACTCCCCTCGACCACATTGGCCCAGGCCTCCGCCGCGCCAGTCGATGAGGGTGTATCGCTCGCCCCCTAGGAGATTCCGCGTTGACATGTCGCCGTGGATGAGTCCTTGCGGAAGCGATCGTTGTTGAAGCCAGTCCAGCATGTGGAGGAGGCGTGAGCGCTCGTCGGGGCGGTAGACGTCGAGGGACCAGTGCGTCGCCGTGGCTGAGCGCTTCCCTGTTGTAGTCGAGGTGTGCCAGCCTCGCAACATCGAGGTCACGTCCGAAGCGCGAGAACAACGCCTCTGGAGCATCACTGACGTCGAGTTTGGCAAGCGAAGAGGCGAACCTGCCGATAGACCTCCACGCCCCTGGATCGCTTGCCGACGGGGTGTTTCCTGCGACGTAATCGACGACGAGAAACGAGAGACCATCCAGCCATCCCCTCGCGACCATCGGAGAACTGGGGATCCCCGCAGTCGCTGCGGCTCGCAGGCACAACGCTTCGACGTCGAATGGATCGGCAACCTGGTCGCTGACCTTCGAGAACCGAACGACAAGATCGCGACCGTCCCCGTTCACACGCACAACGTGGTTTTCATTTCCACCCGGAAGTGCGGACGTTCGAGCCACGTCGATCCCCAACGACCGCACGATCGAAGCAGCGATCGCCGGTATCTCCACACCCCTAGGGTAGCGTCGGTACGCTCTCCATCTGTCCGCGACCGGAACCTTCAACGGCTCCTCGACCGCACGGATGTGAGACGACATTCTTCTGCCGCTTGCCTAGGGAATGAGTCGCTGGTCTCGGAGTCTCTGGAAGATACCGAGGAACATCGCTTCGCTGTCGACATATTTGTGGAAGCCGGCGCGTCTCGACTTCGACGTGTCCGCGATGACGTCGTAGTCCCATGAGAAGACGAAATCACCGAACTGCCAGGAGGAGACATCCGAGTAGGGGGTCTTCGTCAGGCTGTGTCTTGCGACCATTGCATCCCACAGCTCGGCTTTGTCTGACATTACGTCGGTGAGTCTCATCGGCAGAGGCGGCGCTACCTCAAGGTCGAAAAACGCCGCGATCTTCGGCCACATCGAGGACCACCGGAACATGTCGCCGTTGGTGATGTTGTACGCCTGATTTGTGCTGCCCGGGTTCGTTGCGGCCCAGACGGTGGCTTCCGCGAGCAGGCCTGAGTCTGTCATCTCAATCAGACTTGTGTACGCCCCGAACTTGCCGGGGAACCGGAACGGGATGCCGAGCTCTTTGCTGATGGAGGCGTACACCGCGATCACCATGGCGAGGTTCATGGGATTGCCGAGCCCGATTCCGACCACAACCGAGGGGCGCAGTGCCGACCATGACCAGGCGGCCTCTGACTGTCTACGCTCAAGGAACTGTTGCTGGTCCACGTTGAATTCCGGCGGCATGTGCGGAGGATCGTCCTCCCGGGCCGGCGTCGAGAACGGTCCCAGATGTGCACCGTAGACCTTGTACCCCTGCATCAAGCTGATGTGTTCGAGGTTCGGCGCGACGGATTCGATCGCATCAACGGTGTTGGTAAGCATGGCCACGTTGGGCGGGACGAGTTCGGCCCAACTGGCGCGGTCCTGATAGGCGGCGTAGAAGATATGGGTGACTCCGGTCAGGCCCGCGAGCTTCGCAGCGGTGTCGTCTCTGTCCAGGAGGTCAACGGCGACGTGCCGCACCGCTCCTTGGCTGAAGCCTCCACGTCGAGACAGGCCGATGATCGACCAGCCCCCCTCGCGTTCGAGGTGCTCGATCAGACGTCCTCCGATCACACCTCGTGCTCCGACCACCAACGCAGTTCGCAGTGCCATATTTTCTCCCATCGTAAAAACGCGATTTATCGATCTCAGTTGTAGCACAACATCGTCACATCGCGATATTACGATTCGCGCTAGTCTCGAGTCATGGGCGAACTCAGCGACGATCAATTAGTGGGTGCTTTCAAAGCGCTTGGCCACCCGACCCGCCTGGCGATCCTCGGATGGCTCAAGGACGGCAATTCATTTCCACCGCAAGACCAGCCAGCAGACGAGGTCGGAGTGTGCCTGAAACACATCCAGGCCCGCGCAAACGTGTCCCAGTCCACCGCTTCACAGTTCATGGCGACGTTGCAACGCGCAGACCTAGTAATCTGCACTCGTATCGGCCAGTTCTCGCACTACCGCCGCAACGAGCAAACCATCGCCAAGCTCGGCAGGGCAATCGGCGCGGACGTTTAGCCGCGCCGCGACACACTCGCCGGAAAGAGACAAGGTCCGATACATGCCCACCTATCACGCCAAACCCCCTGACGCGCAGACTGAACGTCTCGACTTGAACCGTCCCAATTCCGACGATCTCCACGAGCTGTTCGCGATTTGCAGCGATCCACGCGTCTGGAGTCACTTTCCGAGCCTCCGACACACCGATCTGGGTCAGACGGCGTCAATGCTCGACCGCTGGATCGACAACTGGCACTCGAATGGACTAGGAACGTGGGTGGCCAGAGCCAAAGGCGAGCCGTCGATAATTGGCTACGGCGGCTGCGGAATGCTCTCAACCGCGGTCTGGAACCTCGGCTACCGGTTCGCCGCCCACGCGCACGGCCAGGGCTACGCAACCGAGCTGGCGCAGGAAGCGTTGCGTCATGCAGAACATGTGGCACCCCGATCTTCCCGTTGTCGCCTACCTCCTCGAGCACAACAAGGCATCTGAACGCGTCGCCCAGAAGCTCCGAATGCAGCTTGTGCACCGTGGACCGGATGCCAGCAATCCTGACCCTGCGGCCATCCGGCTCGTTATGCAACCCAGCCGCTCTCTGACGACCAACTGACAGCAGCGACGCGCTGAGGCGTCTCTCCGGCTGGTTCGCGAACCGTCCTCTGACGCAGGCCGACCACACGTCGCACGAACGCTCTTAGCGTGAAAGGTGACTACGGCGAGCGATGCAGTGGCCAGCTCATCGTGCAGAAGCGGGACCGGCCAGTAGTAGGCCGTCACGACGGCATGGTCGAAGGCTTCGATCTGCCCGCCTTCGAAGAACCCACTCGATGCCTCACCCCGGAGCGGAGTAGCGCGGGTGCGTCTGAGCGGAATCGACGCCCCGGAGTTCGAGAGGACCGCTCAGAGGGGCGTGCGCTGTTCACTATCGAAGTTGCTAGGCGATTCGGACTTCAGAGATCAGTGCTGTGCGGAGATCTGCTTTCGCTTTTTGGTAGCGACTGCGGGCCGTGGACGCCGGGATGTCCAGGATTTTCGCGGCTTCTGTCAGCGAGAATCCTTCCCAGTGGACCAGTCGGATGAGTTCCGCCAGGGCTGGTTCGAGGCGGGCAATCGCGTCGCGAACCTCGGTGCCGTCGTCGGCAGGGTTTGCCGCCGAGTCATGGTGGAGGTGGCCGCGGATACGGTCGGCAAGTGCCCATCGACGGCGTTCGCCGCGCGCATGGTTGAGGAGCGTTTTCCGTGCGATCCCGAATAGCCACATTCGTGCCCGTTCTGATTCCGCGGGGAGGTGGCGAACCCGCCGCCAGGCGGTGACCATCGTCTCACTGAGGAGATCGGGAGCGTCGTCGGGGCCGGCGCGTCGGGCGAGGTACGCCAGCAGGTCGGTCGCGTTCGCCTCGAAAGCCATGATCAGTGCCGCGTCTTCCAGGTGGCGTGTCATTTGTCGCCATTCCAGTCTTCGCCGCTGCAATGCAGCTGGCTGTGCCACTTCACCGCGGCAAACTCCTCGAAGTCCGAGTCATACTCGGGGAGTTTCGGGGCGGGCAGATCGGTGAGGTCAAACCCTCGCGCCTTCAACGCGTTGATGGCGGCTTCTTGCAGAGCCAGGTCGTGGGCCGTCCACTCATTTATCTCCGCAGCCTGAGGATCGATGTCGGCTTGGTCCGTCGCTGCCTGCGCAGCTTCAAGCGCCGCGAGATGCTTCACCACGAACGGGTCGGCGGCCGCCTCGATGTCTGTGTTCGCGAACCAGTCATCGACGGCGCGGTCCACGCCGCCCTGGATCATCGGATCGTGCGTGTCGACAGCGCTGTAGCGGATCTCGCATTCTCCCCACGTCGCAGACGTGTAACTGTAGGTCCGGTCGGGGTTCTCCAGCCCTGTGCCCCAGAGCCAGCCCGAAGCCGCCGTCGCGACCCCGGCCCCACCAGCGAGCAGAAGCGCGAGGGCGCCACTGAAAAACGCCGTCCGCCGATACTTCCTCGAGGGACGCGCCACACGCCGCGCATCCGCGAGCATCAAGCGCAGGTCCTTCTTATCGATCACCGGTCGCCCCGGCGCCGAAGCGTCCAGCAGGTCATCCAACATCTCTCGATCCATGAGTTTCTCCTCGTCTCAGGGTAGGTTCACTGAATACCTGTCCGGCTCGCCGCAATTCGTCCACGTAGGCAGCAAGATCCCCCGAAGCGAAGCACGATTACGGCCCTCGAAAGCAAAAGGGCATCGCGAATAGCTCGATGTCCTCCGTCGCGCGATCTTTCTCGCCCAAGACCTCGCGGACCCCAGCGTGCCGATAGTTCACGATCTCTCGGGGGACGGACACTCATAGCCTCCAAACCATGTGACCTTGATTCGTCCTCAATCGAGATGTGATCGAGTGTCAAGGTGTCGGCGGTCCGGAGCTATGAAGCCGTTCGCCGATCGCTCGATAAGGAGTACCTCAACCACGGCCGCACCGTCAGTTTGGATTGGACCGTCCACCTGCGGCTGGCCGGGCGTGTTCTCCGTCACTCCGAGGCCCTCTGCGAGGAGTGCGTCGGTGTCGAGAATTATCAGCAGAAGGTCGAAGCGAGCATGCGCGTAACGGTGTTCGAGTACGTCACCGACACCGCTCAACGTGACGGCGTGCACGAATCCCGCATCGTTGAGGCTGACGCCGCGTGTGGAGACTGCGTATTCTCCGAGGTTCCGTGCCGACTCCCAGTCGTCGACGATAGCGATGTGTGCGATCAGTGACATTGGTGCTCTCCATTAATGAAACTGAAGAGTCTCATTAAGGAGAAAGGCAGGGAGTCAAAATGTCGAAACGAGGCAGGCCAACCGGTGAAGAACGTGCCGTGCGCCGGGATCGCATCCTCGACGCTGCAGTCCAGATGTTCGCGGCGCGTGGTTTCGAAGCGGCCAGCCTTGACATCATTGCTGCAACGGCGGAAGTCACGAAACGTACTCTCTACATCGATGTTGGCGACAAAGCTGCACTATTCGCCGCGGCGGTCGAGCGCGAACACGACCGGATCCGGGCTGTGGCAAATGCCACCGGATCTCTGATCGACGTGGCGACAGAGACCGTCTTTGTTCTGCACTCCAGCCTGCAGTGGCGCTGCATCGCTCGGTAATTGCGGAGGCTTCGCGCTTCCCGGACCTCGCCGCACACTTCTACTCGACAGGTCCGAGACACTCGATCGGGTGACGTCCCCTGGGGTGGTGTGGTTTCCGGGGTTCTGAGCGTCGGATTGTCGACGTGGTGAGCCATCGTGGGATGGTCAGTGAGAACCGATC
>NZ_JADOUY010000015.1:0-5405 GCF_015752285.1 Mycetocola sp. CAN_C7
GGTGGTCGTGCAATTAAACATTTACGGAGAGTTTGATCCTGGCTCAGGACGAACGCTGGCGGCGTGCTTAACACATGCAAGTCGAACGATGATCCAGAGCTTGCTCTGGTGATTAGTGGCGAACGGGTGAGTAACACGTGAGTAACCTGCCCTTGACTCTGGGATAAGCGTTGGAAACGACGTCTAATACCGGATACGAACCGCGAAGGCATCTTCAGTGGTTGGAAAGAATTTTGGTCAAGGATGGACTCGCGGCCTATCAGGTAGTTGGTGAGGTAATGGCTCACCAAGCCTACGACGGGTAGCCGGCCTGAGAGGGTGACCGGCCACACTGGGACTGAGACACGGCCCAGACTCCTACGGGAGGCAGCAGTGGGGAATATTGCACAATGGGCGAAAGCCTGATGCAGCAACGCCGCGTGAGGGACGACGGCCTTCGGGTTGTAAACCTCTTTTAGCAGGGAAGAAGCGAAAGTGACGGTACCTGCAGAAAAAGCACCGGCTAACTACGTGCCAGCAGCCGCGGTAATACGTAGGGTGCAAGCGTTGTCCGGAATTATTGGGCGTAAAGAGCTCGTAGGCGGTTTGTCGCGTCTGCTGTGAAAACCCGAGGCTCAACCTCGGGCCTGCAGTGGGTACGGGCAGACTAGAGTGCGGTAGGGGAGATTGGAATTCCTGGTGTAGCGGTGGAATGCGCAGATATCAGGAGGAACACCGATGGCGAAGGCAGATCTCTGGGCCGTAACTGACGCTGAGGAGCGAAAGGGTGGGGAGCAAACAGGCTTAGATACCCTGGTAGTCCACCCCGTAAACGTTGGGAACTAGATGTGGGGACCATTCCACGGTCTCCGTGTCGCAGCTAACGCATTAAGTTCCCCGCCTGGGGAGTACGGCCGCAAGGCTAAAACTCAAAGGAATTGACGGGGGCCCGCACAAGCGGCGGAGCATGCGGATTAATTCGATGCAACGCGAAGAACCTTACCAAGGCTTGACATATACGAGAACGCACGAGAGATCGTGAACTCTTTGGACACTCGTATACAGGTGGTGCATGGTTGTCGTCAGCTCGTGTCGTGAGATGTTGGGTTAAGTCCCGCAACGAGCGCAACCCTCGTTCTATGTTGCCAGCACGTAATGGTGGGAACTCATGGGATACTGCCGGGGTCAACTCGGAGGAAGGTGGGGACGACGTCAAATCATCATGCCCCTTATGTCTTGGGCTTCACGCATGCTACAATGGCCAGTACAAAGGGCTGCAATACCGTAAGGTGGAGCGAATCCCAAAAAGCTGGTCCCAGTTCGGATTGAGGTCTGCAACTCGACCTCATGAAGTCGGAGTCGCTAGTAATCGCAGATCAGCAACGCTGCGGTGAATACGTTCCCGGGCCTTGTACACACCGCCCGTCAAGTCATGAAAGTCGGTAACACCCGAAGCCGGTGGCCTAACCCCTTGTGGGATGGAGCTGTCTAAGGTGGGATTGGTAATTAGGACTAAGTCGTAACAAGGTAGCCGTACCGGAAGGTGCGGCTGGATCACCTCCTTTCTAAGGAGCATGTGCCAGTCCGTCTGTATACAGCGGAATTACTGGCCAAGTCAGTTCAGGAGCAAATGTTTCCTGCTGGCGCTCATGGGTGGAACATTGACATTGATGCGGATCGGAATGATCCGGTATGAGTACGCCCAGGTTTACCTGGGAAGGAAAGCACTGGGTTGGTCTGGTTCGTATGTTGCACGCTGTTGGGTCCTGAGGGACCGGAACAAGTCGAGGGGAACCTCGGTTTGGACTGTACCTCTGGACCTTCTCCTGTTTGGCGGAACCGTTATGGTGGCCGGCAGGGTGGGTACCGACCGTACTTTGAGAACTACACAGTGGACGCGAGCATCTTTGATTTGGACCCTTCGGGGTTCGAATCACAAACAATAGATCTGATTTATCAGATTCATTGGTCAATTTTTCCGAAACGAAGAATCGATTCAAACTCATGTGATTGCAAGTTTTTAAGAGCAAACGGTGAATGCCTTGGCATCTGGAGCCGAAGAAGGACGTAGTAATCTGCGATAAGCCTCGGGGAGCTGATAAACAAGCTGTGATCCGAGGATTTCCGAATGGGGAAACCCCGCCAGGCTGCGTAAGTTGACCTGGTGACTCCCGCCTGAATATATAGGGCGGGTAGAGGGAACGTGGGGAAGTGAAACATCTCAGTACCCACAGGAAGAGAAAACAACAGTGATTCCGTCAGTAGTGGCGAGCGAAATCGGAACAGGCTAAACCGAGCATGTGTGATACCCGGCAGGGGTTGCATGTTCGGGGTTGTGGGACTTTTCAGTACTGGCTGCCGCTGGTACAGCGTTACAGAGCGTTATAGACGAACAGGATTGAAAGCCTGGTCAGAGAGGGTGCGAACCCCGTAGTCGAAATGACGTGATGGCGCGAAGAGTATCCCAAGTATCACGGGGCCCGAGAAATCCCGTGTGAATCAGTCAGGACCACCTGATAAGCCTAAATACTCCCAGATGACCGATAGTGAACAAGTACCGTGAGGGAAAGGTGAAAAGTACCCCGGGAGGGGAGTGAAATAGTACCTGAAACCGTTTGCTTACAAACCGTTGGAGCCTCCTTGTAGGGGTGACAGCGTGCCTTTTGAAGAATGAGCCTGCGAGTTAGCGATATGTGGCGAGGTTAACCCGTGAGGGGTAGCCGTAGCGAAAGCGAGTCTGAATAGGGCGATTCAGTCGCATGTCCTAGACCCGAAGCGAAGTGATCTATCCATGGCCAGGTTGAAGCGCGTGTAAGAGCGCGTGGAGGACCGAACCCACTTAGGTTGAAAACTGAGGGGATGAGCTGTGGATAGGGGTGAAAGGCCAATCAAACTTCGTGATAGCTGGTTCTCTCCGAAATGCATTTAGGTGCAGCGTTGCGTGTTTCTTGCCGGAGGTAGAGCTACTGGATGGCTAATGGGCCCTAAAAGGTTACTGACGTCAGCCAAACTCCGAATGCCGGTAAGTGAGAGCGCAGCAGTGAGACGGTGGGGGATAAGCTTCATCGTCGAGAGGGAAACAACCCAGACCACCAACTAAGGTCCCAAAGCGCGTGCTAAGTGGGAAAGGATGTGGAGTTGCACAGACAACCAGGAGGTTGGCTTAGAAGCAGCCACCCTTGAAAGAGTGCGTAATAGCTCACTGGTCAAGTGATTCCGCGCCGACAATTTAACGGGGCTCAAGCACGCCACCGAAGTTGTGGCATTGATGTAATAGGTAGGCCGCACATTTAGTGTGTTGGTCCAGCCATGTTGATGGGTAGGAGAGCGTCGTGTGGCCAGCGAAGCGGCGGTGTAAACCAGCCGTGGAGGCCACACGAGTGAGAATGCAGGCATGAGTAGCGAAAGACGGGTGAGAAACCCGTCCTCCGAATGACCAAGGGTTCCAGGGCCAGGCTAATCCGCCCTGGGTAAGTCGGGACCTAAGGCGAGGCCGACAGGCGTAGTCGATGGACAACGGGTTGATATTCCCGTACTGACGAAGAACCGCCCAAGCTAATCCAGTAATGCTAAGTGTCTGAATCCCAGTGATTGATCCCTTCGGGGTGAGACTCTGGGCCTAGCGCACGACCCTATGCTGGTGCGGTTAGCGTATTAACAGGTGTGACGCAGGAAGGTAGTCGGTCCTGGGCGATGGTTGTCCCAGGCCAAGGTTGTAGGCCGAGAGATAGGCAAATCCGTCTCTCATACAGGCTGAGAGCTGAAGGGGAGCCCGCAAGGGCAAGATCCGATGATCCTATGCTGCCAAGAAAAGCATCGGCGCGAGGTTCAAGTCACCCGTACCCCAAACCGACTCAGGTGGTCAGGTAGAGAATACCAAGGAGATCGAGAGAATCGTGGTTAAGGAACTCGGCAAAATGCCCCCGTAACTTCGGGAGAAGGGGGGCCTGACACGTCAGCGGATTTACTCCGGGAAGCGTGGTAGGGCCGCAGAGACCAGTGGGAAGCGACTGTTTACTAAAAACACAGGTCCGTGCCAAGTCGCAAGACGATGTATACGGACTGACGCCTGCCCGGTGCTGGAAGGTTAAGAGGAACGGTTAGCCGCAAGGCGAAGCTGAGAATTTAAGCCCCAGTAAACGGCGGTGGTAACTATAACCATCCTAAGGTAGCGAAATTCCTTGTCGGGTAAGTTCCGACCTGCACGAATGGCGTAACGACTTCCCAGCTGTCTCAACCGCGAACTCGGCGAAATTGCACTACGAGTAAAGATGCTCGTTACGCGCAGCAGGACGGAAAGACCCCGTGACCTTTACTACAGCTTGGTATTGGTGTTCGGTGTGGCTTGTGTAGGATAGGTGGGAGACTGTGAAGCTGGCACGCTAGTGTCGGTGGAGTCATTGTTGAAATACCACTCTGGTCATATTGGATATCTAACTTCGAACCGTAATCCGGTTCAGGGACAGTGCCTGGTGGGTAGTTTAACTGGGGCGGTTGCCTCCTAAAAAGTAACGGAGGCGCCCAAAGGTTCCCTCAATCTGGTTGGCAATCAGATGTCGAGTGTAAGTGCACAAGGGAGCTTGACTGTGAGACTGACAAGTCGAGCAGGGACGAAAGTCGGGACTAGTGATCCGGCAGTGGCTTGTGGAAGCGCTGTCGCTCAACGGATAAAAGGTACCTCGGGGATAACAGGCTGATCTTGCCCAAGAGTCCATATCGACGGCATGGTTTGGCACCTCGATGTCGGCTCGTCGCATCCTGGGGCTGGAGTAGGTCCCAAGGGTTGGGCTGTTCGCCCATTAAAGCGGTACGCGAGCTGGGTTTAGAACGTCGTGAGACAGTTCGGTCCCTATCCGCTGCGCGCGCAGGAAATTTGAGAGGATCTGACCCTAGTACGAGAGGACCGGGTTGGACGAACCTCTGGTGTGTCAGTTGTTCCGCCAGGAGCACCGCTGATTAGCTACGTTCGGGATGGATAACCGCTGAAAGCATCTAAGCGGGAAGCCGGCCTCAAGATGAGATTTCCATGCCTTCGGGCGAGAGGCTCCCAGCTAGACTACTGGGTTGATAGGCCGGATGTGGAAGAGAGGACTAACGACTCTCGGAGCTGACCGGTACTAATAAGCCGATAACTTGATAATCAAACCCACCCTTAGAGGTGGAAGCATGACGTTTGTTTCGATCGTTTCGGAACGGATTGGCATGATGCTACGCGTCCACTATGTGGTTCTCGATGTACGGTCGAGAACCGAACAGACAATATGTTTGTTCGATTCACTTTGACTACATGTCAACAAGTGTTTCGGCGGCCATAGCAAGAGGGAAACGCCCGGTCACATTCCGAACCCGGAAGCTAAGACTCTTTGCGCCGATGGTACTGCAGGGGGGACCCTGTGGGAGAGTAGGACACCGCCGGACTTAACTTA
>NZ_JADOUY010000016.1:0-2896 GCF_015752285.1 Mycetocola sp. CAN_C7
GATCGGTTCTCACTGACCATCCCACGATGGCTCACCACGTCGACAATCCGACGCTCAGAACCCCGGAAACCACACCACCCCAGGGGACGTCACCTTCCCAATGAGAGAAGAAGCGAGACCATGAACACGGCAGAAGTAGTCAATAAGTTCTTAGAGGCTCTCGGCGCGCAAGAGGCCGATGCCATAGGTGCACTATTCGCTGCGGATATCGACTGGTATGTTCCCGGAGATGACGCCCTGCCGTGGACTGGGACAAGGTCCAAACGCCAAGAAGTAGCGGACTATTTTCGCACCATGTGGCCGGCATTCAGATCTGGAGAAAGTGTTGTCGACGTCGAGGCGATTTTGATCGATGGCGAAGACGCAGCTGTCTTTTCACAGTTCTCTCATGTTGCCGAGACGACGGGGCGCAGATTCAGCACACCCAGTGCACTGCATATCAAGGTTCACAACGGGGCAATCGTGCGTTTGCACCTATACGAAGACACCGCCGCAGTCAGTCAAGCGTTTTTTGGTTGACCGCCGAACCGGAACCTAGCCGAGCCGAGCCGCACAGGCTCTCGTCCGGCCGCCGTGGGCTTGACAGCCGTGCGCCGAATGAGAGCCCGGTCAACTCGTGGTTTTTGGTAGATCGAGTGATGACTTGCTTTGGCAAGTGATTGGCAGGGTGCGACGGATCACCGCGCCCAGTTCAGCCTTTGATACTGGCTGATACCAATTCCGCGGCGGCGAAAAGTCCCTCGGCTCCAGCCAACCCGCGTTCGCGCACGGTCGAGGTGTCGATGCCCAGACGGCCGACCCCATCGGCGAAGTGCTCGATGTCTTTGCGCATCAAGCCCTGCAGGTGTGGAGCGATCTCGGGCGTGATTTGCGCGCCGAGCGCCTGCATCACGAAGCTGCCTCCGCTGCTCGAGGCCAAGAGCAGCCGGAAAGCTGCAATGTCGACGCCGATCGCAGCTGCCATCGCGAGCACATCCTCGGCGTTCTTCAGGTTGGTCATAGTGAGGGCGTTGTTCAGCAGCTTGGCCACCTGACCGGAACCCGGCCCGCCCATGTGCACGACGGACGCCGAGAACATGTCGAACACGGGCTCGGCACGCTCAAATGCATCCCGGTGGCCACCGACGATCGTCGCAAGCTGTCGGGCTTCGGCTCCGGGTCCGCCACCGCTCACCGGCGCATCAAGGAAGGCGATCCCGCGCTCGGCCGCTCGCTCCGCGAACCGGACCGCGGTCTCCGGGTCGCCCGTACCGTGATTAACGATGAGCGATCCTGGCTTCATCGCGCCCAGGAGCCCCTGGTTCTCGAGCACGTCATCAACGTCGGCGTCATCGCGAAGCACCAGCAGCACAATATCGCTCGCCGCACCCAACTCGGCAGGCGAGGCGCGAACGGTGTAAGTCCCATCACGCAGAGCGTCGAGCGATGCGGCACGGCGGGCCCAGACCTGCAGGTCGTAAGGGGAACCGGCGACGGCACGGGCCATCGGTGCCCCCTGGTCGCCGAGTCCAATGAATCCGACCGTGCGAATCGGTGAGGTGGTCATGATGCTGTCTTCTTCCTGGTTTCGTGGGGGTCGTTCGTTCTGCCGTCGCCCTGTCGGTTCGTCATGCGGCGATGAGTCGAGATGCGAGCTCCCACAGGCGGTCGGCGTTGCTGAGATCGAGCGCATAAGCAGCCACGCCTGCCATCCAGCCATTGCCGTCATAAACAGTTGCGGCCTCGTTGTTGTCCTCAAAGTAGCGGCCGCTGACTCCCGCCAAGAGAGGGGAAGTGGCGACGAAGATGCTCGTGGCCGCTCCTTGCTCAACGGTCTTGCGTCCCTCGGGCGGGGTCTTGAGCCCGCCGGTGTGCTTCTGCAGGCCGGTGGCGATTGCCCCGGGCATCACAGCGTTCACAGTGATGCCTGCTTTCGCCCAGCGGTTAGCCGCGCCCACCGCGAAAAGCACTGACGCGGTCTTCGACTGGCCGTAGGCGAGCAGCGGGTCGTATGGCCGGAAGCGGAAGTTGATGTCGTCGAAGACGACGGGCGAGATGAGGTGCCCGCTCGAACTCAACGCCACGACCCGTGCCCCGCCGGCCTGGGCCAGCGCATCATGCAGACCGACCGTGAGGGCGAAGTGACCGAGGAAGTTGGTGGCGAACTGCAGTTCGATGCCCTTCGCGGTGCGCTCCTCAGGGGTGGCCATGATCCCTGCGTTGTTGATCAAAATGTGCAACGGACCCGTCCACCCGGCGACGAAATCGCGCACGGACTGGAGATCGGACACATCCAGTTTGGCAGCTCGAACGGCGAGGTTCCCTGTCTCGGCGATGATCGCATCCGCGGTACGCTCGCCAGCTTCGAGGTTGCGCACTGCGAGTGTGACGTCGGCACCGCGGGCGGCGAGGACCTTCGCCGTCTCAATCCCGATGCCTGAGGCGCCGCCGGTGATGATGGCGCGTTTGCCGGTGAGCTCGATTCCCTCGGCGACCTCTGAGGCTGTCGACGAGAATCCGAAAGGTGAAGTGATGGGTGACATGCTTGCTCCTTCTGTTTGGGCTGTCGGAGGTCTGGAACGCATGGTTGGCTTCGCAAAGTCCCGCGCAAAGTGACCCCGCTTTAACTGGTAGTGGCGGGGACAGGATCGGGAGCAAAGGGGCGCGAGTACGGTTGATGCATGGACGCAGGTGATGACAACGCGATCGGAAAGTTCCTTCGTGCTCGTCGGGAGCAAGTGCAGCCTTCGGACGTTGGCCTTCTGCCCACCAAACGCCGTCGAGTAAAAGGGCTACGTCGCGAAGAAGTGGCCCGGCTTGCTGGGTGACGTCCCGCTGAGTGGTGGAATTTCTCGACACCGTGCGGGTCAGTGCTTCTAGCTTATGCGGCGGCGAGTTCTGGGAGGATCACCGCCTC
>NZ_JADOUY010000017.1:0-1426 GCF_015752285.1 Mycetocola sp. CAN_C7
GGTGACGTCCCCTGGGGTGGTGTGGTTTCCGGGGTTCTGAGCGTCGGATTGTCGACGTGGTGAGCCATCGTGGGATGGTCAGTGAGAACCGATCAAAGTTACTCACGAAGGACACAAACCACGATGGCTCTAGACCAGTCTGCCCTGCTCGATCTGCTTGCTCAACTGAAGCTCACCGATGTCACCGACAGGATCCGTTCCGCGACCGAGACGTTGTATCAGGAGCTGATCGATGCGGAAGCGACCGCGTTCATCGGCGCCGCGCCGTTCGAGCGCTCCGGTGACCGCACGACTCACCGCAACGGGACCAGGTCCCGGACGTTGACGACGACGGCGGGTGATCTGGATTTGAGGATCCCGAAGATCCGCCAGGGGTCATTCTTCCCCGCACTGTTGGAGCGGCGCCGCCGCGTTGATCAGGCGCTGTTCGCGGTCGTGATGGAGGCCTATGTCCATGGCGTCTCGACCCGCAAAGTCGACGACCTTGTCAAAGCCCTCGGCGCCGACACCGGGATATCCAAGTCCGAGGTGTCGAGGATCTGCGCGGGCCTGGACGCGGAGGTCGCCCAGTTCCGTGACCGCACCCTGAGCTCCCAGGACTTCCCGTATGTGTTCCTCGACGCGACCTACTGCAAAGCCAGGGTCGGGCACCGGATCGTGTCCCAAGCTGTTGTCGTCGCGGTCGGAGTTGCAGCCGACGGACGCCGCGAAGTCCTCGGCTTCGATGTCGGCGACAGCGAGAACGAGGAGTTCTGGACCAGCTTTCTTCGCTCGTTGAAGACCCGCGGTCTCGAAGGAGTGCGCCTGGTCATGTCTGATGCCCATGCCGGGCTGAAGAAAGCGATCGGCACTGTGTTCCAGGGTGCCGGGTGGCAAAGATGCCGAGTCCACTTCATGCGCAACGTGCTCGCGGTGGTCCCGAAAGGCAGCCAGGATATGGTCGCGTCGATCATCCGCACGATCTTTGCCCAGCCCGACGCCGAGCACGTCCGCAGCCAGTTCACGGAGGTGACGACGATGCTCGGACGCTCGCACCCGAAGGTTGCCGTCATGCTCACCGATGCGGAAGCCGATCTCCTCGCCTTCGCCGCATTCCCACGCCGGCACTGGCGCCAGATCTGGTCCACGAACCCGCTGGAACGCGTCAACAAGGAGATCAAACGCCGCACCGACGTCGTCGGCGTGTTCCCCAACACGGCAGCCCTGCTGCGCCTCGCAGGGTCAGTCCTGATCGAGCAACACGACGAATGGGAAGCCGGCGAACGCCGCTACTTCTCCGAAGCCTCCATGCTCGAACTGACCACGATGGACAACCCGATCGCGGTCATCGACGAGGCGGTGATCCTCCCAGAACTCGCCGCCGCATAAGCTAGAAGCACTGACCCGCACGGTGTCGAGAAATTCCACCACTCAGCGGGACGTCACC
>NZ_JADOUY010000018.1:0-1296 GCF_015752285.1 Mycetocola sp. CAN_C7
GGGACTGCTGCACGGATAGGTGACAGGTTGTAGTTACGCCGCCAGTGCGACGGTCGTGTTCATGATGACCTCGAACTCGACCGGCGTCAAACGGCCGAGGGCTGCTTGTCGACGGCGCCGGTGGTAGGTCCGTTCGATCCAGGTCACGACTGCGATCCGCAGCTGCTCTCGGGTGGTCCAGGAGTGACGGTCGAGGACGTTCTTCTGCAGCAGCGCGAAGAAGCTTTCCATGGCCGCGTTATCGCCGCACGAGGCCACTCTTCCCATGGATCCGACCAGTCGGTGACGGGCCAGAGCGCGGAGGAACTTTCGGCTTCGAAATTGGGATCCTCGATCGCTGTGAACGATGCAGCCAGCAACGTCGCCTCGCATCGCGACGGCGTTCTCCAGCGCCCGGACGGCCAGGCTCGACTTCATCCTGGAGTCGATGGAGTATCCGACGATCTTGTTGCTGAACACGTCCTTGATCGCGCAAACGTAAAGCTTGCCCTCACTCGTCTTGTGTTCCGTGATGTCGGTCAGCCAGAGCTGGTTCGGACCTTCTGCGGTGAACTCGTGCCGGATTCGCCCGTGCTCGTCGGTGACGGTGCAGTGGTCGTCGTGGACAGGCGGGCCGGGCTTCTTGCCGCTCTTGCCCCGTTTCTTCCCGAACGCGGACCACCAGCCGTTCTGCGACGCGATCCGCCACGCGGTCCGGTCCGCCATCGACTCGCCGACGTCGCGGGCCTCGTCGGCCAGGAGTCGATGCCCGAACTCGGGGTCGTCGCGGTGCGCGTCGAACAATGCGTTCGCACGATACGCCTCCACCACCTCGCCGGGCGTGATCGGGTTCACCAGCCACCGGTAGTAGGGCTGGCGGGAGAGCTTCAGAACCCGGCACGTCACCGTCACAGGGACCCCTGCGACGGCGAGCTCAGTCACGAGCGGGTAGAACCTTTTCCCGGCAGGTTCGCTTGCGACAGATACGCCGCCGCCCTCCGCAGCACCTCGTTCTCCTGCTCCAGCAGCCGGATCCGTTTCCGTGCCTCCCGCAGCTCGGCCGAATCGGTGCGGGACTGGCCGGATTTGGATCCGTCGTCGACCGCGGCGCGTTGCAACCACTTCTGCAACGTCATCGGGTGAACACCGAAGTCTTTCGCGATCTGCTCGATCGTCACACCGGGTTCGCGGTTCCTCGCGACGCGCACCACGTCGTCACGGAACTCGCTCGGGTAGGGCTTAGGCACAATGCCATCCTTCCAGGCCGCCCTCCCGGGCAAGCCAGATCAGATGTCACCTTTCCGTGCAGCAGACCCG
>NZ_JADOUY010000019.1:0-1290 GCF_015752285.1 Mycetocola sp. CAN_C7
TGCGCTCGTCAAGTTTTTGAGACAGTTCGATGTGTTTTTCTTCTATGCCGCAGCCAGGTGGCGGCGGTCTTGGTAAGCGGCGAGTGCGGCGGCCGGTTGTAGTCCTCCGTTGTGGGAGTGGGGCCGTCGCCGGTTGTACCAGGATTCGATGTATTCCATCACCGCGGTGCGCGCGGCGAGGTGGTTGTCGAAGTGCTGCTGGTAATACATTTCGGTCTTCATATGGGAGAAAAATGACTCCGCCACGGCGTTATCCCAACACACGCCCACGGCTCCCATCGACTGCGTCACCCCGTTCGCGAAGCACCACTTCTGGAAATCTCCAGAGGTGTATTGCGGGCCACGGTCCGAGTTGAAAATGGCCCCGTTCACGTCCAGGTGGCCGTGGTCGCGGGCCATCGCCAGGGCGTCGATGATCAGGCTGGTGCGCATGTGAGCGGCCATTGACCAGCCCACGACCATCCGGGTCGACAAGTCGATGACGGTCGCCAAATACAGCCACCCCGCCCCGGTCCGCAGGTAAGTGATGTCGCCGCAGAGCCGGGTTCCTGGGACCTCGGAGGTGAAGTCTCGCTTCCCCTCGTTGTCGAGCATGTGGTTCTTGATGTGCTCGGTCCGGGCGTCGGGGTCAACGGTCGTGGTCTTCTTCCACGACCGCATCCTGACCGCCCGCAGGCCCCGCCCGGCCATTATCGACCCGACTGTGCCCGTGGCGATGCTGACGCCTTCCTGGGCCAGGAGGATCGCGATCTGGTCCCTCCCGGCCTTGCCCTTCTCGCGCTTGTAGACGCGGACAACGTGCCCGTCGAGCTCGTCATGGCGGACCTGCGTTTTAGTGGGTTCCGCGGGGCGCAGCCAGCGGTAGAACGAGGCCCGGGAGACCTTGAGCTTGTGGCACATCCAGTCGATCGGGAAGGTGGCCTTCTCCGCGCTGATAAACATGAAGTAGTCGTTTATCGTTGCTTCGCCGCGAAGAAGGCGCTGACTTTTCCCAAGAATTCGATCTCCCGTTTCAACTCCGCGTTCTCGGCTTGTAAGGCCTTGTACTTGGCCCACTCCACCGGGCCGGGGTCCTTCGCGCCGGCATCGGGGTGCTCCTCTTTCCAAACCCGGACCCAGTTCCCCAGCGTCCCCTCGACGACACCAATCTCGGGTGCGACCTGCGCGATCGGCCGGCCCGATGAAACCACCAGTTCCACGGCCTCGGCCCGGAACTCGGCACTGAACTTACGACGATTCGACATGAAACAGATCCTCCTAACGCCTGTCTCAATTCACCATACGGGCGCA
>NZ_JADOUY010000020.1:0-1140 GCF_015752285.1 Mycetocola sp. CAN_C7
TTCGGGTTGTTCGACCAGATCTGTTGCCAGAGCCCGTCGGGGAATGTGGTGAAGGCGAGGATGTCCGCCCGGGCAGCATCGAGGTGCTCGTGAGCGTCGGGGAGTTTACCGTCGACGTAGTCCAACAGCCGATTGAACTGGGCGTGCACCGCGGCAGCGTCGGGCTGGTCATAAACGCTGTGGAGCATCGCTTTGACGGCTGGCCACATGCTCTTCGGGGTCACACTCATCAGGTTCGCCGAATAGTGGGTGCGGCATCGTTGCCAGGCGGCTCCGGGGAGGTTCGCGGCGATCGCTTCGACCAGGCCGCGGTGGGCGTCGGACGTGACCAGGCGCACCCCCGTCAGGCCCCGGGCAACCAGGTCAGCGAAGAACGTGTTCCACGCGGCGCCCGTCTCGCTGGTCGCGACCCGAAGGCCCAGGACTTCGCGGCGCCCGTCAGCGTTGACGCCGGTCGCGACCAGCACGACGGCGTTGATGACTCGTCCGCCCTCGCGGACCTTCATGGTCAGGGCGTCGGCGGCAACGAACGTGAACGGGCCTGCCTCGCCGAGGGGCCGGCGCCTGAACTGCTCAACGTGTTCGTCGAGATCCGCGGCCATCCGGGACACCTGCGATTTCGACAGCGAGTGAATCCCAAGGGTCTTCACGAGCTTGTCCATCCGGCGGGTCGAGACGCCGGCGAGGTAGCAGTCGGCCACGACGGTGATCATCGCGGCCTCAGCGCGCTTGCGACGCTCGAGGAGCCACTCGGGGAAGTAGGTTCCCGAGCGCAGCTTCGGAATCTGAACATCGATCGTCCCGACCCGGGTATCGAGGTCACGATGGCGGTAGCCATTGCGTTGCGCGGTGCGGTCGGGGCTCGGTTTGCCCCACTCGGCTCCGACAACAGAATCTGCATCGGCGGACAGCAGAGCATTGATCATGGTTTGCAGCAAGCTGCGCATCAGATCCGGGGACGCGTCGGTCAGGGCTTCGCTAAGGAGGCCGGCAGGGTCGACAATATGGGGTGCGGTCATCGTGATGACTCCGTTTCGAGGATTCGGTAGAAGGTTGACTCGAAGGATCACACGGTGACCGCACTCACGCTCTAAACGACGAGGCCGGCCACCGGGCTACACCACCTTAAGGGGCATGACC